>JBBQWV010000012.1:0-103134 GCA_038210275.1 Kapaibacterium sp. (SeqCode) | reverse complement strand
CGAAATCAGGCTGGAATCGCCAAAGATTTTTCTGGGGATTTTGGAAAATTTCTGTTTTGCGGGGAAGCTTAGTGTGTTTGGGTAGGTGCCTATTGGTACCAATTAATTAAGGGGAAATAACTATGGACACTAAAAATTTCTGACGCGTGTTGAAAACGTAATATTCGTCCATTACAGAATGAACATACGCGTGTTGGTCTTCATAGTAGGGATATGCTTTGGACATCGCATTGCCCCATGTCAATGGGTGCAAAAAGCTATTCCTTCGGGCGGTCAACTCTATGGATTTGCGGAGATGGGCAACAATCTCTTTGCTTACGGACAGGGCGGAGTCTTTCTTTCAACAGATAACGGTAATAACTGGAGTTTAGTCTGGGATCATTTTGAGGTTACTACACTTTCCGTGAGAGATACAATCCTTTTTGCTGGAACATCCGATCTAGGTGTACTTATTACAATAGATAGTGGAAGAAGTTGGGTCCAATTAAATGTCGGTGAATCTACAATTCAATCAATCACAACAAGTGGAAAATACATTCTTGTAGGTACTACTACTGATGTATATTTTTCAAATGATGGAGGGAGTATTTTCCAAAAAGAAGGAATGGGGGGGACGGCCGGTCAAGCATTCGTCATGACCGGCGAAACGTTTGTTGTTACGACAGTGGGAGACGGCGTTTACATTTCTACTAATAGCGGGAGCACATGGGATTATGTAAGCATTAGTTATAGTTACCTTTATGATGTCTGCCACAATAATAAATTTCTCTACGCGATTGATAATAATGGGAATATTTATATCTCTAGGAATACAGGAGCAAGCTGGAAAATTACAAATATCACACAGGATAATACTAATGCACTCATAACAAATAGCGATTATCTGTATGTAGGAACAAAAAATGGTTTATTAATTCGCTGTAGTAGTAACCTCTCTCGTTGTGATACAATCAGAACCGGTTTATCAACTATTGCACATCTATTTATTCATGCAAACAGTATTTTTATAACAAGCGGAGGAGATAGTGTTTTCAGATCCGATGATTCAGGAAAGACCTGGATATTGGCAAATACAGGACTTGTAAATCCCGGTAGGAATATTCATGCACTCATTATGGATAAAAATAATTTATACGCCGGTACGGATAACGGAGTCTTCCGATCTACAGATTTTGGTTCACATTGGGTGTCAGGAGGTCTAAGAAACCAAAACATCCATACCCTCACCATGCTTGGTTCAAAACTATTTGTCGGTACTGATATAGGAATGTTTGAATCTATCGATTCCGGTTCTACATGTGCTTCAATTGATGAATCTCTCGGAACAAACGATATACATTCAGCTACGACATTTCAATCTAAGATTTATGCCGGGTATTCAAATTTATTGGAGTACTCTGATTCTGAAAAAATATGGACAAAGAGTGGGTGTCCATGCGGACTTGTTTTCTCTCTTGCTGAAAATTTACAAAGTCTATTCGTTGGAAGTCTAGAAGGCTTTTTTCACTTTACAAATGGGAGTTGGAAAGGACCAACATTCTCCGAAAGCATTGTTTATAGTATCGCCGCCACAAAAAATTCTGTTTTTATCGGAACAGATTCAGGCGTCTATGTCTCAAAAGATAATGGTGACCATTGGTTAAAGTCTCAGATGCACTTGCCAGTTCACGCATTAGTTGCTGCAGGTACGCATATTTTCGCTTCTGTAAGTAATGGGGAGATGTTTCAGATTGATGAAAATGAGAGTAATTGGATACCGATCACTGATAATTTGCCCGCGGGATATATTAATTCTCTTTTTGTTCAGGATTCATTTCTTTTTGCAGGATCAACTGTTGCATCAGTATGGAGGCGGTCGTTTCCTGAACTTGGTGTTGTCAGTTCTCAGGATAAATTATCACCTACAGCAATTCTTAAGCAAAATTATCCGAATCCTTTCGATGCAAAAACTAGGATTTCATTTTTAATTCGTTTCAGAGATTTTGTCACAATAAAGGTCTGCGATGTACTTGGCAATACTATTGCTACCTTAACCAAACAGTATTATGACAGAGGCTCATATAATCTTGAATGGGATGCAAGTACATTCCCATCAGGTATATATTACTATCAGTTGCAAACTGGCCATTCAGTAGAAACTAAATTGCTTATTGTGAGAAGATAAGCTTTCTCACCGCAACCTCAGCCACATAAACGCGGCTACGACGAGAGAGTGGGTGATATGTCCGGTGCGGATGAGGTCGTCGATCTTCGCTAAGGGTTCGAGGCGAACGATGATGTTCTCGTGATCGTCGAACTTCTGTTCGCCATTTTGCTTGACGTTTGTTACAAGATACGTGTAGCAGGTATTATTCAAGAATGCCGGATTGGGAAGGACTTTGCCGATCAATGCGATTTCGCTATCATCGGTTGGTATAAAACCGGTTTCCTCACGGAGTTCACGGAGCGCCGCATCTTTGGGACTTTCGTTATTATCAATTAATCCACCAACGATCTCCAGTTCGAAATCTTCCGAGCCATGTCGGAATTGTTCGACGAGCACGACTTTATTATCCGGCGTCAGTGCAATGACGTTGATCCAGTCTGCTGCATCAAGGACGTAAAAATCGCCGCTCTTTTTTGTGCCCTCTTCATCGCGTCGCGATTTTTCGAGACTGAAGATGCGCGTCTTGGCAAGGACTTCGTTCTCGCGTGTTATCCAACGGGGCAAAAGGTCGTGCGTTTTTTTTGTAGTCATAGATTTTGTGCTATAGTGGAGTCGGCTTTAGCCGACTCGCTCCGACTAAAGTCGGAGCCACTGCTTGATTTAATACACTTGCATCACACTCACAACAAGCAAGATCGTGATCGCCGTCCAGACTTCGAACTGCTCGACCATGCGGATGCGCCATAATAAAATATCGCGGGGCGAAAGATCTTCGCTTCCTTCTTTTTCACTTCTTGCATTTTCAATTTCTTTATAGCTTGAGCGAAGCATGAAGCTCAGTCCGGCAAGAATGAGAAAAAGCACGATCTTTACATGCGCCAAGACAAGCCAAAGTGTGGAGAAATCGAAAAAAATAAATTTCGTTGACCAGAGAAGGATGATCACTCCTGTTACGACAACCGTCCAGAGCAGCATCCATGAAAATCCGAGAAATCGAATTTTTATGCGAAGTGAAATATCGTACGCATCGGCTCCGAAGTACTCAAAGATCGGACGCGTCACGCCCGTCAGGAATAATATTCCGCCCAGCCATGCAACAGCACCGAAGAGATGCATATACAGTGATGCCCAGTAGATGTAGGTGATGCCGGAGATGGATGCGATAATCATAAAAATTTATTTTTGGATAACAATTTTTTTCTGCACAGTTCCGTATTCTGTCGTAAGAGAAATAACATATTCTCCGCTTGCAATATTGTTTAACTCAAATTCTTTCTCATACGTCCCTTGAGCCAGATCACCGGAAAAAAGTTTTTTGCTTAGTGTACCGTTTATAGAAGAGAGCGAAATCGAAGCATTGCTGTTTTGCGGAATTGCAAAGCCGAGAGTAATTTTATTGCTTGTAACAGGATTCGGATATGCAGAAAAGATCGTAAGCGAATGTGCGGACACCTGATGAATGACGTTCACACCGGACGATGTGCTGTTTACGTATGCATAGATCTCACCATCGGCAAATTGTTCTGAGGGAATCCCTTTGCGATTCTCCGTCCATGTGTATGCGAAAGTCGAGCCTTGCAATGCGCATCCGTTGTAATCGCCGAGAAATGGAGTGGGCGAATAATCAGTTACGTGCATTGGGTCGAAAAGTGAATCCGATAAGCGCATATAATTTGTCGGTCCTTCACGAGGGATGATAGCACGATAGGCAGCACTCCTAATATTTTTCGGATCTTCTTCTGATGAGTAATAGATAATATGCACATTTCCTGTGACCTGATCAACACCGACCCATGGCAGGAACCGGTCGGTATGCAACGAAGCGCTGTCAACAAATCCGACCATAAGCGGATGAGTCCAAGTCCTGCCTTGATCGGTTGTCTTCACATAATGAAGTAGCGCAGAGCTTGTCCCATCGGACCACGGCGCATACGATCCATAGACGACATGAAGCGTGTTCTGCACAGTTTCATAATCCATCGTGATGTACGGAAAAGCTCTGATGCCCTTTGCTCCTTTCAGTGTTGGGACGTACTGGCTTTTGCTTATTGGGTAGTTGAAATAATCTGCAATGTGCCGACGGATAAATGTTGCGCCATGATCATAAGAGGTGAGCAGATAATGTTCTGCGATTTTCCCGTCATCGCGGTACCGGCTATAGGTGAAAAAAACATTCCCATCCTTATCGCATTTAACCTGCGAGAAAAATCCTGCGCCGGAATCAATCCGTACCGGTTCGCTCCACGTTAATCCAAAATTATCACTCCAGGCAATATGCAATCCTTCTCGTGATGAATCATCACCGAAATGCGCCCAAGAAACATAGACTCTTCCGTTTGTCGCACTTGTCGTACCGAAATCAACGGCGACACTTTCTTTATCTTCCGTACTTGCATCGGGTTGTTTATTTGCAATAACGGGATTGCCGTAACGCCATGAGATGCCATCGTCAGAATGAGCAACCATGATATTAGAAAGGTGCGCTTTCTCGTTATAGAGCAAGTACGCATAGTAAAATCCATTATACTGATCAGCGGTAACGAATGGATCGCTCCATGCGTAATACGGCTTCGGAGGTATTGGCATTCGCGAAGTGCTCCATGACGTGCCTGCATCGGTTGAGAGAAATACAGGCATCGAACGCTTATCCGAAATTTCATCGTTCGATGCAATCACGATACGGCTCGGATCGTTGCGGCTGATTGCAACGGTCGTTTCTTCCTGACCAAAATCATCGTTGGATACATCTCCGGAAAAAACATGCAGGTCTTGTGGCGAGACAGCATGATGATTATTGAGAAATTCAGAACCACAATGCAATTTTTCTGATATGTTTCGGAGAACGGTTTTTCTATACACTTCACTTCGCGCATACAGCCACTTTCCGTTGTGCCGCAAAGCTAATTCTTCATCCAAAGCTTTTTGGAATATCTGGTCGGTTACTCCGCTTTGCGCAAAAGCAGTCGCCGCTCCTAAAAGCAAAAATATGATTATGCGAAAAAGCATTGCATGGATAATCTGATCTGTGACGCCTCAATGTGAAATCACCTTGAAAAACAACAAAAGCCGCAACAAATCGTTGCGGCTTCCGGAATTTAAGCTATACCTTACTCTGAAAATATGAGTTCATCATGTCATTGCGAGCGATAGCGAAGCAATCTAAAATCTCAAGGTTGTTGCAAATTTGATATATTAGATTGCTTCGTTCGGGCTAAAGCCCTCCTCGCAATGACATCACAAATTAAGACATTACCCTATTAAAGCATTGAAGTTCAATCCTTATGGGTGGAAAAGCTTGATTATCCTTGCACGTAAACTTTCGTCATTTCTGCGGCTTTGCCGGGATTATCGCCTTTGATATGTTTTAGATTCGCGATCGCATCAAGTACGTCGTAGCCTTCAGTGAGCTGCCCCCAACCAGTGTATTGCTTATCAAGAAATCCTGCGGCTCCGTGACAGATAAAAAATTGACTCGATGCAGAGTTCGGATTGCTCGAACGCGCCATCGAAGCAACACCGCGCGCATGGTGAACGGCGTTGAACTCGGCGGGAATCTGTTTTTCAGCACCGCCGATACCATCATTATCTAAATTATCATCCTTCGAATTCGGATCGCCGCCTTGGATCATGAAGTCCTTGATGCAGCGATGGAATGTGCAGCCGTCATAAAATTTTTCTCCGGCAAGACGCGTGATCTGTTCGACGTGTTTGGGAGCCACTTTATCAAAAAGTTGAAGCTTCATTGTTCCTTGCTTCGTCTCGATGATAAGAAGCCTCTCGGGACTCGAACAGTATTTATCAAGTTCCGCTCCGGAATAAGGAGCAGATGTTGTTTTCTCAGCCATATATATATTATTGTGTTTTTAATTTAAAGATCATCGGATTACGAGTACGCAACTGCCCGCCAAACGTTGTTGAACCCGCAGCAAACATCAGCGCCGTATTTGAATTCTGCCAAAGCGTAAAGTTTGAGAGAATATAAGTATCAGATTCGAACTCGAGGATATTCTGCACCTGAGAAAGTGTACCGGATGCGAGATCAAAGTTACGTCTCTGTAAACCTTCAACCTTCGTTTCGCGGTCCACATAATAAATATCTACATTCGTAGTATTCACAGGCTTAAAGAAATAATCGATCTTATTGCTCTGATCTTTCGGAAGTGGATACTGCCAGAGTGGCTTTCCGGCATCGTCAAATGCAAGAAGTAAAAGTCCCATGCAATTATTGAAAGGATGGCGGTATGTATATGTGGTCCAATCGCCGGAAGTGTGACCAGCAGCCATATTTGGCGCAGCACCCGGAGTATTGTTCCGCGGCGTATATGACGAATGTGAAGAAGTGGAAACCCCCTTCTGGCGCTTCTCCATAAAGATATGCGTTTTCTGCGCTGTATTATCATGGACTACTTTAACGACGCGGTAATCAGTGAGCGTTTTCTGGTCTATCAGCGTATCAAGAAATTCTTTTGCTGGTTCATACTGAAAAGAATTAACTTTTTTCGATGAAAAATCAAATGATGCATGGATTAACCCCTTCGATGATCCATCGCTCATTACCGTCAATACCTTCGGCATAAAAATACTGCCGGAAGCAATTTTTTCACGAGTTGCCGTGATCAGCATTGCATTGGTAACAGGATCAAAACAAACGAATGGAGTGCCGACCTTGAAATCCGATTCCAGATCGCAATCTTTAAGAGTTGTTGAAAGTGTCACGGGAGCAGTAAGATCGCCCAGAGGATATTGTGTCACTTCAAGTTTATTCGGCTGCTTAAATTTCATGTGATACATATTTCCCTGATTATCCATTTTGAATCCCTTATGCATCAGAATCATCTCCGCATCGCTCATTGCCGCAGGAGCGGGGATGGTGAGATCAAAAGCTTTTTTAAGTGTACAATCGCTTTGATACATTTCGCAATGCATCTTTGCCGCCCTCGGACTATCAGAACTTCCGTTATAAATCTCGCTATTATCCATTCTGTAAAAAAGCACGAGGTTTGAATCAGGTGATACTTCCGTAGAGTATTTAGTTAAAACAGGTCGCGGATGCCATATCGTCGGCGTTCCTGCTTCGGTCTTCGTGCCCCATTTTTCATTCTGTATAGCTGGCTTTGACGGATCAATAGTCAGCAAATGGATCGCAACACTATCGCCATCAGCGAAAATATTTGGTCCCATGCAATAGAGCAGTCCGTTCCGGTAACGCATCTGCATATCCCAAGAATCACCCTTCTCCTTTTCGAGATTGATCGCCCAATCAACACCAAGGGTATCAGCTGTGTAATGTTCAATGACCATTTTTTTCTTGCTCTCGATTCGCATCAACGCCACTCCGCCATCGGGTGCCATTGCCATAGCAGGATTGAATGGAATTTCAATATCTTCATCGGGTATGTTGCGCTGTGCCATAATTGCTATAGGCGAAGTTGCTTTAATAGCCGGAAGGTTTCCGCCCCCGCAGGAATTCAGCAACGAGCCGAGAAGAAAAGAAAAACTAAGGATGAATAGTATTTTTGAATACTGAGTTTTGTGTTTCATAGGGAAATGGTGGAATGATGAAAAAAATTATTTATGTTCTTCTAAATATACTTTTGTGATTATCGCATCTTTACCCGGATTTACGGAGTGATCCGATCCTCGCGGATATTTTTTGATGTTACCAAAAGATGCTATGCTATCAAGAGTGGTATAGCCTTCAACAACCTGACCCCACGCTGTATAGTGATGATCCCAATCGGAATGATCGCTTACACAGATAAAAAATTGACTGGAGGCAGAGTTCACATCACTTCCGAGCGCCATACCACAGACACCGCGATAGAATGTCGCTGCATTAAATTCAGCATGGAGTTTCTCACCCATACCGCCGACTCCGTCGTTGGAAAGATCGTCATCTTTGGAATTCGGATCGCCACCTTGAATCAGCGATCCGGCTTTGACACGGTGAAAAGTTGTGCCGTCATATTGTCCGGCTTGCGCAAGCTTCATGATCTGCGCAACATGGTTCGGTGCAAGTTTATCAAAAAGCTGAATCTTTAGAACGCCCTGCTTCGTCTCGATCACCAGAAGTTTTTCCGGATTGGAAGTATATTGATCGAGTTTCGCACCGGTATAGGGGATAGTCATCGTCTTGCCGCTGCTGCCGCAATTTACCGTTGCAAAACAAAGTACGGCAAGAGTACAAAGATAAAAAAATCCGCGCATGCTCAAAGTTTATGCTTTCTTCTTCTTCTTAGATTTCTTTACCTTGTTCATCTTCTTCGCCTTGGCTTCTTCGATATAGACTTTTGTCATTTGCGAAGCTTTGCCGGGATTATCGCCCTGCACTCTCGGAAGGTCTTCGATCTTATCAAGGACATCATATCCGGAAACAAGCTGACCCCAAACTGTATATTGATTATTCAGACTCGATGCAACTCCATGGCAAATAAAGAACTGACTTGTTGCAGAATTAGGATCGTTCGTGCGTGCCATGGAGCAGATGCCACGTACATGAGGTACAGCACTAAACTCAGCTTTAATGTGATCACCCATGCCGCCTGTACCGTCATTCGAGAGATCATCATCCTTTGAATTCGGATCGCCGCCTTGAATCATAAAGCCCTGAATACAGCGATGGAAGGTGCAGCCGGTATACTTTCCGTCCTCAGCGAGATCGGTGATTTGTTTTACATGGTTCGGTGCAAGTTTATCAAAAAGCTGGATCTTCATCGTACCCAACTTGGTCTCGATCACCAAAAGTTTTTTCGGATTGGAGCAATATTTTTCGAGGGCTTCACCGCTATAAGGTGGTGCATCGACGACTTTCGTCATCTTCATTTGACTGCTTGCTCCGCCTATAAAAATACTGCAAACAAAGAAAAATGCTAAAATAAGACTGCGCATAGAATAAATATGATTAATAAAAATAGTAGTCTGAAAACGGTTTTGGTGATAGAGAAGGTTTCAAGAGAATAGCGGGGGTAGTTTCTTAATTTTAAATTGGCACGTCATTGCGAGGAGGGCTTTAGCCCGACAAAGCAATCTAAAATTTCAAATGTGCTGCTACATTTACAGTTTAGATTGCTTCGCTTCGCTCGCAATGACGTTCTTAAAAAATCAATTTCAAATTATGAGACTACCCTATCGTGATGAATTCGATTTCAGGTTGTCATGCTGCCGGATTCTTCAACGCATCCTCTAATGCCCTCAGATATTCCCATGAATAAATTCCCGTATCATGCCCATCTTTCCAGACGGCTTGGATGGCGTATTGTCCTACTGCCGTTAGGCTTGCAAGTTCATACATTCCTTCTCCGAAGATCAGAAGCGGGGCGGGCTTATAGACTTTTCCGAAAAGCACTTCACCCTTACATCCTGCACATGGACATTGGTCGCGAAGAAATTTGATCGGCAGTGCGGAAATATGTCCGTCATCCCAAGTGATACGAAGTTCGTTCGCAACTTGATCTCTTTTAATTTGTAGCGGGCGCATTTACTGTTTTTGGAGATTCGATTGCGTGAAATCCCTGTGGGATCATGAATGTTGTTGTATCAGGTGTCCAAAGCGTATCTATGGTTTTGATCGTCATTTCAATGCTTTTACTTTCCATCTGTATATGCTTTCGGAGTAAGATACAATTCCAGACCCATAGAGTCAAGTCGCCATCGGTCTGCTTCCATCTGGTTGCCGGTTTTCCGTCAATCATATCAGTCCCAACAATTGCGAAAAAATTCTTTTTCATTTCGGATTCGAAATATTGCTGCGGAGTCGGAATGTCATTTGCATCAAGATGATAAATACTGTCAAGGTATTGCACTCGCTCATGAAGAACCGATCTCTCAAGGAAATCAAGAATGTACACATCAAAGCCCCGCGTTATTGACCCTTTATCCTCAGCCATCGTTTGCTCCGGCGAGAACATATCGGATCTCGTCCTCCGAGATTCATATTTTCCAAAATCCGAAACAAAAAGCTCTTCATCACCGCGCGCATCGCCGGAAAATTCATACGTCAGATGCATGGCACGGTAGGGATATCGTTTCAAGCCGTTCATCGGACCGGAGAAAGGCTCGCCTCCTTTTCTGCCGCAGCCAATAAATATCATTGTAAAAAAAGCGAAGACAAGTATAGTCGAAAGAAATCTCCGATTTATTTTTTCCATTGTATTATACCATTTCTATCGGTTGCATTTTCAGAAGATGCTGAAAATATGCAAGCGATAATTTTTCTTCCAGTGAATTCATCTTCAGCCTGTCGTTGAGATTCTTAAAATCAACTACATCGAGTGGCTGATCCTGATTAAAACAACTAAAGACAAATCCCGTTTCCTCTTGGGTAATAGGGTCAACGTGTTTTTGCAAACATTGGGCGCATACTTCCTTCATCATGCACTGCATAGAGCTATTAATCGAACCGATAGCCTCATGCCCCTCTTTCATCAGCGGCGCTAATGCTCCGCCCTCTCTTCTGGCAGCTTTTACGGCAGCCATCATTCTATCGGAACCGATCGCAATAATGCGATCAACTTTGCCGAGAGGATAAAGTCTTTCTATTCCCAACTCTCCGTGATGATAGGCAAGCATTGCCTGAATGATATTGCCACGAATGTGTGCATCCTGTGGGCGGTCGGGTTTGATCTCTACTCCAGAATCAGTTGACCAGACAAGCTGATCGGTCGAAGCTTCGATCTCTTCGCGCTTAAAAAGATCAGCTCCATCTTTATAGCCTGCAAAATAAATAACTTTATTATTGTTTTCTTTCAATGCTTTTGCGATCGAGAAAAGAACGGCATTCCCAAGTCCGCCTCCGGCAAGAAGGACGGTTTCATTTTCCGGAATTTCTGTCGGAGTGCCTGTTGGTCCCATCACAATAACGGGCTCTCCAGGTTTGAGCGCAGCACAAAGCCGCGAGCTTGAACCCATCTCCAGCACAATAAGCGAGAGCAGCCCTTTCTCTTTATCAACCCAAGCTCCGGTAAGCGCCAATCCCTCCATAGACAATGTGGTGCCATTGATCGAAGGAGCAAGTTTCTCGAAATTCTGTAAGCGATAAAATTGTCCGGGATGAAAATGCCGCGCTGCAGCAGGAGCTTTTACGATCACTTCGACAATTGTTTTTGTCAGGCGATCAACACGAACGACTCGTGCATTGAATTCATCGTCAAGTTTTGTTTTGAAATTATACCAATCATTTATTTCTGCTGTAGCACGCTCTTTCGAATCTTTGAAGATCGCATAATTCACATGGGGGTATCCATCGCGTGCGCTTGCCATTGCTTTGACGACATTGCCGGCATAACGCGGATGATTATCACCATAGAATGTGATATACTTTCCGCTATTCGAATAGCTCGTAAAAAATCCGCCTTCGGCTTCTTTGAATTCTCCGTTCAAATGAAATGGTTGGAAAAAATTATTCCATTTATCTTTTTTGAACGTACCGGGATATTCGCGTTCGTAAATCGTATTCGGGCTTGTCCCTGCGGCAACACAAACTGATTTGGCGGGAATCTCAATAAACTCACCGGAGCCGCGAAGCTTACCGTCAATTTCCTTTTGGCGTTCGAAGATCAAAGCACGGACTGCGCTATATTCATCTTCCAACGCTTCTGTCGGCGACATATTCTCCACATAGTAAATTCCTTCTTCGAGGGATTTCTCTACCTCTTCGTGATTCAACCGGTATGCAGGAGATTCAACCAACGAACGACGATAGACAAGAGTGACGCCTCCCCATTTGCGAATAAATGGAATAAAATTTGGTTTTTCACTGACGGATAGTGCGCGTTCGCGCTCCATGCGAATCTGTCTGCCATGATCTAAGAACGTATCAAGGATATGCCGCTCTTCGCCGGTGAGTCGCGGAAGAAAATGCTCTTCGTCATATTCTTTTGAAAGCAGTTCAAAGCGCTCCAAAACTTTTTCTACTTGCACCGGATAATACGCAGCGAGTTCTGTCGCGGTATCAATCGCTGTGAGCCCGCCTCCGATGACAACTGCGGGAAGCTGCACTTGCAGATTCGCCATCGTATTTTTCTTCGCCGCTCCGGTAAGCTGCAATGCCATGAGAAAATCGCTTGCCTTACGGATACCGCGAATAAGATTATTCTTCATCGGCACAATCGTCGGCTTGCCTGCTCCGCTTGCAATCGCGATATGATCGAAGCCATAACCATCGAATGCATCTTCAATCGTCACAGTGCCGCCAAAACGAACGCCGCCATAGATCGCAAAGGTATTGCGTCTTGTCAGCGTGAGATAAATTAGTGTGAGAAAATTTTTATCCCAACGCACAGTGATGCCATACTCCGCAACTCCGCCGAAGCCATCCATTGTGCGCTCATCGAGTTTCGAATAAATGTCCGACCAGTTCTCTATTGGATTTGGAGCCTGCCATTTGCCGTCTTTGATCGCGCCTGTAAGTTCTTCGCCTAACGGTTCGATCTTCAAACCATCAATTCCTGCAACGCCAAAACCTTCGTTGAGAAGATAGTGCGAAAGTGTATATCCGGCAGGTCCGAGACCAACAACTAAAACTTTCTTTCCATTATATGGCAAGACATACGGACGTTTGATATTCAGCGGATTCCAACGCGAGAGAAATCCGTATATCTCCACTCCCCATGGCATTCTCAGAACATCGGTCAGCGCACCGGTTTCCGCTTGAGGGATATTTACGGGTGTCTGCTTCTGAAAGATACAACTCTTCATGCAGTCATTGCAGATGCGGTGTCCCGTGCCGGGGCACATCGGATTATCAAGCATGATGAGTGCAAGAGCACTGATCGCATCACCGGCGGAGAGAAGCAAATGCATCTCTGAAATTTTCTCATCAAGCGGACAGCCGGATAATTTTATTCCCAAAGGATTTTTCTTTACCGCTCCATCTTTTTCATGCAAACCCTTCGAGCAGGAATCCTTCGAACGGTCATGACAGAAAATACAATACTCCGTTTCGCCGCGCACTTCACGCGGATTCATGCGCTCATCGGTTAGTGCAAATCCGTCGCGTCTGCGATATTCATCTTCGGGACCGATAAATTTTTCCCTCAGCAATTCATCGGGATGAATGATCTCGACAAGATGCGAGTAATCCATATTCTGCGGCACGTGATAGCTTGCCCAGTCTTCTACTTCTTTATGAAGCTCTTCGTCATAAACTCGCGCTGCACAGAAAGCAAGAAATTTTTCTACTGCCTGGTCTCCGAGAGATGCAAGCTCATTACTTCCGTTCTTCTGATATTCCAGAAGAGTTTGTGCCATCATCGCCGTTGCAAATTCGTCATCGAAAGAGATAAAATTATCGGCGAAATGGGATTTGAGTATTTTATAATAAAAATCTTTGAGTTCGGTTAATGGAGCAACCTCAATACATTTTTCGAGATTCGGATATTTCTTCAGTGCCTGCCTTTGGAGGATATCTTGCTTGAAAGAAAAGATAATTTTTTCTCGTGCGGCAAGATCCATCCCAGCTTTGCGTTTGTTTGTGATGCCAAACAACTTCGCTACGAAACCTCCGACATACGGCGACATATCGACAAGTATCTGCGAGACTTCAATCGGAGTTAGTGCGCTTCCATTATCCGATGAATATGCTATCCAACGCGAATGAAGCGCAGGATCAACTACCGAAATCTCGGAGAGAAGAAGAGAATGCAGCTCTGCTAATTTTGAAGGATGGTAAAGATCGGAATATGAAAATCCGGGAATTGCTAATTGTAGTGTTGGCACTTCGGCTTAAAATATAATATTATTTATTCGGATGTCATTGCGAGGAGTCCGCTTGCGGACGACGAAGCAATCTAAAATCTTTTATCGTGGAGCAATCTTCACATTTTAGATTGCCACAAAATACTAAAGCCTTTCTCGGAATGACATTGTGTATAATCTTGAACAAAAACAACTCTATGCAACGGCTTCAGCTACTTTTTTTCTTTTCGCTTCTAAGACACCGAGCAAGTTATTAAACGCCTCTTCAAATTTCTTCACTCCGTCGATCTGCAGATCTCTTGCAACTTGCTCAGTATCAATACCAATTTTTCGCAATGAGTCAATCGTATTATGCGCATCAGAAAGTCCGGTTGCAAGTGTATCGGCGGCGACTCCATGATCGGCGAAAGCCTTTAACGTATCATCGGGAACAGTCGTTACGGTTTCTTTGCCGATGAGCGGCTCGATATAGAGGACATCGCTGAATGCCGGATTCTTCGTACTCACGCTTGCCCAGAGACAGCGTTGTACGTGAGCGCCTGCCATGCCAAGTTCAGCAAATTCTGAACCATGAAATATTTCACCAAATCGCTCATACGCAAGCTTTGCATTTGCATTTGCGGCTTTGCCAAGAAGATTTTGTGCATCAGCACCTTTCGAAGAGAGAAGCTTATCAACATTCGTATCAACACGCGACAGAAAAAAACTTGCAACACTTCTGATGCCGGAAATTTCTTTGCCTGCCTTGAGCCTATCTTTCAATCCGTCTATATACGCATGAGCAACATCAGTATAATTCTCGATACCGAAAAGCAGAGTCACATTAACGTTAATGCCTTCGCTGATAGTTTTACGAATCGCCGCTAAACCATCCGGTGTGCCGGGAATTTTGATCATTACATTCGCACGATCAACGATCTTCCAAAGATGCTTGGCTTGTTCGATAGTTTCTTCCGTGTTATGTGCAAGCGTCGGATCAACTTCGATGCTGACGTATCCATCTTCGCCATGCGTTGCAACATAGACGTCATATAAAATATCGGCGGCAAGGCGCACGTCATCGGTCGTGAGCTTTTCGTAGATATCGTGTGTCGTCTTTCCGGCTTCGATCAAGGACCGGATATCGTCATCATATTCTTTTCCGTTAGAAATAGATTTTTCGAAGATGGATGGATTTGAGGTAACACCTTTCAAGCCAAGCTCCCCTATCATCTCCTGCAATCCGCCGCTTGT
Source organism: Kapaibacterium sp. (SeqCode) (assembly GCA_038210275.1). Classification (GTDB taxonomy): domain Bacteria; phylum Bacteroidota; class Ignavibacteria; order Palsa-1295; family Palsa-1295; genus PALSA-1296. The sequence continues at coordinate 88,061 of JBBQWV010000012.1, read as the reverse complement.
CATAAACTCGCGTCCGATATTATCATACCATAAGCTCTGTCCAAGTTCACCGACTTTTTTCCAGTTGTTCATTGCGGAAAGTTAAATATTAAAGATTGGATTAGTAAAATACAAAAAAGCTCTCGTATTAAACGAGAGCTTTTTCAAAGAAGTGTCTTTCCATTGGAAAGAAATCAAATAATCTTTTATTTGCCGATGAAGTAGCGAATGGCGATTCCTGCAAAAGCAGAAGATGCGCTCCAGCTCTTATCCGAATTATCAACCTTCGTGACAGGCAGATCGTATCCGACAGACGGTGTTGCGATCCAAGCCGGACTCAGCGGAATGTCGTAGGTGAACTGTCCACGAAAAGCGATGCGAACTCCGGGAGAAACATTTGTCGCAGGATCTTTTACCGGAACGGAGAAAGTCTGATTACTTGTCTGTAACCCACCATTGTTCGGATCAGCTGCTGAAACAGTTACTGTCTTATTCAGCGTGCTCGTAATCGGGATTCCTACACCTGCAGTAAGCTGAATGCCAGGTCCGACCGGAGAAGAGCTTTGTGTAAAATTATACTTATACCCCACATTCGCACTGACGTATGCGAGCGATGCCGTTTCGGTGGTGGCGATATTACCATTCTGCACATTCCCATTGATCTTTGTCGGAATGTTGGTGCGGGCATCACTGGTTGTTGTAAATTTCGACGATTTTGAATCGTAGAGTAACTCGATCATGATGAAGTTCTGCATATTCTCGTTAAGCGGTAGCTCCGCTGTCAATCCGAAGAACGGTGCAACATCCGAACCGTTTTGTGCGGTAAAACAGGATGGCTCCGAACTGAGAATAGCGAACGAATTAGTTTTATAACTAACTAAGTTGATTCCGCCGACAGGTCCGATCAGCCAACCGCCCGTTTCGGAGGGTCTGAGCACGTCGCTCTGAGCAAACACGGTATCGGCTGCAAAAATAAAAGCGCCGACGAGAAGAAGAGAAAGAAGATATTGTTTCATACTATGATGCATGTTCAAAAGAGATTAATCGTATTTGTGTGTTTTACAAAAAAGTCGATGGCTGTGACAAACGCCAAGAATCAAATATACATCATTTTCCGGCGACCCTCACTAAATTACACCATCGAAGCCTGTTTGCGTAAGAGAAAAATCTGCTCTACACTGAGGATCTTCACCTATTCCGAAGAATACTTCAAAACCATCAGTGTATAGATAACAATAAGAAAATCAATTAGTTGCTTATCACCATCCTGCCGCTTATGGCACGATGATTATCTAATTGGAAGCGATAAACGTACGATCCGCTCGAAAGTTTTGATGCGTCGTACCGAACTTCAAATGTGCCCGCCGGATGGAATTGCCCTCCGACAACACGCGCAACTTCTTTACCCAACTCGTCATAAATAGTGAGCGAAACGATACCCTCATATCTCGTCACATATTGGAAGTTTACTATGCCTCCGTTTGAACGTGATACAGGATTCGGGTTAATCGGTTTGATCATCGACGGCGGTTTTCCATTGGCAAGAAAAGCTGCAAGAGTCGAATCGCCGCATTCATAGACAAGCGAGAACTGTGTTCCCTGCTGCGAAACAGCGAGGCAATTCCCTACCGCCGCTCCGGAAGCTGTTGAGAAATCACTTGCGCTAAGAGCGACAGTCGTTGCTTTATCACCGAGCTTTGCAAGAGTCGGAGTAAAATCTATCTCACCAAGCGACCCGATAGCTGCCTGCGCCTCGGTCAGAGCCGGTCCTGTAAGGATAACCGTAAGTGTACCCGATGCAATATCAATCGTCGAAGCCGGGTCAACTTGCCATCCATTGGCAGGCTTTACTGCAACTGCAATCGAATTACCAAGCAGCGACAAGATGTTGGTATTATACGTATAGACAAGCCTGATCTTCGTAATACCAAACGCATCGATCGGATCAGCTAATCCATTTTTCGTGAAAGCAATCGTGATCGGTAATGGTAGAGTCGTATTCTCATCCGCCTTCGTCGCTTGCACAGCGAAGTTTGAAGAGACGAGTGCGCTCATTCCATTAGCGCTACCGGTCACGGTAGCTGTAAGCGTTGTATCAATGCCTGAGGCGTTCTTCAACGTCACCGCAACATTTGCCGAGTAATTTGTCGCAATAGGTCCGGATGAAGCATTCGGCGCAAATGTAACAGGAATTTTTATTGAAGTTCCGCCGGAAAGTGTATTCGACGCCGGATTCGTATATATGAAGTTCGCAGCATCAGCTCCGGTGACAGTAATATTGGTGATTGTCATCGAAGGGCTTAACTTTCCATTCGAGTTGGTAACCGTGACACTATCAGTCTTGGTGTCGCATGAAAGAAGCGTGGGCGTAATATCAACTCCGAGGATTGTCGGTGGTCCGATCTTCACGTTTGCAGAAGCGGTCGCTTTGAAATACGGGTTACATGCATCGGTAGTAAGCGAAAAATCTGCAGACTGCACGGCATCGGCTGAGACTGAAGGGTCGAACTGAATTCCGATAGTGACGCATTCGCCTCCGGCAAGTTTGATGGGAAGAGTCTGCGGCGCGCCGTTCACCGTATATCCTGTAAGACTGAACGATGCTGAGTACTTACCCTGAACACCGATCATGCTCAGAATCGTAACCGTATCGTTCATTGTATTACAGTAACGGAAATTATCAGCTATTGGAGCCGATCCGAAATTCACGACCGGCATATTCACGATGTCTTTTGCGGGAGTGATCTCACGATAGTATGCCTTGACCGTAGCGGTAGCGAAATTCGTTGTATCGTTTTTATCACTGACTGCGCTGATCGTTGCTGTATATAACCCACTTGGTGTGCCTACTGGGGTGAAATACAGATATGCAATGAAGGTCTCATCCTTCATCGTCAGCGTGATCGGTAATGTTTTCGGATTGCCTGCCTGGTCGGTAAATGTCACCGGCTTCGAGGTGAACATCGGATCGCCTGTCACCACTACATTACTAATCGTTGTAGCGGCAGAGCCGATTGATTGGATTGTGAATGCAAACGGCACTGCAGTTGCGCATTGCGATATTTGCAATGTATCGCGGAAAATTCTTGCGCCGGGCGCGATTCCGCAGCCTCGTAATATGGCTGTCTTCCAACCTATCTCGACACTATGGAAATGTGCAAGCGTTTGATAATTAGGATTTACAACATCCGGCATAAAAGAGAATTCGATTGCTTTCGTGCTATTCGCCGCTATGACAAATGGGAGCTTATTTGTTATCGGTGACAGTGCATCAAAGCCAAAATGTAGCTTGTCATCGACATAGATCGAGTCAATGGTAATCTGGCTCTTTGATGATAAATTAACTAACGTTGGAGTAGCAGACATTTTTGTCGTGCTACCGATAAGCTGACATTGAAAATCCAAGTTATTAGTCGTAAAGTCAGGCAATCCACCTGTACCCAGCAAGACTGTTCTGAGTGTTGCGCAGCCATCGAATAATTCTATTGTATCACTCGCTGTGGCAGGCGATTGAGGTGTGAAACCCACGAGAAGCGTAAGCTTCGCGCCAACAGGAATTGGGTTGCTGCCACCGACAAGTCCGCTATCTATACTAAAGCCGCGATTATTCAGCAGTAATTTAATATAATCCCAGGTAAATGGTGTTCCTCCGGTATTGGTGATCGTCACATATTGCTGCGTCTTGACTGCAACATTTCCTGATCCGTAATTCACGAGAGCCGGAGTCATCGTTGCAGTTTGAGGAATATATGTGCTTGTAACTGTGGTCTGGTTTCCGGCATAATCATGAGTAATGACTCGTAGAAATGCCTCCTTCGTAATATCAATAACATTCATCAGATAATACGTACTATCTGTTGGTACTCCGATCTCATAAGTTGGATCAGGAGAATATACCATATTATACACGGAATCCACCTTCATTTCGGAAATTTTCGAAGCAGGCGGAATCTTGTGATTATCTGTCATAGTCACCAAAGCATTATAACACTCACCTGATGTTTTGGCATGGGGAGGAATCGTATCAGGATCATTGAACGTACGGTTTCCTAAGGAGCCGCTCCATGCATAAGAATCATAACTTCCATATCCGTAGACATACACTCCAACACCTGAATCGCTGACGATCGTATGTGTTCCCGGTTTAATGTTTGCTACACGGAATCCAATATAATTTGAAAAGGGAATTTGCATTTGCGTTGTGCCGGGATAACTTGCAATTGCTTTCCCGTCCATCGTCGTCTTATTGACGACATTTTTGTTGACCATCACATTTGCATAGTTCGAGAATCCGTTCGACGTGATATTCGGAGTTTGAAAGATGATCTTTGGAACATATTGCTCGACGGAGTTGACGACGACCATTGCCGGATCACCTAATGGAGTGGGATTGCCGCCCGGTTGTGTTGTTTCCCATTCAGTACTGTTGATATATTGCACAAGCATAAAGGGGTAATCGCTTGTCCACTGAGAAGGCTCCTCGATATCAGGACGGAAGTAGAACTCGTATTTGTTGCCGAGAGTACAATAATTTACATTATTTCGTTTAATTAACTGACCGGGAACACTACCGATCACACAATACGAATCGCCAAGTTTTCGAGTCAGGAACGGAACAGTTTGATATGTTTTCGCCCATGTACGCACCGGAGGTATCATGTCGCAGATATGGTCACAATATCTCTTATCGCACGGAACGTTCGGGCATTGCGAGGCACCAACGACTCCAACAGGAAAGTTACTCGTCACAATTGAACCTGTTACATCTATGTCACAATCGGTTGCAAGGACTGCCTTATACTGTACACACTCCCCTTTGTTCAGTATCTCCGTAAACGGGACATGGGCTTTATGATCCGGTTTTCCGTTTGACATACGAATATCGACCGAAGGCACTATGTTGATCACGGTATTATTCTGATTCGCGATAATACTGAACTCGGAAGGATAATCGAAACTGGTAGTGTAACCTTCATAGAGAGAACCATACGCCGCGACGACATATTCCGTGCCCCAACCAATCGTTGGTATAATAAACATTCCGTCGCTCGTTGCCGGATTACGTGAGAGCAAATAGGCAGTCAGATCGGCATCATTAGACCAAACTCGGACACCCTTAGGTTCGACAACTCCACTGGTAGTAACTTCCCATGCTAAAGGAACAATAAAATTTAAGACTTGCCCGGCGGTGATCGGATACTTCGAAGTAGAACCTCCGGTAACAGTAATATTTACTGTCGTATTATTTGGACTTGTTACAAAAAGCTCGTAGTACTTTCCGGGCAGACCTTCATAATTCTGCGCCATGGTAAACCACAGGTCGCGCCCGAGGTAAGATTTTTTATCTACAGTTGTATCAATGACGTGCTTAATACGCGCAGGCTGCGCAGTCACATTTGCTGCCTGGAGGAACAGAATAAAAAGCACAACGGAAATCCCGCAAAAGGATTTCCACGATCTTAACGCTTTACATTTTTTCATAACTTTCTCCTTTTCAAAAAAGGCACACAATCAACAACACAATCCGTGACGATCATGCACACACTTCCCAACTAACGTTGCACCGGATGCCTCGGCACTTATTTCTGAATCACATTACTTGCGAATCACATTACTTCTGAATAATAAATCTTCCGCTTGTCACATTCTTATTATTAAGCGTATAGCGGTAAACATACGTTCCTTCCGGCAATCCCAAAGCGTTGTAACGCACTTCATACGTTCCCGCAGCTATCGACTGATTATTCATCACACGTCCGACTTCTTTGCCAAGTTCATCGTAAATAGAAAGCGAGACTGCTCCATCGATGCGCGATGCATAAGTGAATTTAATCACACCGCCATTTGCGCTTCCCAGGGGATTCGGGTTAACAGGGAATGCACTAAAAATCTTTTCGCCTCTCATAAATTTTTGTAACGTAGAATCGCCACAAAGAAAGATGAGCGAGAAGTTTGAATCTAAGTGCGCGAATGTTACGCATGGAGAGATCGGCTGTGAAGAGCCGTTGAAATAATCCGTAGAAGTCAGAGTAACAGCCGTCGAATTTCCAGTCTTCGGAAGCGTTGCTTTGAAAGCAATATTTCCAAGCGGCTGAGTAAGATCAGCATCGGTAAGTGCTGGTCCGGTGATGCTGAGCAGAAGAGTCTGCGCAACAGGATCTATCACTGATTTTGTGTTATCAACTGACCACAATTTATTATTGAAAGTCACCGCTCCGGCAATATTACCATTCACAATATCAAGGATACTCTGATTATAGGTATAGAGCAGATCAATGCGGGTTACGCCCACAATACTCAGCGGCGTAGAATTGAGTCCGTGTTTATCAACGCTAAACTGAATCGGCAGAAGAACTGTCGTCCCTGCGCTTGCCATAGGATTTGCAAAGCGAGATGTTGCGGTGATATCAATGCTCTGACCAACTGCCGTGATAAGCGCTGAATCAACGTGCGTCGTGCCCGCTCCGTCAGTAATCGAGAGTACAACCCAAGCCGCATATGTCCGTGATCCTGCTTGCGCCGTTGGCGTAAAGAGTACCGGGATTTTTCCGGTTGTATTTGCGGCAAGTACGATCGGCGGCGCAGCAATGCTTGAAAAATTTGTCCTATCTGTGCCATTAATTGTAATGGCTGTGATCGTCTCCGTCGTACTCGGATTATTATTCGTTAACGCAACCGAATCAACATGACTATCGCAGCTAAAAAGCGGCGGATCGGTAAAGCCTTGAATATTCGGCGGACCTGTCTTCACCGAAGCGATAGCATAAGCTGTCGTATCAGGATTGCAGGCTGTAGTTTTGACGCCGAAAGAATCGATCTGATCAGTTACGTTACTCTTGCCCGGATCGAACTCTACATACGCATCTATACATTCATTTGCCGAAAGCGTGATCGGAAGGGTTTTTGCAATTCCGCCAACTTTATAGACATTTGTCAGCGTAAACGAAGTCGAATTTAATGCCGATAATGGGAAGACTGAAGTAACGGTCATTGGATCAGGTCCGTTATTACATACTTCGAAATAATCCTGCACTTTCGCTCCCCCGAAAGGAATGGTGCCGAAATTAATATTCCTCGTTAAATTCTTTTCACTATATTTCGAACAGATAGTCACGTACGTCGTAAAGCGTCCGCCATCTTGCTCCAATGCAACGATCGTATCAGTAATACATCCTGAAAACTTCGAAGGCGGCGTGTAGAGTACGGTCGCATTGATAACCTGACCGGGATCAAGTTGAAGAGGAAGTTTGAGAACAGTCCCGACGCTATCTTCAGCTTTGACATTTGCAAATCCATTCGTAATTGTCCCTTTAAGAGAAACGATCGAATCATAAAGTGTGCCTTTATTCTGAATAGGTACGCTGAACGAGAATGAAAATCCGCAGGACGTTGTATCAACGGCTATCGTTGAAACAAGCGACGGCATACAGCCAACACCACTGATCGTAGCAGATTTTACTATGCCGCTCTTTTTTGCGCGAACATTGATCTTTGTCGAAAGCGGTCCTAATGATTGAGGGTTGAAAGTTACGACTATCGTGTAATGCCCGCTCAAAATATTCTGAGGTGGAACGCTGAAGGTGGGCTGATTCGCCGGATACTTCACTTTATCATATCCGAAATCCACATAGCTATCAAGCCACACCGAATCAATATCGATCGCAATGCCGGAAGGATTGATGATCCAATAATTTTGTGAAGGTCTGTTGGCATTCAGGCGAGTACAATCGAATTGATAATCAATAACATCAAAATCCGGTGCGCCGCCATTTCCGATGATCGGATTATTAATTTTTACGCACTCATCAAAAATTGTCATTGTATCTTTGACAGTTGGCGGAAGGACAGAAGCAAATTTTAATTTTATCACGCGGCATCCGTCGACAGGAATATCTCCATCAGCGCCGGTACTATCAATGCTAAAGCCTAAAGCATCAGATTTACTTCCGTTTGATAGCAAAAGCTTACCGGCATTGAAATGAAATGGGTTCAATCCTGTATTGCAGATGGTGTCGTATTGGAAGCCTACATTTCCGACATTCACCGTTCCGAAATTAACCGGACTCGGAGTAAACTTTACAAACTGCGGTTTATAAATACTTACGACTGTAGTGCTGTTGCCAGCAATGTCATACGTCGTAACAGATAGATATGCTTCGAGAGAGCTATCAATGACGCACATATCATAGAATGAGCTATCAGTTCCCGCACCAGCAATAAAATTCGGGTCGGGATTGAATGTCATATTGAAAGCAGAATCAACAATGAACGACGACAATGTTGATTGCAGCGGACCGGTATCATACAAACGCACATGGGCACAGAAGCATGGTCCATCAGCAAACGCTAGAGGAGCTATTGTATCAGGTGAATTGACCGTTCTCGTACCAAGTGCACCTGCCCAAGAATAGGAATCATCCGATCCATAACCATAAAGATATACTCCAACTCCTGTATCGGATACAACGGTATGTGTTCCTTCGCCTTTTAATCCTGTGGTATAGCTCAGTCTCATCGCTTCCCATTGTGTGTTCGGAATCGGGAAACGCTCTTTCTTCGAAACAGTCGGCGGGTTTCCGGCATTTCCTAATGGTACTCCGTCATAAAGCGTTTTTGCCTCATGACCTTTCGGAAGGATAATATTAACATAGTTATTAAAAGTTGTTTGTCCTGTACCCGGAATGATTGTTGGTATTTGAAAATACACTTTTTTACCATATTGATCAGAAGGATTGATATTGGTCATATCTGCATCGCCCTGATTTCGTGTCGTTCCGACAGCAGGTGCACCGAATTTTGCGCTGGGTACATACTGCATAAGTTCGAAAGGATCAGTACTCGTCCATATAGCGGGAGGAGACGGAGCAGTTTCATCCTGAATAAAATAGTGATCTCCCTTAAATCCTAAAATAGCGACTTGTACGCCATTGCGATATATTATCTGTGCGGTTGTTGCGATCACACCATACACATCTCCGCCAAATTGTCTGCCCGCAAAAGGGCAGGTAAAATATGAATTTGACAGTGATCTGACGGGCTGCAGCATCGTCAAACAATAATCACCAAATCCATTCGGGAATGGAAGGTAGGGATCAACCGAAGCGCCCATGACGCCAATCGGGTTATTTGATGTGATGATCGTTCCGGTAAGATCACATTCCCCATCGCTGACCGGAAGTACGGTGAGATATTGCACGCACTCACCTCTATTCAAATTTACAGTAAATGGGATCTTCTTCTGATGTTCAATCGTAGTCGGGAATCCATTTTTTCTTATATCCCAATTCGGAATGATCGTAACTGTTGTGTTATCTTGATTCGCAACGATTGCAAACTCTGATGGCCAATCAGCTTGACCAGTAGGTTCAAAAATAGATTCATACGTGCCCAGAATATATTCTTTTCCCCAACCAGTTGCAGGAAGAACGTACATTCCGCCCGATGAAGCATCACGGCGTGAAAGGAAATACACTGCTATATCTGCATCATTCGACCAGACATGAACAGCCTTTGGCTCAACGACTCCACTTGTGTACATCTCCGTACTCAAGGGAAGATCGTTGCTTGGCTTCGTCGGCGTCGGACTCGTAAAGATCGTCACTTTTCCAGCGGTAACCGGCTTCTGAACAATCGCTCCACCGCCGATCTGCATAAATACTGTCGTGTTGCGCGGAGAGTTCACATAGATATTAAAATATTTCGTTGATCTGTTCGTCGGACTAAAATTGAGTGGAATCCCGAACCACAGGTCCCTTCCCAAATATGTATCGCTCTGATTCTCCGATGTCTGCGTATGAGTGATACGGATATTTCCCTGAGCAAACGCAGCTTTATCTGACGTGCCGAAAGCGCAAAGAATAAGTAAGAAAAGCGCGAGACAGAAACGAATTTTTTGGCGATTCATAGATTTTATGCAGAAACAGAAAAAAGATCGTATAATAGAACAACGCTTTCGAGAAGGCGAAGTTACAGCCCACAACTCAAATTCCTATGTGTATAAAAAAAGTAAGTATCCGGGAAAGAATGACACACCTCAAATCTTTGCCTCCTATTGCAAAGATACACACTAATAGAAACCCCACGCGGAATGTTGAGTTCCGCGAATACTTACCGCGCCACGACCAATTTTCCCGAAAGAACCTTCCCTGCTCCGGCGAATCGGTAAATATAGCTGCCCGGAGACATTATTGCCCCAAGAGAAAGACTGGTTTCGTAAATTCCTGCATCCTGATGCTCCGCATGAATAACCGTTGCAATAAGATTTCCCAATATGTCATAAACTGAAAGATCAAGTGGGGAAGCGGATCTAAGACCATAGATAAAATGAACGTATGCACTCAAGCCTGTTGCGGGATTCGGCATGGGTGGTAATAAGACAAGTTCAGAGCCATGATCAAGTTGTGAACTCAATAAAATATAGGACGGACTTTCCTTTGAAAGGAAGGAAGGATATTCATTCTTGACCACAGAAGCATTAACCTGTCCGCAACCAATGAGATTCGCCGTTTTCCATCCTATTTCCACGCTATGAAAATGTGCTAATGTTTGGAAATTCCCTGCCGAATCAGGTTTGAAGGAAAACTCCATTTTGCGCTGTGAGTTTGCGATTAGTGCAAATGGAAGTTTATTACTGATCGGAGTTGTAGCATCATATCCAAAATGCACTGCGTCATCGAGATAAATAGAATCAAATGTGAGAGTGATGTTCGACACATTCATCAGTATCGCATCTGATCTTTTCGTTATGCTTGGAATGGGCTGGCATTTAAAATCTTCATCTGTGATCACAAAATCCGGCTGACCTCCGTTGCCGATAAGCGAAGATGTGATCGTAAAACAATCATCAAGAATTCTGATAGTATCGAATGCCGTTGTTGGAATGATCGGATTAAACCGAATCCCAATAATGCGGCATCCGCCTATTGCAATATCTCCATCAGCGCCAACGCTATCAATAGCAAATCCTTTATTCCCATGAGTCAGAACGATGCCGGCACTTGTGAAATGAAATGGCACTGAACCGCTATTACAAATCGTATCATACCCAAATTGAGGAGTACCGACATTTCCGGAGCCGAAGTTCACAACGGCAGGAGTGAATTTTACAAGTTCCGGTTTGTAGATACTTTCAACCGTTGTTCGGTTTCCGGCAACATCGTAGATCGAAACGTTGGCATACGCATCCTGAGTACTATCAACAACGTGCAGATCATAGAAGGAATTATTGGTACCAAGACCGGCGATAAAATTCGGATCTACGATAAAACTCATATTGAATAGAGTATCTATGAGAATCGAATTGAGCTTTGAAGCACTTATTGCACTATCGGAAACAACTATATGCGTTACAAAGCACGATCCGCTAACTGAAGCGATCGGGGGAATAGTGTCAGTACTGCCGACAGCGCCGGTTCCCATATTTGCATTCCAGGAATAGGATTCGTCACTGCCGTAACCATAAACATAGGCTCCAATTCCAGTATCGGATAGGGCATGATGTGTTCCTTCACCCTGTCCGGCAACGTATGTTAATCTCATTGCTTCCCATGATGTGTTCGGAATTGGCAGTCGCTCTTTTTTTGAAACATTTGGCGGATTTACTCCATCACTTAAAAGGATACCATCATAAGTCGTCTTAGACTCATGAGAGATCGGAAGAATAATATTAACGTAATTTCTAAAATCTGCTTGTCCTGGACCCGAAACGATCGTTGGTGTCTGAAAGAAAATTGATTTCTTGAATTGATCAGTAGAATTGATATTGAGCATATCAGCATCACCATCATTGCGCGTTGTACCATTAGCAGGTGCTCCGAATTTTGCACTCGGAATATATTGCATCAGTTCAAATGGTGCATCACTGGTCCAGAGAGCTGGGGGAGAAGGTGCCGTTTCGTCCTGAATAAAATAGTGGTCTCCCTTAAATCCTAAGGTGGCGACTTGTACTCCATTACGAAAGATGATCTGCTTCGTTGTTGCGATCACACAGTACACATCTCCTCCAAATATTCTGCCTGCAAATGGAGCCGTAAAATATGAATTTGATAATGAACTTACCGGCTGGAGCATTGTGACGCAATAATCAGCGAATCCGTTTGGGAAAGGCAGATACGGAGCTACCGAAGCACCAATTACACCTACCGGATTATTTGAGGAGATAATCGTACCCGTCACATCGCATTCGCCATCATTCACTGGAAGCACCGTTTGATATTGGACGCATTCACCTTTATTCAAATTGACAGTAAAGGGGACCTTCTTTGGATGTTCGATCGTCGTCGAAAATCCATCACTTCGTAAATCCCAATTCGGAGTAATTGTAACTGTTGTATTATCCTGATTCGCAACGATTGCAAATTCTGATGGCCAATCGGCTTGACCTTTAGGATCAAAAATTGATTCATAAGCTCCGACTATGTACTCCTTCCCCCAACCGATAGTCGGAAGAATATATGAACCACCTGATGAATAATCACGACGGGAGAGAAAATACACTGCTATATCTGCATCATCCGACCAGACGTGGACACCTTTCTGCTCGACAACTCCACTTAAAAATATCTCCGTACTTAAAGGAATATCGTTGCTTGGCTGCGACGAAGTATAACTGGAAAAAGTCGTCACCTTCCCTGCTACAACAGACTTTTCAATAATGGCTCCGCCGCCGATCTGCAAATGCACCGTCGTATTACGAAGAGAATTTACATAGATCGTAAAATATTTCGTCGAACGGTCAGTTGGACTATAATTCAGCGGTATCGCAAACCAACAATCCCTGCCATAACCTGAGGTCTGATTACCGGATACTTTAGTTACAGTGGAAGAAATTCTCGATTGCGAAAAAGAATTACTTGCTCCCATCATCTGAAGCAGCACCGCAATTACAACAAGAACAAAACGAGAATGTAGTTTCCTATTCATAATATTTTTCTAAACTTATTTAGTAACTACTAATTTCCCCGATAGAACATTCCCCGCACCGGATAGACGGTAGATATAACTACCGGCGGATATATTCGCACTAATAGGTAATTCCGATTCGTAGATGCCTACATCCTGATGCTCTGTATGAATAACCGTTGCAATAAGATTACCAAGAATGTCATAAACTGAGAGATCAAGTGGAGAATCCATTTTTAATCCATAGACAAACCGTACTGCTCTCGCTGATTGAGTTAACGGATTTGGTGCTACAGGAAGCAAGACAAGTTCGTTGCCATGATCGAGCTGAGAGCTGACAGATATATATTCAGCACTCCCTTTCGAAAGTGACGATGCATATTCATTCGGACTGACACTTACTGCGGCAGTTCCACAACCTATTAAAACCGCTGTCTTCCAGCCAATTTCGAGACTGTGGAAATGAGCAAGCGTTTGAAAATTTCGAACAGAGTCAGGCTTGAAGGAGAACTCAATCTTCCTTGACGCATTCCCCTGCAATGTAAATGGAAGTTGGTTCGTCAATGGTGCTATCCCGTCAAATCCAAAATGCATTGCATCATCAATATACACCGAGTCAAATGTTATTGAGGCTTTTGAGAGATCGGTGATCGTTACATCGGAAAGTTTAGTCGTTGTTCCGATAGGATGACATTTAAAGTTTTCATCACTAAGTGCAAAATCCGGCTGACCGCCGTTACCGATAAGCGGATTTATGATCACGAAGCATTCATCAAGTATTCTCACAGTATCCATTACTGTCTTTGGGGATGTGGGAGTAAATTTTATTTTAATAACTCTGCAGCTACCCACAGCAATATCTCCATCTGCGCCTATACTATCAATAGCAAATCCCTTGCTCCCTTGCGTTAGAAGTATACTCGATGCAATAAAATGATATGTCAGCGCACCCACATTGCAAATAGTATCGTAAAGAAAGTCTGAGGCGCCAACATCAATAGTGCCAAAACTTAAAACAACAGAAGAGAACTTCACGAATTTCGGCTTGTATGTGCTCAGTGTCGTTATTCTGTTGCCGGCAATATCATAAGCAGAAACTGTAGCGTATGCTTCTTTAGTACTATCTAATATCTGAAGATCATAAAACGAGCTATCGGCGCCGGAACCGGTTATAAAATTAGAGTCAATAGTGAAACTCATATTGTATAGTGTATCCGTTACTATCGAATTCACCTTTGAATCATTTGTTCTGTCATCCTTAATTAAAATATGAGTCGTAAAGCATCCTCCGGTTACAGAAGCTGAGGGTGGAATCGTATCAGAAGTATTCAATGCAGCAATTCCCAGATTCCCATTCCAAGAATAAGCATCATTGCTTCCATACCCATAAATATACACTCCCATTCCCGAATCACTTACAACTTCATGCTTTCCAGGATTAATAAAAGCTATACGAAATGCCGTGTAATTCGAATTCGGTATTTGAAATTGTGTTGTTCCCTTCATAGATGCTATAGGTTTTCCGTCAAATATTGTCTTAGAAATTTCATCCCGATTAACGATCACATTTGCATAATTTGAAAACCCGTTCGACGTAAGACTCGGCGTTTGGAAAATAATATGTTTTGTGTATTGTTCAACGGGATTAATCACAACCATAGATGGATCACCAGTCACATTTGGGTTGCCACCTGCTTGTGTTGTCTCCCATTCAGTGCTGTTGATATATTGCACGAGCATAAATGGAGCGTCGCTTGTCCAGAGAGAGGCTTCTGCAATATCGGGACGGAGATAAAAATCATATCTCGCGACGAGAGAAGCATACTTACTGCCATTGCGGTAAATGTTCTGTCCGGGTTTACTGCCAATTACTAAATAAGAATCACCAAGTTGACGAGTTGCAAAAGGAATGGTCTGGTATGTTTTTCCCCAAGAGCGAATAGGTGGGATCATCTCGCAAAGATGATCACAGAAACGATACTCGCAAGGAATATTTGTGCATTGGGATGCGCCGACAACTCCTACTGGAAAGTTGCTGGTGATAACTGAACCTGTCACATCTATGCCGCAATCGGTCGCAAGGACTGCCTTATACTGTACGCATTCTCCTTTGTTCAACATCTCGGTAAAAGGGATATGCGCTTTATGATCCGGTTTTCCGTTTGACGTACGAATATCAACCGAGGGCACAATATTGATGACGGTGTTATTCTGACTCGCAACAACACAGAGCTCAGAAGGATAATCAAAGCTTGTGCCACCGGAGCCAGTATACAGCGAACCATAAGAAGCCACAACGTATTCCTTTCCCCACCCTGTTGTCGGGATGGGAGTATATCCATCGGAAGAAGCAGGATTGCGTGATAGCAGATCAACAACAAGATCGGCATCGTTCGACCAAACATGAATGCCCTTCGCTTCGACAACACCACTGGTCGTCATTTCCCATGCAAGCGGCACAAGAAAGTTAAGAGTCTGTCCGGCAGTAATCGGATATCGAGAAGTACTTCCTCCTGTGACGGAGATATTAACAATCGTATTACTTCGACTCACGACAAAAAGCTCGTAATATTTTCCAGGCTGACTTTCAAAATTCTGTGCCATCGTAAGCCAATAGTCACGCCCGATACCGTTCGTATTATTCCCACCGCGAGAGCTGATAGTTGTCGTGATCAGCCCTTGGGAATTTGCATTGCCCATAGCAAAAAAATGCAATACAATAGTACATGCTAGAATAAGCTGAGGATATGTATTCTTTTTCATAGACTAACGTTAGCAGTAACTTTACAAAGATAACGCTTTTGACATGGTGAAGTTACAAATAGAAAAACCTCCGAATTACAGAATGATTACACCAAAAAGAAAGAGGGCATCAGCGTTTGCGAATGCCCTCTTTTCAGATTTGCTAAACCGGTTGTCTTATCAGTTGATCGGAGTTTCGATCAGCACCTGAACGGTACGGTTATAATAGCGTCCTTCAGGAAGTTCGTTCGGGAATAGCGGCGCTGTTTTGCCGTAGCCTTTGGCGACGATAGTATTCACTTTGCCTTTGATATGCCCGTCAATATCTTTCTTCGTTGCATTAGCACGGTTTTCAGAAAGCTTTTGGTTATAATCAGGTGTACCGAGGATATCGGTATAACCATTCACCTGAACATCGGAAGTTGATTTGATCCGCGAAAATACATATTCATCCAAGATCTTATGATTCCATTTTCCCATATCCGAGCTGTTATATGGGAAAAGGATAAGATTATATGTTTCGCGAGTCTTATCTTTGAGATGCTCAGCGGTAACATTTTGCTGTGTGAACTGACGAACACCTGTATTATCAATATTTGATTTTACAACACGACCGGTGTTGTCGGTGACGAACATCTGTACGGAAAGATCAGATTCATCATCCGGTAATTTGCGCGTTGCATCCGAGCGCCAATTCCATTCAGGAGATTGCGTCGTGGTGATATCACCAAGCTCATTTATTGTTGCCCATGTTTCTCCTTTATGTGTGATCACAAGCTGACGGCTTTTGATCTTGTCGGTACGTAATCCGTTCGTCATTGAGAACATTGCTGTACGCCAATCCGGCTCTCTTACGATCTGCTCACGCTTGATCGGTTTAATAATTTCCCAATCATCAGCTTTGATCTGTACTCTACGATTTTCCTGAATTCCTTCAGGGGTAGTTGAAAGTGTGGAGTTCTCCGGCAAATTGCGTGCTTCAATAGGCATACGCGCCGCATCAATACCCCAAATATCGACAAGATATTTTTTTACACCTTCAGCACGCTGACGTGAAAGATCAACAGATTTTTCATTTGCTGCATCTTGGGAGTTACAGCCAACGATCGTGATCTTTGTAGAAGGATTCTTGCGCATACGAAGACCTAAGATGTTAAGATAATTATAATATCCGTTCAACGTTGCAGTAACAGTATCTTCACTGAAGCCTTGCGTCTCGGCAGGACTTGAAAAAAGCACATAGCGTGGAGCAATTGCACCAATACCCTGATCGTAGAATACCATCGGAAGTTGTGCATAGAGATCTATTGTAAGTTTTTCCTTCACAACCAAGCCTTTAAAGCCCGGATATTTATCCGGCAGATCTGTCATTATCTGAGGCTTAATTGTAACCCAATGAACGATAGGCGGAGCCTCATTATTCATCGGAATGTCATGAGTAACGATACGTGAAGTATCATCGCGGAGCGGAATATTTACGCGTGTCGGAGGATACGGAAAGTGATTTGGCTCAGTAGCGCTCACCAGATATGTGCCGCCTACCTGACCTTTTGCATTCGCTGAAAGCACACAGAGATATTCGCCGCTGGAGCTATTTGCCTCTTTATAATACACAGTGTCACGAGTCTGTTCATCGACGATCAACACTCTCGCGCCAAGTTTTTCGGTTGTCACTGAGTCAAAACAAATACCGCGAAGCACAAGAGTTGGTCTTGGCTTTGGCGGGTTTGTAGCAACGTAAATATCAAATTTACCAGAACCTCCGTCACGAGTCGAAGCAAAGAAAAGCACATTACCGGATGCCGGCACTGTCAAAAACATTTCGTCCGCTTTTGTGTTGATCGGAGAAGGAAGAGCGACTGGTTCAGTCCAATCAGTATCCGAAGGTCCTTTGAACTCTGAGAAAAAAATATCTATTCCGCCCTGACCACCGTGACCGTCAGACGCAAAATAAAGTGTCGTACCGTCGGCAGCCATGAATGGCGAAGCATCATAGCCCTTGGTATTGATCTTCGAGCCAAGATTCACCGGCTCTGTCCAGCGTCCATCGGCAAGCTGATGCGACACATAAATATCAACATCTTTGCCGCCTCGGTTCGAAGCAAAAAATAATTTCTTTCCATCAGGACTGATAGCTGGCTGCGATTCCCATTTCGTGGTATTGACAGGTGAGCCTACTTCGTGAATGTTTTTCCAGTCTTTTCCTTCCAAAGTTGCAACCCAAAGATTCATATCATTCTTTTCCGTTGTGAAACGGTCGGTTGCGAAGTAGATCGTTTGACCGTCAGCAGCGATTGAAGCAGCGCCATCGCCCTTTTCAGTGTTGATCTGATCCAAATTGGTAGGAGCAAACCAAGTGGTGTCATCATTATCAGGGCTATGCGTAACCCAGAAATCGTCGGCTCCTTTTCCGCCATCTCTGCCCTTAGAAACAAAATACATCGTCCGCCCGTCGGCAGTAATAGTCGGTCCAAAATCGTCTTTGCTACTATTAAGAAGAGGTCCGAGGTTTTTTACAACGAGTTTGCTAAAACTGCTTGCAGCAGTTGAATCAGGGTCAGGCACCGGATCCGGAGTGACCGGTACCGGAGCTATAACCGCAACTGCCGGAGAGGCAGTAACAGTAGATTTGAGTTTCTCTGTTTTTGAATTTTTGAACGCCGAGCTTGTCGAGCTAATGACGAGAAGACAAAGGGCGATCATGAGTGCAGCTCCGAAAAAGAGAGCGCGTTTAGGGGCAATAAATCTCATAGTGGTTTATTTACTTATGAAATAAAGTATTTAGTGAAAGATGATGATGAATGCACACAACAAACAAAAATGAACGAGAACGAAAAGAGAAATTATGCACGGTAATGATTCTCTTTGTAGGTCTCGAAGCGTATTTGCAACGCATATATTCTTCAATAGTTGCAAAGAAATAACGTCTGTTATGGGCAGAACCGTTCATTTCTGTAACTCCGAAGAAGAAAAAGCATGATATACGCAGAACGAAAATAAGGAATTTTTAAGCCCTCTCAAGAAAAAATGACCTGTTGGGCTTATTTTTTATTCTGCTCCGGCGGCGGTGAAGGCACTGGACTTGGAGTTGTATTATCTCCCGGCGAGTGCGGAGGAACAGTGGAAATTGTGGTATTAATTGCAGCAGAATCATTGCCTTTTGTTGAATCAGGCTTTGCCGTTGCACCATTCCAATTCGTATTGAAGTTTGTGTTCCTCAGCTTCAGCGCTTCGTAAGAATATTTCATGAATCGTCCCCATATTGGAGCGGCGGCGCGTCCGCCTTGCCCATCAGCACTGGTAAATGTGATCCGCTTATCATCGAAGCCTACCCAAGCACCGGCAGTATAGAGCGGAGTATAACCGACGAACCATGCGTCAGCAAAATTTTGGGTCGTACCGGTTTTTCCTGCAGCCGCATAATTAAAAAAGTTGCGAATACTCGTAGCGGTACCTCCATCAACGACAGCCTTTAAACAGATCGTCATCATCTGCGCGGTCTTTGGTTCGAAAACAAATTCAAACGCAGGCTTGCCTCTATAAAGCACCTTTCCATTTCGGTCTTCAACGCGAAGAATTGCGTAAGGCGTTGTCTTAATTCCATCGTTAGCAAAAACGCAATACGCGCTTGTCAGTTCGAGCGGACTTACTTCTGCTGTTCCGAGTGCGATCGACGGTACGGCAGGAATACTGGATTTCACTCCCATACGTTTTGCAAGCTTTACAACGTCTTGTGCATTCGTCAGATCTAAAAGTGCATGAATCGCGCAAAGATTGATTGAATGCTTAAGTGCATTTTCAATTGTAGAAACACCGCCAACACCTTCCCCCATATTACCGGGCTTCCAAATTTTATCGCCATCCTGCATTTCGATCGCTTCGTTTGAAACGATGGATTCAGGTGTATATCCTTTTTCAAAACAACTTGCATAGACGAACGGCTTAAACGATGATCCAGGCTGACGCACGATCTGCGTCGCATGGTTAAGTCCATATCGGTGCTCCCGGTAATTTGCGCTGCCGACCATTGCAAGGATCTGTCCCGTTTTCGGATCTAGACAAAGAAAGCTTGCTTGCAAGCGTGTTTCGCCTTTTTTTACACTATCAATAAATTTAGGATCGCTCCGTAATTTCTTCTCAAGTTTCATTCGATCTGCATCATTCTCAATACTTTTCACGGCATAATTTTGTCTCGCTGCATGAGCGACAAGAGAATCAAGAAGAGGAAGATGCAGCTTCCAATTCCACCGTTTATCAACGATATTCTTTTGATAAGTTTCTATATGTTCATCGACAGCACGATTGGCGGCACGCTGCATCGAAGCATTAAGAGTTGTATAGACGACAAGACCATCACGATAGAGATCATATCCTGCAAGCTCAGGTTTTTTGGATAACTCCTGTCTCACCATTTCTACAAAATGAGGAGCTATTCCCTGAAAAGTTTTTGAAGCCTGAACCTTGATCGGTTCTTGCTTGATCTTATCGGCTTTGTCTTTTTCGAGGTATCCGGCGTTAACCATATTATTAATGACTGTATTGCGGCGATCAATTGCGCGGGCATAATTATCTTCAGGATCGTAATTCTCCGGACCTTTAAGAATTCCGATTAAGAAAGCGCATTGAGAAGGTGATAGCTTGCTTACATCTTTACCAAAATAAATTTGGCTTGCAACTGCTACACCATAAGCGCCTCTGCCCATATAACAGACATTGAGATACATCTCCAAAATCTCGTTCTTCGTATGCGTTCGTTCTATCTGAATAGCGCTGACTGCTTCGCGTAATTTACGAAGCATACTTTTTTCTTGCGAGAGATAAAGATTTCTGGCAAGCTGCTGCGTAATTGTACTGGCTCCCTGTTTGGGAGAGAGTGTGATAATATCTGTCAGAACAGCATTAAAATTGCGCCAGATATTCATACCCCAATGACCATAGAAATCTCGGTCTTCAGTTGCAATAAGCGCATCAATCATTGCCTTCGGGACTTCACGAAGTTTGACGGTCGTTCGGTTCTTGATATAAAATTGATCAATCGGTTCGCCATCGGAGCTGATGATGCGGGTAGCAAGTTCGGGATGTGGATTTTCTAATTGGTCAAGAGTCGGAACACCTTTCAGCACGGCGATCGTCAGCGCTGTTCCTCCGCCGCCCACGATAAGAATAAATAATAACGGCACCTTCCATTTCTTTAAGAAACGCACAAGCTTCTCCCATTGGGATTCTGGGAATTGAGGCTCATTCGAATGTTCTTCGTACAAGAGCTCGTGGTTATCGTTGTGTTCTTCGTTCAATATCTATATTTTAAAACTTTGTGAGAGCGGCAAGTTCAGGCTTTCTCAATATGGAAACCCTCTTCATCGAACCTGCCATAGGTATAACTTTTTAGCCAATCGCCGAGATTGATATACCACCCATTACCTATCTGAACTTCCTCAGGTTTGTGTCGGTGCCCCATAACAACATAATCAAATGCTTCTTCATTGATCTTTTTCTCGGCAAAGATACGTAATCCATCCTGCTTTTGTAACGCATCGCGTGCATCGGTGTAATTTCGTGATCCGCCGCTCATTCGTTCAGCGACGAGAATTCCGATGTCGGGATGAATCCAGGAGTATGCCCAAAGAAGAAATTTATTTCGCAGTACTTTACGCAAAATAAGATAGCCGGTATCGTTCAAAGCTTTTCCATCGCCATGTGCAATATAGAATTTCTTCCCGAGAATTTCGCGCTCAATATCTCCGGGATAAATTGGAATATTCAATTCATCCTGAAAATAATTTCTATGTCCAAAATCATGATTACCCATTAAGTATTCAACAGGAATGAGCCTGCGAATATCTGCAAGCAACGACAAAGTTCTTACATGGCGGCGTGGAATTGCCTGACGGTATTCAAACCACGAATCAAAAAGATCGCCGACGATGAAAAGCCCCTTCGCTTCCCCAGTTTTCGCCTCGTTCTTAATCTTTTCAAGCACTGCAAGCAATCGGTCCTCCCGTTCACGGTCGGCATTGCGATCGCGTCCGAAGCCCAAATGGCAGTCACTTATGAAATAATAGTTTGACATGAGTTCTACGAAAATACGGTGAAACGGAGCTATATTTGTAGAACAATGGATATATCAATCAGAGAGGCAAGATCGGAAGATGCTGAGACAATTGCAAAAATTAATATTGCAAGCTGGCGGACGACGTATCGAGGGCTTATCGAAGATGCAACACTTGATGCGATGAATTCCGAAGAGTATCTGAAAAAATGGAATAACATTTTTAATACTTTGGGTGCAAATGAGAATTTTTGTTTTGTTGCCGAGAATACGTCAGGTGATGTTGTTGGTTATTCGCTCTGCGGCAAAAACCGAAATGCGAAATTCGATTTTAATGGAGAGATATTTGCCATCTACTTATTGAAAGAATTCCAAGGGCAAGGAATCGGCAAAAAATTATTTCTGCAATCGGTTCACGAATTCAAGAAACGTGACATTGCTTCATTTCTCCTTTTTGTCCTTTCTTCAAATTCCCCCTCAAGAAAATTCTATGAATCATTTAATCCTGATTTTACCACCGAAGAAACGATCACCATTGATAAAAGGCAATACTATGATTTCTGCTATCGTTGGAGCGATATTGAGGCAATCCTGTAACTATTGACTTCAGTAGTTGTTTATATTTAGTACCGTTAAACTATTTCATTATGTCATTTCGTATGCTTCAAATATTCCGTGTCGTTTTTGTGGGCGTCCTTTGCTTGGTAGGAACAAGCATAATCCTTTCGGGCTGCACTGCACCGTGTACCTACCCCGATCAGCGCGGAGTAAAAATTCGCATTGTGAATGCGATGCCGGATATGCCGGTAATTACTGTCTTCATTAACGGCAAAGTTTGCGTTCAGGATTTTCCTTATAATCTTCCATTAACGTTTGGCTACATTACTCAATATCATGATGGTACTCCCTTAGTTGCCAGCGATTCAACACTCGTCGTTGTGACATCCGATGCTTCAGGAAAAGATACGGTTGCACGAGGCAGAATATCTATCAATTTCAACAGGCAAACGCTTGTCGTTATGGGTCGTGGTCACATCAAATCGCCTCAGCCAGAGACCTCACTTCTTGCACGATTGGACGATGAAGCTGAACAGAAAGATCCAAACAAGACACTTATCCGATTCTTACATGCAATCCCTGATCTACCAGCATTAGATATTTACTATAGTGGTGACGCAACCGGAAAGCCTGATACTACGATACAATATGGGGTTGTGAATAGGCACTTTGTTCGAGACAAAGTGCAGGGTATTACTGTCACCGAAAGCGGAAATCCAAAGAATGTAATCTTTAGTTTTCCTCATTCTTTTATTTTTCCTAACGGATTTTTTATTACCATAATTATTCGCGGTGAAGTCAAACCAATAGGAATGGATTTCACTGTATCTCCCCTTATTCTATCCGATGAAGCGATAGGAAATTCCATTCTTGAGCTAAAAACTTTCGAAGTGCGCTTAGTCAATGCTACCAGAGATACCCAAAGTTTGTGGATCAGAAGTACGACTGTTGCTCCTGAGAATGTCCTTAACCCAAGAGGAAGCAACTTAGGGGTAGCAAATTATCCGAATCAGGAGCGAATGCTTAACCTGCCTCCAAAAATGACTTCGGAAGTTATTCCTTTGAATATGGGCTTGAATTATTCGACAACATTTTGGTTCGCTAAAAATAATAACATCAGTGATACTTCTCTCTCCTTCATTGATATGGCGCAAAATGACGGGAGGTATTCAAAGATCGCTGTCGAGGAAAATCTCTTTAATAGCGGCACAACCAAACCACCATCTCACTTGAGTCTCGCCGACACAATGTCGTATCCGGTCGGAGATTTCGGACGGGTGCGCGTAATCAACCTTTCGCCTGACCACCAAAGTGTAACAATAACTATAGGTGGGAAAAATGCAACATTGAATTTTAAGGAAGTTCAATTCTTTGATGTGCCGATGGGTTCACAAATGATCCAGATAAAAGATGGATCTGCTACTGGCAGTCAAGCCTTTACCGTCTTGCGTGCAAGACCGATGTCTATCTATATTTTACCGGAGACATCAGCAACGCCAACATTTCCTATCGCAACTTCACAGGATTAAATCCCGTTCTCATAGGTCAGTACTAATTTTGCAGGGCTGATACCAGTCGAATTTCCTTATTTATCCAATTTTAAATTCCATTCAATAATGGACCAGAATAATCTTAACTTTACCGAATCAGAAGACCTGAAGTCGATACGCCAGATGGCGCGTGACTTTGCCGAAGCAGAGATCAAGCCTCATGTCATGGAATGGGATGAAGGACAGATCCTACCAGTGGAAACCCTTCAAAAAATGGCGAAGCTTGGCTTTCTCGGAATCATGGTTCCGACTGAACTTGGCGGAGCAGGTCTTGGTACGATGGAGAATACGATCATCATCGAAGAGATCGCCAGAGTTTGTCCCGGTGTTGCGCTTTCTGTTGCAGCACATAACGGACTTTGCACAGGTCATATTCTGAAATTCGGATCAGCAGAATTAAAAGCAAAATATATTCCATCGCTTGCCAGCGGTGAAGTCCTCGGCGCATGGGGCTTAACCGAACCAAGCGCCGGTAGCGATGCAGGCGGAACGCAGACTGTTGCTGTTCTTGAAGGTGATCATTATATCGTGAACGGCTCGAAGAATTTTATTACTCATGGTTCGTACGGAAAGACAGCCGTTATCATGGCAGTGACCGAAAGAGCAAAAGGAGCACATGGAATCAGTGCTTTCGTTCTTGATAAATCCATGCCGGGATTCTCTGCTTCGAAAAAAGAAAATAAACTCGGAATGCGGGCAAGCGAAACATCAAGTTTACTGATTGAGAATGTTAAAGTCCCGAAAGAAAATTTGATCGGCATCGAAGGCGAAGGATTTACTCAAGCTTTACAGATCTTAGATGGCGGTCGTGTCAGTATTGCAGCTCTATCAGTCGGTTGCGCACAAGGTGCATTCGAAGCGGCGATAAAATATGCTCAGGAGCGGAGACAATTTGGCAAAGCAATTGCCGATCAGCAAGCAACGCAATTCAAACTTGCACAGATGGCAATGAAGATCGACGCTGCAAGATTACTAACCTATAAAGCCGCCTCTCTTCGCGATGCAGGTCTTCCCTTTGGCAAAGATGCGAGCATGGCAAAACTTTATGCAAGCGAGATCTGCGTTCAAGTCTGCGAAGAAGCCATTCAGATTCACGGCGGATATGGCTACATCAAAGAATTTCCTGTTGAAAAATTCTGGCGTGATTCAAAACTTCTAACTATCGGCGAAGGAACAAGCGAAGTCCAACATATGGTCATTGCTCGACTTACTCTGAAAGAATTCAGCGCGTAAAATTTGTGCAGCGTTTTCATCTCATCGTACTAGGCATCGTTCAAGGAGTCGGCTTTCGGCATAATACCAGACGCAAAGCACGGCTCAATAATCTCACCGGATATGCCAGAAATCTCCCCAACGGCTCCGTCGAGATCGAAGTTCAGGGAACCCCTCAGGACTTAGAACGCTTCATTCAGTGGGTGCATCATGGACCGCCGGATGCAATTGTTGAATCTGTTGTCTCGGAAGAATTAACTGTTCTTGAAGATGAAGTCTCGTTTGACATACGATAAGCTCTTCTTGTGCTAAAAATAATAAATGATATTCGATAATAAAACCATATTCAATGCGCTGGCTGAACAGTACGATGCGTATCGTCCTCACTATCCGCCGGAAGCATTGCTATTTCTCGTCACGCTCGGAGAGCTTGATAAAGCAAGTGAAGTAGCTGATATCGGAACAGGCACAGGACGCATTGCAATCGAACTTGCGAAGTATGTCCGTCTCGTTTATGCCGTTGATACGGCAAGTGTGATGCTTGAACAATTGCAGAACTCAGCAAATGAAGAAGGTCTTTCTAACATCCGTACCATCGAAGCTCCCGGAGAGGCAACGGGCTTGCAAACTGAATCACTTGATCTTGTCACTCTTGCTCAAGCATTTCATTGGATGAATAAATCTGCAGCGCTTCAAGAAGCAAGCCGAATCCTAAAACCAAAAAAACAGATCGTACTCTTATGGAATCAGGTACAGAATACGAAAGATAAATATTATACCGATATCGTTGTGCTCATAAAAAAATACAATCCGCTATATAAAGGCGGTGCCGATATTCTCAGCGCAGATTTCCCCGACCATATCAAAGAATCAAATCTCTTCGGTCCTATCGAACGATATACTTTTTCGTTCGAAGCCCATTATACTCCCGAAAGTTACGTCGGATTTTTGTTGTCCAAATCGTATGTCGGAATGGGAATCTCTTCCTCTGATCTTCCACATTTCATAGAACAGGCACATCAGGAATTAGGAAAAGCTTTCCCTGATAGAAATGTCGTCGAGAAATATGAAACGGTAATGCTCGTTGCGAGAAAGTTATCTTAAAAATATTTTTCTATCGCCTGCGGCAACATCTCTCTCCACGTTGGCCAATCATGTTTCCAATTCTGATCCCAGCATTCTACAAAATTCGGAATATCTTTTTGTCCCAACACTTCTGCCATCTTCCAACTACCTGAAGGATCTTCATACTCACCGCTTCCGGTATAAAGATATATCTTTTTATTGTTGCGAAGTCGATTCAAAGTATTCTCATCCGTCAGATTCGGCATATAATCCATCGGCGAATTAAAATAAACATCCTGATCGAAATATCCTTTCGAATATTCCTTGAGATCATAAACTCCGCTCATTGCAATGACGCCATCAAAAATATCAGGGCGACGAAGCAATGTATTCATTCCGTGCAACGCACCGAAGGAAACACCGGATGTATAAAGAGTCGGGCGATCCTGTCCCATCTTCTCTTTGATGAACGGATAAACCTCTTCAGTAATATACTGATTATACTGCTGATGCCGAATCGCTTTTAATCGCGGCTCGATCTCGCTATTCAGCCAACTATCGGAATTGATCGAGTTGATCGAGAAAGCTCTCATCCTTCCCGATTCAAGATGATGCTTGATCGAATCAATAAGATAAAATCGTTCGTACTCCAAATAATCTGCCGCTGCCGATGGAAACATCAGAAATGCCGGACCGCTGAATCCGTAAGAAACGATCGGCATCTCTTTGCCGAGGTTCGGGCTATGCCATGAATCAAGTATTCGCTCCATAGGAATTGAGAATGATGAATTGTGAAAAATGGTGTCGCTGCGAGGAGTCGCACATTCGTTTCACTCAGTGTAAACTCCGCGATGACGAAACAACCCCCAAAATATTGGCAGACCCTAAGTCGCTACAAACTATTAAGGGATTGCTTCGTCGGGCTAAAGCCCTCTTCGCAATGACACAACTCTGATACTATATCTGAAATAAATTGAACTTCACTACCGAAATATCGGTAGTATAACCTTCTTTCATAGGAAACAAATTCATGGATTCTATCTTGCAGTTCTTTCATTCGATATTTTCTTCCGATGGCTTACATCAGATCGTTGCTACCGGTGGAATCCCGGTGCTCTGTCTTATCATCTTTGCTGAGACGGGATTGCTTATAGGCTTCTTCCTTCCTGGCGATACGCTGCTTATCTCAGCTGGCTTGCTTTCGGCTACCGGAGTCATCAAAGTTGATTTCATCACCATGGATCTTGCACTTATCGGAGCGGCGATCCTCGGAAATTCCATCGGCTATTTCATCGGTGCTAAAGCCGGAAAGCAATTATTCGAACGTCCGCATTCCAAATTTTTTAATCGCGATCATCTCCTGAAAACTCATGCCTTCTACGAAAAATATGGCGGCATCACCATGATCCTCGCCAGATTTATTCCTATCGTCCGAACTTTCGCTCCAGTTGTTGCAGGAACGGCAAGCATGGGTCTGAAAAAATTTATGCTCTATAATATCCTCGGCGCGATCATCTGGATCGGCACCGTTACATCGGTTGGATATTTCATCGCTCGCACCTTCCCCGAGATCGAAAAATACCTACAGCTTGCTGTCCTCGGAGTTGTCGGCATTTCACTCCTTTTGCCACTTATCCAATGGCTGCGGACGAGGAAAAAGTAATTTACAAATTTCATATCCCTTTCATCCCTCAATGCTCAGAACTTCCCATTTATGGGATGACTGGAAGTATCCACTCAGTGTTGATAACTTTGAAAGTTGGTCCGTAACTCTTTATAATTCATCAACATCGCTCTGCACACATACAACTTTCTCCTTTAAAACCGAAGAGTCCACCAGTTGGCGGACTCTTCTCAAAATTTAAATCTCGCCCACGGTTGAAACCGTGAGCTATTTTGTTTTCATCCATTTCATGGATTCCCGAGTCGCTTATAGCGACGACAACTACATAGCCCACCATTTCAATGGTGGGCGGGATAAGAGGGATTCAGAAATGTTTAATGTTGGTACCACGATTAAGGGGATTGCTTCGTGGGCTACCGCCTATGCTACCTAATCGTCGCATACCCTCGCAATGACACGTAAACCATTTCATTTCGGACGGACTAAGAGTCCGTCCCACTGGACTCAACTCCCCGTCCTTAAAAATCCCAAAAATCCTTTAAAAATCCCATTAATCCGGGTTCAGACCGCATCCAATATCCTCTTGCATAATTCCTCGAAGCTCATGCCTGCGGCTTTGGCGGCTTTTGGGACGAGGCTGGTTTCTGTCATGCCGGGAAGGGTATTTATTTCGAGGCAATAGAATGAGCCGTCGGGTTTTAGGCGGTAATCAATACGCGCATACCCTCTTGCATCACAACAATTATAAACAGAGAGCGCGGACTGCTGAATTTTTTTTGTGAGATCATCTGGCAATTCCGCAGGCGCAAAATATTGCGTCATGCCTTTGGTGTATTTATGATGATAATCATAGAAGCCTCCGTCAGCAACGATCTCTACGATCGGAAGTGGTTCACCATTAAGCACGGTAACGGTTAGCTCTCTGCCTTCGATAAATTCTTCGATGAGTGCGCCACTTGAATATTTCCAGGCAAGGCGGATTCCTGCTTCGAAATCAAAATCTGCCTGAGTCGAGATCGTCAGCCCGACCGTCGAGCCTTGATCGTTCGGTTTAACTACAATGCCACCTTTCATTTTTGCAATCGCATCAGTCATCGTTGCCTGAATTGTTTCTGGGGCAGAATTTGGAATAAAACTCCAAGCCGGAGTCGGAACACCGGCAGCAGCAATTAATATTTTTGTGTAGGCTTTATCAATTGAAAGGGCGGATGATCGCGATCCGCTTCCTGTGAATTTCTTTCCGAGCAGTTCAAGTACTGCCTGCACCGTGCCATCCTCGCCTGGAACACCGTGCAAACCGATAACAACGACATCTGCATTGCGCACCGCATCAGAGAGAAGACTATCAACGAAGATACTTCCCTGATTAAGCGTACCAAGTTCTTCAGGAGTAGGAGCAACGGCATGAGGCGGCGCGATGGTATATTCTTTAATGCCCATCGTTCTTCCTGTAGCAGGATCAAGCAAGGTCACATTGTGTCCAAGAGCCTCATACGCTCGAGCCATTGCATAGCCCGAAAGGAGCGAAATCTCGCGTTCAGCGCTCGTGCCGCCGAATAATACTGTCAGATTCATTTTGATGTGTTGATATTATAATATGCAAAAATACCGCGTAAAAAATATGAGATAGGAAATATGAACTATGAAAGGATATGGGAAAAAAGAAAATGGGGAGCATGAAATCTGAAATATGAATGGGGAAGGTGGAAATATTCCTTATATTTGATATTTTTTGTATGGATACAAATCAAAAATATGTTGAGCTTCGCAAGCGCGTCAAAGCGTATGCTTTAAGAATTATCAAACTTTATACTTCTCTTCCGAAAGCTCAGGTTGCACAGGTTATCGGAAAACAGATACTTCGTTCGGGTACATCGGTCGGCGCTCAATTTTGTGAAGGTCGGCGTGCTAAATCTACTGCGGATTTTGTTTCAAAGAACGAAGGAGCTTTGGGAGAACTTGAAGAAACTCTTTACTGGCTCGAACTTTTGGTAGAAGCTAGCATAGTTAAAGAGACTCTGTTGGCACCTTTGATGAAGGAAACTGATGAACTAATAGCAATCTTGACTTCAATAGTTAAAAGGGCAAAAATAACAAAATCGAAACCTATCTCATAATTAACAACTCACATTTTCCCCTTTCATAGTTCAGATTTCATATTTCATATTTTACAAAGTGAGAGTTACAACAAGAACCATCGCTGATAAAAAGCTGCAAGGTGAGAAGATCACAATGCTGACGGCTTACGATTATACTTTTGCGCGTCTGCTTAATGATGCGCAAGTTGATATGCTGCTTGTCGGCGATTCGCTATCGAATGTCATTCAAGGAAATGATACGACGCTACCCGTTACGCTTGACGAGATGATCTATCATACGAAAGCTGTCGTCAAAGGTGCGCAGTCGTATTCGATGGTCGTCTGCGATCTGCCGTTCATGTCGTATCAGACAAGCGAGAAAGATGGCTTCCGTAATGCCGGACGGGTGATGAAGGAAACAGGCGCAGGCGCAGTAAAGCTTGAAGGCGGCGAACGAGTATGCGGCACGGTAAAGCTTATGACCGATAACGGAATTCCAGTTTGCGGACATCTTGGATTGACACCGCAATCGATCAATCAATTTGGTACCTATCGCACACGCGGCACCACCCCTGATGAAGCCGAGCAAATTAAAAAAGATGCACTTGCTCTGCAAGATGCCGGAGTATTTGCGATCGTTCTTGAAAAAATACCTGCAACACTTGCAACTGAGCTTACAAAATTATTACAAGTAGCGACAATCGGAATCGGTGCCGGCAATGGCTGCGACGGACAGGTACTTGTATTGCACGATATGCTCGGGCTGAATGAAGAATTTCATCCGCGATTTGTAAGAAAATATTTGAAACTTGCCGAAGAAGTTCGCGGAGCATTTAAGAAATTTGGCGATGATGTTCGAAGCGGTGATTTCCCCAATAAAGAAGAGTCGTATTGATCATTTGAAAAAATAATATCAATGAAAGCAATAATCATGGCAGGGGGATTTGGAACGAGGCTGCGTCCGCTGACGATCAACCTCCCAAAACCGATGGTGCCTCTGATGAATAAACCGATGATGCAGCATATCGTCAACTTGCTTAAAGAGCATAGCATGACTGATCTCACGTCATTGCTTTTTTTTCAACCTGAAGCGATCACTTCCTACTTCGGTGATGGAAGCGCGTACGGAGTTCGGATGCAATATACTCGTGCCGAAGCGGATTACGGCACTGCCGGAAGTGTGCGTAATGCAACAGAGCAGCATGGCATTAAAGAACGGATTCTCATAATCAGTGGTGATGTGCTTACTGATTTTGATCTGAGCGCAGCGATCAAATTTCACGAAGAGAAAAAAGCAAAAGCAACCGTTGTCCTAACTCGCGTAAAAAATCCTCTGCAATTTGGTGTGGTCATTACCGAGCCTGATGGAAAGATCGCCCGCTTTCTTGAAAAGCCATCATGGGGTGAAGTATTCAGCGACACCATCAATACAGGAATTTATATTCTGGAACCTGAAGCGTTTGAGCGCATTCCCTATCGCCGCGAATATGATTTCAGTAAAGATCTTTTCCCGCTCCTCTTGGAAGAAGATGCCGGACTTTATGGATATGTTGCTTCGGGGTATTGGCGCGATATTGGAAATCTTATCGAGTATCACGAGGCGCATCTTGATGCACTCGGCGGCACCGTTCAACTCAGTACATCAGGTACGCGCACCGAATGTGCCGTGATTGAAGAAGGCGCAGAAGTAGAAGGCGCTGAGTTTTATGGAATGAACATCATCGGCAAGAACGTCAAAATTGCTCGCGGCGCAAAAGTGATTAATAGCGTCATCGGCGATGGCTCCGTTATTGCCGGAGGGGCGATGATACAAGACACGGTGCTTTGGGATTGCGTTGCTGTCGACGAACTTGCCTATATTAATCATGCCGTGATTTGTTCGAACTGTGTCATCGGCGCAGAAGCGAAAGTGCATGAGCACGTTTTTATGGGCGAGCGCTGTCAGGTCGGCGAAAAAGCGGAGATCATGCAGAACGTAAAGCTCTGGCCGCAAAAACAAATTGAAAGCGGTTCTATCTTGCATACAAGTTTAGTTCTTGAAGACCGTTGGTCTAAAGCGCTTTTTACAAACTCACGAATTTCCGGGGCATCAAATATCGAGATCACGCCTGAGTTCACTGCAAAAGTTGGCGCTTCACTTGGCGCACTTGTCGGCGGAGGCGCGTATGTTGTTGTCTCTCGCGACAGCGATCCGGGTTCGCGAGTTATTTCTCGTGCACTGACCAGCGGGTTGATGAGCGCAGGCGTGAACGTACGTGATCTTGAGCAAACGCCAATTCCGTTGACACGTCATGATCTGCTTAACGGCAGACAGGCAGCGGGAGTGCATATTCGAAAAAATCCTTATGAGAAGCGCCGATCCGACATTATCTTTTTTGATTCTGATGGAAAAGATCTGACAACGACAAAAGGCAAAACGATCGAGAGATATTTCTTCGGAGAGGATTTTCCGAGAGCACCGTATGACAAAGTTGGTTCGATAGAATTTCCCGTTCGCACAGGCGAAGCCTACCGCAAAGCATTCCTGACTTCGATCGATACCGAAGTTATTAGCAAGGCAAAATTTCGTATAGCGATTGATTATGCATTCGGCATTACTTCGATGATCTTCCCGAATATTCTGGGTACACTCGGAGTTGAAGTTGTTTCTCTTAACGGCTATCTCGAGCCAACAAAACTCACTCGCGCTAAAGAAGAATTTAAGCGCTCGACTGAGCAGTTAAAGAATATTGTTACGTCGCTCAGCTATGATGTCGGATTTATTTTGGATGCCGGCGGCGAACGTATTTCTGTCATTGATGAGAACGGAGCATTTCATCATAATCAGAATCTGCTTACACTTGTCACAAAATTTTTCTTAGAGTGCCGCAAACTTGAGGGCAAACCTATTAAGAAGATCGCGATCCCGATTTCTGCATCAAGTGAAGTCGAGTTTGTTGCCAAAGAATATGGCGTGGAAGTGTTCCATACAAAAAATTCTCATGCGGCGATGATGGTTTCATCGAATAAATCCAACACCGGTTTTGTCGGCGGTACACGAGGAGGATTTATTTTTCCGGAATACTTTTTTGCCGTTGACGGAATGTATAGCGCAACGAAGTTGCTGGAGATGATGGCGCGGACAAATCTAAAGATCGGCGATATTGCAAAAGATCTTCCACATCGCGAGCAATCACATCGGCAGGCGTTCTGCCCGCAAGACCAACTCGGCACAGTGATGCGCAGGGCGATGGAACATACAAAGTCAATGGACCGTACTCTCGTCGATGGAATTCGTTTTTCCCCGATCGCCGGAAATTCTGCATGGGTTCTTATCATCCCCGAAAAAGAGCGCCCGTATTGCGAGATCCTCACCGATGCTGATTCGAAAGAAACGGCAGAAGTTCTCGCAGAAGAATACTCGGCTCAGGTTTACGAGTGGAGAAAAAGTGCATTTTAACTAAAGGAGAATAATGTATGAAATATCTATTTCTATTTTTTATTGCAGCAATGCTTATCCCAACTATTTCTAAAGCGCAGCATAGCTGTTGCATCACACCGGATGCAACTATGCAATTCGCTGCTCTTGCTTTCGAAAAAGATTTCGTAAAGTCTCATGCCGAACCGCTACCCTATACAGCAGAGAAACTTGCAGGCACAATGATTTCATTTCCATGCGCAGGCAGTGCAAATGGCTCGGCATATTTTGTAGCATCAAAAAAAAATCCTAAGAAAGTTATACTTATGTTTCATGAGTTTTGGGGTTTGAATGATTACATCAAAACTGAAGCGGATAACCTCAGCAATGAACTTGACGTTACCGTCTGTGCTATTGATCTTTATGACGGAAAGGTTGGCACCACCCGCGAAGAAGCACAAAAGTATATGCAAGCTCTCACTCAAGAACGCGGCAATGCGTTGATAGATGGAGCGATCACCTACTTTGGCGCTGATATGCACTTCGGAACGATCGGCTGGTGTATGGGTGGTTCGTGGAGTCAACAAGCAGCATTACGAGGCGGCAAACAAGTGGATGCATGTGTTATTTACTATGGAATGCCGGAAACTGATCCTGAAAAATTGAAGTCTCTTCATGCTCATGTTGCAGGTTTCTTTGGCAATAAAGATAAATGGATCACCCCAAAAGTTGTTGCTGATTATAAAGCTGCAATGAAGGAAGCTTTTAAGGATGTCAGTATTCATTCCTACGATGCCGAGCATGGATTCGCAAATCCCAGCAATCCGAATCACGATAAGGTTGCAACCGATGATGCACACCGTTATATGATCGCATTTTTCAAACGACGACTCCAAACGATGTGATGACGATAGCAGAACTCGGAATTATTGCAGCAGCAAACGGACTTCCATTAACAGATGCGCAGCTTGAGAAACTCAGCAAATATGCTGAGCTTCTTTGCGCTAAGAATCAAGTAGTGAATCTCATCTCCAGAAAAGATGAAGAGAATATTCTTTCCAAACATATCCTTCATTCGCTTTCGCTTGCATTCGCGAATGTAGCAAAAACCGAAATCCCAATAAATGCGAATGTTTTTGATCTCGGTACCGGCGGCGGATTGCCGGGCATCCCCATAAAAATTGCACGCCCTGATATTTCTATTACCCTCTGTGATTCGATCGCAAAGAAGATCGTAGCCGTTCAGGAAATGGCAACAGTATTGGAATTAGAAAACTGCCAAGTCATAACTGCCCGGGCTGAATTACTTGCAACGAACAAACAGCACAGACATAAATACGACGTTGTCGTAACACGTGCCGTGGCGCCTTTGGAAGAACTGCTCAGATGGTCACACGGTCTTTTAAGGCAGGGTGGCGTTCTGCTTTCACTCAAAGGCGGCGACCTAACAAATGAGATCGCGCAAGCAAGGAATTTCAAATTAGCAAAGCCAATTGAAGTTGCACCACTCTCACTCAATGGCTACGATGAATTTCTCAAAGAGGAAAAGAAGATCGTTCGTGTTAGTATGGTGTAAAATTTCTGTCATTCCGAGCGTAGTCCGGTATCCCGAAGGGATAGTGGACGAAGAGAGGAATCCCCTCAATCGTGGTAGAGACTAAGGGGCTGTCAATTATCAGGGGATTCCTCAGTCGTGCTTCGCGCTTCTTCGGAATGACAGGCAAACGAGAAATGCATAATAAATTGCGAATGAGCCTTACATGAAAACCGTTAATTTTTGCTTTGCCACTCATAACCATCAGCCAATTGGCAACTTCGATTATATAATCGAAGAGGCCTATGAAAAGTCCTACCTCCCTTTTTTCAAACTTGCAAAGAAATTCAACTTCCGTTTTGCAACTCATTTTTCCGGGATACTGCTTGATTGGATAGTAAATAATCATCCCGAACAAATAGAGCTGCTTCGTACTCTCGTTGATAGAGGTCAACTCGAAATAGTCTCCGGAGGATTTTACGAACCGATCCTCTCAGTTTTTTCTGAACAGGACAGACATGCGCAGATCGAAAAACTGACCACAAGAATTGAAGAAGTTTTTGGAAGCAAAGCCGAAGGGATGTGGCTTGCCGAGCGTGTATGGGAGCAGCCACTTGCCGCTTCGATCCATAATGCAAAAATGAAGTACACTATTTTAGATGATACTCATTTTCGCGCTGCTGGTTTGGAGGAGGGTGATCTGACGGGATACTATCTGACCGAAGAACAAGGAAAGTCAATAACCGTTTTTCCGATTTCAAAAGAACTGAGGTATTCGATTCCCTTCATGCCTGTTGATGAAACGATTAGGATCCTCCATGACTCTGCAACAGAGGGTGGAAAAAGTATTATCACCTTTGCTGATGACGGCGAAAAATTCGGCGTATGGCCAAGAACGTTCGATCATGTTTATAGAGACGGCTGGCTTCAAGAGTTCTTTCGAAAATTGGATGAAAATTCCTCATGGCTGAAGACAATTCATTTTTCAGAAGCGTTGCGAACATTGCCTCCGAAAGGGAGAATCTACCTGCCGAATGCAAGTTACGATGAAATGATGCAATGGTCACTTCCGACAGCCAAGGCAGATCTGAAATATCAAGCGTTCACTCAGGCACTTTCAAAAGATAAATCCGAATGGGAAGAGTACCGTCAATTTGTGCGCGGCGGTTTCTGGAGAAATTTCTTTGTAAAATATCCTGAATCGAATCATCTGCATAAGCGCGTTCTTCAGCTCAGCAAGCGATTTGCACAATGCAAAGAGTCAGTGAAAAAAACTGAGGCATTTACACAGGCATACGAGCACTTACTTGCTGCCCAATGCAATGATCCCTATTGGCACGGCGTCTTCGGTGGCATTTATTTAGCAAACCTGCGGCATGAAGTGTATTCGAATCTTATCCTTGCTGAATCAGAACTTGATGCAATTCAGAAAAAAAGCGGAGCGTCATGCGAGGTAGTTGATGTAAACGTCGATGGGATAGATGATATTTTACTGGCGAACAAGTATTTTTCCGTCTACCTTGACCCAAGTCGTGGCGGAGCGATCAGCGAGATAGACTATAAACCGAAGTCATTTAATCTTACGAATTTTATTAATCGAATCCGTGAAGCTTCGCATGAAAAATTAACAGTTGCAGAAAATTCCGCTGATAACTCCGGCACTAAATCTATTCACGACCTCGTCATAAAAAAGGAGAAGGGTCTCGAAAAACACCTCCTCTATGATTGGTATCGTCACGGATCATTCATTGATCATTTCCTCAGTGCAGATGCAACGGTAAAGGATCTACAGAAAATGACGTTTCTTGAGCACGGTGATTTTTTTCAAACACAGATGAAGCCTGAGCTCTCTATAACTACGTCAGAAACATCTGTGACATTCGATCATCTTGGAAGCGTCTTTGCAAATGGCATTTCGCATCCTGTTTTGCTTTCGAAAAAACTTTCGGTTAAGAAAGATTCTGATACTATTCAAACTCGCATAACGATCATGAATAGATCTGAAGAGAATCTACAATTACGTTATGCCTCAGAGTGGACATTTGGCTTGCTTGCCGGAAATGCCGATGACAGATTCTATGAGTCCCCCTCGAAAGAAATCAAGCATAAGAAGCTAAATAGTACCGGAGAGATTTTGGATGCATCAGAGTTGTCGCTTGTTGATAAATGGACAGGAATGAAGATCACTCTCCAACCGAAAAAACCGTGTACGTTCTGGCGCACACCAATAGAGACTGTTTCGCTGAGTGAAGCCGGATTCGAGCGAGTTTACCAAGGGTCAATAATTTTTGCCCTATGGAATATTTCATTAGAACCGGGCGAGACGTGGGACGTAACCCTCGGAATCTGTGTTAAAAACATACAATCAATTAATCCAAATTCCACTGATTCGTGAGATCCCTCTTTCTATCTTTTTTCTTGCTTTTGAGCTGCACGCTTCAGGCACAAACGCCAAGCGGCTCAGTTGCTGATAGCCTTCCGCCGCCGATCACAAAAAGCAAGCCGGGATTTACTGCACCAGCAACTCAAGAAAGACCATCAGCATTTCAAACTTCAGCGCAAGAGATCGATTGGGGAAAATTTGCTATTACAACGGGTATTCTTGCCGCATCAATTACAGGTTTGCATATCCTCCAATATAACTCTTGGTGGGCGAATCAACGCGGGAATTTTCATATCGAAGATGATCCCGGCTATGAGCATAATTATGACAAATATGGTCATTTCTTCGGCGGATATTATACGAGTCATTTTTTCCAGGAAGCATTTTCCTGGACAGATATGGATAGCTCTCAGTCAGTAATACTTGGTGGCATCTGCGGAGCGATGTATGAATTTTATGTGGAGATCGAAGATGGATATGCAAGAGACTGGGGTTTCTCACCCGGTGATGCAAAAGCTGATATCGCCGGTGCTGCTTTCTTTATTCTCCGCAACAGATTTGATTTTTTAAGAAATTTTCAATATAAATGGTTCTATTATCCAAGTGGAGAAACGCCATATATTAAAGATCAAACCTTAAATCCACTTGATGATTACGGAGGACAGTCATATTGGTTGACTGTTGATATTCATCGTATGCTTCCCATCAGCGCAAAAAAATATTGGCCCGATTGGCTGAATCTTGCTGTAGGAGTGAGCAGATTATTTAACGTAGCTGATACTCTTTCTACAGATCCTTATAGCCAAAGAAAAACCGCATACTATATCGGACTCGATTTCGATATGGAAAAACTTATTCCTGAATCAAGTATCGGTATCCTGAACTTCATTCGCCGCGGACTTTCCTATTGGAGACTTCCTGCTCCTGCTTATCGTATTTATCCCGACCCAAGATTCTTCATCCTCTTTCCGCTTCGGATGACGATCGGATAATATGCCGAAGATCTCTGTCATTATTCCCACACGCAACGAAGAGAAACTTCTCGGCGGATGCCTCAAACAATTCACCCCAGAAATAGAACAGAGATTTGGGATGGAGATCATCGTAAGCGACGGCGGTTCAACTGATACAACTCTCGTTATTGCAGCAAAGCATACCGATCAAATAGCAAAACATAGTGATACTTCTCATCGGCAAACAATTGCCGAAGGGCGCAACAAAGGTGCTGAACTTGCTTCAGGAGAAATTCTTATATTCTTAAATGCTGATACGCGCATTCCAAATATTTCTCATTTCTTCGAACGCATCGTACAGAGAATGTCCGCGAATACAAAGCTTTCGGCTCTTGCTGTCAAAGTACAAATACTTCCGGAAGAACGAAAATTATCTGATATATTATTTCACGGATTCTTTAATCAGTATGTTCACGTCTTGAATGTATTGGGAATGGGAATGGGACGCGGCGAATGCCAGATCGTGCGAGCATCAACTTTTCATGCAGTTCAAGGATACGACCCAACCCTTGCCGCCGGAGAAGACTTTGAGCTTTATAAACGTCTCCGTTCATTCGGAAAAGTAAAATACGATTGGCAACTTTTAGTCTATGAATCTCCCCGACGTTATAGAAAATACGGTTACCTCAGAGTTTATTTCGATTGGATAAAAAATGGATTGTCAGTTCTCCTGAGAAAAAAATCAGTCAGCGAAGTGTGGGAAGAGGTGCGGTAGAATCACTCTTAAAACCTTACGTAGAATTTCATTTGGAGGTCAAATTGTGCAGGGGCAGAAATTCCCAGACCAAAGATCGGTCCTGCTGTCAGATCAATTCCTACGCTTGTCCCAACACCACCGGGTGTCGTCATAATACCGACCGACGGTGCGAATAACGTAGCGGAATGAATACCACCCTTTGTAGAAGCAGTTTCGGCTGAATAAATTCCGTAGAAACCAAGACGAGCAACGGGCTGAAGAATTCCATTAAAGAAGCTCACCGGAGAATATCCGATCTGCAAACCTATAGATTTTGGCGATGAAAATATTTGCGAGAAATTCGGAGGCGTTTGATAGTTCAAATACGGAACTCCGGCAGTAAGCAAACCGTATGAGAAATCAAGCGTCAGCGAAGGGACATTTGATTCAACTCCGATAAAGAGATTTACTCCAGTGCTGCTTCCGAGAAACC
The DNA here is from genome assembly GCA_038210275.1 of Kapaibacterium sp. (SeqCode). Classification (GTDB taxonomy): domain Bacteria; phylum Bacteroidota; class Ignavibacteria; order Palsa-1295; family Palsa-1295; genus PALSA-1296. The sequence continues at coordinate 48,808 of JBBQWV010000012.1, read as the reverse complement.
CTCCTCCGACACGGAAGCGCAAACCTGCGATCACATTACCCTGCTCAGCCTCAACCTTTTGCTGAAGTTCAGCTTTTTCCGAATTTGTCTTATCTAATGTTGCAGTAAGCTGCACAACCTTTGTTTCAGCGATCGTCTTGGCAAGATTTAACTCGCGAAGAGCTGTCCTTGATTCTTCTTTCTTGCCACCAACTTCTACAGTATCGGAATTAGCCATAGACACTGAATTCCCGACAAGCATCGGAGATTTCTTTTCAAAACTTTTTGTCTCATCAAAGAGTACTTTTCCCGTGCCGATCTCTTTTGCTGAGACGCGGTATTTATAAGTGGCATTCGGATACGGCTTCATATCATGCTCAGCAAAATAATCTGCCGGAGGCATTACTGAATCAATAATGGTCAGTGGATGTGCCGGATCCACAACAGAGATCAACTCAACTTTCACAGCGGCAGTGCTCCCGATCGTATAAGGAATTGACAAGCGCGATGAAACCATCGAAAGATCGGCTTTACCAAGAGAATATTTTAGACGCTCTCCATTAATAATAATATCTTCTTTGAAATGGCGCGCAAAATCTTCATAAAAATTCAGCGTTTCATTATCATCAATTTTGAGGATATAGACTTTTTTATCCGGCGGAGTATTTTCTAAACGCAAACGGATAGGATCACCCGGACGGGCAGTAAATTCTTTTGCATAACGCTCAAATTTGCTCTCTCCCTCACTTTTGTTTGCTTCGACAGCGCGCTCGATCACGACATAATATCTGATGGAATCGCTCTTCGAATTTGGAATTGCAGGTAAAGGCAGTATTCCAAGAAAAACGGTGTAGGAAGCATCATCACCTGAAAGAACTTTCGAAAGATTACTCACAAGCGGCAGTGCAAGCGGCGTGCGGGCTGAACCCACAAAATACATTACCGATTGCGGCATCGTGCGAACCGTGTCGGTTTTCTGACGACCTTCGGAGGTGAACGATGTATAACGTGGTTCGAGGTGAAATTTTGCTTCATGCAAAACATTCTCTCCCGTCGGAGCATCGGTGCGGATGTAATCTGCTTCCAATCGCAAAAGCTCCGGAGCAAGAGCGGTCCCGTACTTTGCGCGCTCGATCTCCAAGCGTTCGCGCATCAAATCATCAATACTCTTGATATATTCATGCGGTTTTGGTAAGTGAGCGGGTGCGTCAAATTTATTTGGAGCATCAAGCGAGGTCTGGGCAAAGATATTCGCGGCTGAGAACAATACGACAACAGCCACAAGCATATAAATGCTTGCGGCTGTTATCGATTGTGCTTTTGTCGCGTATTCAGTTTTCACTTTTCACCAAACTCTTTATTTCAGTCTCCTTCGTGGGCAAAAGAAAGAGAAAACCAATTCGGTTTTTTACATCTTGTCTTGCTCAGTGACTTCGACCATCCGCGTAGCTTTGATAAGCTTTGCGTAACGGTGCGAGATCATAATATCCGCAGGATCTTCTTTATCCTGGATTGTCGTATGGGGCGCTTCGGTTTGAGACGTTGTATTTGTTGCAATGTCATTTGTCGCTTCAGAATGATTTGCCTGTTCAACGTGCTTCTTCACGGGAAGCGAAGACGCCGAAGGAGAATGTGTTTGCTCATTTACACTGACAGCCAACTGCCCTGATGATGCAGGATTGACTTGCGGTGCGACCGGAGCAATTTGCTCAGGCGCAGGAGCCTTGTTGATATTAGACGGAACAGGAACTTGCGTGAACTGCTCGTTCTTGCCGTTAAAATTTATCCATAAAAGCGCGAGGAGTGTTGCAAATGCAAACCCCATTGAAGTACGTTTTGCCCAAAGATACTTGACGCTCCTTTGTGCAGGAATGCTGCGAACCGGCGCTGCACTTGGAGCAGGAGCTGCGGTGCGAATTGCTTTGCGGGATTTCGCAAGCGAATCAGCAAGCATCTTCTTTGTGCTCTTATCGGTAGAGGCACTGAGCATAAAACGCTCATCGGCGCTGCTGCGAGCCATTGCATTTCCGATCGCTGCATATTCTTTCGAAGCCAAAGCAAGTTCAGGATCAGCATGAAGATCGCGCTTGAACTCAGGGCTTGCATTAAGCTCGCCATCTAAGTACGCGACGATATGCTCATCGGTTATATGTGGGTTTTGCTTTTTCATACAGTTTCTTCTTCTATATCTACTACATCTGCGCTGGTTTCTTTCGCAGAATACTCCTTCCCCAATATGGGGCTTAAAACTTTTCTCAGGCGTTTCTTCGCCCTAAAGACTCGGATGCGAATTGTCGAAAGCGACGTTCCTGTCAATTTGCCGATCTCCTCATAAGTCAATCCTTCGTACTCGCTCAGCAGCAAGGCTTCGCGGTAGGTTTCAGGCAATTCTGCAATTGCGGCAAGAAGCAGATCAGTCTGCTCCTTTTGCGTCAGAATCTCAAGCGGATCATCGGATCGCTTGACATTCGTCTGCCCTGTCATCTGCTCATCATCGGTCACATGATCGGGATCGATCAGCGAACCGGATGAAAGACTGTTGCGCAGTCCGCGTTTTTTCGAACTCAGACAGGTATTACGGGTTACCGTAAATATCCAAGCCCGGAATTCGCCTGAAATAAACGTATGGCGATATTGCGAAACGCGAAGAAAAACTTCCTGAAACGTATCCTCTACCAGCTCTTCGGGAAGTCCTACCGATAGCAGAACTTTCGCGCAATAGGAATAAACGCTTGACTTATAGCGCTCGTAGAGAATAAAAAAGGCTGGGTCTTCGCCTTTTTGGTACCGAAAAAAACATTCTTCGTCATTTTCAGCATTCTCACCATTTTTCTCAATGAACTCATCAGTAAATGACCTGGCGACCATCTGCCGTTTTTTCTGCTGTCCGTTTGCAAAGAAGCGTGACTTCGGAACTTCCGTAATTTCAGGAAGTTCGGTGTCTATGATCTCCTCTGGCTCAGCGGTCTCCTCAGCTGAGTAGCCACTTTCTGATATTGGAAAGTCTTCGGTCGGCATGGATATATTATGATCAAATAGATCATCCGGTTGATCTCGCCGAAGCGAGTTTGCCCCCTTCCTTCCTTTATCCTTCAGAGGGTTGCCTTCTTCACTCATATAAGAACTTTGCGACACGGGAATAATTACACCTGGGTGATAAAGAAAAGTACGAAAGTAAGGTATTTCTGTAAAGAAATCACAACTTTTTCAAAATAAAATTGAATATGTTGAAAAGTGGATAAAAATGGGGATAAGTGAGAGACACTTTTATCCTCAATTATATCCTATATAAATAACGCAACAGATAAGATTTAAGTGACAAAACCAATACAAAAAGCTATCGGAGGCTGCGGAGCTACTCTCAAGTGAGGAGGACTCTCAGTCCGCCCGTCTTTATGTCTCCCTCTCCCGGTAATCCGGGAGAGGGATTAAGGGTGAGGGCTTCCCCCTCTCTACCGACTAATTACTAACGACTCACTCACCGAACCTACCCGCACCAAATACATCCCCGATGAAAGACCCTTCGTATCAAGATGAACCTTATTCTCTCCTAAAATTAAATTCTTCGCACCAAAATATACTCTTGCGCCTAACGCATTAAATATCTCTACATTCGCATCTTGCTTTAAGCCTGATTGCAGATTGATCTCTATTTCATCCTGAGCCGGATTTGGGCGAATCGAAGTTATGTGGATTTGCAAACCGTCTCGCAGAAAAGCTGAAAGGCTTCTCTCTCCGCAGAGATAGCTGTAATCAAAAGTTGCAGAGCCGCCGAGGGTTAGCGTGGTCATGCCGCAAGGTGTTTGCGTGGTGTCGTTTCTATTAGTGAGGATGATGCTTGTCGTTGAATCTTTCGTTAGATAAACAGTGAATCCTATTGTTGCTAAAATACCATTTGCGTCTGCGGTGATATTTGGATTTCCGATGAGGATGAAATTCTTGCCATCAAGTGATGAGAGATTTGCTGTGCTTTTGGATGAAGTATAATTCAATACATCAGTATTATAATTCAGATCGAAATTTAATTTGGCGATTCCTGCTCCACTGAATGTCTTGCCGGGAGTTTCTTTGATGTTGTAGGTTACCGTTGATAGGTCACCACCTGCTTTGGCTGCCGGGTCGAGGAATAAACCTGCATCATGACGCACACCGGCAATGAAGCTATGACTGAGTGTTATCGGAGCAAGTGTATTATCCGAGTTGCTGGTAAAATTCAGTGTGCCTGATGTAGTCAGCTTTCCGCCTGCTGTATCGAGCAGAGTAAAAATATGAATTTGCTTGATGGTGTTGGGAAGAATCGTATCGGGGAAATTTGTATTCGAGCCGAAGCCTAAACCTAATCCGTTCAGTGCTGATAAGATTAATGTATCGCAGCCTGTATTACTGAGAGTTATTAGCGTATCTCTCTGCGGATCACAAAGACTTTGTGTTCCGAAATCTAATGGACTCGTTGGAATAGAAAGTATTCTCGTGCCATCGGTGACGGTCGTGCTGAATGGAATTGAATCACGGCGTGTGCTGCCACTGAGATGAGATGTCAAGACAAGAAAGCCTTTCCGCAATCCCTTCTGTGCAGGGTTGAGATAGACTGAATATCTAATCGTATCGGCAGGAGCCATCGAAACCCGCAACCCGACACCCGAAACCCGGTAATCCGGATCACCAAATACTCCGCTCGGATCAAGCAGTAATGAATCACATCCCGTATTCGTAATAAATCCGCTTGCTGAATCATGCGAGCAGATGCTCAGTGATTTGAAGTTGAAAGATTTTGGAGAATACGAAAGAACTCCGACACCTTTCAGTCCTTCGCCGGATAAATTGATGGAAACATTTTGAGTAAATCCTTTTTGCGAGGCAGTAAAGATGGCAGTAGTCAGGAACAAGCCAGTCGTCGCCGGACTGAAACGAAAGGTTAAGGTGATCGCACTATCCGGAGCGAGTATAATCGGTAGTGTAAGAGGAGTTAGAAGGGTGAACTCCAGAGCTAATGTTCCGGGTCCTTGTAAGATCGAGATTGAATCGCATCCCTTATTAACAAGTGTGATCGTTGTATCATGCGGAGGTAAGCAAGTAGAAAGTTTTGTGAATGCAATAGAGGGAGGATCGGCCTGTAAAATAATTAATTTCTTTTGAGAAGATCCGGATAGTGAAAATGAGACATTCTTTTGCATATTATGCTCCGAAACGGTAAAGACAGGAGTTGCGGTGAAGGTACCTTGGGTAGTTGGATAAAGCCGGAACTGCACACTGATACTGCTACCGGGAGCAAGTGCAATCGGAAATTGCCACTTCGTAAGTAATGAATATTCCGGAGGAAGCAAGCCCGGACCGGAGAGAATCATCAGCGTATCACAGCCGCTATTGGTCAGTGTAACAGTTGTATCGCGATAACATGAAGCAAAAGTGCCAAATTTTAGGACTGTATCCGAAACCGAAAGTGTCGGTTCTTCTGCGATCGATGTTGCCGAGAAGGGTATCTTTAAAGTGGTTTTGCAGTCCAGCGTTACTCCTTCAAGATCCAGCGTTCCGCTGAAATTGTTTGCAACATGCTGTGGATCGAATCGAAGGATAAAATTCATCGTTCCGCCTCCGACTAATGTAGCAGGCAGTGCAGGCGGCAAAAGGGTAAAGGAAGAAACGGCAGCCGTGGTAATGCTTGCGTTGGTGACAATCACAGAATCGCAGGTCTTTGCAGAAACCTTGATTGTGATAGAAAGCGAATCGCAACTTGCAATTGTCGGAAAAGTATAATTTGACGAATTCAAAGAGGAGACAGGATCACCGCCACTATTTTCCGTTATCCATATATTTCCCCCGCTATCGGCCAGTATAATAGTATTATCATTAATGGCACATATCTCACGAGTATAAGCCTGTGAAGGTGGTCCTCCAATTGATTTCCAGGTCTGTCCGTGATCTGTTGAACGGATCACGCCTGAATCCGCCATAGTTGGGCAATAGACAGCATTGCGTGAAACGGCTACTGAGCCGGAAAAATAAGGAACAGGGTGTGAAATCGTAACCTGAAAACTTTTTCCGCCATCAGTCGTTACAAAAATATTCGAAGTGATGCCTGGTATAAAACCTTCATTAGCAATATATATAGTATTATCATCACATTTATCGGCGGCAATAGAAAAGCTGCCATAACCAAAAACGCCTGGCTGCAATGCCCACGTTTTGCCCACATCCTGCGAAGTACTAATACTGGCTCCTCTGAAGCCAGCATACATTTTATTTGGGTCAGTGAAAAAAGAAATTTTTCCACTCCTTGAGATAGTCGGTGCTATGAGTGTTCCTTGATTCCCAGGGATTGTATCCCATGTCACTCCCATATCGCTGGTTCTATATAAACCATGAAAACCATTATTAATGATACTTCCCCCATGTAAAATAATTACATTCCCTGATTTGTCAAATATCCCGCTATAAAAATTAGCACCAGGAGTAAAATTATTACCGATGGGAATCCAGGTTATTCCCTGGTCTAAGGTATAAAATGCATTCGGAATACCATTAAAATAAATAGGTCGGCAGACCACAAGTCCTTTTTGACGATTGAAGAAATCTATTGTATAAACAGGTCCAGGAATGGTGCGCTCAGTCCAGGTTTTGCCGGTATCCGATGATATCCAAAAACGACTATCAGAGCCGTTTGATGCAAAAATACAGCCATCAGAATACGTTAGAGTACTCGATGTAAAATGTCCTTTTAATAAATTTGGCGTTAATATCCGCCACTGCGATTGTGCAAGAGCAGGGTAGAGTAAAAGACAGACGAATAGATATAAATATTTTTTCAACATCTATAAAAATTATCATACTGCCGCAATTGCGGCAGTATGATAGTAAAAACAACATTCAACGAAAAACATTACTTCACAATAAGAAGCGATTTTTTTACAATTGTAACACCAAGCGGTGATTCGATTGTATAGAAATAGCTTCCTGTTGGAACATCAGTTGCTGTAAAGTAGAAAAAGTGCTTTCCGCTTCCGGCAAATGTGCTTATTTCGGTATGAATAACTTTTCCGGTTGCATCGAAAATGCTGATCTTGGCAGATCCTTCGTTCGCAATTTCAAATGGAATCGTTGTCTTAAATTGATTTGCCTCAGTAACAGGATTGGGGAAGTTTGTTTGCCCTGCAGAGGTTGTTACAGACACGATTCCCTTTTTGAAGTCCATGCTTGGCGGTGGTGCACAATCATGACCCGGATCACTCAAATCCTCAATTTCAACAGTATAGTGAATTCTTGGTTCGCATTGTGGGATGTTAATACAGAATCCACTGCACTCTTCAATCGGACTGGTGAGAATAAAATCTATATAATCGTAGGGTGGTATTCCGCCTGCTACTGGATGCGGTGTAGCTATAGAACCATCCGGTCCAGTCGGGGTTGGTCGATTGTCTGGATTACATGGTGGTCCATATGTTGTTGTACCGTCAGGCCAGTGATGTGTCCATTGAACTGCGGGTTGAGGACATGGTGACCATGGTGGAGTAAAATGAACTCTGAATGGTCCCATTGAAGGCGCTGCACCTAATCGTTTGGTAAAACAGGCACGATCAAAGCATCCTGCATTAGCGTAATCATAATACCCTGCAAATTGTAATTCTGTTTGATTACAAGTTGGGCATGGACCAGGAGGTTCACCGTGAGTGCCGCCGCTGCAATTGCCAAAAAATGCAATGCCATTGGATCCGTCACTACCAGTCCACGTAACACTACCAGGTGCGCCAACACATGTTGGCAACATACAAATCCACCATATCGTAACTACCGGGAATGCAGGAATTGGCGGAATAAATGAAATTGTGTAGTCCCCTGGTCCATTCAATATCCAAGTGGTACCTGGTGGAAACTGGTTCAAAAAACATGCATTAAAATCCCAACAAGTCGGATTACTGAATTGGAATCGAATGGTGGCTAGATTATTCGGTCCGCCGGTAAATACAAGGTTATAACAGCATGGGTTATCTGTATTAGGACAGGGTGCAGGTATAGCCCGGGTATGTGTAGTAAGTGTTTGCCCATTACTTTCTTTAGAAGCAATAGTCGATAACCCTACTACCAGCAGTAACAGCAGACATCGCAAAGTACGTCCACTCGGGTTAGAAACAGTTAGATTTTTCATATTTTTATGGAAAAATAAAACGATTTTAAAAGAAACGTTAATTAAAAAAGGAGAAAAACCCTGCATTGCGGAGAGCATCTCTTCTCACTAATGAAAGTCAGAGATACTCTCCGCTAAGACGGATCGCTCCTCACGATCCTCTTTGCAGTCTTAGCCAACGGGTGGCGGACCAAAAATTATCAGTTGTCAAAATCCCTAAAGTTCTTCCTCTTCATTTATCACTACTATAGATGATGTCCAAGTAGCGAGTACCCTCAGATGAGATGTGATCATTATTCTCGTCGGAACTCCTTCGACGAAACTCTGTCCATTGATGAAGCAAAGTACCGGAGTATCTGAAAGTGAAGTTGTGAATGTTCCATAAGTTGGAACCGAGATATAGGAATTCGATCCACCGGATTGGTGAACCGTCACACTGCCGAGCGCTAAAGCAGTTTCGTTATCAATACTGAATGTGGCATCAGGCGTAAGCGCCGAATGGTATTTCACTACTGCCTTTGGTATATCGGCTGCACCTAATTTCTTAGGGAGTGAACCGGAAACCTGTGGCAGGATCAAGGAAATAGAAAGCAAAAATCCAAGTAAGGCTGTCATGAAATGGGGCTGTTTAATTAAGACCTTACGAAAGATAATAGAAAGAACCAAAAATCTATTACCTAAAAAAGCGATTTTGTCAGGCATTGTTTTAATGACAAAAGGAACCCTATCTCTATTATATTGCTTATTATTTGTCTAATTCAGCCATTTTTGCTCTATGAATTTCATACATATTCGTCAATTAGTCAGATTTATAGAAAAATATAAATCATCAAAGAGGCTCCCATTGGATCTTTATGGTCTAAAATCTGAGGATTCGAAACTTGGCTCCTTTTATAGAATTATTACTACATCCGACAAACAAAAGGACGAGGAAGCAGCATTTGAACTTTATGGGAATGATCATCCCGGGACAAAGTATAAATCTCTGAAGGATTCTTTTATTTCTCGGTCGCTGAATAATCTCATCTCTTTAAATCTTCATAAGGCTGGTATTTCCAAACGAACTACTGCTGTTTATAGAACGTATAAAAATTTATTCGCCAGTTCCGTCCTCATGCCGCTGGGTATGCAATCGGCAGCCGTAAGCATTGCCAGGAAGGGACTGATCACAGCCGAAAAATATGAGTTGTATCATCCTGCAATACAATTCCTAAAACAACTCCGCTCAGAATCTTTACAAGAAGGAAAAACAAAAGAGTATAGAAAATATTCGGATAAGTTAGAGAACACGATCTCCCTCTTGGAAGCACAATTGAAGATTGAACGATTGGAGAACGAGATCAGAATTCATTTTACCAATACGCTTTATATCAATGAAAAATACGAAGATGATGCAAAGGAAGCTTTAGAGCAGATAGAGCAGCTTCTTCAAACGCATGAAACATATTTGGGCAGAATTTCTTATTACCGGCTGCGGTATTTGTATCGGCAGATTGCAAACGATGCGTTCGGATCAATCGCAGCCTGTGATGAGGCGTTGGATTATTTACAGACAAAGCCTGATCTTACTGCGAAGTCACGCATTGGAGAGTTTGTATTATACAAATTAGATAATTACCTTCTCTTAAATGATCACGAAAAAGGCAAGGAGAGAATATTATCTTGTGCTCAATACTTTGGAAGCGGCAGCAATAATTGGTTCACCTATAAGGAGAAGCAATTCTTTCTGGAAATGAATACTCTGAGCTTTTTTCAGGCTCAGGAAGTCCTCTATGAAGTTACTACCGATAAAAGTTACTCAACACTCAGAGATCATATACGAGATCGTTGGATCATTTACGGACTTTACTTGGAATACGCGCAGGATCCTGAAGGGTTGGTTTCGCTCTATATCAAAAGTAAAAAACCATCAAAAAGCAAACGAAGAAAAACCGCCGATCTTATTTTTAAAGTCCCGTCAAAAACCTCTGATAAGCAAGGATTTTATGTCTCCGTCCTTATACTGAATATCTTAATTTTATTGGAAGCGAAAGATTTTGAAGCATTGGAGGGTCAGCTTGAGATATTAACGACCTATCGGTTTAAGTTTCTAACAGGCAAGCATTCGGCGCAGACATTTTTATTACTTCGACTTATTGATCTAATGAAAGCAAGTGGTTTTGATCTTCGGGTTATGGGAAAGAAGATGAGTTTTTACGAGAGGAAATTAGAAAAAAGTAAACCGGGCACAGCAGAAATTCTGGAAACTTTGCAGATCATTCCGCCGATTTGGATGTGGAGGAGAATGAAAGCGGCACTTATTCTGTGGCAGGATTACTAAATCTTCGTATATTAGAATACAAGGTGATAGGCACCTATACCGCAAATTTTAGATTGCCACGACCGACTGGTGCCGGTCTCGCAATGAACGGTGTATTTACTGTGAATTGTGATCTATAAAGTATTAGTTTTTCCCTTGTGTGCAGAGCGATGTTGATGAATTATATAGAGTTACAGACCAACTTTTGGGAATTGGTGCCGGGTTTTTCGCTATGAGAGATGAGGAGAAATTTACGATCTTATCCTGTAGGAAATATCTCTTGTAATTTCTCAGGAGTATATCCGGCGGCTAAGGCAAGCATGAGTTTTATTCGGGCTTTTGGTCCGCTCAGCAGCGGAGCAAAAAGGCAGCCAAGTCTTTCAAGTTCAAGACCGGCACCTTCATAAGCATAATATGGACGTACAGGACCGCTATAACAACGGCTGGTGATGACGACGGGAATCTTCATTTCGCAAGCTCTGGCGATTCCGTTCATCACTCCGGGAGGGACGTTCCCCTGCCCCATCGCTTCGACGACAATTCCTTTGACTTCGTTTTCGATGGCAGCTTTAAAAAAGAGATCGCCCATGCCGGCATAGGTCTTGATGAGTTCTATATAAGGAAGCTCAACTTCGTCATCGACAGGGATCGTAATCCGAAATTTGGAGTTGCGCATTTTTTGCGGCATTTCGGATGCAAGAATATTTACCGTTCCGAGCGGACCAAAATCAGGAGATTTGAATGTATCAGTTCTTACCGTATGAGATTTTGTTACTTGCGAAGAGCAATGAATGGTGCCGTTCATTACGACAACAACACCTTCGCCCACAAATTCTTTCGATGCTGCGACAGCCAATGCATCAATCAGATTTCTACCACCATCCCATGCTGCATCAAGTGAATGATGCATCGAACCGGTAAAGACGACAGGAATATGATCACCGATTGCAACATCAAGAAAATAAGCACTCTCTTCAATCGAATCAGTGCCATGAGTAATCACCACGCCATCGCATTGCTCACTAACAGCACGAACAAAATCGGCAAGTGTCAGCATCATCTCCGGAGAGATATGAGGTCCCGGCAATGTTGCGAAGTCAAAGACTTCGATCTCGACATCAGGAAGATATTTTGCGATCTCGGGAATTCGCTCCAGAATTTCTTTTCCTTTGAGAGCAGGCACAGGTCCGGCTTTTTTATCGGAGGTAACGGCAATAGTGCCGCCGGTAAAAATGATCGCAACGTGTGCGCGAAGTCCGAGATGCAAAGCTTCAGTGGCTTGCGTCTCAATAGTAGTGAGAGATTCAGTAACAATAGCCATAAGTTTACAAGGGAAATGAACACACTCTCTAATTGAACCACAAGAACGCGCGGAGAAATCCCTAAATCGGTGTTTGCGATTTGTGTAAAGACTAAACGATTTGTTCCCGCAATTGTTAATTGATACAGAAGGAGAACGAAAATGACAGAAACATTAACAATGAAAGAGATCGTCGAGAAAGCAATGGAAAATCTTCCTGAAGAAGATACAATCGACGTTGCGATGGAGCGGTTGCTTTTACTCGCTAAAATAGAGGAAGGTATCCGAGATGTCGAGAATGGCAATGTTCATACTATTGAAGAAGTAGAAGAAATGCTTGAGGAATGGGCAAAATAATTCTTTCTGATCGTGCAAAAAATGATTTGCGAGAAATTACTCGCTTTATCGCGCATGATAAACCCACAATAGCTCTCCATTTTGCAAGACGAATTGTTAGCACAATAAAGCAACTGCGGCAATTTCCTCAAATGGGAAGAATGGTCCCTGAAGAACAAGATAAAAATCTTCGAGAACTTATCTATGGAAATTACCGAATTATTTATAGATTGCGGGATAAGGGTATTGAAGTATTGACCATTCACCATGCTTCTCGAATTTTAAAAATCAACTAAATGCCTTCACCTTCACGATCTGAATCTACTTCATCTGTTCGTCTCGATAACGAATTCGACGAATCTCTTCGCCCTAAACTCTTTGAAGAGTTTGTCGGGCAAATATCTATTGTCGAAAATCTCCGCATCTTTATTCAAGCTGCCAAGCAGCGCGGCGAAGCATTAGATCATGCGCTTTTCACCGGACCTCCGGGGCTTGGTAAGACGACACTTGCGAATATCATCGCATCGGAGATGGGGTCGAATATAAAAACTACTTCCGGTCCTGTACTCGAACGTCCCGGCGATCTTGCAGGATTGCTCACAAATCTTGAAGAAGGCGATGTATTATTTATTGATGAAATTCACCGCCTCTCTGCTGCCGTTGAAGAATATCTTTATTCAGCTATGGAAGATTACCGGCTTGATATTATGATTGATTCAGGTCCTGCAGCGCGTTCAGTGCAGATCGAACTCAAGCCCTTTACACTTGTTGGCGCAACGACTCGTGCCGGATTGCTTTCGGCTCCGCTTCGTTCGCGTTTCGGAATTACGAACAGACTTGATTATTACGATGCTGCAACACTGAAGAAAATTATCGAGCGCAGCGCAAGAATTATTGGCATTGAAGCGGATGATGATGGCTTAAGCGAACTTGCAAAGCGTTCTCGCGGTACACCGCGTATCGCAAATCGTTTGGTAAATCGTACGCGTGATTTCGCTCAAGTAAAAGGCAACGGACGAATCACCCGCGAAATTGCGTTGATCGCGCTCGAAGCATTGGAAGTTGATGAGCACGGACTTGATGAAATGGATAAGCGCATTCTTCTGACGATCATCGAAAAATTTGGCGGTGGTCCTGTCGGTGTTAATACCATTGCCGTCAGCGTCGGCGAAGAAGGCGGCACGATCGAAGAAGTTTATGAGCCATTTTTGATTCAAGAAGGATTTATGAAACGCACGCCGCGCGGGAGAGAGGTAACAGAGTTAGCGTACAGGCATTTTGGATTGAATCCAAAAAAATCCGGTGAGCTTTTTGAAGCACTTTGACCATTTGTATTTTCCAGAGAACCAATTCGTTTTTTGATTCTGTTAATAGAGCGATTCGTTCACCCTACAAAAAAAATGAAAAACCCAAGCCCCAAATCAGGGACGAAAAAAAACGAACTGGAGCTTGAGTCACTTCGTCAGGACCATGCTCGTCTGCTCATGGCAATTGAGTCCACAAAAATCGGTTTATGGGAATTCTATCCAAAAACAGGGGAGATGATCTGGTCGCCGGAGTGCAGAATAATGTATGGGTTAGATGAAGCTATTACTGCAAGCCCTGAAGCCTTTAAAAAAATTATTCATCCCGATGATTGGGATATGGTTGCCAAAGAGATCGGCAAACCTATTCCGAATTCCGAAGTAGGAAATTACGAACTCCAGTTCCGTATCATTCGCAACAATGATCAAAGCATTCGGACCATCAAGGCGAAATGGAAAGTCTATTTTGATCTTACTCAGGTACCGGAAAGTTATATCGGTATCGTCATTGATATCACCGAAGAAAGAAAACGTGAGCAGCAGATCGAGGAAATGCAAAGCGCTTTTGAGCGCGCAGAAGACCAGCGTCAATTACTTTTTCAGAGTCTTCCCTTTGCGATGTATGCTACCGATGCCGAAGGCAAGGTGACACATTATAATTCCGCAGCCGTTGAACTTTGGGGTCGTGAACCGGTGATCGGTACTGATTACTGGTCTGGTTCCTCGAAGCTTTATACCCCTGAAGGAAAAATGATGCCATTGGATATCTCCCCAATGGCTATTGCATTAAAAGAAAAAAGAGAAGTAAAAGGTGCTGAGATCGTCATCGAACGCCCGGATGGTACGCGACGCTTTGTACTCCCGCATCCCTACCCTATACTTGATGTTGAAGGAAATTTGCTCGGTGGTGTGAACACGATCGTAGATATTACCGACCGAAGAGTAGTGGAAATAGCCGTCAGAGAATCTGAAGCGAATCTCCGTGCGCTTTTTGATAATACGAATGACGGATTCGTCTTACTTGATACTTCATCGAACATATTGGCATTTAATCATGCTGCCTCTGCACTCTATAAAAAAATGTTCGGTAAAACTTTAGAGACAGGGAAAGAAGTGACTACCATTCTCGGAGAAAGGCTCGGCGGGTATGTTCTTCAAGCGTTTGAAAAAGTCCTGATCGGAGAATCGGTCGAACGAAAATCCCAACAACGTGCGACCGATGGAAAAGAGTATTGGCTCCGTGGATATTATAATCCCGTTAAATCGAGCGACGGAAAGATCATCGGTATTTGCATGGGTATTGCCGATATCACTACCGAGATGGAAGCCGAAGCGAAGATTTCGGTACTTGCAGCGATCGTAAAAGATTCTGATGATGCGATCTATAGCACCGATCTTCAAGGTACTGTCATTAGTTGGAATCATGGTGCAGAAAAAATATTTGGCCGCTCTGCTGAGGAAATAATCGGCAAATCGGCTACCTCTATTCATACGGAAGTAGAATCAGGGGAAGAGCAAACCATTCTTTCAAGGATCCAAAATGGCGAATCCTTTAATTTGGATACGTACCGTTTGAAAAAAGATGGCGAAAAAATCTTCACTTCGTTAACAGTTTCCCCTATTCGTAATAGCGACGGTATAATAACCGGTGTATCAAGGATCCTCCGCGATATTACTGAACCGACAAGAATTCGCAGAGAAACCCAAAAGGAATTAGAAAAGCAGGTAGTGAAAAGAACAATAGAGCTTACAGAAAAGAATGCTCTGCTCCGGCGTCAAAGAGATTTCGTGGAAACAGTTCTTGATTCATCTGTAGATCAGATCTGTGTCTATGATAATGAAAAACGTTTTATCGCTGCGAATAAAAAATTTTCTGAGATGAGCGGGATTCGCGTTCAAGATATTCTCGGGAAGACATTCATCGAAGTTTTTCCTTCATTAAAAAATTCCGTGATGCACAATGGTTTGAATAGTGCGATCAATGGGAATTTAACAGAAAACATAGTCTGGGAATCACCGGGCACTGGACACTTGTATAGCATTTCCTGCATTCCACTTATCCAAAACGATGAAGTATATGGCGCAATTGTTGCCGCGCATGATAATACGAATATCTTGCGCACTACTGAGCAACTTCAGCAATTCAACCGAGAACTTGAAGAGAAGAACCTGATGCTTGCCGAAAGTGAAGAGCGGTATCAGAAAATGGTCGAGGAAGTGCAGGATTATGCAATTATTATCCTTGATAAAGATGGTATCATCCAAAATTGGAATATCGGAGTGGAGAAGATCAAGGGCTATACGGCAGAGGAAATTATCGGTCAACATTTCCGAATTTTCTATCCCGATGAAGATCAGCAAAAACGCATTCCTGAACACAATCTTGAACAAGCGACTCTAACAGGCAGAGTAGAAACTGAAGGCTGGCGTATCAGAAAAGGCGGCTTCCGATTTTGGGGCAGCACGATACTGACTGCACTTCATGGTGATAATGATGAGATCATTGGTTTTGTGAAACTGACTAAAGATCATACAGCCAGAAAAAATGCCGAAGATAAAATACGTCTAACCGCAAGTGAACTTCAGGAAAGAAACGAAGAATTACAACAGCAGAAGGTATTTATCGAAAGAGTCTTTGACGCATCTATTGATCTTATCACCGTTTATGATATTGATACTCGAGTGATCTCGATTAATAAGCGCGTAGAAGAATTACTTGGCGTCAAACGCGAAGAACTTATCGGAAAGAAATATCTGGAAGTATTTCCTGAAACAAAATCTTTGGTTACCTACAATCACCTTCTGCGGGCAATCAGCGGAGAACCTACACATCATGTGCTTCCCCGAGGAGAGATGGGGCACACATTCGATATTTTTATGATTCCTCTCAAGCATAATGAAGAAGTGAATGCGGTGCTCGTATTGACACATGATATTAGCGATATCATGAACATCTCCGAGGAACTCAGCATAACCAATGCTGTGCTCGAAGACAAGAATAGTCAACTTCTGCAGAGCAATAAAGAACTTGAGCAATTTACCTATATTGCTTCACATGACTTGCAGGAGCCATTAAGAAAGATCAGGTTGTTTACCGGAAGGATCCAAGAATCTCAGGAAGGATTCGGTGATCAAACCCGCACCTATCTCAGCAAGATCGCCCTCTCTGCCGAGCGAATGAGTGAACTCATTAAAGACGTTTTGCAATTTTCAAGACTCACAAACTTGGATTCTCAATTCGAGCCTACGGATCTGAATGAGATCCTCAAAAGCGTCCTCTCCGACTTTGATCTCAGTATTGAAGAGAAAAAGGCTGTCATCACTTCAAATGCACTTCCCCTGATTGATGGAATTCCGCAGCAGTTTAATCAGCTTTTCTATAATCTGATAAGCAACAGTTTGAAATTCTCGCATAAGGGAATTCCTCCCCAAATTACGATTGGGTCTGAGGTTCTCGAACTGCGAGAAGTTCGTTCTAAAAAGCTTGATGAAGCAAATGTGTATTATAAGATCACCTTTAAAGATAACGGCATCGGCTTCGAGCAACAATTCGCCGAAAGAATATTTACTATATTCCAACGCCTCAATGATCGCACCAAATTCGAAGGCACCGGAATCGGCTTGGCACTATGCCGGAAAATCGTTACCGTTCATAACGGCGAAATTTACGCACAGTCAAAAGAAGGTGAAGGATCGGAGTTTACGATCATTCTTCCCGAGAAGCAATATAGAGGAAAGGATACAAAAAAATAGATCCGCTTATGTGGTTATTCTATTATACCGTTTTCCCAGACCTGCTCAAAGAAACGAATCAGTTAAAACTGAATGCTTTTGTTAATATCGTATCCACGTAAACCTTGGAGTGGGCATTACATATATCGTTCAAAGAATCGGACATGGTCCCTGTCAAACCGATTTTTGGATAAGCACAGAATAGTGAAACGCCATCAACCTGACAAAACTTATGCCAAATTTTCTCAAGTTCAACGGTTGCTTCATGATGACCTTGTGCCCATAAAATAGCGACCATTTCTCCGAACGCTAAAACCCGATCTCCGTATTTTCGGGAGCGGGCAAGAATGGGGTTAATAACTTGATAGAACAATTCTTCATCTGGCAATCCATTAACCATAAACTTATTCAAAGTTTCTTCAGCATCAAGTGCAATATAGCGCTCTTCGGCGCGAAGCTTGGCAAGCTCAATTTTATGGATCTTCAACCTATCTTCCAATCCTTTTAAATGCTGGGGAGTAGCTATGAGCACTACGCTTTCCCTTCTTTTTAATCCTCCTGATACAAATCCTTCGAGAGAATCCATAAAGATATTCTCTGTCTCATAAAAATTTACAATATGCTCACAAGGTGCGATCTCACCCCAAAAAATTTCAGAGCCAGTACTGGATGGATTTAACGGTAGTTTGTTCATGCTATTTAAATAATCTTATTTGTGTTTCAACGAAAACTGGCAGCAAAAAAAATAACACTTTTACTGATAAATAAAGTGCCAAAAAAATTTTACCCCTAAAAGATGTGCGATTTCCACGAAATCCATTGAAGACAAAAGCACGGTGTTCTAATAATATTCTCTGAGAAAAACAGCGCTAAGAACATTGCTTTCCTGTGATAATAGAATCCTATGCCATAAATTTTAGTAATTATTGTACGGCTTTATCAGAAATATAAATTGAATATCCTTTTGTTGCATCTTGCACCAAGAGATAGAGATGATCGTCAGCACTAAATTTGGAAGTAGTGATAAAGGTATGACCATTTTGCGGAATATTGGTCTTTAGCTCTTTTGAATCTTTTGTCGAATAATTCACAAGATAAAATCCGATCGTAGTATTTGAAGATTGTAAAGAAATATAATTATTCTGGCTGTTAATTGCCATCGGATATTTCGCCGTATAAGCAGACCAGGTCTTTCCTTTATCAGAGGAGATCAACGCGTCTGAAATATGTTTGCCCACAAATAGTTGATGCGAGCCGATCAGATCTGTACCAGCAGCAAATATTGTCGTGAATCCATGTTGTGAATACCATGAAGTAAAAGTTGCTCCCCCGTCGATTGAGCGAAGAAGTTCGCCGCCGGCATAGTCAGAAATATTCGGGTTATATTCTGCTATCGCCGCATAAATATCATTCGAAGTATTCGTTGCAAACCCCATGACCTTCACATCCCATTGATAGAACCCCACCAGATCAGCTTTGGAATGCTGCCACGATACACCATTATCGTTGGAGTAAATGATCGAAGTACCGATACCGCAAAAAAGATTTCCGTTACGCGAGAGGTGTATCTTTCCCGAACCCGCAGATGCAAGAACGGTCCATGTACCAGCTGATCTTCTGTATAATTGTCCATCGGCTGTAAGAAGAATATTCCCATCCTTATCAACTGCCATATCGTTGGGGGCAGAAACGACCGATGTACCTGTTTGAGACCATGTTTTTCCATCGGCGGTAAAAAATATTCCGCGAGCCGAGCCGAGAACAATAGCTCCTCTGCTGATATTCATGGATGAAGCAGTCGTACATAAGAACACATTCTTCCAAGTCATGCCGCCATCGTCACTGCGTAATAGTCCGGAATTATCGACAACACTCCCCGGCGCAGAATGCCCACCGAGTGCGTACACCGTACTGCCTGATTCGGCGAACTGATGAGTATAAGGTTTATCACCACCCCAAGCTATCTTTGTAAAAGTTTTTCCGGCATCGTGAGAAACATGAACTGTATTCCCGCCGTCATCGTAGGTGATAATATCACCGTTCGATCGGCAAAAAATATTCCGTCCCAATTCATTGACACCAAAGGTCGAAAGTGTTTGCCAGTTCGCCCCATGATCGGAAGTGAGTACAACTTGTGAATTTGCCGGGCTGCTTCCTACTCCTAATATATCTCCTGTAGGAGTAAATGCCACATCTATCTGTCCATAAGGATGAGGAAGGCTCGTCCACGTCAGACCTTTATCGGAAGAATAATAGATATCATTCGTGACCGATCTGCTATCAGGATAACAGATATACACATCGCCATTTTTTGCAAATTTGAAGTTGATCACTGCCCTTGCTTCCGCCCCTATTGGAAATGATAAAGAAGTAAACGATCCATTCGATAGATCATAACGGCGCATAGAATATTTATCTTTGGATTGATCATAGACTTCTGTATAGACCGTTCCATCGGGAGAAAGTGCAAGCTGTACATGCGTTATATCCCCATTCAAAAGCACCAAGGGGGCGCCGCTTGAAGCAACTTTATACAGTTTATCGTTCAATATTACAACCATTGAATGATCTGGCAATAACTCGACTCCGGTTATAGTCCCGCCGGATTGAGGAAGACTCGGCTGCTCGGTAAATGTAATGTCACCGCCGGAAGACGTACCATTGGAAGTACTATCGGTGGCAGTTTTACATCCATATAAAAAAGATAGAACAAGTATCGAAACCAAAAAAGAACATCTCATAACTTTTCGGAAATATAATATGCAAATATACGAAAGAAAAATTACAGAGACATCGAAGGCAACATTACAAAAGAATCGCATCTATTTACACATTATTGCTTAAAGAAAACTACTCTGCAGGCTTGCGGATATTGGGTTCCAAGTGTATCATAACCTATAATCTGCATTTGTCTGCTATATGTTCCATACGAACGCTCATCATAGGAATATCCCATTGCCACCGAGCCAGGTAGCCAACTTTTTACTGCAAAAGAAACGGAGTCGTCACCGTAGGATTCAAGTTCTATTTCAGGTGCTGCGAGAGAGGCCACCTGAGCCACATAACTATTGATATCAGCTCCGGGATTATATCTTTGGAAGGTACACCATAAATCAGATATTGATTTCGTGGCAGGATGATACACTCCACGAACAGTTGATACATCACCGCAATCGTTTGAAAGATTAAATGAAGGATCGATCTGACGAAATACGAAACACGAATGCGTTGAAAATTGGGAGTCCTGCCAAGCGAGAGTATATGTCGAATCAGTATTCCTGAATTCCATTTCGCGCGGCTGCCAGAAGTCCTGATCGTTTCCTCCATCAAGCGCACTTTGTTTCAAGTGCCCGTGAAGATTCGTCATGCCAGAGTATGTCACGCGCACTTTATTCATCGTTTGGATCCACGATAAATAATCATAACTGCCGCTGCCGCCTCTTGGTATATTCGTCGGGTTTTCGCAGCCAATGCAAAGAAGAACTCCGAGAAAAAATGCTTTGATTAGAGTAGGTTTCATAATGAAAAGTTATCTGATTATACCTACTCAACACGGGAAGATTCGGAAAGTAGCAGACTTTTTTGCTACCGCACAATAGTAAATTTCCCGGTTGCGATCTGAGCACCTGATTCCAACTTCAGCATATACATCCCTTCCGGAAGTTTGCTGACATCAATTTTAATTTGTCCCTCGCCGATGGAGTTATTGTTATCGGTTAAATTCAAGACTCGATTACCCAAGAGGTTGTACACTTCGAGCTTTGTAAATAACTGATTAGCAGAATTATATCGGATCATCAATTCATTGGTTGTGGGATTCGGAGAAATCGATATTATATTAGAGGTCATTTTTTCTGGTGAAACTTCCGACGGAGTATTTCTTAATTTAACGATCCATGAGTTCTCTATTTTACTGACATTATTATTACTTTTTACATCTCCATCTTTGGATTCTGTAGTGGCAGCGAGGGCAAATCCACCATCCAAGGTCTGTATAATAGAACAGCCCAGTTCATCATATGAGCCTCCATATATTTGGCTCCATTCTGTCTTGCCATCTGAATTAAATTTAATGATCCATATGTCATAAAAACCTAAACTCCCACCAGTTCGAATCAATTCTAAGTCATCATCAGTAGATGTTGTATTCCCTAATACAATTGATCCTCCATCAGATGTAGCCGCAACAGAAGATGAGCCGTCACTATTTGATCCGCCCATACATCTTTGCCAAATAAATCCGCCTGCTGAATCTAATTTGACCGTTAATAGATCAGACTTTCGGTAGATGCTGTTTGCAGCGATGGTATCATTGTAATCTATTGTGCCGGTAATCACGAAGCCACCATCTTTGATTCTACATAATGAGGATGCTTCTTGTACGTATCTGTAGGATATACATTTTTGCCAAATGATGGAAGTGTCCTTACATTTGACAACCCACATGTCAAAATAGTCTTTGCTATTCCCAATCACATCTCCATCAGTTGATTCGGTACTCCCTGCAAATACCAAACTACCATCAGGAGTTTGTATAATACTATTGGCATCATCCCGAAGACCACCACCAAAACATTTTTCCCAAAGGAGTTTTCCCCGTGAATCAACTTTGACAACCCAAGCATCCTGAGTGGGTCCATGATACGGATCTTGCGGATTGGAGTGATTACCGATAGCATCACCATCATTAGAAAATACTGCTCCGACAAAAACATAGTTGTTATCAAAAGTCTGAATCACACATCGAGCCCATTCAACTTCAGATCCTCCGTAACATTGCTGCCATTCCATCACTCCGTTCGAATCCAATTTCACAAGCCATGCATCATTTTTTCCATAATGAAAAACACCTTCACTAAATATAGAGTTGGTTTTTCCCCCAAAGAGAAATCCGCCGTCATGAGTTTGTATTATGGAATAAACAACGTCATCTCCTTTTCCGCCGAATTTTTTTTGCCATAGCGTAGAACCATCGGGCTTTAGTCGTGTAATGAGAACATCAATGGAACTGTCCTGATAAGTTTGTCCGGTCGCATAGCCTCCATCTGTGGTTTGCACAAGGGATGAACAAGAATATACCCAACCAGCATTCGGACTTGCCTGCCACTCGATCGTTGGTTGAGCAATAGCCAAAGTAAATGAAAGTCCGCAAAAGATCGCGGCGAGGAAGCACAGGATAATTCGTTTCATAGTGTTCTCCTATTTCTAATTCCGTTGGTCGGAAGTGTGCAATATTAGGAAAGCAATATACGAAGAAAATAGGGAGTTAAATACCAACTCTTCCCAAACCAGTTTTTCTCGAAGGAATAATCGGTAAAGGAATTTGCTTGACTGTGATTCTACCAGGTTTCGGAACCTGATATCCCTTTTCGACCATGAACTCAATATGGAATTGAATGGCTTCCTTCATATTTTTTTCTGTCTCTGGTACAGTTTTTCCAATTGCAACACAGCCAGGAACATCCGGTGAATATGCCGAAAAACCTGACTTTGTTTTTTCGATGATTATCAAATATGAGTCTATCATTTTAGTCCAGCCTGTTTAAGAATACTATGTTCTGTGCCAGGAGCAAGATCACCACTTAACTTTCCGGGAACAGTAACAATTCCTCTCTTTCGCAGATGCGAGAAATGCCGATGGTTTCCGCGAGTGCGCTCCAGTATCCACCCATCCTCCTCAATTAACTTAATGATCTGCTTTACCTTCATAGGTTAACCGCTGCCAACTTCTCCGCTTCTTGTTTTGCGAATGCAAGTGTGCCGCCAGCAAGGATGATATGTCTCTGGCGTTCGGTGAGTGGTGAAGTTATCTGGTAAGTCAGATTTTTTGTTTTATTGAGCATCGTGATATTTTCGGGATGCTGTGCAATTTGCTCGTGAGCATTTTCGACGATGAGTTCATCGCCTTGCGCGATCGTTGCGTAATCCTGCGGATTAATAAATGTTGCAGGGAGAATTCCGAAGTTGATCAGGTTTGCAAGATGGATCCTTGCAAAGCTCTTTACGATCACAGCTGAAACTCCTAAATATCTCGGAGCAAGTGCAGCGTGTTCACGCGATGAACCTTGTCCGTAATTCTCGCCGCCGATCAGCATTCCGCCGCCCCATTCTTTGGCGCGTTTCGGGAAATCAGGATCAATGCGCACAAGTGTATGCTCGCTGATAGCAGGAATGTTCGAGCGAAGCGGAAGTACTTTCGCGCCTGCAGGCATGATATGATCTGTGGTGATATTATCGTCCATCTTTAGCAACACTTTTCCTGCAAGATGTTCAGGTACCGCGGAGAAAGTTGGAAGCGGCTTGATATTCGGTCCGCGAATAATTTTTATATCCGATCTATCTTGCGGCGGAGCCAGAAGCATATCGTCATTGACGATCATCTCTTCAGGTTCGCCGATATATTTCCAATCAATGCCAACATCGCGCGGATCAGTGATAACACCTTTGAGTGCTGATGCAGCACACGTTTCAGGAGATGCAAGATATACTTTTGCATCTGCGGTGCCGGAGCGGCCTTCAAAATTTCTGTTGAAAGAACGAACCGATACCGAACCCGATGGCGGAGCCTGTCCCATTCCGATACATGGTCCGCATGCTGATTCAAGAATTCTCGCGCCTGATGTGATGATCGTTGCAAGCGTCATATCTTTATCGCGGGCGATCATTTCGAATACTTGTTTCGATCCCGGAGTAAGCGTGAAGCTGACATTCGGATGTATAGCTTTATCTTTTAAGATGTATGCGGAAATGCCAAGATCGTGATAACTGGAATTTGTACAGCTTCCGACGCAAGCTTGTGCAATTGGCATTCCTGCAATCTCGCGGACCTTCACTACTGCATCCGGCATGTGAGGCTGTGCGATAAGCGGTTCGAGCGTGTTGAGATCGATCTCCATATTCTCATCAAAGTCGCAGCCATCATCTGCTTTCATCTCAACCCAATCTTTTTCGCGCTTCTGCGATTTCATGAATGCAAGCGTCTTATCATCCGATGGAAAGAGTGACGTTGTTGCACCAAGTTCTGCGCCCATGTTGCAGATCGTGAAGCGATCCGAGATCGGAAGGTTATGCGCGCCTTCTCCATAATATTCAATGATGCGTCCCGTTCCGCCTTTAACGGTCAGGCGGCGAAGCATTTCTAAGATCACATCTTTACCAGTTACCCACGGCTGAAGTTTTCCGGTAAGTTTTACGCCAACAACTTTCGGCATACCAGTCCAGAAGGGCTGTGCTGCAAGAGCCATAGCAATATCAAGTCCGCCGGCACCCATAGCGATCATGCCAAGTCCGCCGCACGTCGGCGTATGCGAATCCGAACCAAGCAGCGTATCGCCAGGAACGGCGAAGCGCTCGCGATGAACCTGATGACAAATACCATTGCCGGGACGCGAAAAGAACAGACCGTATTTCGCCGCAACTGATTGAAGATACTGATGATCGTCAGCATTCTCGAACCCAGTCTGAAGCATATTATGATCAACGTAGCTGACCGATACTTTCGTCTTGACCGAATCAAGCGCCATGGATTCGAACTGCAAATACGCCATCGTTCCGGTAGCATCTTGCGTAAGCGTTTGGTCAATGCGAAGTCCTATTTCCGTGCCGGGAGCAGGAAGCGTATCATGAGAGGTAAGGTGTGCTGAAAGTATCTTATGTGTCAGGCTCTGTTTCATGTTTTTGAGGTTGGTATTGGTTATAGCATAATGGTAACATATTTTAAGAGGAAATGATTTTGAGGGGGAATGAGTTCGTATCTTTGAATTGTAGATAAATTAGTATATTTACATCAGATCGTTTACCTTTAATTTTGCTTCTATATGAAATTTCGAAATAATATCTTCTTCTGCGCTGCTATACTTATCGTTCTTTTGCAGATCGGATGCAAGAGCGCAAGCACAACCTCAACGCCGAATACTACCATAACAACATCACCGAAAACGGGCAGTAGTTTTACGTTTGCCAATACTTCGCGCGATACGAACGGAGTCGTCAATTTTTCGGATACTTCAACGCAGACGATCATCCAAGAAGATCTTTCTTTTGGTGGTGTGACCGACGCGATCAAAGTATCGGATTATGGGGGTCCTAACTCCGGTGATACATCCTATCTCCGTTTCACTACTGATGGCGATATGCAATTGTATGATCTCTTAGGTGAAAATGGCTTTAGTTTGCAATGGATCACGTTGCCATTCACTACGCATAACCCGGGACATCTTGATCACGATACGATCATTGCATTATCAAAAACTACGGAGTATGATACTGCATCGGCAACGATCAAATTCGAACGAACGGAAAATGTAATGATTAATGGTGCAACTGTAGCGTGCTCTGTCATATCAGTTACAGCGAAGAGCAGCTTATTACTAATTGATAACACTACCCACACTTCGAGTTCTTCAAATTTTTTATTAGTGGCAGAATTCTCGTTCGCACCCACGATCGGCTGGATAACTCATCACAAAGATATTACAAATATTATGAGTAATTTCCCCAATGACAAAGACGAAGCGATACTGTTCGATTATACACTGAAATAAATTTAGTCTTTCGACTTGATCGCTTAGCACTATTTGGTTTTTCAAAGTACTACTAATTCCGAATAAACCTCTTAGTAATAATATGGTTGCCGTCATGAACAATGAGAAGATATGCGCCGGAGGTAAATCCCTTCAGACTTATTGAAGCCGCAGAATTTAATTTATCATCGTTAAGTATTTCTCCGAGTATATTCTGAATTTGAAATGTCACCTGAGGTGAATCAAAATGTCCGCCGATATTTAAAACATCATTGCAAGGATTCGGATAAAGTGTTAGGTTATTTTTATCTTTTACAGTTACTACACTTGCTGTTACAGGAGTCGGCGTAATTTGTGTAAGGAAGAGATCGCTTTCAAATTGGGAAATATTATTTTGATTTTTAACGATATGCTCATCGAATTGAAGTTGCTTATCATCAAAGGAGCCGCAAAGATAAATATCCTGCTGATAAGTCACCAGCGCAGAGGCTGCGACGGTCGGGCTATGAACTGTACGGATCGTATCTAATGTGAGGACAAGCGTATCGGGCGTAATAAAGATATGTATGTTTTTTACGTTCAGTGTATCGGATTGCTGTTCGGCTATATAAATGCCTCCACTTCGATCAACTGCAAGCGTATTCATCAATACTGAGCCCAGCGAACCGAGCGAGCCGTTGATATCACGCGAAGCAAGCAGTTCACCTTCAGTGGAAAATACTTCCAAATTCATTTTTGCGAATGCCTCAAAATTGTAACGGTAGCGGACAATTCCCCAATCGGTAAGCGCAAGTTCATTCGCAATATTAAAAGTTACATACGGATCCTGCTGAACCCACATTGCAGTTGCAGATGAATCGAACTTTGCAAGAAAAATAATATAACCCGGCTGACTTGGAAGCAAAGGAAGCGTGATCTTATCGAATATGGATTGCGGATCGCAGCAGCCGCCGACATAAATATTTCCGGTGTCATCGATGACAATATCATCGAAGATGCGAACGCCTGTTGCTTTTTTCTTCCAGAGCATGGTGCCACCGGAAGTAAATTTTGCAAAAAAACCGTCGAGGTCATTTTCCAAACCTGTCAAATAGATATTATTATTTTTATCGGTCGTGATGCTGAAGACGCCGCTATTGTTATGAGACGTATCTTCGATATGCCAGATCAGATTGCCTGAAGCATCCAGTGCTGCAAGAAATAATCCCGCAAATGATCTGCTGCGGAGCGTATCTTTCCCAAGGATCAGGCTGTCCTTAAAACTTCCGCCCATGATGATGCGTCCGTTGCGATCAATTGCAATATCAAATCCGCATGCCGCACCGCGGAAATTTTTTGTCCAAAGTTCATGCCCACTTGAATCCCGCTTGGTCAGGAAAATATCTCCTGTTGTCCGCTCACCGAGGATATATTCAGGATCGGTTTGATGGTAGCCGAGCGTATAGACGTTCCCGCTGCTATCGGCAGCAAGTGAAGTCAAAAAACTTTTCGCCGGCTCCCCCAGTGAATATGCCCAATTAAAATGCTGCGATAGAGCAGGATGAGAGCAAAGGCAAAGAAAAATGATCGTTAGAAGAAATAGCTTTTTCATTGATACATTCATTCGGGACCAAATAAAATGAAATTCCCCGATATCATACAAGACACAGAAATGGCGGAGATTGTGACAAAGCAAGAAGGAAAAAAAGATGGGCTCCCCTAAACCTCCTCCTTCAAAAGGAGCGGGGATTTAAAATTTATAAAGCCCCTCCTTTTGAAGGAGGGGTTGGGGTGTTTTACTCCGGCAAGCTCCGCATCTCCTTTAGCCTTTCGACTTGATCCCTTAGGACTCTTCGGTTTTGCATGGGGTTGGTGACGGAGGGATCGGGCACCCAGTCGAGCAAGCCTTTATCCATTGCGCGCGCAATGCGCATTCTGTTCGCCTGCGTATTTTCGCCGAAGGCAAGCGCGGCTGCATTGGTGATCGTGATCAGTTCATCAACAGAGATCCACCATCGTGCCCGCGAAATAACAACGCCAATATCTGTTTTCCAAAAGCCATCGTAGAGTACAGGATTTGTTTGCATAGCATTGCCAAGCAATAAATTCAGTACGCGTTGCAATGCCGATTCAACTCGTGAAGTCATAATATTCGAGCGCGTTGTTTCGCCGTTCGCAACGGCGATCAGTAACTTCAGATCGTCGCGCAATAAAATTGCACTCCCATCATCTTCTTTCATCATCGAAGTTTTTTTGCCTAATGCTTTTGCAAATTCTTCCTGCCGTTTACCGATAAGCTCGGCTACTTCCTGAATCAGTTTTTCATTAAATAATGCCATTCTCGTTATATTTGGTTATGATAACTCAACTAACGTTAGTTATGTTACCAAGGTTCCTTTTCTTATTTTATCATTTTTAATAATATCAATGGAATATATTTGGTAACCCCTAACTGTTCCTTTGATGAATACAAGTATGAAAAGGCGAGGTTCGTCGTAGGCTTCTCGTATAAATCCATACATCCGAAATTGAAAAGCTTTTTTTTGATGAATCGCTTTTCATCATTTCTCTCGTCACATCGCGCCACGGCTCATTCGTTTATCTTCTATAAATAATAAACTCTGTTCCAATTGGAATAGGATTTTTTTTAACAAAGGAGATCACAATGAAACACACAGCATTCTATTTAAAGCTCTTTCTCTTTGGAAGCATCTTGATGGCTTTGGGAGCAAGGGCTCAAGTAACAAAGCAACAAGACGGAATTCAGGCAAAGCTTATAATGTCCCCGAATCCTTCGCCGTATTTATCCGATTGGCAATCGAATAAAGAAAGCATTACGCTGACTGCAAATGTCATGCAGCCATATAATCAATCCGTGAAACTCGTGGCACAACTTTCGTTGAACGGACAAGTAATGGCACGAACAAAAATCGAAAGTATGCCGGTGCTAACTCTGCATCAAGGCAATAATACTTTTGTCGCCGCAGATATTATTCCGCTGCAATCCGTCAGCTTTACTGGAGAAATCAGCCAAGCGTCGCAACGCAGCGGAATGTTGCCCGAAGGACATTATCAGATCTGCATCAGCTTTATTAATGCTGAGACTAATGCACCGCTTGCATCGGCGCCGTGTCAGGCATTTACTATTCTAACCATCCAACCCGTGACGTTGATCGCTCCGGCAAACGGCGCAGAGATCGCTCGAAGTCACAAAACATCAATCATTAATACATCTAATGTTCTTATCTATGGCAATAATAAAAACGGCAGTAATAGTATAAGCCACGTTACAGCGCCAGAGGTAGATAATGATGATGCCGAAGTTGTTTTTACTTGGCTTCCAGCAATGCCGCAACCGCCAACTCCGGTACAATATCGGCTACGCATTGTTGAAGTATTGCCGGGACAATCACCAAATAATGCTATCCTTTATTCAAATACTTTTTTTGAAAGAGATGGTCTTGTAAGCCCATTATTTACTTTTGCTGATTGGTTAATATCTGACGAATATTTCAAGTTTACAGTTCGTCCGACACCTCCGGTATATGCATGGGAAGTTCAGGCTCACGATACTCACGGAAATCCAATCGGTCCAAACTTTGGAAAGTCTAAAGTAGGAACATTTACGATCGCGGCTCCAATATCATTTTCAACTTCTAATCTTTTGGCAAATGAATTGCCTTGGGATCCGAAAAGGAAATTAGGCGGCGGTGATTTCAAAGGCACACCACCAAAAGGATCCGAGCTAAGCGCAGAATCGGGAGTGTATTTCAAAACATATTTCGATTCTACATTAAAAAAATGGGTAGTTGTTGCATTTTTCGATACCCAAGAATCGTGGATCAAACCCGGTGACAAAAATGATGCTGCACTCATCAATCATGAGCAACGACATTTTGATCTTGCAGAACTCTTCGCAAGAAAACTTCGGAAGAAGATCAGCGAACTTCCAAAAAAAGATCAAACTCAAAATAACATTGATAAACTTGCAAAAGAAACCACTGATGAAATGAATAAAGAGCAGGATAAGCATGATAAAGATACCGAACACGGGACTAATGAAGAAAAACAAAAAGAGTGGAATAGTAATATCGACAAAGGATTGGAGGAGTATAAAGCTTATGCTTCTTAGAGAAAATTAGCGGATGCGTTGCATCCGCCTTTTTCTATTTCTGAATATCTTAAAGTTTTTTTATCAATCTGATCAAACTTCTTCCTTCATGGTAATCATATTCGATCTCGTCAACAAGAGAGTGGATCAGGAATATACCAAGACCTCCGGGCTGACGAGATTCAAGACGTTGACGGATATCATCGGTTTGTGGTAGAATTTCAGGATGAAACGGCTCCTGTGATTGCCAGGAAATTTCGCAGGTGATAATTTTATTTTCTGAATTTATACTGCACTTGCAATAAATATCGCAAGGCATTTCCGGCGCAACATGATCGATCACATTCGTGGCGATCTCATCGGCAGCAAGTTCGAGGGCATGAAGGGTCTGCGAATCAATTCCGTTTTCTACGGCGATACGAAAGATGAACGAACGGAGTTCCGCAAGGATCCGCGTATCGGCAGGCAGTGTTATGGAATTAAAACCGGTCACTTCACTTTTGCAAAAGAAGTTAACGCATCATTCAACTCCGGAAGTATCTCAAAAACGATCGGAAATCCGAGCAGATCAAGAACGTGAAAAATTTTTTCAGGTACCTTTATCAGCTTCATGTCTCCCGATTGCGAACGGACTTCTTCGATAAGTCCCATCAATACTCCAAGCCCAGCGCTGGAAATATATTCGAGATTTGTGAAATCAAGAATCAGTTTGGATTTTTCTTCATCCCGTACTCGCTCTTCTAAAAAGCGTTCGAACTCCGGAGCGGTGTGGGCATCGAGTTGCCCGGAAAGCTCAATTAGTGTTATCCCCGAAGCAGGCGACGCAGCCTCGATGGATCCGAATTGTGATGGTGTAATATGTGGCATTATTTTTCCTTTCTCTATTAAATTTTTATAATCTGCGTATCACTACGAATGTTGCATCGTCGGTAAATGATGATGCCTCAGCAAATGTCAAAACATCTCGCAAAATTCTATCCGTCATTTTCTGTGCATCGGGTTCGAACCGAGCCGAGCTAATGATCTCCGCAAATTTTGTATAGCCAAGTTCTTCGCCGAGAGTATTTCTGATTTCTGTAAGTCCGTCGCTGAAGAGGATGATCGTCTCGCCGGATTCGACGAGAATTTCCTTTTCTTCAAGAACGGTATCGAAAATATTTTTGCCGACAAATCCGATACCCATACCTTTCGGCTGAATATATTCATATTCTCCATCTGCTGAAAAAATCAACAGCGGCGTATGTCCTGCGCGGGCATATTTTATCATATTACCTTTGAAGCTCAGCGCAGCAAGCGTTACAAATGAGCGGCGAAATCCTTGCATTCCGATATTGCGCATCAGTGCATCATTCGTGCCGATGAATAATTCGCGAAGTGTCATCATCATCGGAGCAAGTGCTTGCACGATGCCCTTCGTCTCCGCCATAAAAATTGATGCAGAAATTCCTTTTCCGGATACATCGCCAATTACGATGATCGGAGAGCTGTCCCATAAAGTCGAGAAGTCGTAGTAATCACCGCCGACTTCGTAGGCTGGGATACTGATCGCGCTTACTTCGAAACCGGGAATATCAGGCAGACGGTTAGGCAGCAAACTTTTTTGCATTGCACGTGCTGCACGTAGCTCGCCATCGAATTTTTGCTTCTCGATCGAATCGGTCAAGAGTCGCGCTGTATCCAAGGCAAGTGATGCAACGTCGCTAAAAGCAGTAAGCACGGTAACATCTTCGTCGTCAAAACCATATTCGCGTTGCTTTGCAACATAAAGTGCACCGCGCAATTCTTCTTTATGTAATAGCGGTACAGCAATCAGCGAAGATAACTGTTTCGGATTTGCATCTTCAAGTCCATTTGTTCGCCACTGGTCGTTAATAAAATAGCCCGTCGTGAGAAGTACAGGTTTTTGAGTGACAGCAAGTTCATCAGCTAAACTTCTTTCTGCCTTATCGAATGTTTTTATTGACGGTGAAAGTTCGTTCGTGATAAGCTCGGCGATCTCTGCAGGAATCGAATCGTAAGACCGATACACCATACCTTCATTGGTCTGAGCGCCGAAGACCGGTTTCATTTTCAGTTCAAGCCATGCGCAATCCGATTTCGTTGCTTCACGTGCAAGTGATGTAATCTGATCAGCAAGGCGCGGAATATCGAGAAGTAATTCGCTTGTCAAAACATCGGAGCTAAATCTTGTCAGCTTTGCAAGCGATTGCACTTCTGCTGCACGGCGCTCAACAAGCTCGGTTGAAGAAAGCGAGAAGAGCGCATTGAAAAAGATCAGTCCAAAATAGGAAGAGAATGCAAGAAGCGAAACTGCCATTGCGCTTTCAAGAATTATCGCATAGCGTTCAAGTGCAGGAGTATTGAGATAGAGAATGAAAGCTACAAGACTTAATATAGATGCAAAAGCACTAAAAAAAAGTATGCGATTTTTCTGAGATCTGGAAACGTGCGGCATCCACTCCACACGAAACCATAAAAACAGCGTGGCAAATACCACCAATCCACGAAGCCCATAAAGAACAATATCAAAAAATACTTCATGCGATAAAATATTTTTTCGCTGGAGATATTGCGCGATACTAAAAAGCACGACGGGAATTATCCAAAGAATAAAACGCCGGCGAAGATCGGTTGTGCGCTGCCAAAGGAAAAGAAACCTTGCAAAGCCGACCAGTAAAACTGAGAATCCGATCAGCCAAAAAGCCCCCATTACATCAATGCTTGTTACCGTATTCGGGTTCTTCGGTTCAAAAGTTTTCGGATCAACAGAGAGTATAAAAAGATTTGGCAAGAAAGAGAATAAACATCCGATGGCAAGCGCAAAAACAAACCAGCGAAGAATTTTTACGGGAATAAGACTTGCTTCGGCTTTGCCAACACTTCTTGATAGATCGCGGTGACGAATGATGAACGGAGTGATCGCTCGCGACCAAAAAAATAGACCCAGAACAAGTATCCCTGTTCGAATGACATCAAGCAAATTGCCTTGAATAGTCTTCAAAGAATTTGCGACCAGATCGAGAACAAGAAGCACGGCAAAAGTCAAGAAACCGAAAAGAGCATTCAAGGCAGCGCGAGTCCCCGCCGCCCTAATAAATATCATTAGGCGGCGCCAGATTATGCTCCAGATCGTTAATTCCTCTCGTACCATGAAGTTATTGACTATGGAATACGCTTTTCCGGCGCGGAGAGTTCAGCATTTTTCAGAGATATTTCTTAAAGATACGAGGTTAAGACTATTCTGAAACTCTTCAGCAATCTTTTCGCATTATATTCTTCACCCATTCTCATAATTTTATGCTGAAAAAAATCGCACTCTTTTTTTTTATTGTCGGCACTGCGTATGGACAAAAACTCACCTATAATGTCTCTCTTCATGAGACCTCAACACATAAGGTCGGGATCGGGATTGATCTGAAAGAGTTCGGTCAAAAAATAGTAACTTATCAAATGCCCATTTGGGCGCCGGGAGCATATAGTGTTACTCACTATGGACACTATGTTTCCGATTTTAAAGCAACTGATACGAAAGGAAGGCCATTACGAGTGAAGCAAGTTAATGGTGATCGCTGGGAAATATTGAATGCGAATAATATTGCACATATTTCATATGCCGTCAGTGATTCCCATAAAGATTCGACAAGCCTCTACTTTGCTCTCGCTCATATTGATACCAATTTCTTCTTTGCCAATGGCACATGCCTTTTCGGATATGTGAATGATAAAAAAGATATTCCTTCCAAAGTCACCTACTCTTTTCCCATTTTCTGGCCGCTTGCTACTGCACTTGATTCCGTCGCAGGACATGACTATCTTAATTTCGAGTTTAAGACCAGAACCTTCAAAGCAAAAAATTACGATGAACTTGTCGATGCGCCGGTAATGGCAGGAGGGCGCAGGGTCTATAATTTCAGTACCAGTTCTTTTTATGATTCAAGTTTCCAGACCCGAAGATTCAAAGATGGCAAAGCAACTTATGATATTGTTCTTGCAAGTGACCAGCCTTTTCCGATGGACTCACTTGAAGATAATATCCATAAGATAGTCCATGCGCAAACAGAGTTTTTTCATGATACTCCGATCGAACATTATACTTTTCTGATCAATGCTCCGACGCAGTCCCACATGATCTCTGAGGGTTTAGGCGCATTGGAGCATTCGAATTCCAGTGCTTATCTCTTGGTAAATGTCCCGTGGAATATTTTCAACCAATTTGGTACGGCAATTCTTTCTCACGAATTTTTCCATCTTTGGAATGTCAAGCGGATTCATTCCTCTTTACTCGGTCCTTTTGATTATACCAAACCTGTCAAGACAACTTCGCTTTGGTTATCCGAGGGCATCACCGATTATTATGCTCATACAATGCTTACAAGAGCGGGAATTGAGCCGTATAAAACATTCGAAACAATGCTTGGCCAATTAACCGGAATTATGAAAAGATCAACGGCTGCCAAAACAAAATCTTTAGAAGAGCTTTCAATTGCTGAAAGTGAGTTTGATATAAATAATGCAATGGTCTTTTATTTCAAAGGGACGCTTGTCGGATTAATGCTCGATATTGAAATCAGGTCTCGAACAAATAATAAAAAAACTTTAGACGATGTCATGCTTGCCTTAAATGCCGAAGCAAAAAAAGGAAAGACATTCAACGACAATGAACTCATCGGCAAAGTCGAAAAGATCGTCGGACTTGATTTGCAGGATTTCTATAAAAAATATATTGCCGGAAAAGATGATCTTCCCATTGATGAATATCTGAAGAAGATGGGAGTGGGAAGAGATACTATCTTGGTCTTAGATACTCATCCCGATGCTGTATTAAAATCACTCTCTCCTGGACCATCGAGATTCGAGGTTGTCTATGGATTTGGTAAAGGGGAGGGTTATAACTTATTGACTAATACCAATGACATACTCAAAAGTGGAGTTAAGCATTTACCCCTCACAAGTGAAATACTAAATACAAAAAAGGTATTCCGTGATTATGCTCCGCTACGGAATGCAACTCCTCTCGAGATCGAGATACGTCATGGAATTGTGGGGAAAGATTACTGATGAGCTGCTAGAATTTATTATTGTATCTATCGTTATTCCCTTTATTTTTATGATTAAAATTAAAGGGAATTTTTTGAATTCCATTCTGTTCGTAATGGTACAATTTTAGATCTTCTGTATGAACAAATCATGTTATAGATCCCTGATTATTTTCACAATTCTTTTTACAGCGGATGTTTATGGGCAGACTTTAAATTGGATAAAAGTGAATAGTCCTCCATTTAAAGCCGATCACCTTCACCCATTTGGAAAAACTCTTTTTGCTCCGACAAATCATGGTCTATACAATAGTGTTGATAGCGGCATCACATGGATTCAAGCGCCCGGAATAGTCGGTGATAGTTCAATACTTCTTTTTAGTGATTGTGGTTTAACTCTTAACGCGGTGGTCCCCATAATTGGACAGTTGCCAACAGATGTAGACGGCACACTGTTTCAATCCGACGACGAAGGCAAAACATGGAATAATGTTGGGTACCATTGTGTGGGCTGCAGACAAGCGTGTGCCGGCAATATAATTGTAGATTATGGTTCTTTTCTTGACAACAGTGCATGGCTATCAAGCGATAGAGGGTCTACATGGCAGACTATAGATACATTTTCTCGTGGTGTATGGGAGGTAGCTGTTTCAGATAGTCTTGCTCTTTTCTTAAGTACTTCATACCAAGGCAACCTCGATCTTATCCTATTATCTGTTTATGAAAATACAAAAAAATATTTAGATATTTTCGATAGTTCAATGTTTCTGACGGCGATCGATAAAAATATTTTTTATGCCCGTACGAAGTCCGGTTTCTTTCGCTCGACCAATAAAGGAATCAATTGGGGAAAGATCAGTGACCCTATTTTGATATGGTATTTGCGAAATGATACTATTATTGCAACCACCAAAAATAATGACTTGATTATTTCAATCAACGATGGTACATCGTGGCATCCGATAAATAACATAGGACTTCCTAATACGTATTTTTACTTAGTAAAATTGAATAAAGAACTTTATGCTGAACTACCTTCCGGAGATATCTATCGTACTACCTTCCCTGAGATCTCATCAGTAAATAATCTTGAAACATCGAAGGATTTATTCTCCATTTATCCGAACCCAATATCTTCTTCTGCCACAATATCATATTCCCTCCCCGTTTCTGGAAAAATCTCTATAGATATTTATGACCTCTTAGGGAGAAAAATATCAGATCTTATTCTGAATGAATTTCTCTCCGAGGGTTTGCATGATATTCAGATCGATACCCGTTCATATACAAACGGAATTTATACTTGCCGTTTTCATTCCGGCTGGAAGGAAACTTCAGAGAAATTTGTAGTCTTTCGTTAATACCCTAATTTTTTAGATTTCAAGATTGTTGTGCGGCAATAATTTATCCCATTTCATAATTCCTTCCGGGAATTCATTTGCCCCATTTAAGCATTACATTATAGTACGTAATTCACTATCTCCGGCATGGCAAGCTGGTGAGGCTTAAAGAGGAGCATACGTCTTCAGTAAATTAAATACGATCCACAAGGCTCATTCTAACGGAGCCGCTCGCTACGGTCATTACATCGCCGATATGGACGATGATATAGCCGCCGCTATCCTCGAATCCGAAAGTCCCGAACTCAGCGGAACGCAGCCCAACTCCCTCTCCGGAAAAGTTTTACTCCTTAATGGTAACTATGAACCACTGACCATTTGCAGCGTTCAAAAAGCGATCATCCTGATCTTCATGGGCAAAGCCGAAGTCGTCAGCGTGGCAGCGAATAAAGTACTTCGCTCGGCACATTCGACGATGGATTTCCCAAGCGTCATAAGACTTTCGCATTTTATCAGAGTGCCATTCAAGAAAGTAATTCTCTCTCGCAAAAATATTTTGCGCCGCGACGGACATACCTGCCAGTATTGCGGTGCCAGATCCGGGCTGACCGTCGATCACATCCATCCCAAATCCCGCGGTGGTGAAGATTCCTGGGAGAATCTCGTCACGGCTTGTTTGCGATGCAATAACAAAAAAGGCAATCTCACTCCCGATGATGCCAGAATGCCGCTCAGCAAAAAACCTGTCCGCCCCAATCATGTTATATTCTTGCGTCAATACGTCGGAAGAGTTGATAAGAACTGGGAGCCGTATTTGTTTATGCATTAAGAGTCTCTATAAGTCATATAATGTTTGGCATCAACAAAATTCAGAATATGGCTTATAAAGGATGGGGGGAGTTAAGCAGTTATGATACAAAAAAAGGCGACCGTTTGGTCGCCTTTTTTGCTTTTACTGCACTACTACTTTACCTGTGCTGACCTTACCTGCGGAGCGGATGCGGTGGAAATAGATTCCGCTTGCAAGGTGAAGCGGTACTTCCGTTCTTGGGGCAGAAAGCCTTGCTGAATATACCTTGCCACCGATGGCATTATAAAGATCGAAGTCCGCATCAACAGAATGTTGCGCAACGGATGAGAAGAAAATAATAATATTCCCTGTATTGCTTTCGGAAAATACTCTGATAGCATCATTAGCCACCGGAGCTATGACTTCATTGACCGAGCATGATCTGACGGTAATGTTTTGTGATGCAGTATTTGCGCATGAATTTCCGTCGCTGAAAAAATACGTAATTAAGAACGTGCCCTTCCCCGAAAGTGCAGGATTGAAGCTGCCATTCTTCGCTATTACTCCGGTGCCTGAATATGTCCCTCCGACAGGTGATCCACCGCTCAGCATAAGTTGATCTGCATTATCGCAAATTGTATCAACAGGTAATTTCAATGAGACAACAGGGCTTGCCACAACGGCAATTTTTTGTGATGCAGTATTTGTGCAGCTATGAAGATCGGCATAATTATAGGTGATAAGAAATTCACCAATGCCTGCAGACTGCGGATCGAAGACTCCGTTCTTTACACCCACGCCCGAATACGATCCGGCAAGTGGGTTGCCGCCTGAAAGCGTGACAGGCGATCCAGTCTCGCAAAGTGTATCTTTTGGCAATACAAGCGTGACAGTAGGATCTTTGCTGATAAAAATATTTTTGGTGATCGAATTAGAGCAACCATGTGCATCGGTATAGCTATAGGTGATGGGTATATCACCAGTGCCTGCAATTTTAGGGTCGAATGTCGTGCCTGTAACTCCCGCCCCTGAATATGTCCCTCCGCTTGGTGATCCGCCTTCAAGGGTTATCGATGCGGCTTTTTCGCAGAGCGTATCCGTTTTGAATTTCAGTGATAAGATCGGCGGTTGATAGATCGTTGCCGTTACCGGAGTTCGCACACTTTTGCACGGAGCTGTTTCGATCTGCCAATCGTAAAAGAAAAGATAGAGAGAATTTGAAACGGTATTTCCGGTGATCGAAGCAACACCCGGCAGGGTGTAAGGATAGGAAGTATTGGTGCCATCAAATGCAAAATAGAGTGTGTCTCCGCCGATGCGGTATCCACTACCCGGAGCAAGAACAGCATTGATCGGAATCGTGACCGCGCCTAATGGAAGATCGTAGATCGAATCGAAAACAACGGCGCCGCGATTATCGCGAATCTGGATCTTCCTTTTTCCTGCAAGATATGAATTTGTTTTTACACTTCGCAAAATTGCCGATTGCAAAATATTAAAATTCACATATTGCGACGGGAGCGACCCATACTGTCCTTGCCACGTCGTCGGCCCGAAATTTGATTTTGTCCCAGCCACTTCATCTTCAACGTAATATGTTTTCGTTGAATCAAGAACAGGTGTAATAAAATTTGTACCGGTAAAAAGCGATGCACCTCCTGTTGCCGCCGCATACCATTTCAAATTTCCACTGCCCGAAGCTTTTAAGACAAGCGCCGAAGAAGAGCAGCTTGCTGCTGCCGTAGTAAGCGGAGAGGTTGGCGTGCTGATAGTGATATAGGCAGGCTTCGTCAGAGAATCTATTCCTTCGCAACTTGCCGAAACAAGTTTCACTGTGTATGTACCGGGGTTGGTATAGGTATGAGTTGGATTGATGGATGTACTTGTCGCGCCATCGCCAAAATCCCATACGGCAGTAGAATCATTAACAGAAGTATTATTGAATTGCACATCGAAAGGTACACTGCAACTTGTGGTACCGCTTGCTGAAAAATTTGCACTTACCGAAGCTGAATATGCAGCGCCGACTCCGACAGCATACCATGCATCGGTCACGGATTTCACTTCAGCTGAACAAATGCCATAAAGATCGGCAGCAGCTTGAATGCTCAGTGTTCGCGTATCAGCATAATTGGAAAATGATGTGAGGTAAACCGTCAGCGTCCGGTATGCGATCTTCGCAGCTTTTGTTATACCGATACCCGAGACGCTGTAGGAATTTGAATTATCATTCGTACCGCTTCCGCCCTGGCAGATCAGGTAGAACCAATAATTCTGCACTCCGCAATTCGTATGAGCTCCGCCATTATCATTGCCGCCGGAATACCAATACGTGCCTTTATAGGTGTTCGGAAGATTTGTGAGTTTCGGATTTGCCAAACTTCTGACGATGGTTCCGGCAGTTACTCCCGCCTGCTCACCGATCTGAAAATCTGCCGTTGCAGGTTTTTTGTAGAACTCGATACACGTTCCGAAAATATCCGAAAACGATTCATTGAGCGCTGCCGACTCGCCCCCGTAATGCAATCCCGCAGTATGGAATGTTAAGCCATGCGTAAGTTCATGCGTTACGAGATCAAGGCTTGTCCACGGA
Organism: Kapaibacterium sp. (SeqCode); assembly: GCA_038210275.1. GTDB lineage: Bacteria > Bacteroidota > Ignavibacteria > Palsa-1295 > Palsa-1295 > PALSA-1296. The sequence continues at coordinate 9,368 of JBBQWV010000012.1, read as the reverse complement.
TTAAATCCACCGGCTGCACCTGTTCCGTCATTAAATGCAAATAAGCCGTCACCGATACGCCCGGCTTGAAACGCTCCGGGAGAATCATAGTGCACATAAGAGATTATTTTTTTTCCTGCGTTATCTATCGAATTTCTTCCATGCACATTTAAAAAATAATCATACCCTGCTTCCATCCCCCAATGCACATCGTAAGCAGCATTATCTTTATTAGTACTGGTATTGAAGAGCGTACTGGTACTTGTAAAATCTACGGCATTTGCAAGGTTCGTTGATTTTTTTACATTATAGGTTTCAATTCCTGATCCGCGTGTCCCGTCCCTTAACCTAAAACTCGATGCCGAAACGGAATCAGCCTTGATCGTTTGCGAACCGGAATATATCGTATTTGCCGTTGCCGTAACGCTTGCGCATTCGATCTCATTTTCCGATGCTATTATTTTTCCTGAATTGGCATCGACATAGATAATATTTTTTGTGAACGGATTTACTGATGTTACTTCGAATTTGTAACAAAGGCAGAGTTCATTCTTTTCAAAATCCAGATCCTCGGCAACGATCACCGTTTCACCTTTTCCTGTAGTGATAGCCGATAGTACAAGTGTTTTCTTTTTTGAATTACCGCTATAATTTTTTCGGGAGATGAATTGCTGTGCATATTCTGCTGCAGCACTCTCTGATAATGATGGAATGGTGTTGATGCTTATATGATCAACCCAATTTCCATTTGCTGAAACAGCAACTCCGTTCTTTTCATGAATAAGGTACTGGCCTGATTCAACTTTTATATTTCGATAGTATTGTTGATAACGGTGATGAACATAGCCGAGGTTATCTGTATCATTACGGATCAAACGAAGTTCATCATCAGCTGACATTTGCAATGCATTGGCTAGTAACGGCATTGCTCCTTCAAGCGCAGAAATATGTTCATCAGTAAATTTAATAAATGCAGGGGCGATGAGATTCTTTGAAAATGCAGTTATTCTATATGCTGAACGAAGCTCTTGTGAATTCAACGAAGTGGGAATATGCTGTGCATATCCGTGAAGAAACAATGCCGGGATCGAAAGGATGATCGCAGCTATAAGAGTTATATATCGTTTATTCATACTCAAAAGAGGAGAAAATTAAGATAAACGTTTATTGAAAAAGCAAATATTCTACAGTAAATATACGAAGAATTTAGTGGGCTTGACCAAAAAACAAGTCTTCGAAAACATTTACGATACTGAGTAAGAGGATGTGCTGCGTTTAAGGTAGAGGAGGGTGCAAAAAAAAGGCGACCGTTTGGTCGCCTTTTTGCTTTTAATTTTTATGAATCTTCGAGAGTGTGGGATGTCCCGTTGCAGCAAGTTGCTCCAACTCTTCTTCATGTTTGGATTTCCGGTGACGCTCTTCATCAACGTTATAGCCGCGGATGCGGGCGTACTCGATGAGTTTGGAGCGCAGAAGCTTTCTGCCTCTGTGCAAACGCGAACGGACAGTGCCGATCGGGCAATCAACGAATTCCGCAATTTCCTCGTAAGTAAATCCTTCGATATCGCAAAGGATCACTACGGTGCGGAAATCTTCGGGCAAAGATTCAACGGCTCGTGTAAGATCGTCATCTAAAAGATTACGGTAAAGGCGTGCTTCCATATCATTCGGGTCAGTGTACTCCGAACGGATGGTATTATAGAAATTCTGGATGTCCTCGTAATCAACTTTATCCGGCTCTTTCGATTCCTTACGGTAGATATTGATGTACGAGTTCTTCATGATCCTGAAAAGCCACGCTTTGCAATTGGTGCCGGGTTCGAATTTATCCCAGAACCTATACGCCTTCATGTAGGTCTCTTGCAAAAGATCGTTGGCATCATCGGGATCGCTGGTCATACGCAGGGCAAAGTTGAAGAGTGCCGTTACGTGCGGCATCGCTTCGCGTTCAAAATCGCGGTGTCTTTCCCTGAGTGTCTTATCGTCTAACATTACTGTTGCTATTGCCATATTCCCCTTATCGCTTCCTAATCACCTTTTTTACAAAGATCCTTATCAAAAATTTAATTGTAGATCGGGATTTATTCCCTTATTTTATTGCGTTGTTATTATGCTATGCCGTGGTCGTATACGTATTCGTCCAAAGATAGGAATGCAAAGATACGACATTTTGTCCACATTCCTTCAAAAATCGTTCCGAGAATCCTCATTCTAGCTCCAAAACGCAGGTATCCTTGTTACTTATTCGATTTTTTCCCTCAAAAGTTTCGAATTCCTCTCCGACTAGATACCCTTTCTATAGTAATGACACCAAAACCGGAGATTTGTCACACGTTTTCCCGTTTATGAATAATTATTAATAGTAATACACTCAATTTGCCTCAATTAGATTCATTGCATGATAAACGCTTTCGAGGGGGCAAAGTAACATAGGGGGCGGGATTTTGACCAAGAACAATGATGTTATTTTTGGTAGAATGATAAAAGAATGTCATCGCGAGGAATCCGCTTGCGGATGACGTGGCTATCTAAAAACTTTAATAGTTCAGTAATCCTAAAATTTTTAGATTGCTTCGTCGGGCTAATCCGCCTCTGCGGACTCCTCGCAATGACGATGTTAATAAGTTGGCAAAAATCAGGTTTGTATCATCCGATGCTTATGCCCTGCTTCTAAACATGGATGATCGGTCGGCAGAAATTTTCCGGGATTGAGGAGGCCTTCTCCGTTAAAGACATTTCGTAATCTTGCCATGATGGCAATGTCAGTTTCGCTGAACATCCAGCCGAGTGCTTCTTTCTTTTCGATGCCAACTCCATGCTCTCCGGTGATAGAACCATTTTTCGATAAACACAGCAATAAAATATCTTTGCTTGCCGCTAAAACACTTTTCACACTTTTGGGATCTTTCTCATCGTAAAGTATTGCCGGATGGAGATTACCATCACCGGCATGGAAAATATTTGCGATGCGGAGGTTGTGCTTTTTTCCAATGTTGGAAATCTCTTCTAAAACTTCCGGCAATGCATATCGCGGAATAACTCCATCCTGTGTATAATAACTTGGGCTGACTCTGCCGAGTGCACCAAATGCTTTTTTGCGAGCTTGCCATAATGCATTGCGTTCTTTCTCATCGGCAGCAACGCGAACGGTTCTGCAATGATGACGCCCGGCAATTTCAATAACTTGATCTGCAAGCCGTTCGATCGAATGTTTTCTTCCATCGAGTTCGATAATAAGCAACGCTCCGGCATCGGTCGGGAAACCCAGTTTGAATGCAGCTTCTAAGGCACCGAGCACTTCGGCATCTATCATCTCTAATGCGGCTGGGACAATTCCTGTTGCAATAATTTCGCTGACCGTTTCCGAAGCATCGCGCACAGTCGGAAAATCAACAAGCAAAGTTTTCACCGCTTCGGCGATGGGCATGAGTTTTACTTTTGCTTTCGTAATTATGCCAAGAGTCCCTTCGCTTCCGATACAAAGCGAAAGCATCGGAGCACTTTCATCATTCGCATCAAGCCAAATTTTTTCTCCGCTTGGAAGAATAAGTTCGATTCCTAAAATATGCTCGGCAGTTGCGCCATATTTCAGGCAATGCGGACCGCCTGCATTCTCGGCGATATTTCCACCGATCGTCGAAGCCGCGCCGCTCGATGGATCAGGTGCGAAGTGCAGACCAAATTTCTTTACTGCTTTCGAAAGTTTCTCATTGATCACACCCGATTCAACGATAGCCCACCGTTCTTCCTGATTCACTTCTAAAATTTTATCCAATCCCGCCGTGACGATCATCACCGATTCACCGCAGGCAAGCGCACCGCCGGATAGTCCCGTCCCTGCTCCGCGAGTCACGAATGGAATTGTATGAGCATAGCAATAAGCGACGATCTTCTGAATCTCATCCGAAGTTTCAGCAAGCAAAACAAGAGAAGGCTTAAATCGCTCAAGCGTCACACCATCAGAATCATAGACAAGCCTATCCGCCTCCTTGTAAAGGATGCGAGATTGTGGAAGTATGCTAAGAAATGGCGCGTGATCTATCATGAAATTTAGCTTCCCTTGTTCAACGTTCGATCAGAGGCATAGGTGCTCATCGGAACTTATAACAAATTTAATCTCTTCAATCCCACTCATTCTCTTACACTTTAACAACGACCTTTAATGCCACGACTCAATAAATTATTTCTCACCCTGTTTTTCGCCGCATCCGTCATGCTTGGCTCCTGCAAAACTTCCACTGCACCGGGAGATACTACGGGCGGAGCGAGCGGAACACTTGTGTATGATATAGGTACTGATTCGAAGATCGCATTGTATAGTTTCTCAACTCAGAGGGAAACGATAGCATTCAAACCGGGACAATGTCCATCATGGACTCCAAGCGGAGAGATACTTTATGAAGAGCCGGACATGGATGCACCGACTGTTTTTTGGAAGATTGCACTGATTGCATCCAACGGCGCGAGTAAACATGTCCTGCTGGAGTCAACCATTCATAACGTACTCAATTTTAAGAATCCGAAAATGTCGAAAGATGGCAGTGCGATCTGTTTCAGCTACTGGCTTAATCCCGGCGGCAAATTCCCGCCGGAGCTTAGTGATAGACATGCAACGCTTTTAATGAAAAGTGACGGAACACTTTTTGACACGGTCGACAGCTTGTTCGATGGCTCGTGGATGCCTGACGGCTCGTTAGTATTATCAGGAACACTTGATGAGTCCGCCGGAGAAGTAACTTTCTACGGTGGTCTCTACCTCCTCTCTGCGGATAGGTTGGATATAACTTCGATCGGATCAGGGTTGATAAATCCAAAACACCCTGCTGCAAGCCCTGACGGAAAGAAGATCGCTTTTGCGATGAGCGCTCATATCTGGGTGATCAATTCCGACGGCACCGGACTTCGCCAAGTCACCAGCGGTGATAAAATAGAGACACATCCGTGTTGGTCGCCTGATGGAAAATATATCGCATGTATGAGCTACGGGATGTTCGAAGTGAAAACCTCTACCGCTATCGCAGCTGTGCCCGCCAGTAATGCAACGACGATTGATCTCAATAATGATTCTCCGTATTGGGTAAAGGACCCAAGTCAAAGCTCCAATTTTGAATACGGAAGAATAACCACCTATTCGTCCATCTCTTGGAAATAAGAAATCGTTATCTGAACCGTGATTAATGAGATTTAAGGATTAACCGGGATTTCAAAATCCTAGAAATCAAAATCCTGACAAATCCTTTAACCACGGTTGAGACTTTGCATCAATTCCTCAAATTCCGGCGTCCCCCGCAGCAGATCAAGATCGGGATCGCGGCGGAAGTCTTGCATATTGCGAAATCCCTTTTGTGCGACAGCCGAAAGCCTATCTGCCTCTTCCACTGAGTCGGCTGAGCGGCCGCAATATTTTAGAATAGTCGCCAACTGGACTCGGGCATAGTAATCATCGGGAGCCAGGCGCACATGACGTTCGTAGATCGGAAGCGCTCTATTGTTTTATCAGTTTCAGAACTTGGTCTTTGTTCTGACTTTTCATACTGAGAAAATATTCACCGTTCGGTAGAAGCGAACAATCAAATGTTTGGTCGTCGGTTTTCTTGATCTCAAATCGTTGCTTGCCTAACACGTCAGAGATCGTGATCTCTGACAAATGATCTGCATCATCTCCGATAAGTGAAAAGGAAGCGTGCGCAGGATTAGGGAAAATAGTAACAGTCGTATTTTCCTGAGGTTGTTTGACATCTAATGATTGGTCGAGCTTCGCGAGGAATGCATTGTAGGAAGTTGGATTGCTGCTAAGTGTGACCTGAGAGCCAAACTTGAGCTCATTGACAAAACTTCCTGCAAGAAAGGTGCTTCCGTTATTTGATCTGATCGCCGATGGTGAAACATTCGTCGGTGATGAGCATTGCGAAGCCGATACAAATTTTCCTGCGGCATCCGTCTTAGCAAGAAATATATTTGAAATATTATTTGCTTGCAGGGTGATCGCATCAAATGAAATGGGAGCCGTAAAGCCACCAAGGAGAGTACAATTGCCCTGACCATCTGCGCAGATTTTGCGAGATTGTACTACCGATACGGCTCCGATGCCCTTGTTCACCCAGACATATTCTCCGTCTTGATCGCACTTTGCGACGAACGTTTCATAAGCCATACCAGCAGTACCGAACAGATCGAACGAGCCGAGCGAAATTGCCCCGCGGTAGAAACCCGTGATATAACAATTACTGCTATCATCGACATCTATTCCGTTGCCGCCGCAATATCCGCCGCCGCCGCCGGCTTTTTGGAGCCAAAGATTTTCACCATTACTTGAGAACTTTGCAATGAAAGTGTTGGACTCTCTATTGATCGCATCAAGTATGCGCACCGAATCAAAAGTAATGACCCCGAAGAATGAGCCAATGATATAAATATTTCCGTTTGCATCGGTGCGCATATCATTGGTATATGTAAAACTGGAAACGGTCTTGGTCGAGTCGAACCAACTGAGATTTCCTGAAGTAGAATATTTTGCAAGAAATAATTTTCCGGCGGAGCCTGTGTAGGGGTACTCATGTAATTCGCCGCACACATAAATATTTCCAAAGCGATCGGCGTTGACACCACCGGCATAATCAAAACCGGGACCCGCAATCGTTTTGGTCCATTGCATTTCGCCATTTGCTTTGAGGTGTGAGACGAACACATCATACTCTGGGCCACCGACAAGCCAGTTTGCAGAAGTTGTTGCCCCGAAAAAAGCTCTACCGGCAAACCGACCGGTGATACTAATTTCGCCTTCGGGGTCAACGGCGATACCATTGACAAACACGTTTGGGATCGTATCACCGTAGATCACTACCCTGCCCCATAAAACTTGCCCGTTCGGATCATACTTCGCAACATATATTGACCATTGCTCGGGACTGAGTAATTTTATTGAACCCAATGTGACAGTATCACGAAAACTTCCGGCAACAAAGGAATTACCGTTGGCATCTAATGTCAATACCGTAAAATAATTATCACTAATACCCTTTGTCTTTGCCGCCCATTGCCACGATTGTGCCGTTGCAAGTTGGGCTGAGATCGTAATAACAATAAACAGGAGAATATGTATATTTTTTTTCATCGAGATGACCCTTTATAAATTGAGTTTCAGACAAATCAGCAAAACGTACCTTTTTATACAACACACCAACGAAAGAGAAGTTGCTTCTCAAAAATTGACATTCTTCACAATACTGTCTGGAGATGAAAATATCAGACAGTACCAGCTTCCAATTCTTTCATCAGCTCCTCAAACTCCGGCGTTCCCCGCAGCGGATCAAGATCGGGATCGCGGCGGAAGGTTTCCATACTGCGAAATCCCTTTTGCACGGCGCGGCGAAGAAGAGACATTCCCCGCTCAGGTAAGTTCGCATTCAGATAGAGGCAGGCAAGATTGTAGCAGGGATTCCCATCAATCGACTCGATAGCTGAAAGCTTGTCTGCCTCTGCAATTGAGTCCGCGGGGCGGCCGCAGAATCCAAGAATATTCGCCAACTGGACTCGGGCATTGTAATCATCGGGAGTCAGTCGAACGTGGCGTTCAAAGATAGGAATTGCTCTGGCAGCGGCTTCGTGCAACTCGGATTCCGAACCCAGTTCATGGAGCGTGAGAATAAGGTTGAAATGCCCGATCCGGTTGTTCTCCCGGAGCCGAACATACTCCTTCCTTGCCTCTGCAGCTTCCTGATTCCTGCCTAGCGCCTGATAGGCAAAGGCGAGCACCCCATAGCCGAGAGAATACTCAGGCTCAGTCTCGACTGTGCGTCGGGCATGGCGAAGTGCGCCTTCTGCGTCGCCGCGGCGAAGGGAAAGATGACTCATAATCGAGAAATATTGCGCCGATTCGCCCTTAAGCTCGCGGACACGTCCGGCAGCTTGATCTGCTCGTACAAGTAAGCCCGCATTGGGACCATAGTTGTGGTGGAGCTCCAAAGAAGTGTTTGCAATCTGTGCATGGGCTTGGGCAAAGTTCGGATCGAGACGGACTGCTTCTTCTAAAAGCGAAAGGGCGCGCTCGTAGTCGCTCTTCGTATGCCGAGCGAAATATTCTAATCCTTTCAAGTACAACTCATACGCCTCGGCATTCTCTGTCGGTTTCTTATCAAGCTTCTTCGCTTCCTCCTTCGTAAGAATAATTGCAAGACCATCAAGCACTTTCTTTGCAACTGTCTCCTGAATCTCAAAAATATCATCCATCGTCCCCTTCAGCGAATCCTGCCATAAGTGATCGCCGGTTTCGATGTCGAGCAATCTGCTTGATATTTTTATCTGATCTCCAAACTTGCGAACGTCACCTTGCACAAAATATCTGATGGACATCTCCTTAGCATAGGTTGTAAGATGCCCCTTGAATGATTTGTATTCTTTCGTCGTCTGCTGATCGGTTACACGCAGAGATTTGACATTTGAAAGTGCAGAGATCAACTCATTTACAATACCATTTGCAAACCATTCATTATCTGCTGTCGGGGATAGATCTTCGAATGGAAGTATCATCAAACTCTTTCTGCCATCTGTTTCTTTGACGAGCTTGAGTGTCGGAGCTTGCGTTGCTTCCAATCCAAGTTTGCCGAGCGCGCGGATGATGGCATCGATGTTGGTCATCGAAGTTCGTTGCAAACCTGCAAGATGATAACCAAGATCACGTGTCAACGTTACCGGTTCGAGATCGAGAGGAAGTATCTTCTTCTTCTGTTCGGCTGCTAAAGAAACTTCTTTCGCCACATTCACTGATTCAATCGAGTTAGGCGAAAGCATCACAACCAAAGCTTTACATGACTCAATAGCATCATATATTTCCGCCGACCAACTCGTAGCCGCCTCGATTCCCGATTGATCGATCCACACCGATAACCCCGCCGAAGCGAGAAGCTCGGTGAGTTGCTCGGCTTGAGCGCGATCTTTGGATGAATATGAGATGAAAATATCAGACATTGGATTTGGTCTCCCCTTCGATCTTCTCCACCATCTGCTTCACCGCCTCGTATTCCGGCGTACCGGCAAGTTGGGCTATGCCATCGGTGCTTCTATCTGCCAGAAATTCTTTCATTTTTGAAATATTCTTATATCCCGCCTTGATCGCCATAGCAAAGGTTTCAATCGCCTCCTTTTTCTCGCCTATCTGGCTGAAGAGATTGGCAATGTTGTAGAGTGGCAATCCATCTTTTAAATTTTTTAGTTTCATTGCTTCGCCTCGTGCATCTTCAAGGCGACCGCCCCAAAAAAGAAGGTGCGCATGCCGCATACGACTGACTTCATCGTCAGGATGAAGCTTAAGATAGCGTTCTTCCACGGGTAGTGCACTGAGTGCCCATTTTCTACACTTCTCGATTTCTTTCGCTTCGTAGCATTCCAAT
>JBBQWV010000011.1:0-114632 GCA_038210275.1 Kapaibacterium sp. (SeqCode) | reverse complement strand
ATTGGGAAAAGGCGGTCGGGTTTCGGGGAGTTATTTTCTACGAAAAGATAATCCCAATGGGATAATCTTTTCTACTGGTCTTTACCAGAAGGTGTAACTGCTTACGGCAACTCAGTGAACAGACCCAACTGCGCAGAGTTTTCCTGCTGAGACAAATACTCCTTTCACATCCGATCTCTCCACAAATACGAAATATATTCCTCGGAGCAACGAAGAAATATCTATCGTCAAAGTTGCATGATCTAATGTCATCCCTGTCATCATTTCTCTTCCAAGAACATCAATGATTTTATATTTTGTAGGGGTTTCAAGAGACACTAAGTTTAAAGTTGTTGTAGCAGGGTTAGGGAAGATGCGATGACTGAAATATACTTTGCCATTTGATGAGGCATTTACGCTGCTAGCATCGAGCGTCAGGACTTCTGTTGCACTGGAATAGTTTGCCCCCGATGCTTGTCCGCCGATCGAGTATATTTCAGTTCCAATTGAACTTGATGCAAGATAATCTCTTGGGGTAAGGATTCCTTTTACGGGAAGTAGTGACCAAGTTTGTAATGCAGGATCATAGAATTCAGTAGTTGCAATGGGTTTGCCGCTTTGATACCAATCCTGCCCGCCTATGATATATATTTTCCCGTTTATTTCGTTCGCGGCAAAATACGCGCGAGGCGTTCGCATTCCGTTTGTTACCGGAACGCTCCAGATATTTGTCTGCGGATCATATACCTGCACATCGCAGTGGCAGGAAGTATCCAGAGGGTGACCGACTACATAAATTTTACCGTCGATCACAAATGATTTTGGCGTTATCTGAATCTGGAATGAATCTTTTGTTACTACTGGCGTACTCCACTCCCGAGTCTTTATATTAAACACTTCTACCGGACTTACCCACCAGAGAGGACCTGCCGAGCCGCCAATCGTATAAATATTATCGCCGATAACAGAGGAAGCAAGATTATACCGGTCTGTAAAATGTGTCCCTTCAAGAGGCAGGGTGACAGTCCATGAACTATCAGAAGGATCAAGCACCCAAATAGAATCTGCAAAATCAAAATTGTTTTCCAGTCCGCCTATTACGTAGATCTTTCCATCAATTGCTAAAGCCGTATGTGAAAAATGCAGGGGGAAATCCCCATGTGTTACTAAAGAATTCCAGGAATCGGCTGAGGGGTCATACACTTGAACATCATTAAGAAACCAATTCACACCTTCCCCGCCGATCACATATATTTTGCCATTGAGAAGTGTTGATGTCATTCCGTAACGTGGAATAAATCCGATATTCGAGAACTTTGACCATGATGCAAACTGCCCCTGCGCTTCTGAGGTAAATATCAGAAGCGCAAGGAAAGCAAATATCAGCGACGTTTTAGTTGATAATTTCATTTATTTAATCTACACCGTAAACTTCACGCTTACGGTTGTGCCGTCTTCGGAGAAATCGAATTTGACGTCATCGGCTAAGGTTTTTATCAGGAAGACTCCTCTGCCGTTGGGGATATGAAGATTTTCAGGCTTGGTGGGATCGGGTACTGCTTCGGGTTCGAAACCTGTTCCGCAATCATGGACTTTAAGATTTACAGTGTTGGAGGTGATCGTTACTTCGATATCCACAAAATCTCCGATGGTATTTTGGCAGCCGTGGCGGATGGCATTGGTTACCGCTTCGCTTAGGGCAAGCATAATATCAAAGCGCTTGGATTCGGGAATATCGGTTTGCAGTAAATGATCTTCAGCCCATACATAGACATTGTGCAGTTCTTCCAGCGTCGCAGGAATGCGGATGTTCTCGTGATATAAAATATGATCTATTATATGGTTCACTGCGTCTGGCGGCTTACAAGCCAATTTTTTAGTACAGCAAGATCTTCGATAAATCTTGAGATCATTGCTCTTGCCTCCGATGTGGATGAGGTAAGTTCAGTTGTCGGGATGGAATTCTCCGACTCAATTCGGATCAAAATCCCTCGTATCTTTTCTACGGATTCCAGAAAGCTTTGTTGCATCCTCTCGAACCCTTGCGTATGCGGACCTTCACGCCGGATGATCTCGAAAATTCTTTTTGCAAATGCTGCGTGAAATGTGAGGTCGTAGAGCGATGATGAATCTGATGGCAATGCCGTGACGATACGGTGAAGCAATTCCCGCTCCTTCAGATTTTTTGAAGAATCATCTGAGAAAAATTCAGCGATAAGCGCATCAGAATTCATAACCTGATTCTGTTATTGATTTCTTCATCGTTTGGTAACAACTGACTAATATCAGACTCGTAATTTTGCAACATGAAATGAGAATTTAATTAGACACAACACAATCTCACACCTTGTTTCTCGCAATCTGCCGTACCTCTCGCGGCATCGTATGACAAAAAGGACAACAATCAAAAGGTCAGGTCCCTTAAAAGACCTGACCTTTTTCTTTATGCAATATTTAGCTTGCCGGAGTGGGATTTGCGCTCACTAAGCCGAGCAGTTCATTTCCGTATTTCTCAAAATATTCCGGAGTAATATCGGAAGTGATCGCCTTTAAAGCATCAGCATCTTGCGGCTTGGCTTTGACGAGATCTTCGAGCTGCTTATTATTAAAAAGAATGTATGGCTTGATCTTCTCTTCGCGGGCAACGGTGTTGCGCCACTTACGAATATTTTCGTAGAGCGGCATATCCTCTGCCGGAAGTTCGGGCGCATGCTCCATACGCTCAGGCTTCGGAGTCATAGTCCGAGGCTGCATAGCACGCGGCTCGCGCCTATCGCGATCTCTGCTATCCCTGTTATCGCGGTTATCTCGTTCGGGACGGCGGTGATCTTCTTCGAATGCGATGAGCAGATTCCACTGATCGCCGGAATATGATGACTGCCAATGATGAACACGTTTCCCTTGAAGGAATGTCCCGACGGCAGCTTCGCTCGCTTCATCGGTAACTTTAAATGTCTTAACTTGTAATGCCATAATTCTAAATTGGAATACATGGTGAAGAATTCATCCCGAAAATTTCGGGATGCCTAATTTAAGTCCGCCTCTGCGAATCTTCGATTTTACGCTTAAGCTAAACTCGTGGGCATTACAGGATTTGAACCTGTGACCTATCGCGTGTGAGGCGATTGCTCTAGACCAGCTGAGCTAAATGCCCGTTTGGGGGAAATATGAGATCAGAAATATGAACTATGAAAATAAAACAACGTATTAATAGTTCATATTTCCCATTTCATATTTTCCTACATCCCTCCGCCAAGACCTGCCGGCATCTCCTGAATGGTAATGTCGGACGGAATAACGAAAACGGAATCATCAATTTGCTTTTCTTCGAATTTCACAAAGGTGATCGTTGCCTGTTTGGATTCGATCTGTATCGGCATCATCCCTTTCTTGAATAAGGCTTCCATCGAACTGCCAATCCCTCCGGCACGGCTACGCACGGCATTTTTCATGCCTTTTTCCAGCGTAGCTCGCAATGATTTTAACATCCTCTCGGGAACATCCTTGGTCATCCACCAATTGCTTGAATCGCCGGTGTGAGTAATAACCTGGTAGCGTTCGCACTCATGTCCATTGATATTTTTTTTCTCCCCTGTAGCGGTGATCGTAGGCGGTTCCAAATCTTGCGGCAATTTCTTTGCAGCCTCTTCTGCTTTTTTCAGATCGGTAACCATTCCCATCTTCAATGCTTCCATGACCATCGTCATCTTGCCGGCAGCCTGATCAATAAACATTTTCATGTTGCCCTGTGCCATTTGCAATTCCATGACAGACTTCTCGCCTTTGACGCTTGTCGTCATCGTCATTTTTGCATTATCTTTTTGATGGGACGCGATCTCCATCGTCATTGTGCCCTCGAAAGTTTTCTGGGCAAATGCATTTCCCGATAGAAATAGCGCAAATGCGAAAGTTAATAAATAGCTGATACGTTGTTTCATATATAAATCATTATTTAAGAGAAGTTGTAACGAGAGGGCAAGCGAAGGGGTTTCAACCCCCACTTTCATAATGAAATTTTAATGTTGTTGCTCAATTTTAATATTCTTTGGAATATTAAAGGTTGCATCATCTAATTTCACATCATCAAACCAGAGAAAATCAAGTTTCGAATCTAATTCCTTTTGCCCTTTTATCCTGAACCCTACTTCTATCGGCATCTCACCTCTTTCAATAAAAGGTTTGAACACTGACCTTAGTCTGCCTATAAAATCATTCCCAAAAAAACCGATCATAATACTTTCAAGATAATTCTTAAAAAAACCGGTAATAGGTTCACTGAGACCTCTCGTAAACCAAATTTCCAATTCCACTTCTCTACCTGCATCTTTGTGCTCCATGATCATACGATAGCATGCTGAATTAAGTTTTAGATTACCGATTCTCTCTGTATCACCTGTTGCTATAAGAGGGGGTAATGTATCTTTAGACTTACTTGTATCTGCTCGTATTGCTTCTCTGAAATCGGATAATGTCGCTTCATGCCCTACTCCTTTACTCATATTTACATCTACAACCCTCCCTGTTCCAATATCTACATAAATATAATAATTGAGGAATGGACCGACTATTTTAGTAAGTGTTTTCTGACCTTTAATATAAATAATCGTTGGAGGCGGGATCTCAAAATCCTCCCATTGTTTTCCGCCCAGTTGCAACATTACTTGCCCTTCGAAATCCTGTGCTGATGCTGAACTGATATTCAGCAAGAACAAAAACAAACCAAAAGAAATTATTTTTTTCATATTCTTGTAAAATGACGGTAGATTATAACCCTATTTGATTCTCAGATGGTTTCTGCTGTAAATAGCATATTAGAAACCCCAACGCAATCTCTCCGTATTTTTGAATTCTATATTTCATTCAATAACTACGTATGGCTCAGCAAAAACCGTTATTTAAGAATAAGCAAACAAAATCACTGAACGAGATTCGCAATCCGCAATCCGAATCTAAAAGCTCGGGCATTCCCGAAAAAGCGCGCGGACCGCTTGCAATTTTGGCGATCTTTGTCGCATTGCTTATTTTCTTTAACGGTGTTCTCGGAAAAGATAAAGCCTTCAATGCCGGCGACAATACGGCAAGCGAAAGCATTGTGCCATACATCACTGCTGCTCAGGCAGCAGGGCAGAGCGTGCCGCAATGGATTCCGAATATTTTCTGCGGAATGCCAAGCTTTGCGGCGCTGATGTCAACAGGTGCCAGAACGTACGATCTGGCGCATGAAGCATTTGATTTTGTTTGCTCGATCCCCGTCGCACTTTTCGGTGGGAATGATGCGATGATCCATATTTGGCGATATTTTATTTTCGGACTTGGGCTTTACTTGCTGATGCGAATGGGGCGAAAAACCTCGCACCTTGTCGCGCTCTTTGCCGCATTCAGCGGAATGTTCTCGACGTGGATCATGACGTACGTGATGATCGGGCATAACACAAAGATCTTCGCCGTGATGTGCTTCCCCTATATTTTGCTGTGCTTAGAAAAACTTCGTGAAGAAAAATTGAATTGGAAGCAGATGCTTCTCTGGATTTCCGTGCTTGCGATCTCGCTACATTTCCTTCTTGACTCCACGCATCCCCAGATGGTATTCTACCAATTCCTTGCCATCCTTATTTATTTTATTGTCTGGCTTGTCAGTGATCTCATCGGAAAGCGAAATCTTATTCCTGTTTTTCGAACGGGAATAATTACTCTCGTTATGGTCGGCGCGGCATTTGCAATGTCGGCAGACCGCTATCTTTCAACACTTGGCTATGATCAATATTCTATTCGCGGAGCATCACCCATCGTTGATAGAGCGACGGTTAACGGAGAAAAACCAAAGGCGAATGGGTCATCCGGCGTCTCGAATTCCGGCGGACTTGATTGGGAATATGCAACGCAATTCTCTTTCTCGCCCGCCGAAATGATTACCTTTATCGTGCCGGGCTGGTATGGCTTCGGCAAACTACCTATAGATAATGGATCCCGGAAAAATGCTTACTGGGGGCAGATGTCTATTACCGATGCAGCAAATTATACCGGCACAGTTGTATTCTTTCTTGCTATGATCGCAATTTTTGCTCTTTGGAAAAAAGACCGGCTCGTTGCGCCGCTTGCCATCATCAGTCTTTTTGCGTTGCTGCTCTCTTTCGGAAGTAATTGGTCGCTGATCTACCGTCCAATGTTCGAGCACTTCCCTGTCTTCAATAAATTCCGAGCGCCAATGATGTCGCTTGTGCTAATGCAAATGTGCTTCCCTATTTTAGCAGCGCTGGCACTTGATAGAATTATTAAAATTATGAAAGTGGGAGACGACAAACTATTAAAGGCGAGACTTTTAAAAATCACAACTTTCGCATTGTATACGGCGGCAGCGTTTTTTTTAATTTCAATAATTGGACGTGGAGCGATTGAAAGCACATTAAGTAGTGGCATTGCCTCAAGTGGAAAAGAAGCTTCTCAAGACCCATATCTGAAAGATATAGCAATAAAGACAGCCTTGAATGACGCTGCTATTTGTTCACTACTCGCCCTTATTGCAGTTTTTTTACTTTGGCTTTATCAAAAAGGTAAGGGTATCACAGCAATAATTGTCACCTCTGTCGTACTTCTTATTTCAATTTTTGATCTTGTGAGAATCGCTTACCGACCGATGGATATCGTCTCGAAGTCTGAATTCCGTCAGAATATGGGTACTCATGATTATGTCGAATTTATCAAGCAGGATAAATCATTATTCCGAATTTTAGATGTAAATGAAGGCACTTCAAATGTACCCGTTGTTTGGAATTTGCAAACTATCACTGGATACAGTGCAGCAAAAATGCGTGAATATCAAGATGTTGTTGATGTCACAGGTAATGCACAAGGACAACTAATTTTCAATCCCTTCATGTGGAGTTTACTTAATACAAAATACATAATTGCCACATTTCCAGTCGATTCGGTACAAGGCCGTATGAATATTGTCTTTAAATCTAAAGAAAGTTTGCAAGGACGCGATGGGAGACCTGTCCAAACCGTTGTTTGGCAGAATACGCAAGTTCTTCCGCGCGCATTTTTTGTCAGCCGATACGAAGTTAAACCTGCACTTGATATTTTGCAAGCGATGCGCGATGGAACGTTCAATCCACGCGATGAAGTATTCTTTGATAAACAGCCTGATGGACTTGGCGCGCTTGCTGCAACGCCTGTGAATGATTCTCTCGAATCTGTATCGGTCGTGAAATACGAAAATGAATATATTGAGATCAAAACGAAATCCAGTGGCGATAGGCTACTCTTTGTTTCCGATACATGGTATCCGTATTGGAAAGCAGAGTTGGATGATAAAACTCCTGCCACGATCTACAAAGCAAACTACGCTTTCCGTGCGATCAAAATTCCTGCCGGAGAGCACATACTTCGTATGCGCTATCAAGATGATCGTTATACAAACGGAAAAACTATCTCGCTTACAACAAATATCCTTGCAATTCTCGGATTGGGATTGGGATTATTTTTTGAATTTAAGAAAAAGCCGAAGCAGGACCAAGATTAGCAAGATTTTTAAAGGATTTTTGGGATATGAAAAGAACCCCGCCACTATCGGCGGGGTTCTTAGGTTGTTGTCAAAAAAGTCATTCTAATTTGAGACATTTTCTCGACTGCTGTGTTATATAAATAGCATCATTATTTTTTCAAGTTTTTTTGTCAACAGAAATGAACACAACTGTGAATCGTCTTCCCCATTTAACAGCGATCAGTACACTTTTACTGATGCTGATTGCCAGCAAGTGCTTATCGGCATCTACCCTGCATTATATTGATTTTGGTGGTCTTAACGGCTATACGTATAACCCATCTTCTCTTGCAGTCGAAGTGGGAGACACGATTGTGTGGCGTGGCAACTTTTCTCAGTATCCGCTTAAATCAATTTCCGTACCTCCGGGTGCAAAGCCGATCACTTCGGTAATTTCCGGCACAACGTATTCTTATACCATTGAAATAGCCGGGAATTACTCCTATGAAGATCCCATTTATTCTGCGATCGGAATGAAAGGAAGTTTTTCGGCGCAAATTCTTCCACATGGAAGCATAACCAATGAAGGGAAAGATTTTTATCTTGGATTAATAACTCCAAGTTACAATTATGTGGGATCAAACGGCTATGCGGCTTTTGCTGTCATAACTACATATTATGATAACACCGTTAAGATCTCATATTTTGATGCATCAGGGAAGGAGGCAAATCCTCTTATCAAGCAAGTCCTCCGAAGGCACTCTATACAGGTGGAACTTGACCTCTCAGCCTTGCGCATTGATACAAATTCTGAAGTTCCGGAATACAAGACGTGTCACATCACTTCTCAATATCCTATAAGTGTCCAATTTATTTCCAAGGGAGCAAACTCCGGCGGAAGTTATCTAGCGCTTCCCGTACTTGGCTTAGGGAAAAATTATGTGGTTGCAAGTTATAATGATAATCCGGGTAACGGAGCACTTAGAGGTTATGGTCTGCCAACACTAGCCGATAACGGAGGCGGTTCATTCTTGATCATAGGAACGGAAGAAGGGACTAACATAAATATAATTCCAACCACTACAACAACCGGCGATCATATAGGCGTCAATACAGGACCCGGTGCAACGGGATTACCTCATCCGTTCACTATTGGATTAGGCAAAGGTCAGTCGTATCTTGTTCGTTCAAATGGCAGAGATGCAGGCGCAGATATTTCAGGCACGATCATTCAATCATCAAAACCGATCTCCGTGATCTCCGGTCATGAGGATGCATTCATCGGAGATTTTAATTCGTCATATTTTACTTTTACTGAGGGGAGAGATTATATGATCGAGCAAATGCTTCCCGTGGAATATTGGGATAGTACCGGATATATCTCTCTCCCCTTCCGTGAAGCAACGCCGCCATCGGATGACGGACATGGAGATAATTATCGAGTATTTGCTTTTGATAATGCAATAGCTGTGGCACAAGCTGATGTAGTTGGGATATCAGGTGCGTATCCAATGTCTGCATCAAGATTTCACTTTGCTGAACATCTTGATATTACTTCGCCCGTTGATATTTATTCCACGAATGGTAAAAAAATTGGTGTTACACAATATGATGAACGCAGTCAACCCCCTTCTGGCGTTGCACCTTCTCCGAGCATGATGACGATCATCCCTAAATCACGTTGGAGAACCTCATATAATTTTTCTCTTCTTCAGCCTAAAACAATTGATGGTATTACTGAAGATCAGTATGTGAACATTATTGCCGATAGCCTTGCCGGTATCCGAGTATCAAATGACGGAGCTCCCTTAGTACCATTAGCTACAGGATTTAATCTGGTTGGATCGTTCCTTAATGTTTCTAAACAATATCATAATATCACCGGCGGAGTGTATCGTATGGGACCGGGTTCTTTTTCTCTGCGTTCAGATCATCCGTTCATTGCCTATACATATGGCATGAACAAACTCGTCATACAATATCAATATTTTTTGAACTTCAACTTCGAGAATGCCGCCCCTGCAGGAACGCAGCTCAATACTGGAGTCGCACCATCTTTTAAAATATCCATTGATACCTTATCCAAATGTTCAGGTTGGACGATCTGCGTCAAGGATACAGGTTCAAATGATCCGGGAATTAAGGCTGTCATGCTTGTTGATGATACCGAAGGCATTTACTTCGATCGTCTCGGTATGAAATTTTCGAATGCAGTATTAGATTCCACTTCGCCTGCTTTTACTTCCGGTGAGTTGCATCCGGATTATCACTCATCTGATCCATACTGCTTCAAAGTAAAATTTAGTAATCAACTTGCTGCTGCTACTGCACCGGTTTGCATTATTGATAATCTCGGTAATGGAATGATCGTTCGCCTAAATCGCAATGCTCCAACAATTAGCTTTGCAACAAGTCCGGTTGCTTCTCTAAAACCCGATAGCATATTTTTTCAGCCGCAAAAGATCGGTGATGAAATTTGTACCACGTTCGTTGTAAAAAACACTGCTTCTGAAGGCGGAGCGTCGATCCTTCTGGGTTCTGCGAATTTAAAGAAAGTCGATGCTGCCTTCAATATCCGCTCCATTACGCCTGCGCTTCCATATATTCTTTTGCCGAAAGATTCAGTTTCTGTCCAGCTTTGCTATATAGCAAAAGATTCTGTTCGGCACCGTGATACACTTCTCATCCAGACTGATTGTTTTACTATTCCTGTTTCGCTTGATGCTCATGGTGCTACGGGACTCATTTCTTCCTCCGATCTTAATTTCGGTAGTAGTATTATCGGAGATACGATCTGCAAAAATCTTCTGGTGAAAAATGTCGGCTCGGCTCCGTTCACTTTAACGAAGTCATTTAGTTTATCGGATAACATAAATTTCTCAGTTGATACTAGCAAACTTCCCTTCTTAATTCCCACTGGCGGAAGCGTACAGATAAATATCTGCTTCCATCCGAAACAAGATGGACCATTCACCGCTGGAATAGATTGGAGCACCGATCTGGAAAGATCATTCGCGCATTCAATTAAGAGTAATTCTGTGCTGAACGGAAATGCAACTCCAAAAGCGGGAGTGGAAAATTTATTAACTTCTCAATCATTTACGATTCATCCAAATCCAGCAAGCGGAAATTCCGTCATCGTAAATTTCCCTTCGCAAGAAAAAGCCACCCTGATTATGTTTGATGTTTTGGGACGTGAAGTCTATAAGCGAGATATTCTCTCCGGCATTTCGCAAATCGAAATTCCAGTTCACGGATTGAGCGAAGGAGTGTATTATATGCAGATGAATTCGAGCGCGGGATCAGTGACGCAGAGATTTGTGAAGGTGAAATAGGAGGACATATTGAACGGACTTCAGTCCGTTCGAGAAAAAGGTCGAGGGTAAGAAAGCAGTTTCATTCACTTGGAATGACTGAGTTTTAATTGATGTTGCTCAACATCAAAGATTCTGCACTATGAAAAAAATAATCTGCTTGATCATCCTCGCCTCTTCCCTTCTTGCCGGAAGTGGAAGTGGACAGATCCATGTCGGTCCGGGACAGAGTTACCCATCCATCTTTGCAGCAAGCCATTCAAAGAACGTGCATCCGGGCGATACCATCTTTGTCCATGCTGGAATTTATTCCGATACAGGATATGGAATTGATAGCTTAATAGGATCACCGAGCAAATGGATCGTCATCATGAACTATCCGGGGGATTCCGTTTCTATTCATGTGCAATATACTTTTCAACATGCGCAGTATCTAAAGATCAAAGGACTGAATTTCTTTGGCAATGATACGGCATATTCTGCAAATGTTTTCCACCAGCTATTTTTTGATTATATGTATGATTGCTTCATAGATAATCATGATATTATTATTGATAGCTGTAACTTCACTGAATTAAATAATACCGGCAAAACCGGAAGCGGAGCATGTTTGAAGTTCACCGGCACGGATAATTTTGTCGTGACGAATTGTCTTTTTTCTTATGGCACAAATATCGCTGATGGTATCAGCATGAATGCTGACCGCAACGGACGAATCGAGAGTTGCAAATTTATAAATATGCCCGCCGATGGTTCGCATTGCAAGGGCGGCTCGAAGAATATTACGTATCAGAGAAATCTTTTTATTAATTGCACTGCCGGCGGATTAGATATCGGCGGCGATACGGGTCCACAATTTTTCTGTCCGCTTGGTGCGGCTTGGGAGGCAGATAGCATTAAGGTCTATGCAAATATTTTTATTGGTGGGAATACCGGCATCAGGCTTGGCTCTTGTCATAATTCCTTTATCATTAATAACACCTGCTTTAAGATGTTGCAGTTTGCATTTCGAAGCCTGAATACGAGTTCGAATAATATTTATCTGGCGAATAACGTCATCGCCAATAATATTTTTACGACCTATAGCACAAATCATATCTATCTGAATGCTTCGAATGACTTTACGTACAATACTGAGTTCTTCAAAAATAATCTTTTCCATGATTACCTGAATCCCGATCCTATGGCGATCAACTTGTCGGAAATGCCCGGCGTGAATGATACGCTGTCCATTATTGGCGATCCCCTCTTCACCGATACTCTCCATGGCGACTTCTCATTAAAAACAGGAAGCCCGGCGATCGGAGCAGGAGTTTTGACCGCAGAACCGATCATGGATTTTGCAGGAAAAATTTATTCTTCAGGGAAGAGGTCAATTGGGGCGATAGAAACTATTTTCGATACTGCCGACGAATGTACTCATCTACGACCTTGGACTGGTTATAAGCCTCAAAATAACGCTGAATTTAGACAGCAGTATGACTCATTGCGTAAATATGTCGAACTTTGTGCAAATGATATAAGCTCCTTCCATGCTTTTCCTCATCTTGATGCCGATGTGCAGGAATATGCACCTGATGATACGACCCGCTATGACGTTTATCGAGACTGGTTGATTTCTGTTTTGTATCTTAATACGAAAGATCCATTTTATTTCTGCGTTTGCTTACAGTCTATAGGAGGTACGTATGTCTATGGAAAGTGGGCGATTCCAAATGCTTGGTTAGCAGTAATCAAATATGTGATTGATAATACCGGTTGTGACCATCAGGGATTAATTGACGATTACAATCAGACAATTAAGAGCCGTCATGAATCATGGCAAACTATGCATGATCTTGGCGACACTACCGCAGAAGATACAGTGCTTCCTTCACTGGATCAGCTTAGACTTGGATTCCTGCTCAAGAAATCCGTTCCGGGTCAAGCTACTCCATTGTCTGAGGTCTATCTCGCCTCCTTCACCTCCAGCCCAAATCCTTTCAAGAAGGAAACCACGCTGGAGTTTATGCTAAACCGGATGACATACATTCAGGTAGCAGTGTATGATGAACTCGGTAAATGGGTTTGGGGGGATTCGCATGGATATTCTCTTGAAGCAGGAACACATCAGATTCATTTAGATGGCTCGTCATTCCCAAGCGGTGTATTCTATGCAAGAATATCCACAGGATTTGGTGAGGTGAAAACGGTGAAGCTGGTGCATGAGAAGTAGTCATTAGCAGAAGAATGCAGAAAAACTTCCCGAGAAAATCGTAGCCGAGAAGCCCCCAAATCTAGGTTCAATCAATACCCAATGGGACAATATTTCTCTTCTGTGTGTTGAGAGAGATATGCCGCAAACTTCATATAATCAGAAATTTTCACCTCAATCCGAGACTTCCACTTCCGGCGCACCAATCCGCTCTGTGCCAAAAATGCGTATAGATAAAGAGAAGTCTAATCAAGAAGATCTTGATCTTCTTGCCCGCATTTCCGAGGGAGATCAAAAGTCGCTTGCTATACTATATGATAAGTATGCCAAGTTGATCTACTCGTTGACAATGAGGATCGTTCGCAGCGAAGATGATGCCCGTGAATTACAGCAAGATGTTTTCTTGCAAGTATGGCATAAAGCCGGACTGTTTGATAATGAACGAGGCAGCTTTGTTACGTGGCTTCTTACCCTTGCCCACAATAAGTCTATTAATACTCTTCGCTCCCGCAGATATAAAAAATCTGCTTTGGAAACGAATGATGATATTGCTGAGATCACAAACGATCAGACCACAACTCATCACACTCCGCTGAGCGAGGTGATCGAAAGTGATGAGCGGCATCAGGTTAAGCAGGCTTTGGATCAGCTACCGGAGCTACAGCGCAATGCGATTTATCTATCGTATTACGAAGGATACTCGCAATCGGAAATAGCAGGAATGCTTGGTGAACCGATCGGGACGATCAAGACCCGGATGCGAAACGGAATGTTAAAATTAGTAGGGATCTTAGGCGAAAGTAGTTTTTAGTTTTTCAGTATTGTTGTACAAGCTTCTATTGTAGTATGTCAACCGAACAAATATATAACGATGTCCAACGCGAGCATATCGAAGAGCTATGCGCTGCTTATACTCTCGGAGCATTAAGTGAAGATGAAGCAGGGCTTCGAGAATTCGAAGGACTTGTCGAATCCGGCGATCCGTATCTTTCCAAAACATTGGAGAAGATGCTTGCGGCTTGTTCTATTTTAGCTCTTGCCGTTCCATTACTTGAGCCTCCGGTTTCTGCAAGAGCGGCTTTACTTGAACATGTAGAAAAGATTAGTGTATCGCAAAATGGAAGCACCAGCCGTGATGATCTTCGTAAACCGGCGCCATCGGAAGATGCTGTTAAATTAAAACGCCGTACTCGTTTTTATATTTTTTCAAGTCTTGCTGCTACTTCGCTTCTCTGCGTTCTTCTTGCGATGAATGTCTCGAAATCCGCTAAACTTGATAGAAGCAATGATCTGATGAAAGCGCTGTTGAAGCAAACTGATTCGCTGCGTCAGAATAATGACAACGCAAATATCAAATCCGAGAATGATTCTTTGCCGCTTGCCGGAAAAACTTCAGATAATGATGGCGCCATTTCACGTAAATTTATTGCAATGTTCGCTGAGAATGATGCAAGACTTGTGACGTTGGCAAGTGCTCCGCTTGGATCAGCACGTCAGCATCTTTTCTTTAGTCCGAAGCAGAAAACGATTGCAATCCTGCGAGAGACATTGCGTCCGCTTGATCCGAATAAATCGTATGTTCTTTGGGCAACTGTCGGCAACAGATCTCCGGTTGCAGTCGGTAGTTTCAAAGTAGATTCTCAGAAAAATTCTCAGGTCATCAGTATTCCCACAAAACTCCGGTATGCCGATTCTTTTGCTATTTCGATCGAAAATGGTACCGACGCCACTGAACAAAAGGGCAAGATCATATTTGTCGGGAATGTACCAAAGACAGGCATTAACTAAAGCGGTTACAATTTAGCGTAGTGTCTTATATTTGAAATGAATTTTCAAATAACGTCATTCCGAGCGAAGTGGACCAATCTAAACTGTCGATTTTGTAGTAGATTTTGAGATTTTAGATTGCCACGTCGGGCTAACGCCCTCATCGCAATGACGATGTAATTTTTAATCGAGCCATTTCCTCCATTCCTGCCATTTCTGCTATTATTTCAGCAATTCTCAATATTTCCTCATTATTTCTCCAGTTTTTGAAAAGTTTGGCACGGTTTTTTCTATAGATAGTCCCAGAGCCAATGATATTGAACTAAAAACTATACAAAATTGGCTTCAAGACTACAATGAAGAATAAGATGACAAAAATAGTAGCGATCGCGATAGTAGGGTTGGCTTTCAACCTTTTCGGTGGTTCGCAGGCTTATGCCCAGTTTTCGAAGGCAGTTGTCGTCCTCAAGGGTGTCGTTCGTAATGAGGCAACTGGTAAGGCACACTCAGTGAAGGTCAGTGTCCGTGCTGCTGGCGATAAAGCGGTCGAGATCACTGCAAGCAAATCCAATAGCGAAACCGGTGCGTATCTTGTAGTATTGCAGACAAACAAAAAATATTGGGTGCACTTGGAAGGCGAAGATATTATCACCAAGGATGAGTTGATCGAAACTCCTTCGGCTTCAAAAACAGTGCAGATGGAAAAAGATTTTGTTGTGACAACGATCACCGCAGTTCAAGTGCAGGATAAAGCAAGCCTGCGATAAAATTTGGTCTAACAGAAGAAGGATGATGCATGATTAGAACGCGCTCTTTAGGGAGCGCGTTTTGTTTTTAGATCTTCCAAAAAATGTTCTTTCTATTACGAGATTGATCAGACGGGCTAAAACCCTACTCTCAATGCCACCTTTATTATTAGACATTACACATGACAATGCGTCATCCCGCGCTTGAATAAATATTTCTGATGATAATCTTCCGCTGCCCAAAAAGTCGAAGCTGGTGTGACTTCTGTAACGATAGCCTTCTTGAATTTCCCGCTTGCTTCTAAATTTGCTTTGGATTCGCGGGCAATTTTCTCTTGCTCCAGAGTATGAAAAAAGATCGCCGACCGGTATTGCGATCCGACATCGGGTCCTTGACGATTCAGTGTTGTGGGGTTATGATTATTCCAGAAAATATTAAGCAGGGTTTCATAACTGACAATCGCGGGGTCAAATTCGATCTCGACAACTTCCGCATGACCTGTCTCATCGGTACAGACATCGCGGTACGTCGGATTATTAAGATTTCCGCCCTCGTATCCGCTTGTTGCCGAGATCACGCCTGGAACAGTCCGATACATTTCCTCGATCTGCCAAAAACATCCCGCGCCAAAAGTAGCTTTTTCTGTTGCCATAAAATAAATAAAAATTATTTGGAATATACGTTAATCTATATCGGACGTTTCAGGGGTATCATTCTGATCATTAAAACAACTTCTCTTGATTCTCAATTCTCCTTCATGAGCAAGAATTAATGTATCATTTGGGTAATTTGTTCGTATTTTTGCCATTTACCAATCATTATTCATTATGAAAACTCTGATTACAATTGTTCTACTTTTTTCTTTTTCCTTTATTGGATGCAATACCTGTACGCAGTCACATCTGACGGCAAGTAAAGATTTTAATAAATCCCAATCACTGAGCATTTTAATCTTGCCTGCTACTGTGAACGGAAATCCGATGCTACGTATCCTCCCAAATTTTTCAGATGATTTTGCAACTCCGTTTCTTGAAGCCGGGTTTAAGATCATAGATAGAACAGCTGCACAATCCGAAGCGGTGAAGCTCGGACTTGATCTTGATAAAGGCATAGAAGATAAAAACGTCCCCGCACTTGCCTCTAATCTTCACGTCGATGCAATCCTCCTTTCTTCAGCTGCTTATACATTCATCCCTGCTGAAAGTGGGATTATCGGATCCTCCTATAATAAGGTTGCTGACTCAACCGGCAAAGTTCGCGAAGTCTCAGCAAAAGGACCTGAAGAATATAATCGCGGAGAACATTATGTACTAACTTCATTAAGTGCAAGACTCATTGATGCTCGGAATATGTCAACACTTTTATCGGCTTATGTTGAACCTTGTGGAGGTCAGTCAGTAAATCTACAACTCGTGAATATGCTCAGAGAAAATTTTAATAAAGGGCATTGACCAGAACTATGGTATATTTGTATATAAAAATACTGCCAATACTTAATTATGTGGTCTCTTTATACATTTTCAACTTTGTGCTTATTAACATCACCGCTGCTGACTCAAATGCAGTAATCGAATAGATTAGATCATCTCACCACCTTGCAATTACTTTTACCTAGAATAAAAACTATTTACTACCTTTCCCTTTGGGTCTTAATTACTATGTTTTCTTTTTCAGAAAATACGTTTGCTCAACCTCCTATCCATTCACTTTCCTCATCACATCAGAATTTTATTGACATTACAGCTTTTCCGAATGTCAAACTCGATAAGCGATATTCCAGTACCAATAATTTTTGTGGCGTAATTCTCGATACCAATAAATATAGCTGCTCTCTCCATCCAATCGCTGCGGTAAAATTTCAAAAAGCTTGTAACTTACTGTCAAAAGAAAATCCCGGTTGGAAATTTATTGTCTTTGATGCTTTCCGCCCGCTCTCTGTACAGAAAAAACTTTATCAAAATGTTAAAGGTACTCCCAAAGCTCATTACGTTGCATATCCTTCGTACGGAATTCATTGCTACGGATTTGCGATTGACTTGTCATTACAAGATGATAAGGGCAACCCACTTGACATGGGAACGCCGTTCGATGATTTTACTACTTTAGCAGAGCCGCGATTCGAAGCTCAATTTTTGCACTCCGGAAAATTATCGAAAGAACAATATGCTAATCGCTTGCTACTTCGATCATTGATGAAACGTGCAGGATTCCATCAGCTTCAACGGGAATGGTGGCATTATGAAGCATTGCCGGAGCATATTGTTCGTCAGAACTATAAGCAGTTCGATTAACTTGTAACGTTCGACAATTTCAACCGTAAGATTTTTCATGAATAAACCATTACTGATAACCCTTTTGCTGCTTGCTTTGGCAAGCTGCACTTCTCGCACTGCAACTGAAGAAAAGAAAAATACCATTGCTGCTATTAGTCCCGATCAACAATCTCTTGATGCTGTCCTGCGATGCCTCAATGACGAATCAGCTATTGCCTGTAGCCTCAGCGCTGAGGGCAGCATTACCCTGAGCGACGGCGGCTCATCGCAAAGCGGACATTTCGATCTGAAATCCAAACGGCTGCAAGGAATTACAAATCCTTCACGGGTTGATTCTCTCAGTATGATCGTCTCCGGACCATTCGGAATTACCGGCGCAAAATTCCTCGGTGCTCCGGAAGAATATCAATTTTACAACGTCATCGAAGGAGAAAAATATCGCGGCAAACCAGATCCAAAAACCTTGCAGTCAATAACCGGAATGAAAGGCTTAACCCTCGAGGCATTAAGTGATGTCATCTACGGCTTGGCTCCGAATGCAACGCAGCTTGCGATCGGCGATACGGCAATTCTTAGATCATTTTCAGAATTCCATCACGTTCTTTATATTCAACGAGCTTTTACGAATATCACTGAAGCGATAAGCCTTCGCGGAAAACTTCCGACGAATACCTCAAGCAAAGCTTCGCTGGCAATAACGCAGTATGAAAGATGGAATCATATTATTCCATTCGAAAGTACAACACTTCCCAAAGCCGATATTACTATTACCTACGAAGGGACTTTCGATAAGAAGAATTTCGCCCTGCCGAATTTCATCAAAGCAACATCGGGTTCGACAACCTTAGAAATAGAATATACGGGAGCCAACCAAAACCCGGAAGACCTGACAGTAAAAATTAAAATGCCGAAATAGTCTGTCATTCTGAACGTAGTGAAGCGGAGTGAAGAATCCCGTAATCGTTGGTAGATCGTTTGTCTTTACTGAAGCGTATCCCTCTTCACAATTCTGCATTCTCAATTCCCCTAAAATATAAAACCCCTTCGCATTGAAGGGGTTTTAAAAGAGTTGATACTCTCGTCGAAATACTGTCTCTGGTCAGGTTATTTCGCCAATACCATTTTACGCGACTTTACGTAGTTGCCTGCTTCAAGTCTGTAAACATAAGTACCGGACGGAAGACCCTGCGCAAGAAAATCGACATCGTACTTTCCGGCTTCGTAATACTCGCCATCAATAAGACGCTTCACTTCTTCACCGAGGAGGTTCATGACCTTGAGGGTCACTTTCACACGCTCAGGAATAGTGAAACGAATCACGGTTGACGGGTTAAACGGGTTCGGGAAGTTCTGCTCAAGATCATATCCGGCTGCAGGTCCAGTCAGTACACCATTCGCTGTCGGCAACATGTGCCAAAAGCCCTGATCTACTAAAAAGGAATTCCCACTGGTGACGCCGACAACTGCCTGACCGATTGTCCCATTCATAGAATAGGTGCCGTTCGACATTTGCCCACCACCCGAGCCGATTACGCTTGATACGATCGAATACTGCGCAAATGCCGATGCGGCACTCAACGCAATACACGCTCCTGCAATTAGTAATCCTCGAATCTTCATTGTTTTTTTCCCTTCGATTATAGTGTTTCGTCGAGAGAGAGTTCATACAAATATACAACATTCCCGGCACAAACGTTTCAAATCCGTAATTTTATTTTTTCCGGAGCCTATTTTCTCCAGTAGGTCGGACTCTAAGTCCGCCAGTTTAAAACCCCAAAGTTCACCTGTAAGTCCTTTATAAATCAACAACATCGCTCTGCACACCATCTAATAACTGATAGCCAATAACTCATAGCTAGCAGTAATTCAAGTATTCCCATTTTTGACTCCATCCTTTCCCCAACTATCAACACTTTACATAATAATGAAGCCATCATAAATACTTTATAACTCAACAATATAACTGTTCACGCGCACCCCACCATTCCCCATATCAACAGGTTATCAACAGACTCAGAAGTCAGAAGTCACAAGAATGAATCCTGTTTTGGCTTTTGACTTTTTTTCATACCTCATCCTTTCCCGTCCTAGGTGCCTATCATCCCCACTTCAATATACTACAATTATTATACTCCTCAACAAAATCAGGTCTCAGCATATTGCCCTTCTCCTCGGGATTCATCACTACACTAGAATTCGTTCAAAGAGACGTAAACGTCAAATATTGTCATTGCGAGGAGGACTTTAGTCCGACGCGGCAATCTAAGATCTCAAACTTATTACTACCTTTAAGGTTTTAGATTACCACGTCGTCCGCAAGCAGACTCCTCACAACGACACGGTTTAGTAATCTTTAAAATGTTGGCAGTCGTCACTAATTTTATTTTTCAAAGATTCGCTATCGCGGTTCTGTTTTTGTGCCTTCTATTTTCTTTTGCTATTGGTCAGCAAAAATATACTATTGGCTCGATCCGCATTTCCGGCGCTGAGCATTTGTCATCCGATGATATTCTTAAATCCTTTTTTTCAAAGCCGGGCGATACACTTCGCGAAGAGATCTTGGAGCGCGATATTGACCGTACACTAAAAAATTACGAAGACATCGGCTATCCTCTTGCAAAGATCATTATCGAAAAGATCGTCCCACGTGATTCTGCATCCTTAGATATTTTTCTCCATATCACCGAAGGCAAGCGCCCCCATCTTATCGCCGTGAATGTCATTGGTAATAGTGTGACCGATTCAAATATTATAATACGTGAATTTTTTCTCGGTGAGAATCCGTATTTCGATAAAAATTCTATCGAGGCTTCACGCAATCGGATAGAGCATCTTGGAATATTTTCCGAAGTCAGTGCGCCGCAAATTTTTGCGATCAATGATTCATCGGTCGGTGTCAGCATTACGATAAGCGAAACACATTCGACATACATTGATGGAATTCTCGGATATAATCCTCCACCAACGTCAAGCCAATCGGGGTTCCTGAGCGGCTTCGTCTCGCTTGGATTTACGAATATTGCAGGCACAGCTCGCAATGCTTCACTCGATTTTCGTCGCGAAACAAGAACTGCACAAGAGTTAAGCGCGCATTATATCGAGCCATGGCTTTTTGGATTTCCAATCAATGCGAGCATTTCTTTTTTGCAGCGTGATGAAGATAGTATTTATACGCGAACAAATTTCATGGTGATGCCGACACTCATCCTCTCAAACGGATTTAGTCTTTCTGCGTCGTTCGCTTACGACCGTATCGTACCGGGCGCAGCGCAAATAGTTTATGATAGCAAATCCGTGACTCTCGGAGTTTCAGGAAAGCTTGATACGCGCGATAATCTTGCTGCACCCCGCAGCGGATTTCTGCTCTCGCTCGGAGGAAGTTATGGCTCAAAAAGCATTGCTGGCGAGACATCATTCGATAGTCTTTCGGCAAGATCGCTTTCAGTTCGTACGCTTACATTCGATGGAGTAATTGCGATGAAAACTTTCTCCGAGCGATTTATTTTTATTCCATCGGTGTCAGCAAAGATGATAAGCATCTCGAATGGCGAACTCGATGAAAGCGATCTTTTTCGTATCGGCGGCTTACGAACATTGCGCGGATATTTTGAATCACAATTCCTCGTCTCGCGTTTTGTGATCTTGCATTTAGATTATCGGCTGATGATAGGACACTCATCGTTCCTCGGCATCTTCGCAGATTATGGATATTTGGAGCGCCCAATGACTGCAACATTCGACGGCAAAACATTGTATCCACTTGGGTATGGAGTAAGTTTTCAATTTGATACGCAGCTCGGGTTATTATCGGCAAGCATCGGCTTAGCAAAGAATGAAACGCTCGACCGGGCGAAATTGCATTTTGGAATAATAAAAGATTTTTGAGAATTTATGAAAAGGATTCAGTGGGACGGACTTTAGTCCGTCTTTCCGAGGAGAGATCTAAAGTCAAGAAGCATCATCGATTCTTATTCTATGAAAAAACGAATAGCAGCGATTACATCGGAATTCCATATTCATAAAAGAACTCTTCCTCATTGGCAATCAGGGGGAAATTCATATTTTATTACCTTTCGCTCTGCGATTGGCGAACTTCATTCTGATGCCTTGTTGGAAGTAAAGAAGACCATACTTGATGGACACGATAAAAAGTATGAATTATTATTTGGCGTCGTTATGCCCGACCATGTTCATCTGTTGCTTCGTCCGATAGAAAAGGAAAGTGGAGTTTGGTACAATCTTGCTGAAATAATGAAAGCTATAAAGGGTGTGAGTGCAAGAAAAATTAATCTCCTTTACGAAAGACATGGTACCGTTTGGCAAGATGAATATTTTGACCGAATGATCAGAAATGAAAAAGAGGCAGGGGAAAAGATTGAATATATGTGGAACAATCCATCAAAGAAAAACCTTGTCGACTCATTCGAAGAATATGCCTTTATATTAAACCTGAGAAAGAAATAAAGATATCGGAATAAGGAAAGACGGACGGACTAAAGTCCGTCCCACTAAAGAAAAATACGTTGTCACTTACAAGAAAAATATCCTGGAAATTCGAGCGCGAATATCTGCGGTGTGGCGAGAAGAATATTATTGGCATTGATGAAGCCGGACGTGGACCCCTTGCAGGACCGGTCGTCGCTGCTGCCGTCCTTCTTTCGCTCGATCGCAAACTTCCCAGAAATTGCTTTAAATTTAACGACTCAAAAAAACTCACAGCCGCTGAACGCGAAGAACTTTATGAAGTCGTAAAAGAAAATGCTCTTGCAACCGGAATCGGCATTGTCTCAGCGCAGGAGATCGATGAAATAAATATTCTCCGCGCAACGATGAAAGCAATGACGCTCGCTGTAAGGAAGTTGGAAGAATCTTTCGAAGGGCTGAAGCCGGAAATACTTCTTATCGACGGTAATTATTTTAAGACCACACTTTCCTATCCATTCAGAACGATCATTGATGGCGATGCCCTCTCACCAAGTATTGCCGCCGCATCGATCATTGCCAAAGTCACACGCGATAGAATCATGCGCGAGATGCACGAAGAATATCCACAATATAATTTCAAACAAAATAAAGGCTATGGCACGCGTGAGCATCGGAAGGCTATTAAAGAGCATGGGCAATGCCTCGAACACCGCAAGAGCTTTAAACTAAAAGAGAATTTGCAAGTTAACTTGGAATTTGAGGACTAATAAAAAATAAACGCCCTGCCGAAGCAGGGCGCTTTTTTTCACCTTTCACTACTAAACACAAAGTTATTCTTTCCCTTTGTGTTCGCCATTCTCTCTATGACGATCGAAGAATTTTTCGGCTTTTGCGCGCTGATCGGGATTCAACACAGCCAGAAGTTTACCTTTTACTGCGTCTTTATCTTTTTTCAGATCGGCGCGAATCGCTTCGCGTTGATCCTTAGGTGCAGCCTTCATTTTCTGCCAGTCCGCTTTCATCTGCGGCTTGCTTTCTTCGAAGATAGCTTTGACCTGCGTGACTTGCTCACCTGTGAGATTCAGTTTTTTAGTCATCTTCTCAATGCGGTGTGCGATCTTTTTTTCCATCTTCGCATCGTTATTTGTTTCTTGAGCAAATAATGTAGTGGAGATAGCAAATAGTGTTGCGAATGCAGCGACGAGAGTTAGTTTATTTTTTGTTTTCATATTGGTTCTTTCTAATGCCGGAATTTTTCCGACATAAAATCTTACGCCTGTAATTTCGGAAGGTTACCTGAATAATTATTCATAGTTCATACACAATCTATTATGTGTCATTGCGAGAAGGGCTTTAGCCCGACGAAGCAATCTCCGCAATACTGGCAGACTTTGAAGCGCTACAAATAATCAGGGGATTGCTTCGTCGTTCGCAAGCGAACTCCTCGCAATGACACGTATGAATAGACTATTCAACATCTCGAATTTTCCCCATTATTTACCACGGAACCACTTAGTATTTTCTGGCATTTCCAATGGGTATTCCCCGTGCATTTTTTGCCACGTTTTTTTGCCCCCTCAAAATATGAAACGCATTATTTTTTGCCTCACTGCTATTGCAGTCATGGCTGCATCTCCTCTATTTGCTCAAGCGGATTTTCGTTCTGCTTCAAGCGGAGTGTGGACTGATTCGCAGAATTGGGAAGAGAATGAATCCGGAGTTTGGCTGCAACCTGCAAGCGGCATTTATCCAGGCGAGCGTCATAACCGCGACGCAAATGTAACCATAAATGATGGAAGCACACTTACTGTCGGCAAAGATGAAGTCGTGCAAATAAATTCGCTCAGCATTTTCGATGGAAGAGTTGTCGTCGAAGGGACGCTCATCGTTGGTCCATCTGTTAATGATCCGAGCGACCAGGCAACAGATTCCGTTGTTACTCCAAATACTGATCCGATAATTATCACCGATAACGGAAGCCCACTGCTTCTGCAGAATGTTCCGAATCCTCTTGCTCCGCAATTTGGATATGAAACAACGATAAAGTTTTTTCTTGATAAGCAATATCCCAATGCTCGACTTACGATCTACGATCAGTTAGGGCATATTGTTCAGGAAGTTTATCAAGAACAAAATCCTTCAATAGGCTGGCATACTATTCGTGCGAGACTTGACCACATTCAATCGGGCACCTACCCACTCCTTCTCGAACTGCCGGGAAATATTTTACGAAGGATGGTTACGGTCTTGAGGTAAATAATATAGCTGCCGGTTTAATGATGTCATTTCGAACGGAGTCTCGATGTAGCGAAGCGAAAGCGCGACGGAGAGAGAAATCTATAAATAAAGATATAATTCTTATTTTCTCCGAAGAGATATTGTATTATTTTTATTTATAGATTTCTCACTACCTCTGCCACTCCCTCCGGTCGTCACGGAGTCCGTTCGAAATGACTTACCTAAAAAAAAACTTTCCTTTAATCGTATTTTTGCCTTATGGCAAATCTCAAAAAATCCGTTATCACCGCTTGGTCGCTCTTTGATTTCGCGAATAGCTCATTCGCGATGATCATGGTGACGTTCGTCTATCCTCTTTATTATGCCGGCGTAATCGTCACCGATGGTAAGGGTGACCTGTATTGGGGAATTGCAATGAGTTCTTCAATGCTGCTAGTAGCACTTATCGCTCCGGCGCTTGGAGCTATTGCCGATACGACGCGCTCGAAGAAAAGAATGCTCTTTGTCTTTACTTTCGTCGCAGTGATCGCCACGGCAGGCACATATTTCTTGCAGCCGGGCATGATTGTTCTTGGTGCACTTCTTTTTATTTTAGGAAATGCCGGCTTCGAAGGTGGAATCGTTTTTTATGATGCTTTCCTTCCGGAGATCGCACCACCGGAAAAATTCGGAAAAGTATCAGGCATCGGATTTGCCGTTGGTTATCTCGGTTCACTCGCCGCTATCGCCGCAACGATGAATCTTCTCCTTACAAAAAAATATCCTGAGACTTTTTTAGTTACTGCAGTTCTCTTTGCGATATTTTCTATTCCCATCTTTCTCTTTGTTCCTGAGCACCGCCATGAAGCAAAAAAATATTCGTGGAAAATAATCACCGATAGTTTTCGCGGCGTTATTGAAACAGCAAAACATATTCGTCAATATAAATCTTTAGCCATATTTCTTATCGCATTCTTTCTGTATAACGATGCAATTCTAACCGTCATTGGTTTTTCAGGACTTTACGCGAAAAATACGCTAAATTTTACCACGGGTGATCTCATCGTTCTTTTTGCAATGGTACAGACTATTGCCATCATCGGTTCGATCATCTTTGGTTATATGACTGACCGCACCGGACCGCGCCAAACGATCATGATAACACTTTTTATTTGGCTTGCAGTAGTCATCGGTGCATATCTTACTTCAAGTGTTATGGCATTTTATATTGTAGCCGGAGTTGCGGGACTTGCGCTTGGCTCCAGTCAATCAGCATCGCGCTCGATGATGGCGCTACTCACACCCAAAGAACATACAGCAGAGTTCTTCGGCTTCTACGACGGTTTCTGCGGCAAAGCCTCAGCGGTCATTGGTCCTCTCGTTTTCGGATTGCTTTCAAACGCATTCGGGCAACGTCAGGCAATCATCTCACTTGCTGTTTTT
This sequence comes from Kapaibacterium sp. (SeqCode), assembly GCA_038210275.1. Lineage (GTDB taxonomy): Bacteria > Bacteroidota > Ignavibacteria > Palsa-1295 > Palsa-1295 > PALSA-1296. The sequence goes on along the minus strand of JBBQWV010000011.1, from coordinate 88,790 downwards.
TTTGTTGCGGGGTTGATGATGATGCGGAGGGTGAGGATTCAGTAATAATAAAAAAGGGTTATTCACGCAAGACGCTTTAATGCGTTTTCGTGTCGGCGGATGCTATCTCTCATAATTTTTTGTATCTCCTCGTCAGACTTTGGAAGGAAATTAGAAATCGCCATCATCACAATGGTCTCTGCATCAACACCAAGTTTCTCCGCCCTCTCTTGGATTTGCTCCATTTCAGATGGTTGAATATCTATTACCATTGCTGCCATCTATTTGTAACTTCAGAGGAAATAATAGGTTCGCATTGCTCACTGGAGCTTATCCCTATTTATAAACATCAAAAAACTCGAACCCACCTTCCCAAAATTCCTTTTGAGTGCAACTTTCGAAGAGTAAGGGTGTTACTTAAACAGATAACCAAACACCGCTATGCAAAAGCACTACAATTTCATCATCTCACTTTTTTTGGGAAGCCTTTTTCTCTTAAGTTGTAGGGAAAAAATGCCTACACAGCCACCCCTTGGACAAAATGATTCAGTATTAATTACCAATTTTTTTCCGGATTCAGCTAGAATCGGAACGCAAGTAGAAATAAAGGGAAAAGGATTTGGATTTAACAGTAAGGGTGTTCAAATTTTTTTCGGGGATAGTATAGCAACAATAATTTCTCAAACAGATACGAACTTTATAATATCTGTCCCATTAGGAGCCATTACTTCTAAAATTACAATAAAAAAAGGAAGCATAATCTCATCGTCTTCGAAATTTTTCACCGTTATTCCAGATAATGATACTTCATTCTCATCGGTATCATTCATGCCCGAACAAGGTTATGGTGGAGATACAATAAGATTAAATGGGCATGGGTTTGGAACAGATATATACAGTTTTAATGTCAAATTAGGTATCTATTCCTCTTCCATTTATAGCATTAACGATTCGACAATATTTTGCAGCGTGCCTTATCTTCAAAATGATAGTATATACACCACTTCCATTTCTATTCGCAAAAGAAATATTACCAAATTTTTTTCCCAACAATTCACAATACGAAAAAGAAAGGTCATACCTACGTTATTAAATATCTCCCTTACAAATATACCATTGCCACCAGGAGACACTATTGATTCGCGGGTTTCATTCTCACTCACGATAGGCAAAAAAACCGGCATTCAATGCTATAATTTTCTGAGAAACGATACTCTTTCATTTTGTTATGATTCATCTTATAGTGGTACTGGTGTAACTAATAATTGGATTAATATGCATAAAATTGTTTCTCTTATAATTGTATTTGATACTAATAATCATTTACTCAGCCAAGTCATTTTTAGTTATATCTATTCATATCGGAGTGACGAAATGATGGCTTCTGATTTTTTTACCTCAGAATATGAAAATTTATTTTTTATTGTTGGTAATGTACCTTATAAGGTATTAAGTGACGGATCTATTGACTTTGAGTTTGTAGATTCACAATTATCCAAAGGATTAGCCTCATTTCATGATGAAAGAACAAGTACCTCCGGCTCTAACGTTGGTCCAACACAGAGCACAACTTTATATTCAAACATAATAAGCTATATCCATCTAAATTTAACGAAATAGCCTTCTCCCCTCACCCCACCCTCAAAAAGCTCTCACTTTCCTGAGACTCTTTTAGCAGCATTTGTCTGGTATTCATGCGGCACAATATACTAATGTAGTTTGTTTAATATGTATGAAAAAGCTGATTACCCAGACCAACCAATATCTCAAGAATCCGGCAAAACGTCGCGAAGATATTTTGCGTTCGGTAATGGCTTCATCACATATTGAAGGCATTACACTTTCCCCGATCGTCGAAAAGAGAATCGCGGAGAGTGTTGCAAAACGGCTCAAAAAATCGACCGTATAATCTTCTCCATCGGCGAATAGTCCTTGTCAGCCGCTTTTTGTACAGCCTTAATATATTCCTGTATATACCTTCCTTTTATTTTCTCGAATTGCAACAACGCATAGCCTTGCTTTATTGCCATTGCATTTGCCAGAATACGCGCAATTCTTCCGTTACCTTCGCGAAAGGGATGAATGAAAAGAAGCTCTGCATGTACTATTGCAATGTCACGGATAAGCGACTCTGTGTCGGAATATGAATCGGGCAAATACGAAAGTATTTCCTTTTGGAATGAACCCATGGATTGCAATAAATATTTCGCCGCCGGGAAACGAAATCCATCTTTCGACATATCTACTGTTCTGAGTTTTCCGGCGAATAGACAAAGCTTTTTGAAAGCAAGTTCGTGTATATGATAGAGATATTCGAGATCGAACGGTGTCTCATCTGAAAGCTCTTCAATAACGATGGTCTGAGCTTCAAGAATACCCTCTGTTTCCGCTTCATCTATTTCATGCTTTTTTGTAAGCCCAAGAAGATTTGGAAGAATATCACTCTCTTCTTTAGCAACATTATATTTTCCTAATTTTTCAGTCATTGTTAGTCAAATATGCATTTTTTATTTCCTCATCCCACCCTCAAAAAACTCTCGCTCTCCTGAGATTCCTTAAGCAGCATTTGTCTGGTATTCACATTTTCTTTCGTTCGTAATTGTGGATCGTGCCTCAAAAGCTCGGCAACATCCTTTGCAGCTTGTTCGAGCATGGCTTGATCTTCGACTAAGTCGGCGATCTTTAGTTTTGGAATGCCGGATTGCTGAGTCCCGAGAAAATCGCCGGGTCCGCGGAGTTTAAGATCGGCGCGGGCTATCTCGAAGCCATCCGTTGTGCGTTCGAGGACGTGCAGACGCTCGAGTGCAGAAGTACGCTCTTCGATGGCATCGCTTGTTAGTGCTGTCTGCGGATCAGGTGTGAGTTTATCCGATGGCACAAGAATACACTCCGATGCTTTTCCTCCACGTCCAACTCTTCCGCGAAGCTGATGAAGTTGCGCCAATCCGAAGCGTTCTGCATTGCCGATGATCATCAGCGTTGCATTAGCAACATCAATACCAACTTCGATCACACTTGTCGAAACAAGTATATCAATTTCGTGATTGCGGAATGCTTCCATCACAGCCTGCTTTTCGTCGCTCTTTAACTTACCATGAATCAAGCCGACTTTTAGATCAGAAAAAATTTTCTCCTTGAAAATCTCATACGAATGAACGGCAGTCTTTACATCTTTCGTCTCGCTTTTTTCAAGCTGCGGATAAACGATATAAACTTGCTCTTTGCGCTTACTCACTACTTCGCGTATATGAGTAAAAAGCGCACGCTGTTCATTCGGAAAAACAATGCGCGTGATGATCTGCTTTCTTCCGGCAGGAAGTTCGTCAATAGTTGAGACATCAAGATCTTGATAAAGAGTCAGCGCAAGAGTACGCGGAATAGGCGTTGCCGACATGATAAGCACATCCGGCGGCGAGCCGGCATGTTTATCAATCAGCAAACGTCGCTGAGCAACTCCGAATTTATGTTGTTCATCGGCAACAACGATTCCAAGTTTTTCGAATTTTACATTCTCTTCGATCAACGCATGAGTGCCAATGACAATATGGGTTCTACCTTCGGCAAGCTCAGTAAGAATTTCCTTGCGCAATTTCTTTCCTTGTCCACCGACGAGAAGAGAAACTTCTATCGGCAAACCTTTGAGCATTTCGGAAATAGAAAGATAATGTTGCTTCGCCAATACTTCCGTCGGAGCCATCAGCGCAGCTTGATAACCATTCTCAACTGCAACAAGCATTGCAAGCAAAGCCACGATCGTCTTTCCGCTTCCGACATCGCCTTGCACAAGTCGATGCATTGGAATTTTTTTCTCACCTGATTTTGCCATATCTCCAGCGATCTCTTGCAAGACGCGGAGTTGGGCGTTGGTAAGTTTATATGGGAGAGATGAGAGAACTTGAGAAATTAGTGAGATTGTATTCAGTGGAACGGACTCTAAAGAATTTTCCAAAGATGAAACATCATAGACAATTCCCTTCTTCGCAGTGGCAAGCATCTTCTGACGCTCGATCGCAAAGCGAAGCTGAAGAAAAAATAGCTCTTCATATTTCAATCGCTTTAGCGCTTGCTCATGCGCTTCGGGAGTTGAAGGAAGATGAATATCATGAATTGCCTGAGTTCGATTTTCGAATTGATAAAATTTGAGAATATTTTCCGGGAGATCTTCTTCGGTGATTTGCTTAAATTCATCCGAGTCAATCACCTGCTCCAGCATCTTCCGGATATGTGCCTGCGTGATGCGTGCTTCCTTGAAGATTTGCGAATAGGGATAGATCGGAAGCATCTTGCCTTCGGGAATTGCATTCTCTTCCGTTATTTTCTCGACAAACTCGGGATGAACGATCTGTGCTTCGTTACGAAAAATATTGATGTAACCGATGGCGACGATCTCATCACCGGCTTTATATTGCTTCGAGATCCATTCCGAAAAAGCAAAATAGACAAGCTGCAAGATACCGCCGGAGTCATCAATAACGGAGATCGTCGCTCTTCCGGGACGTGGATGCGGGAAATGTTTTACCGATAAAACCTTTCCGTGAACGGTAACAGATTGCCATAAATAATTCTTTGCTTCGCTGAGATTTATTACTTTACGGGCATCAATATATTTTCTTGGAAAGAATGTGACCAGTTCTTCAAGCGACTCAATGCCCATCTCCGCCAACGCTTCAGCGCGGCGTGGACCAATGCCCTTGACGAATTGTAAGGGGTAGACTTTTTCGGGGATGGTAGATTCCGTTTCCATTCATGTTTCATGTCATTCTGAACGGAGTCATAATCTGCGAAGCGGATTATGACGCAGTGAAGAATCCCGTCATAATTGGCAGACTTATCCACTCTGCCACTGATTACGGGATTCTTCGCTTTGCTCAGAATGACATATTTATAAAAGCAACAAATATGGGATTGTAAACGTATTATACTCTACAGTAGCTCCGACTTCAGTCGGAACGAGCCGACTAAAGTCGGCTCCACTATCATAATCATCATGGATATTCACAACATTTACAAACTAAAGAACGAAAAGGAAGTAATTCTTCCTGCGACGATGAAGGATAGTTTCTTGGATTATCTTTCTGATAATGGCATACAATTCGCGCCGCAAGTGCAAGAAGAAGATGAGAAAGCACTCTTTCATTTCCTGTTTCTGAATTCCTCTCTTGAGAAATTAGTGCAGGTATTTCTTCTGACATTTACGCCCGATGATTTTTGGGCAACAGAGATCGCCGTGCCAAATGACCGCGTCAAGCATACGCAGCGAATAGCTGATGAAAGCAACTGGATCACCTATATTCGGCAGCAAGGAGCAGAGAAAACAAGGATATGCTTTGTTCGAACTCCACGATCTGTTCCTGTGACGGAGCTGGAGGAAAGGGTGGAATTAGTTGTCTGAACTGTGATTTATGAGATTATTAGGATTCCAGCGATTAGTTTTTTTGTTGCAATAGTATGAAGAAATTAATTTCCGTCCCCTATTATATCTTCTCTCGCACCTTCACACTTTATTTTTAAATCTCTTACATCACGCATCTTCGAACGCAGAGAATATGTCAAAGAAAAAACATCAGAAGCATCGTGACGAACATCCGAAGGATATCCCAATGCGTGAAAAGGTCATGACTATTTTCCGTGAACATTCGGGAGAGTTGTTCAAGACGAACGAGCTATCAAAAATGATCGGCATCAGGTCTGATAGCGATGATTATCAAGCACTTCGCGATGAGCTGAGGCAACTTGAAAGAGAAGAAGCAATTGTTCACGGTTCGCGTCGGAGATATGGTATCGTGCCCCCACGTCCGACTCAGATAGCGGGCACATTGAAAATGCAGCCTACCGGAAATGCCATTGTTAAGCCTGATAAAGATTCAGGGCTGCGCGATACCGTTCTTATTCGCGCTCGTAATCTGGCAAATGCCGTTCATGGCGATAAAGTATCGGTCAGTTTATACGCTCCAAAACCTGGAGAAAGACCACAAGGTGAGGTGACAGAAATTCTGGAGCGTGCATCGAAAATTATTACTGGCAGCGTAGAAAAATCGCAGCGCAATTTTTTCATCAAGCCTGAATCGGGAAAATTACAGCGTCATGTGCTGGTTACAAAACACGATCTCTCAGGAGCGAAGCCGGGAGATAAAGTGAAGGTCGAGTTATATGATTGGGAAGACGAGCATCGCGATCCCGAAGGAAAGGTGCTGCAAGTTCTTGGCAAATCAGGACAATTCAAAGTTGAGATTCAAGCTCTCGTTTCTGAATCAGGATTGCCTGATGAATTTCCAAAATCCGTGCTCGATCAAGCAGAATCCTATCCGACAAAAATTCCGAAAGAGGAAATCGAAAAGCGTCTTGATCTTCGCAAAGAGACGATCTTCACCATTGATCCCGAAGATGCAAAAGATTTTGATGACGCAGTTTCTCTGACGGAGAACGACGATTGGACTGTAACTCTCGGAGTGCATATTGCCGATGTCAGTCATTTCGTTACCGAAGGATCGCCGCTTGATAAAGAATCTCTGGATCGCGGCACGTCGATCTATCTTGCTGGTGGAGTGATTCCGATGCTACCTGAAAAACTTTCGAACGATCTCTGCTCGCTCAAACCCGATGTAGAACGATTAACTTATTCCGCCATCATGGTCATTGATCCGATGACGGGCAAAGTCAAAAAAAGCGAATTTAAGAAATCAGTCATTAAGAGCGTGATGCGCTTTAGCTACGAAGAAGCTGAAGAACGCACAACAACAGGAAAAGGAAAATATGCAAAGCTCTTAAAACAAATGCGCGAGCTATCTGAAAAGATGTATGCACAACGCCGCAAAGATGGCTCCATAGATTTTGAAACTGACGAAGTACGTTTCAAATTTGATGACAATGGAACGCCGACTGAAGCCTATAAAAAAGAACGGCTCGGTTCCATGAAGATGATAGAAGAATTTATGCTCGCAGCCAATCGAGCCGTGGCAGAATTCATTTCAAAGAAAGCAAAAGATGGGAATGAGAAGCCGTTCCTTTATAGAATTCACGCCGATCCCGATCCCGATAAAGTCCGCGATCTTGCTCGCATGGCAAAATCCTTGGGCTATTCTTTAAACCCTGAGAAAGTCACGCCTAAAACAATTCAGAAATTCCTTGACTCCGTCAAGGGATCGCCGGAAGAAAAATCGCTCAACAATTTAATGCTTCGTGCAATGGCAAAGGCAGTGTATGCCGAGCACAATGTGGGACATTTCGGACTTGCCTTTATGCATTATACTCATTTCACTTCGCCGATCAGACGTTACCCCGATCTGATCATTCACCGAATGCTTGAAGAGTATATGCAGAAAGGTGGCATGTCAACCAAGCGCGAGAATATGTATTACAAAATGCTGCCTGAAATAGCCGAGCATACAAGCGCTATGGAGCGGCGTGCAACCGAAGCAGAACGCGATTCGGCAAAGATCGCACAGCTTTATGTTATGGCTTCGAAAGTCGGTGAAGAGTTTGACGGCAGAGTCACCGGAGTTCAGCATTACGGATTTTTCGTCGGTTTAGATAACGGCGCTGAGGGGTTAGTCCATATTAGGGAATTGGATGGATATTATACCTACGATGAAATAAATCATGCACTGATTCCACAGCGCTCAGGTAGTGGCAGCAAACGAAATGTCCCTCATCATCGCAAACGTCCGGCTCCGAAAAAATCGAAAGGCTATAAAATGGGTGATGCTGTTCGAGTAAAATTAATCCGCGTCAATGAAGTCAAGAGAGCGTTGGATTTTGCGGTGGCGGAGGAATAAATCTACTGTGTCATTGCGAGAAGGGCTTTAGCCCGACGAAGCAATCCCCTGCCGATATTTAGGGGATTGCTTCCTCATCGCTGCGCGATTCCTCGCAATGATACAAATACTTTACTCCACAATATAATAGATCTTTGTCAGCCACTTATTCGGATCTTTTTCAGACATCGGATCGGTAATATATTCTTCGACCACCGGTGCGGTGACCTTCATATTCTTGCTTGCAGCGTAGGCTTTTATTTTGTTATGCGCCATACCAAGATTTTTATAATCTCCCATGAAATCCATCTCCAATGCTTTTCCGCCTTTGATCGTAAATGTTTCGAGTGAGCCTTTCATGCCTTTTGTATCGGCAACAGGAGCAACGGCGGCAACTTCAGTCGTCTTTGCTTTTTCATCGAAGGTATAATAAAGTCCCGAAGGCGGACCCACTGGTTTCAAGCCGCTTCCGGCAAAAAGCTTCGGCATATTCTCTGCAAAGAAATCAGAAATTTTATCGAAACTTACGGTCTTTTTTACTCCAACATACGTGTGTGGGGCGAAGGTCACTTCATTGATTGTCATTGCAGGTTTGCTTGTTGCTTCTTTTTCGGTTACTGATTTTAGATTACTCAAACCTTTATCATATTCATCTCCGATCATCTTTTCCGGATTCATAAATAATCCCATTACATTAAATGGTCGCGGCATTTCGCTGTTAAATCCCCATGTCACTTTAGTACCGCCTTCTGCATCTTCAAGATGGATATAGCTTGTTGCTTTGCCATCCCACGGTTTGATGAAATGAATATCAGTTTCGACAGTTTTATTATCTTCCAGCTTTGAAATAGTTTGCTCACCTTGACCGACTTCTTTGTTGCCAATCCATGTATATTTCGCACCGACCGTTCCATCAGCACCTTCGATGGCAGTTTTGGCAGTCGAATCTTTTTCAAGCCACGGAGACCATTTCTGATAATTTCCGAACATCTTTACATTCGCAAATACAGCTTCTTTCGGCGCTTTGATCACGATGCTCCGTTCGTTATGCATCTTTGTCGGAGCAATAAATGATAGTGCGGCAACGATAACAATAAGTCCAAGAACGATTAAACCGATTATTTTAAGTGCTTTCATGGGGATATAATATGGTTAAAATTAGAGTATTCCTAAGGGAATAATTAGTTGTGAAAATCGAATTAAGCCCCTGTAAGCCGTTATAATTCAAAGATATAATTGTGCACTCTACAGAGTTTTTTTCTTGCCAAAAGAGCCCACCTGAGGGTGAGCTCTTTTGAACTTTCAGGTGCAAATATACGAAATTTTCTGTCACTTGTCAAGGTGCCCATGGGAGAAATTTATCAACAATTTATCCACAAGCCCTGCCCTACTTCACCTTCACAAAGTTCTGCGAGGCATCTCCGATCCTGATTATATAGATACCCCCTGAAAGGGATTTTGTATCAAGATGAATACTATTCACACCTTTAGAGAAATTCTTTTCTTGCGATACGAATTTCACTCCAAGTGCATCGAAGATCTCTATTGTCGCACTTTGAATTCCTGATGATTCCAAGTCAAGTTCTATTTCATCTTGTGCAGGGTTGGGGCGGATGGAGATGATCTTGAGTGGCATGATGCCGTTCATGAAACCGGAAATGCTCCTCTCGCCGCAGAGGAATTGATAGTCAAATGTGGCAGCACCGCCGGAGCTTAAGGTGACGATACCGCAAGGAAGGATCGTCGTATCGTTTTTTGGGATCAGTATAATAGTGGTCGTCGAATCTTTTGTCAGGTAAACGCGGAAACCGAGGGTGGCAAGAACGCCGTTCGCATCGGCTTGAGGATTTGCAATAGTGAAACTCTTGCCGACGGATGAGAGATTCGGTGAACTGAGTGATGAGCTATATTCTAAAAGATCGGTATTATATTGCAGATCGAAATTCGCTTTAGTAATACCTGAACCGGTAAATGTTTTCCCCGGCGTTTCTTTAATATCATACGTTACCGTTGATAGATCGCCCCCTGCTTTGGCTGTTGCATCAAGGAATAATCCTACATCATGGCGAACGCCGGCAATAAAATTATGACTGAGCGTTATCGGAGCAAGTGTATTATCTGAGTTGCTGGTAAATGTTAGTGTGCCTGTTGTCGCAAGCTTTCCGCCTGCGGTATCAAGCAGTGTGAAGATATGAATCAGCTTGCTGGTGTTCGGAAGAATCGTATCGGGGAAGTTCACTCCTGAAACCGTAAATCCCTTTCCGGTTATATCTGCTGATGTAATTATCAGAGTATCGCAGCCTGTATTGCTTATAGTTACAAGTGTATCTCTCTGCGGATCGCAGAGACTTTGTGTTCCGAAATCTAAGGGACTCGTTGGAATAGAAAGTATCCTCGTGCCATCGGTAACGGTCGTGCTGAATGGAATCGAATCGCGGCGTGTGTTGCCATTCTCGTGAGAGGTCAAGACAAGAAAGCCTTTCCGCAATCCCTTCTGTGCTGGGTTGAGATAGACTGAATATCTAATCGTATCGGCAGGAGCCATCGAAACCCGCAACCCGACACCCGAAACCCGGTAATCCGGATCTCCAAATATTTGTGCTGCATCCAAGCCAAGTGAATCACAGCCGATGTTGGTGACGAATCCTGATGTAGAATCATGATCGCAGATGCTGAGTGATTTAAAGTTGAATACTTTTGGTGAGTAGGAGAGTAATCCCCCTTCTTCTATTATATTTCCATCAAGTATTATTTGTACGTCTTCAAAGTTTGACGGAGTTCGTTGAATGCAATGAAAAGACATAGTACTAAACTTGCGCCCTTGAGATGTAGGTTTAAAATGAAGATGAATAAGTATAGAGCTATCCGGTGGAAGATTTAGAGGAAGAGTTATTGGGTCAACTGAATAAGCAGGGTCAATGCTTCCGGGACCTGAAAGCACAGTTAGCGTATCACAGCCGGTATTACGAAGAATGACTACGCTATCGAGTGGAGCTACACATTGAGAAATTGTATCAAAGAAAATCGAATTTGGAATTGCTGAAAGAATCGGTGACGGTTCTTCGGAAATCGCATTTATAAAGATTATAGTGTCTAAATATTCTCTTCCGTGTATATCTTCGAAATATCCTTTTATATGTAAGAATGAAGTAAACGTTCTGGGGTTATGTTGTGGATCAAAGTCTATTGGAAATGAGATAGTGCTATCACTTTTTAGGACTATCGGAAAATTGAGCGAAGTTAAAGAAAAATAATTGCTGTCTTTTCTTTCTATTGTTACATTTGTAATTGTGGTATTGCCACAGCCTTGTGCAGTGAACTTTGCAAATGCTGTATCTCGGAGGCAGGAAGAAATCTTCCGAAATTTTGCTTGCTGAAGGAAGGGTAAATAATTAGGAAAGACAGGACTGCCCCCGCTATTATACGTAATCCAGACCGATCCATCTTTATCAATTGCAACAACTTCATTTTCATTTAATGCAATGACAAGGCGAGAATCATTGAGACCGGATGGACCCCCGATCGATTCCCATGTCTGCCCTTGATCCACTGAACGTATTATTCCATCTGAAACCGTCTGCAAATAAATTGCATTTCTCGCGATCGAGATTGATCCGCATAAATACGGTAAAGGTGCATCAAAGACTGATTTCCAGGTAAGCCCCATATCACTTGTTTTTAAGATGTGGCTTTGTGTCCCTTGAGGAATTTTCAAATTCTCATTCGCAATATATTGAATGTTGTTATTGCATGGATCAATATCAAAAGACCAAGAATCATAGTAATTATACCTTCCGAGTTGACTTACCCACGATTTCCCAGTGTCGTTTGAAATCAAAAGGCTTCCATCAATAGAAAAGACTTTACCTGTAAATGAAAAAAGTACATCTACTTTCTCATAGGCGTAGTTCGGAGATAGTGTCCATGAATTTCCTTGATCTTCAGAATGAAAAAGTCCCCGATAGCCAGCGTAAATAATTTTTTTTGCAGACCCAGCAAATATAGCATTGCCTTCTTCTGATAAAGTAAGAGACTTCCATGATAAGCCTTGATTAGTTGTTAAATAGAGAGGCTGAAATTCACTTGTAACAATACCTACACTGTCATCATAAAAAGATATTCTTTTAATATAATTAGAGGGATCAACTGGAAATGGAATATTTTTCCATAGTCTTCCCGTATCAGAAGACATCCATAACTCATCATCTATACCCAACCACAGTATTCCGTTACTAAAAGTAATACATTGGGGTCTTTTTGAAACAGAAGGAAATGAGCTTTGATTGACTTGAGTCCATTGTGCGCTTCCCGGAATCGCAAATAGCAGAATCCCGAGAGAAAGGAATGAAAAGAAGAAAATATTTTTGTGTGTCATTATCACTCCTCAAATTAACAAATTGATAGAGTTTTTTATTGCCAAATTCTACATACAGATAAGAATAGCCCCTCTTATAAATAAAAGGGGCTACCATAATAGCTTTACTTTACCACAATAAGATGCTGTCTAACTATAACAGCACCCTTTGGTGATTCAATAGTATAGAAATAAGTACCCGATGGTAAAAAATTTACAGTTTCAGCTCGCCCCTCTTCCTCACAACCTCAAATATCGCAATAGCTGTTGCAACGCTTGCATTCAAAGACTCAGTTTTCCCGTAGAGCGGGATCGTCAGAAGTTCATCGCATCGTTTGCGAGTTAATTGATGCAATCCTTTATCTTCACTTCCGGTAACAAGACAAACTGAGCCTGAATAATCTGCATCAAAAATAGTTTTTTCTCCTTCACCTGCAAGTCCGTAGCATACAAATCCAAATTCTTTTTGTAGGCGAGATAACGTCTCAGCAAGATTTCCGTATTTGATAATGGGAATATGTGTTGCCGCACCTGCGCTGGCTTTATACACAGCAGGTGTCAGAACTGCTCCACGCATAGGCATCAGAACTGCATCGGCTCCGGCTGCTTCGGCAGTACGGATAATTGCTCCCATGTTATGCGGATCTTCAATGCCATCAAGAGCTATAAAAAGTGGTGGTGTTGTCTTCGTTCTTTTTTCGCCGAGCACATCTTCGATCTCGGCATAATTTTGTGCCTTGAGCAATATCATCACTCCTTGCGTATCAACTCCACGAGCTTCGCGCATTTCAAGGTCTTGAAATTTACGGCGATCTATCTCGCCATGCGGGACTTTATTGGTTCTCACCAAATGGAGAATTTCACCAATTGCCGTGCCTTGCGAACCATGCGCAATATAGAGTTTCTCTATCTTTTCGCGACCTGTTTCGTCACGTAGTAGCTCAAGAGCGGCACGACGACCGACGACGTAACCGGGTATGACGTCCCGTCTTTCGTGTAATGAATGCTTCTTTCTTAATTCCATTTTAGTGTACGATATTTAACTCCGGTAATTTTTCCTGTTTTCCAAATTTTTCCAATAAGAGCTGAAGTGCTTCTTCGGGATGTGCTGCAAAGGTAACAAAATGCTCTTTACCTTTATAGGAGTCTTGCCTAAAAAGAACTTCGCATAATTCCTTCCATTCTTTTCCAATCAGAATAAGAGGCTTTTCTTCAATGAAACGCTTCATCATATAATCCCATGCCGTTGCGACTTCGATGACTGTTCCGGGAGAGATCCCGCAGGCGATATATGCATCTGCAAGATCAAGCAATTCCATCAATCTATCAACAGCGCTCTTAACGGTAATCTGCTTTGTGATAAATTCATTCGCTTCCCTGCCTCTGGCATAATAGACTTCTGCCGTTATTCCGATCACTCCGCCATTTGCGGAACGTGCTCCTTTTGAGACTGCTTCCATTACTCCGTCATATCCTCCATTGACCACTCCAAACCCTGCCTCGCCAAGCAATGCTCCTAAACGCACAGCCGTTTGATAGAGAGTATCATCAGGCTTGCAGTCACTTGGTCCGAATATCGTGATCAGTTTCTTCATGTGGAATTACCGTGCTCAACACCTAAAACCTGATACGTGCTCCCCTTCTTCCGTAAATTTGCAACTTCATCTACAATCTATTACATAATTATTGATGCGAATTCTTGTCTTAGGATCGGGCGCCAGAGAGCATACCATCGTTTGGAAACTGAAACAATCACCGTTGGTGAAGCAAATTTATTGCGCTCCCGGCAATGCCGGAATCGGACAAATTTCTGAATTAGTTGACCTCGTACCGACCGATGTGAAAGCCGTTGTAGGCTTTGCATTAAAAGAACGAATTGATCTTGTTGTTGTGGGTCCCGAAGGTCCACTTGCTGCAGGAGTTGTGGATGCGCTTGAAGAAGAACGCATCCCCGTTTTTGGTCCGCACCGTAATGCAGCATTACTCGAAGCTTCTAAGGCATTCGCAAAAGAATTTATGCATCGTCATGGCGTGCCAACTGCCCGCTATGCCGTCTTCACAGCACCGGAGCAACTTGAAGCGCGGGCTTTCTTGCGTCATGTCAACTACCCTGCCGTCATCAAAGCCGATGGACTTGCCGCAGGTAAAGGCGTGATCATTGTCGAAACCGAAGCGGAAGCTCTTGATACGATGGATGATATTTTTAGCCGCAGGGTTTTCGGCGAAGCAGGAGCACGTATCGTCATCGAAGAATTCATGGATGGCGAAGAGGCAAGTGTCTTTGCGATGACCGATGGTATTGATTATGATGTTCTTGCAACTGCTCAAGATCATAAACGCTTGCTCGATGGTGATCGCGGGAAGAATACCGGAGGCATGGGAGCGTATGCACCGGCACCGATCGTCACCGAAGAAGTGATGGCGCAAGTCCGCAAAGAAATTATTGAACCGGTATTAAAAGGCTTGCGCGAAGAAAACAGAATATATCGCGGCGTTCTCTATTGCGGATTGATGATTCGTAATAAACGAGCAAGGGTGGTAGAATTTAATGTCAGATTCGGTGATCCTGAAGCAGAAGTTGTCATCCCCCTTCTCGAAGGAGATTTTGCCGATCTGCTGTTGCGATGCGCAACAGGAAAACTGAAAGAAGTTTTGCCATTGAAAAATTTCGATGCCTGCGCTGTGACCGTCGTTATTACCAGCCAAGGGTATCCTGAATCTTATGAAACCGGAAATGTCATCGAAGGGCTTGAAACGTTCGATCAAAAGAAAGAGATCGAAGAAGGCGTTGTGGTCTTTCATGCAGCAACGAAACTTGATGAGCATGGGAAGATCGTCACATCAGGCGGAAGAGTCTTAGCGGTGACGGCAGTTGGGTATGGCGATGAACTCAAGACAACTATTACCGCTGCCTATAATGCAGTGGCGCAGATAGGATTCGATGGTGCTTACTACAGAAGTGACATCGGGAGTAAGGCAGTTGGGAAATAAAACTTCATAGGGGCGAAGGAAAATCCTTCGTCCCTACCTACCTTTCGTTTAATACCCGAATAACTCTTCCAAACTCAACTCTTTTACCGGTCCGTATTGAGCGAGTTTTTTCAGATCAACTTTATCACGCGATCCGAGCGCCAGAATTGTGTAGTGCTGGTTCTTCACATACTGCTTTTGGAAATCGTTGATGGTTTGGAAATTCATCGAAGCAATGTTATTATAAACATCTTTTCTGATGTCATGATCAAGTCCAAGTTTCTTCGCAGTTTCATAGTTAAAGAGGATTCCTGTACGAGTAATTCTCTCGGTCTCGATCTTCTTCATGATCGCTTCTTTAGACTGCTGAAAGATCGGATCTGCTTCAGGTAAGTTATGTAAGAGATCGAACATTCCATCCATAGTTTCAGGAAGTTTATCTGCTTGTGTACCTACATAAGCAAAGACATAATTCGGCTCGCCTTTCTTCGGTGGTGTCACGTAGCTTGACCAAACCGAATATGCAAGTGCTTTTGATTCACGGATGGTCTGGAATACAACTGATGCCATACCACCTCCGAAATACTCATTATAGAGTCGTTGTGTTGGGACTTTCAATGGATCATATTGAAAACTCTTCGAAAGGAAAAGTATTTCAGCCTGAGCCATATCAAAGTGTACGAAATATACTTTGTTGTCGTTCGTCTCTTGATAACTGTAATCCGGAGCATTCATGACTGCTTTACGCAATTGCGGAGCCTGATGAAGTTTATCAAGCGAAGCGATAACTCCTTTCGATGGCTCAGGTCCATAATAAAGAATTCTGTGATCAAACTTTATAAGATCATGAATCTTAGCGACAAGTTCATCAGGAGTTAACGCTTTCAACTCGTTCTCAGATAAAATATCGGTGAAAGGATTACGCTTTCCAAACTTACCATAATCATTCATCGCAGTAAAAAGGATCGTCCCCTTATCTTTCTTTGCATCATCTCTTCCTTTCAGGGTCCGGTCAACATAAGCACCAAGTGCAGCTTTATCAGGCTGTGCATTAAGAAGCAAGTCTTCGAAAAGCTTCACACCACCATCAAAATTCTTCTGCAATCCTGCAAGCGAAACATAGATCTGATCGTCTGTCGCTGAAACGCTGAAACTGCAACCCAAGCTATAAAGCTTCTTTTTAAATTCTTCATTCGATAATTTATCCGTTCCGAGGAAGTTGAGATAGTCAAGCGCAAAAGCCATCTTCTTATCATCTTTCTTACCCATATCAAGCAAGTAATACAAGGTGAAGAGCTGGTTCTCATCATTCTTTAAATAATTAACCGCTATGCCATCTTTCAACTTCAAGGTTTGAATATCCTTCTTATAGTCAATAAATCGAGGTGCGATCTTATCAGCAGCAATTGCTGCGTTTTTTACAAGGAAATCTGATTTAGCCTCGCGATTTACACTAACGGGAGTAATTGCAGGTTTTTCAACCTTCGGGTTATTGCGCTGACCGATACGCTTATAAACAATAACGTAGTTATTGTTGTAATATTTTTTTGCAATATCCATAATTTCCTGCTTGGTGATAGCAGAAAGATCATCTATTTGTGAAGCAACTTTATCCCATGCAAGGTGATGAATAAACGCCTCACTCATTGCTCCGGCACGAGCATTATTATTCTCATAACCACGGATACGGCTGACGGTAAGATCATTAATAATAGCCGTCATCAGTGCATCATCAAACTGTCCTTGTTTGACAAGCTCGATCTGATCAAGAATTAATTTTTCGACCTCTTCAAGTTTCTGTCCTTCAAGAGGACTACCAAAGAAATAATGAACGCTGTAATCGGTCTGCTGCAAAGCCCACGTGCCTGAGCTTAAAACTTTTTGTTTTTGATTAAGATTTAAATCCATTAGTCCGGCAACGTTATTCGATAATATCTTATCGATCATCGTCATCACTAATGCATCGTGTGAAGCGATGCCGGGAAAACGGAATCCAAGTGTGACATTCTCCGGATCAGGTCCTAAAACTTCACGGCGAATTGGTGAAGTGATTGGGTCTTCCGGAGCAAAAGTGAAAGCTGGAACAGGCTTCGTTTCGTATCCACTGAAAGCAGCGTCAATAAGTTTGATCGTTTCGTCTGGATCAAGATCACCTGAAAGACAGAGTGCCATATTGTTCGGAATATAATTCTTCCCGAAATATTCTCTGATCTTGCGCATCGATGGATTTTTCAAATGCTCGATCGTACCTATCGTGGTTTGCGTGCCATACGTATGCTTCTTGAAAAGCTCTGCAAGCAATGCTTCATCTACTGCTTGTCCGTCGTTATCAAGTCCGCGATTCTTCTCTTCATACACCGCTTCAAGTTCAGTGTGGAACAAACGAAGGACGGGATTGCGGAAACGCTCGCCTTCGATCTGCAGCCATTTCTTTAGCTGATTCGATGGAATATCATTTTCATAAACAGTTTCTTCGTACCACGTATGAGCATTCGTCCCTTTTGCCCCAAGTGCGCCGAGCATTTTATCAAATTCATTTGCGATCGCAAACTTTGCAGCTTCACCTGAGACCGAGTCTATTCCATGATACATTGTTTTACGCATCGCCGGGTCAGTAGTATGACGGTAATCTTCATAACGCTGTTCGATCTCATCTATGAGCGGTTTCTCTTTTGAATAATCTAACGAACCAAATTTATCTGTACCCTTAAAAAGCATATGCTCTAAGTAATGAGCAAGTCCTGTTGCATCGGATGGATCGTTCTTGCTTCCCGCACGAACTGGGATGAGTGTTTGAATTCGCGGAGCATCTTTATTGACTGAAAGATAAACGGTCAATCCATTTTTCAATGTATAGACTCGAGCTTTGAGCGGATCGTTGGTTACGGTCAGATAATTATACTTGCCGTCCGGTGAAGTATGTTTTTCAACTTTATACTCGGTTTTCGCCGAAGCAGTACCGAAGAGAAAAAGAAAACCAAGAAGAGCAACAACGTGCAATTTGCGATTCATAAGATAATGGATTTTAGAAAGAATACAATAAAAAAGGCAGTACGAAGCCTACTGCAGGCTTGTTACAAGCGATAGGAAAGGCTTTGATGGATTCCTTTAGTTCCGAATCACGATCTTTCTGGTTTCTATTCGACCTGAACCAGAGACTCTGACAAAGTACGTACCATTCGGAACAGCATTCTGAAGCGTGCAGGAAATCTTTTGATTAATATCAGGCGAAAGATGAAAGGTACTCCAAACCTCATTACCGAGAATATCAACAAGTGAAACATGAAGTGGTCCGTCGAAAAGATGGCGATCAAGATCGATCGTGAATGAACCCTTTGAAGGATTGGGAGTAATTGAGTTAATCGCGAATGGCTGATTGCGGAGAATTGCACGAAGGCTACTGGAGCCGCATGTATCGCTTCCAAAAAACTCATTACTTACCGTATCGGAAAGAATATCAAGCGGGCAAGGACGGGAATTAAGCAATGATGCCTGAAGTCCTATATTTGAAGAAGTGGAATCAGAAACATACGTATCAAAAATTAATCGCGCAAGAACTCCGGGAGCAGTAAAGACCATCGGAGGCTGTACTTTTATAGATAATTCATCTGTTCTCGTATCGATCGGAACCGGTACTGTCGCGGTTGCTTTTACCGCCAAAGTATTTAAAAGATCGGCAGATAAGAGGTGCATCACATCGTGATTATAAGACAATCTCAAAATAATATCGGTAATCGCTTCATTAGGAATAGTTAAGAGTGTTACGACTGCGGTGTCGTGATTTCCGAAACGTGTTGTCCCCGCTTTAATAGAATACGTCGCTTTTGCAGTATCTCGAACTTCCTCAATACTAATATCTTTTTTAACGCTCGCGGCGAAGATACCGTAAATACTTTCTCCGCCAAATTCTTGAAGATCAGCAGTAATTGGGGTTGTTGTAACAGATGGACCTGTCGCAAATTTTATCGTTACGATAATACCGCTATCGGTAAATGGCGTAAGGCAAGAAGCAGTAATAAATATTTTCCCGGGTGTGCGGATATCACTTACCCATCCTGCGCCTTGTGCTGTTGCTCCGAAACTTGAAGAAACTACAGTAAGCAGAGCGGCATCGTAGGTGATCGTAAGTTTTGCAGAATTAATATTATCTTGGGCATGAAAACTTGTTGAAACGGTTGCATCAAAAGTTCTGCATGTTTGTGCAGTAGTCGCAGAAATATTTAAAGATGCCGGAAGTGTATCAATTGGAAGTTTTGGTCCGACACCCCCAGGAAAGAAAGAATATCCGTCTGCCTCTGAAAATCCTGCGACCGTTGCAAAAATTGGTACCGGAGAAGTAAGACGGTGAACGCCGGGTTGGATGTTTACCACTGCGCCTGACATTTGTGATCCGATAATTCCTTTCGGAGTCGTAACCGAAGCAATCGGCGCGCCATCAAGCAAGACCTGTCCTTCAGAAGCTTTTGGATAAACGACGGATACAAAATTTTCGAACGGAGTATTTTGGAACCTGACTTGCCCTATAAAAGGAGGAGTAAACCATACCATCGTATCAAAATATTGTTCGGGCGGTAGAATAGTAACAATAGATGGATCGCTTATTGACTGAAGAGCAGATCCTTCGGCAAGCAAGAAACATTGCGAAGGAGCCGTCACGGTAAACATCGAAGGCTTATCAACCGTCAAAACTATACGCCCTGTTGTTGTCGAATAAAAAATCCCTGCCGCTGTTAAGAGCGAAAAATTTAAATTGTCGGAAGTAAAAAGAACAGTATTCTCTACCGTGCCGTCTCGCAAAGGAACGACATAAAATGTTGTACCCGTGATCTTTTTCGGCAATACCTCATCGATCATCTCGTTACAGGACTCTACAGCTAATGGAACATACCCACAGGTAATCCCGGCGATAACACTTACCGGCTTCGATGAATGTACGACAGAATTTGAAAGTGAAGTCGTGGGTGCAGCCAAATTATCTGCTTTTACGATATAGCATTCGCCCCGATTAAGCACTACCTGAATTGGAACCCCTGCAGCATGATTGCCTAAAGCCTGAACAGAAGGGACGATCGTAACGTCAGTATTATCTTGCGTTGCCGTAATGACGAACTCCGAATGATTATCTTCTCCCGGATCGTCAAAAACTCCCCATGAAGTTATCCGGTAATCAGTATCAAGAGCTTCGTCAGGATAGATCTGCGTTGCTTCGCCTGCTTCTAAAAGAAAATCGTGGAATACGGCATTCGCAGGCTGAGACGTTTTGACAATGATGCCCTTATTTGTTTTCCCGAGATCAGTCAATTGCATCAAAGAATACGGCAAGTTGATCGTCGTAGCATTATTTGCGGTGAACGTAAACTCTTGGCAAAAGCCGCTGGGAGAAGTAATAATTCCTCTGCCATCATAGATGCTTACAATATTCAATGTCAGCACCGATGCTCCTGTGCCTAAGCTCGGATCAACAAGCCCATCCGGACCTTCAGGAATACCAAATGTAAAGTGCGTTCCGGCATGCGGCAGGATTTGTGCCGAGACTTTTGCTCCGATCAGCAAACTTAAAAATATGAAGACGATGATGCGTTGACTCAAAATTTTTCTGATTGAAGAGTAATCCTTCTATACTAATAACACACAAAACCCGAAATTGTAACACCTTTTATTAAAAAAAGCACGGGGAGGATTCCCCGTGCTTTTCAAAAAATCAAGAGACACCCGACTCTTACTTGATCACTGAAACTTTCGTGCGGAGATTATTCTCTCCGTTTCGAGCTTCAAGCCAGTATGATCCGGCACTCAATGCCGTTGCATCAAAGTCGGAAGAATTTGCCGAGACGTGTTCGCGTGACGCAACAACCTTGCCTAATGCATCATAGAGCACCAAACTAACATCGCTTGCGCCTCCGGTGAGCATGACGTGAATCGTCTGCGCCGTTGGGTTCGGGTAGATACGGACGCTGAATGTCTCCGGAGAGCCAAACGGACCGACAGCCACCATGCCAACAAGTCTTCTCGATCCGTCAAGATCAACTTCGATCAGACGGTAGGTCAGATTGGTCGAAGGAGCGTTTTCATCAAGCACAGAATACTGCGCTCCGAGCTTATCGTTCTTTGCAACGATATTTCCCGCATTGATCCATCCTGATGCAGATTCGCGGTCAATATCGAAATGATCGACATTCTCTTCTTTAGCTGTGCGGAATCCGAGATTTACAGAACCAAGATCGGTACGCTTACCGGTGAAGCTTGCGATCTCTACAGGCAGATAGGTTGATGAACCCTGGAACACCAAACGGATCATCGGCAGGATCGGTCCGCCGCCAACACCATTTTTCTTTGCCGATACATAATCCGCATTTGTCGAAGTGCGGAAGCTGGAAACGACCGAAGGATTGAGCGCCGCGAATGAAGGGTTATTAAAGCTGTGGATCGTTTCCCACATCAATCCCTTCGAAGCATCTCCGCCTACCCCAAAGCCTTGTGTTTCGATACATTGCAATCTATATGTCGTTCCGGCATTCATCGCGAACGGAATGAATGTTCCTCGGATAAAGCCTCCGCCAATAGCGGTTGCATTATAACTAAACGCACGAGTACCGTTAGCCAGGACTTTATTCGTAGCAGGATCCATAATATTGATCGTCCAGTTCGTATTTCCCGAAGCTCCAAGATTATAGATCTCCATTCCGCGAATTGAATCACTTGCAAGCGGAATAAAGTCATAATAGAAAGAATTATCAGCCTCAGTCATCGTACCCGAAGTATCTGGAATGCCGTCATCAAGAGCATATTTATCGTCGATATACAGCGTTCTGTAGAACGTGTTGGTATCGTTAGTTCTATAATACTCATTGAAGTTCTGAGCCACATTCACTTTCGCAGTGAATACTCCGCCCTGAGATCCCTGAATATCCCAAAATGGCATCGTAAGAACTGTCGCTGAACGAGCCGGTGGAGTAACCAAAGATTGTGTCTTATCATAGACGGCACGATTCAAATTATCTTTGATTGTTAAGTGAACAGTATAGACCGCTGAATTCGAAAGCAATCCGTTGTTGTTGATCGTAACTTTCGGATTGATCTGCTTAACGTTTCTTGGAATATGCGTAAAGTCGGCAGCTCCGAGATCAATGCCTGTTGGCTCAAGATCGGTCTGTCCTCCGGTTGGATTTGAAAGCTGGATGTCATCAATTACCCAGTTATCATCATCCTCGAATGGAGCTGCATATTTTGGATGATCATCTTTTGCTGCTAAGCGAATTCGCAGGCGGAAATGATCGTGAAGATATGCCGTTCCAATCTGAGTCCGGAATTTCTGAGTAGTATTATCAATTGTTCCATATAGAGTAGCGATGGTCTTCCAATTTGAATCCAAAGGATTAAATTGTGTACCGGTCGAAGCAAGTGCTTCGACGATCAGGCTATCGCCTTGATAGACAGCTTGATTTAATGAATCGTGATCGAGAGGTTCGGGTCCGACAAGAACACGATTACGAACACCGGCTTCTAAACTATCGGTACTTAAACCGCGCTGATAGCTGAAAGACAACCAGACATTCGATAGATTCTTCAAATTGATAGGCGCAGAGATTATCGTATCTGCCCCCGTCGAACTTAAGTAGGGTTGGTTCAGGACATCTTTTCGGTTCAGAAGAACTGCACCGGTCGAACGAGGTGACGGCGGATCATACATAACCGAATCCGCAGGAACCCATGTAGCGCCGATCGAATGCCAGTTGCACGGATCAAGCGTTATAAAATTATCATAAAAAGGCATCGTCGCAGTATTCATCAACGTGAAATCACGCGTCATAACATTATCCCCTGCCCAGCCATCACCTTTACTCGCGCATGAACAAGTAACCGTCAAACGGTAACTACCGCAGCGAATACCCTGGTAGAGCGAACCGATATCTTGCGAATAATCATCGAAGCCGACCTGAATACTATCAGTTCGGTTGTAGATACCAGTTCCGGTCGTAAGATCAACCACTTTATAATTGACCGTAATCCAGAGATCTTGATCAGTCCAGTTTTCTACCGTTGCTTTTGGCTGAAAACTATTACTTATCATTTCATAACGATCAGTCGGTGGAAAGTCAATAGACTTGATGCGAACGAAATCCGGAATGACGCGGATGAATCGGACAGCCAAACTATTATGCAAAGGCTTTGCATAATTCAACGAGCCGTATGTCTTTGCATAATAGGTGCCTCGGTCAAGGTACATTGTTGCATAGATCGCCTGATGATTTTGAACGCCGATGGTCACTTCGTTCTGGAGTACTTCTGCTGCCGAAGCTGCATTGGATGAACCATCGAACGACTTATAATTAACTGTTATCGAAGAATCCAACTTACAGAAAACCACCTGAAAAGTTGCTCTGACATTTCCGTTCGTCCCTTTGAGTGCAAGATTATAATACGTGACATAACAGGAATCTGTAGTCATACGATAAAAGACTTTCGAGGAATCACCCGTCGTGCGAAACTCCATATCTCCCCAAAGAGGACAGATGATCGCTTGGAAATTCGTGAAGAAACCGGCAGGCATTGATCCATTAGCTGCTGAAGTGATCGGCGCATTATAGCCTAATCCTGTAAGCGTATCACGCGTCAACTTCATCAAGCCGTTGGTGCTGATATAACGAGGCGGGAGACGAAATTTCTCATTCGAATGAACAAATATGATCGAATCAGTCGCAGCAGTTTCTGCATAACCGTCATCGTTATTGGTAAAACCCGTTACCCGATGCCAATGAGCTGCATCGTAGAGTGTATCGATGAATTTATAGGTCGGCTGACGCGGATCGGTGCCGTCATCATCGGAATCAATGGTGTAATACTGACTCTTAAAGTTACTCACGGTCACCTGCGGAACCGGGTTTCCGCGGCGCGCAAACGTCGGAATGACGCTTGCAAACACAAGAGTAAAAAATACTGCAATTGTAACAACTATTTTCATAGGACTATAATGAATGTATGAATTAAAAAAATCAAATTTACGGGTTAACTTGCTAACCGAAAAGACAGGAAGAACATTCACTAAATAAATACCCCTCATCCTTCAAATGATTGACGGATGGGGGGTAAGTAGGACTACAGGAATTATTTACAGTAACCGATGCTTAACCTGTGTTGGAAAGGTTTAAAAGTATGCGCCCAATAAGAGCTTTTTTGTTATTTCTTATATTTGCAATTATTCTCTTTTTGCAAAACAATCTCTACGCCCAAGCGCCATCTATTGGATGGGGGAAATGTATTGGAGGGACAGGTGATGATCAGGTAAGCCAGATAATCAATACTCATGATGGTGGTTCCGCCTTTGTTGGAAGAACTTCCTCGAACGACGAAGATGTTTTCGGTAATCATAACGGCGGTAACGATCCCCTCGCTTATGATGGATGGGTAGTAAAACTCGATGTTTATGGTTCAATCGAATGGCAGAAATGCTTTGGGGGTAGTGCAAGCGATAATCTAAATTGTATTATACAAACGTCCGACGGCGGCTACGCCATTTCTGGGTCAACAAGTTCTCATGATGGCGACGTGAAAGGCAATAATGGCAAATTCGATGCTTGGGTAATAAAACTTGATTCACTCGGAAATCTTCTCTGGCAGAAGTGTCTTGGTGGAACCGGCTCAGGAGGAGTCTCAATTGGAGTCTCAATTATAGAAAGCAGTGATGAAGATAAAGGGCTGATTGCTGTCGGATACACCAATACAACAAATGGTGATTTTTCTGCCAGAACAAGTCGGAATCCTCAGGACTTATCTGAGGATATTTGGATTGTTGATCTAACTTCTACAGGAACAATTAGATGGCAGAAATGCTTTGGCGGTTCTGCAAATGATATAGCTTCTTCTGTCATTGCTACTTCCGATCATGGCTATGCGATCTGCGGCAGTACCTATTCCAGCGACGGCGATATTTCCGGTTATCATTCCGGCAAGAAAAATAGTCCTGATGCATGGGTGATAAAGTTGAGTTCATCGGGTGTGCTGGAATGGCAAAAATGCTTGGGCGGATCGGATGTAGATGAAGCGCGTTCGATTATCCAAACCTCTGATGGAGGATATGCAATAACAGGATATACGGCGTCAAGAGATGGCGATGTGAGTGGTCTTCATTATTATGATACCCTACATATTGCCAGCGATATATGGGTCGTCAAGTTAAGTGCATCAGGGAAGATAGAGCGACAGAAATGCCTCGGCGGAAATCACACAGAAGATAGTTATAAAATTCTTCAGAATTCAGAAGGTAATTTTGTTATTTCCGGGATCACAAGTTCTCGTGACGGAGATGTATCGGGGATTCATTTATCAGGCGATGATCCTGATATTTGGGTTGCTAAACTTGACACATCATTAAATATCATTTGGCAAAAATGCCTCGGTGGCATTCGGAATGAGTGGTTTTCTACAATAACTAAATCATTGGATGGTAATCTTGTTGTCGCAGGTATAACAAGCTCTAATGACGGGGATGTGGTTGGCAATCATAACCCTAATCCGACCTATTATAGCGATGTCTGGGTCGTAGAACTTGATGTTACTTCCGGTGTTGAATCTTGGTATTCTGATCCTCGCAGCGAGAACTATATGCAGATCTATCCGAACCCATCGGAGAGTAGCGTGAAGCTAAAAATACTTCCCTCGCAGACTATAACCAATGTGGAGCTTTATAACATTATTGGAATGCCACTCTCTCCGGAATATAAGATAGAAAATAATACTGCCTCAGTTGATGTACATTCACTTCCGGCTGGCACCTGCATTGCGCGTGTTACCTATTTTGATGGTAACCATACAGGGCTTCTGACTCTTCCGCTTGTGGTGCAGCATTAAAAAAAACTACTCTCCTTTTCCTGTTGGTAGCTTTAGGACTCACGCCACTATACAATTTCAAGTTGGGAAGAGCCACATCCGCGATATAATGTATTTCGGATGTGGATTATTTTATTACGAACGTTCAAGTCTTCTTGGTGTTTCTTTAGTATGAGAGTTTATTCCATTTTCATGAGTAGAGCTATGGACAAAATCATGCAGAACCTCAGAGCACAAATATTTTTACTTTTTCTTGTTGCTCTATTAGTTAGCCCAACTATTCTTTTCGCCCAAGCTCCTTCAATTCTCTGGCAAAGATGTTTGGGTGGTATGATAGATGATTATGCAGGAAAGATTATTTCGACTACCGACGGAGGGTTTGCAATTGCAGGATTTGCTGGATCGGATGATGGAGATGTTTCCGGAAATCATAGTGTCATCCCCAATCAGAGTACGAGTACTTTTGACGCATGGGTAGTAAAACTTGATGCTTTTGGCACGATCGAATGGCAGAAATGTTTTGGGGGCACAGATAATGACTATGCGCTCTCTATCGTTCAAACGTATGATGGTGGTTATGCTGTTGCGGGTTATACTTTTTCGCATGATGGTGATGTTCTCGGTGATAAAGGTTCTTTGATGGTATTTAAACTCGATCCACTTGGTAATCTCTTATGGCAGAAATGTCTTGGAGGTTCAGGCGGCGAGGTAGCAAATTCCATTATTGAGAGCACAGATGAAGGAAGGAGTTTATTACTGGCAGGCTCAACATCTTCAACAGATGGAGATGTTTCAGGGAAACATCCGGGCACCAGAGATTCTGCAATCGACGTATGGGTAGTAAAACTAAGTTCAACAGGCTCACTCTTATGGCAGAAATGCTTTGGGGGATCAGCCCAAGACAGAGCATATTCCATCATTAATACTTTCGATCATGGTTATGCTTTCTGCGGTGTTACCTATTCCAACGATGGAGATGTTTCAGGTTTTCACGGGGGGACACCCCTTCGAGCTGATGGATGGGTAGTAAAACTTAATTCATCCGGCGATCTACAGTGGCAAACTTGCATCGGAGGATTTTCTTATGATGTCACATCCCAGATAATTCAGACATCAGATAGTGGTTATGTCATTGCAGGGGCGACGAGTTCCAATGATGGTGATGTATCGGGTATCCATATTAATAAGAACGATCCTTCAAATATCGCTGACGATGCATGGATCATTAAATTAAGTTCTTCGGGTAAGATCGAAAGGCAAAAATGCCTCGGTGGGTCGGAAAGAGATAATGCAGAATCTATTCTTCAGGATCTAGACGGCAATTTTATTGTAGCTGCAACTACAAATTCACTTGATGGTGATGTAACACCACGACATGCAGCGCCTTTTGAGGATTGTTGGGTTGTAAAATTGGATTCTTCATTTAATATCATTTGGCAGAAGACTTATGGTGGCACTCAGGCCGAATACGGCAGTTCAGTAGCTCTATCTGATGATGGAAAAATTACGGTTTGTGGAGTGACTCGTTCGACCGATGGTGATGTAATTGGAAATCATACATTAGGTAATAGAGGCTACCTCCAAGATATTTGGGTTGTACAACTTGATGCTACTTCCGGTGTGGACTCTTGGCATTCCGATCTTCGCAGCGAGAACAATATGCAGATCTATCCGAACCCATCGGAGAGCAGCGTGAAGCTAAAAACACTTCCCTCGCAGACTATAACCAATGTGGAGCTTTATAACATTATGGGAATGCCGCTCTCTCCGGAATATACGATGGAGAATAACACTGCCTCAGTTGATGTACATTCACTTCCGGCTGGCACTTGCATTGCGCGTGTTACCTATTTTGATGGTAACCATACAGGGCTTCTGACTCTTCCGCTTGTGGTGCAGCATTAACAGCGAAAAGAAAAACGGTTCTTCCTCTGTTTTCGTTGTTTATGTATGCGTATTGAATATTCCAAATGGATTCCGGGGAAATCATCAACGGCTGAAGACCGGCTGAAGCAATTACTTGATCTTTTTCACGAATTGCTTCTGCGCACTTCCGGCGATGCTGAGGAGACCCTGAGTTGGATGCGTTATCTCGGAGATGAATATAATATCTTTGGTCCTGATATGACCTACGATATGTTCGTTGACGAGTTAAAACGACTGGGTCTTATTGAAACAGATGAGGACTCACTCATTAAGCCGACCAATAAAGCGATCGGAAATATCAAGCGCAGCGCATTGCTCGAAATTTTTAAGTCACTAAAGAAATCTCCATCGGGCGCACATGACACACCGCATTCCGGTTCAGGCGTCGAGCGAACAAGCGGCACGAAGAATTATGCATTCGGCGATCAATCCACCAATATTGATTTTACTCGCACCTTACAGAATGCTCTTCGGCGTTCGCTTCGCGATGGCACACTTGATGAAGAATCTATTGCAGGAAATGTAAACCTAAGCGAAGAAGATATAGAAGTCTATGAGACTGAGCATACCTCTTCCTGCGCAACAGCATTGCTTATTGACATTTCGCATTCGATGATCCTTTACGGCGAAGACAGAATTACTCCTGCAAAAAAAGTCGCAATGGCTTTGGCTGAACTTATCAAAACAAAATTTCCGAAAGATAAACTTTATGTCATTACATTCGGTGACGAAGCAGAGCTTATTACGGAGAATGAATTGCCATTTCTTGAAGTCGGTCCCTTCCATACGAATACTCGCGACGGCTTAAGACTTGCCCGCAGAATGCTTCGCCGCAGCGGAAATGTGAATAAGCAAATTTTTATGGTCACCGACGGCAAGCCCTCAGCAATGTTCGAAGATAACGGCACACTCTATAAAAATTCGTTCGGCTTAGATCCGAAGATCATCAATAAAACTCTCGATGAAGCTGTAGCCCTTCGCCGCGAGAAAGTACAGATCTCCACCTTCATGATCGCGCAAGATAACTACCTCATTGATTTCGTCGAAGAAATGACAAAGGCAAATCAAGGCAGAGCGTATTATTCAGGCCTCAATGATCTTGGGCAATTTGTGCTGGTTGATTATGTGAGGAATCGGAGAAAGAAATATTGATTTTGAGTGTCATTGCGAGCCGGGCTTTAGCCCGGTGTGGCAATCCCCTACATCGTGGTAGAGACTTAGGGGCTACAAACTATCATGGGATTCCTCACATCGTTTTTCATGCTTTGCATGAAAAATCTCCTTTCGGAATGACAGTGAGCTTAATGGAATTGCCACGTCGTCTGCAAGCGGACTCCTCGCAATGACGTTATTATTCTAACCTATTGATGTGAACCAATTTTTACTAATTAAAGTTATACGTACAATCTTTATTAGTGAATTCTGCTAATAAAGCATCTTTAATTAGCGATGAAACGGAAGATCACGGGGAAGTATGTCACTACATCGGTCGGCGGAGAGCATGTCAAGGCATTTGTGCCTGATCCGCTTCCTCCGAAACCGGCGCTTGTGCTTACGGCCGATCTTCAGGAATTGCTTGATAGCGGCAATCGCTCACTTGGCAGGCTTGATGCGTACTCATCGCTATTGCCGGATATGGGGATCTTCCTGCATTTCTACGTTCGGAAAGAAGCGCTTCTCTCTTCGCAGATCGAAGGTTCGCAGACGACACTCTCGGATCTACTGATCTTCGAGAATGATGCTGCGATAAAACCTGAGATGACAGGTTCGCTTGATGATGCAAAGGAAGTTTCGAATTATGTTCTTGCAATAGAGCATGGCTTGAAACGCATCCGAGGCGGCTTTCCGCTTTCGCAACGATTGATGCGTGAGCTGCATGGCATTTTGCTTTCGAGCGGAAGAGGCTCTCATAAAAAGCCGGGTGAATTCCGTACATCACAAAACTGGATCGGCGGTTCGCGTCCGGGAAATGCGCGGTTCGTGCCACCGCCGCCGAATGAATTGCCACAAGCAATTTCGGCGATGGAGAAATTCATTCATGATGATCCCGTCAGGACTCCATCACTTATCAAGGCGGCTTTAGTACATGTTCAATTCGAAACCATCCATCCATTCTTAGATGGCAATGGGCGCGTCGGACGTTTGCTGATCACGCTATTGCTTTGTGCTGAAGGTGCGCTACGCTATCCGGCATTATATCCGAGTCTCTATTTCAAAGAGAATCGCTCGGCATATTATGAAATGCTTGATGCCGTTCGCACTCACGGCGAATGGGAACGCTGGCTCGGCTTTTTCCTCGAAGGAGTGCTTGCCGCATCCGAACAAGCTACGCAAACAGCGACGGCATTGCTCGATCTTTTTGCAAAAGACCGCAAGAAGCTTGAGCGGCTGGAGCGCTTTGCTCCGACGGCACTTCGCGTCCATGATCTGCTCAAAAAGCAGATGGTGGCAACGATTCCCGAAGCGGCGAAGAAGCTCAAACTTTCGATGCCGACTGCCGTTGCAGCATTCGATAAACTCGGTGAGATGAAGATCATCGAAGAGATAACCGGGAAAAAGCGCGATAGAATGTTTCGCTATCGCACCTATTACCGCATTCTCGAAAAAGGAGCGCAGCCGATCAAATAAGGCATCGGCTGTGCTTTTTATTAATTAGACTTACTGTAATAAGTTTTATTAGCAATTATCACTAATAAAGGATGGTTAATTAGTGAATAAATTTTTATTCATCGGAGGATAAATTATGTGGTGGATATATGCTCTTCTATCAGCGGCATTCGCAGCACTGACGGCGATCTTTGCAAAGATCGGCATTAAAGGAGTTGACTCGAATCTGGCAACGGCTGTGCGAACTGTCGTTATTCTTTTCATTGCATGGGGAATAGTTTTTTTCAGGGGTAATGGAAAAGATCTTGCTACTCTTTCGAAAGAGAATATTCTATTCCTTGTCCTTTCAGGAATTGCAACCGGACTTTCCTGGATATTTTACTTTAAGGCGCTATCCATCGGAGATGTATCAAAAGTTGCTCCGGTAGATAAACTAAGTGTTGCCTTTGCTATCATCCTTGCAGCGATATTTCTCAGGGAGGCTATTACCATAAAGACTGCTATCGGCGCAGCGCTGATTATAGGTGGAAGTTTAGTCCTGATATTCTGATCATATATTTCTATTGACCTATTTTCGGAAGTTCGTGTTAAGGTACTCTCAATTTTTCTCTTATGCAGACAGACTCGTTTCATTATTCAGTAACCGATCATATTGCGCGTGTGCGCTTTGCGCGTCCGAAGACTCTTGGCTCGCTGACATTCAAAGTCTATCGTGATCTGACAGACTTGATGTATGGTCTTCGGTCTGATGACGATGTGAAAGTTGTCGTGATCGAAGGTGAAGGCAAGGGCTTTTGCTCCGGCGGCGACGTGCATAAGATCATCGGCGATCTTTTTCAGCGCGATGTGAAAGGCTTGCTTGAGTTCACGCGCATGACTGGCGAACTCATCGTCAATATGCGCCAACTCGAAAAACCGATCATCGCTTCGATCAATGGTATTGCCGCGGGGGCTGGGGCTGTGATAGCTCTTGCAAGTGATTTCAGGATTCTTTCAAAAGAAGCGAATATTGCATTTCTGTTCCAGAAAGTCGGCTTGACTGCTGCCGATATGGGTGCAGTATTTTTACTTCCGAAAGTCGTGGGGCTTGCTCATGCAACAGAATATCTGATGCTCGGTGATAAAATTTCGAGCGATGAAGCTCTTCGTGTTGGGCTTGCGAATAAAGTTGTTGAACTTTCTGAACTGGAGAATGAAACAATGGCTCTTGCAAAACGCTTAGCCGAAAGCGCATCACTTGCTCTCGGACTTACCAAACGCCTGATCAATAATGAATGGCTGATGGATATTTCGACTGCGATCGAACAGGAAGCAACCGCTCAAGCGTTAATGATGCAAACAGCAGATCACAAAGAATTTTACAAAGCATTTAAAGAAAAACGTGCTCCAAAATTTGAAGGGAAATAAATGTGTCATTGCGAGGAGTCGCGTAGCAACGACGAAGCAATCCCCTAATTCGTGGTAGAGATTTAGGAACTACAAACTATCAGGGGATTGATTCGTCGGGCTAAAGCCCTTCTCGCAATGACACAAAATTAAAAAAAAATGAAACAACTCATCGTTATCAGCGCACCTTCGGGAGCAGGCAAGACAACCATCACCAAGCGGATTCTCGCTGCGCATTCGGATCAACTCACTTTCAGCATTTCTGCTACTACTCGCAAAATGCGCGAAGGAGAGCGTGAAGGCGTGGATTATTATTTTCTGACCAAAGAGGATTTCTTAAAAAAGATCAAGGATAATAGCCTCATCGAGTACGAAGAAATTTTCGGAAATTATTATGGTACACTCATCTCAGAAATAGACCGTGCAAAATCCGCCGGCAAAACTTTACTCTTTGATATTGACGTCAAAGGCGGGATCTCGATTCATTCACGCTATCCCGATCATACGCTTCTTATATTCATCGCCCCACCTTCACTTGAAGTTCTTGGCGAACGACTAAATAAGCGCGGAAGCGAGACCAAAGAAATTATCGAACGCAGACTTGAACGCGCCGAAATGGAAATGGGAATGGCAAGCGTCTATGCGCATATCGTTATTAACGACGATCTGGATAAGGCTGTTGCAGAAGTGGAGGCACTGATTGCTTCTGAAAACTAATGACACGGGAAGAGTTTTGAGTTTTGAGTTTTGAATTCTTAACTCAAAATTCAATCCCCTCTCGCCCGATCACAATCCTTTTGCAAGTCGTCTTCCATTTCTTTTGTATTTTTGTACCTTCGCTATAGTATTTTAGACTGCATTATCGAATTATCTTTTTATTTATTTCAAAAATCGCCATGAAACTTCGTCTTTTATCCATTACCCTCTTTATTTTTTGTTTGTGTATTTCGAATGCCAATGCCCAGTCGGGTGAACATTCTCTGCAAGTAGATGATGGCATGGGGCATTACTCTACTATTAAGGCATCACCTACGACCGCAACTTACACCTTGCCTGCCGGCGGCGGAACACTGGTCACAAGTACATCAACCCTTCCCTTTGCTGATTTTTTTGCACTGATGCCGCCAGATAATGCTGCAACGGTTGCAGCGAATAATGCCGTTTCTTTTCCCCAAGATGGTTCTAATTCCGGAGTTATTAGCCGTACGGGTCCATCAACATTTAACTTGCCAAATATCGGTACATACGAAGTATCCTTTCAGGTGAGCGTCAATGAACCCGGCCAGTTAATGCTTCGAGTGAATGGAATTAGCATAGCGAATTCAGTTGTCGGAAGAGCAACAGGTACAAGCCAGCTTACCGGTACGTCTCTTATTACAACATCGGTAATTAATTCTATCGTCGAGGTTATTAATCCTGCCGGAAATCCTACTGCATTGACGATCACACCCTTAGCAGGAGGAACTCACCCCGTCTCGGCGCATCTCGTAATTAAACAACTTCAATAAAATATACCGGGAAAGTTTTGAGTTATGAATTTTGAGTTCTTAACTCAAAACTCAAACCCACGGTCGCTTTTCCCTTTTTTTGAACCTCTCGTCCAAGAAAGGTGTTTCGTATCTCCTAATTTTATAAGGAAAAATATCATGGGTATTATACCGGTAGATCTCGAAAAAATGACAAAGCAAGGCGAAACGCTCTATCAGGCGATCGCTATTACTGCCAAACGTGCTCGTCAGATCAATGACGAGATCAAAACCGAGTATATGGCTCGTATATCCACCTTAGTCCCAATGGAAGAAGAGGACGATGAATTCGAAACGACGAATTTTGACCAAATGCGCATCTCTTTGGAGATCGAAAAACGCGGCAAGCCGACTTTAGAGGCTTTGAAGGAATTCCAAGCCGGAAAGCTCGAGTTCCGATTCCGTGACGCAGTCCCGGAATAATACCATTTTCCAAAATTTCTGAAAGCCCGCAAATTCGCGGGTTTTTCATTTGTTCACATTAAATAACCGTATATTTGTATTCAGTTTTAACCACAGGGAGTCTTTAGATTCCTTATTAACTATTTCTTATCAATAACTTATGAGAAAGCTGACCTATCTCGCGATTACCTGCTTGGTGATCGTTTCAACCTTTGCCGCAGCAAACGCGCAGTTTGTCGGACGTACATTTGGTGTACGCCGCCTCTTAATAGATGCCGGAGACCTCGTTAGTGCAAATAACGTCTATCTGATTGACCGCCTCGGTTCACTCGGCATTGATGCGACAGGGCTGACAACTCCAGGCTTCCCAAGCAGTTGTGCATTGCTTGATCTCAGTTCAACCTCGAAAGGATTTCTTCCGCCGAGAATGACTAATGTGCAAGAACTTGCGATCTGTGGTGGCAGCCCGCCACTCGGCTTAATCGTTGTGAATACCGATAAGCGTTCGTTGGATTTTTATAATGGCTCAGCGTATGCTTCTCCTTGGATGACAAAAGGTAATTTCCTTACAGACCCAACAGTGGATTTCATCGGTACGAACGAAGCAACAGATTTCGTTTTCCGTACAAATCTCATTGAGCGTATGCGCATTCTCGGAGGTGGGAATATTTCTATCGGAATTCCTGCTGCTGCTGCAAGTCATTTGCAGGTTAACGAAGTAGGCACACAAGATGCTTTTAGTTCGATCCACACCGGAACTTCCGGTCGCGCTGGTTTCTTCTCGACATTTTCAGGAAATAGCTCACCAGTCCTTGATGTTGCGACCACAGGAACAGGTCGTGCAGGTCAGTTCGCCATCTCGAATGTCGGAAGTGGGGCAACGGCATTGAACGTATCTACTACAGGTACCGGTACCGGTGTCAACATCACAACCGGCAATAGCAATAATCTTCTCGTAGTCAATGGTGCTGCAAATGCTACGGTATTAAATGTAGCTGCTGATCCAGTTTGGGATTCGCGTATCATCGGCGATCAGATCGTTACTGGTATTCAGAAGGTTGGTGGAAGTATCTGGCTTGACGGAAATAGCGCAACGCACCAGATCGTTGCTAATGCAAACATTAACATCGGCACCAGAACCGGCAATACTGTGAACTTAGTCACGGGCAATACACCGAGATTCACGATAGATGCAATCGGCAATACTACTATTGCGGGTGGTAATACAATAATTAATGGTGGCGGAAGTGTAACAATGAATGTGGGTAACACCACGATCAATGAAGGCACTGGCGAGTTTACAGTCAATGGTACTGGCTCTGGATATGCTGCTAAAATTAATACCAGTAGTTTGCAGGGATTAGAAATTCATTGTACTTCTCAAACTGGTGTCGGATTAAACAGCAATACCCATTTTGCAGACTTCTATGACGCAAGTAGCGCTAATGCTCGTGGAAGTATCCAAGGTCAAGATCTCTCAGATTATACGAATGATCCGATCTTTATTGCGAATACTACGATCAATGCTGCAAACATAGTTGTCGCAGCTGCCGAACTTGTTGCCGCCGCAGCATCTGCTGCAACAGTTGTCGGAATACCTGAAGGTGTTGGATTTGCTGCGCAGGCAGTTGGCATCGCAGTTCAGATCGCTCAGTTTGCCGTGATTACAGGAATCGAGACTTCTCAACTTGGAGTTTCCTATCAATCTTCAGCCGGTGATTATGCTGAATATCTTAAACGTGCAAATACTTCAGAGAAGCTTTATCCCGGTGATATTGTTGGTGTGAAGAACGGATTGATCTCCAAAAATACTGACGGCGCTCAGAGCGTGTTATCAATTTCGCTTGCACCGATCGTTCTTGGTAACGTACCTCCTCGTGGAGAAGAAGCGAATTACAATAAAGTAGGTTTTCTCGGACAGGTGCCGGTGAAAGTTATGGGTATTGTACATGAGGGTGATTTTATTATCGCCTCGGGTAAAAATGACGGATTAGGAACTGCGGTTGCTGCTCAGATGATCACCCCTGAACAGTTTACTATGGTGATCGGCAGAGCCTGGGCTTCTTCACCACTCGAAGGAATTAAATATATTAAAGTTGCTGTCGGTTTGAATGCAAAGACAATGAGCGAGATCATGAGCCACGAACAGACAGAGATTGAAGCTCTTCAGAAAGAAGTCATCGAACTTCGCAAATCGAATGCTGAGGTTACCTCAATGAAGGCGAAGCTTGACCGCATTGAGAAGTTTCTTTCACAACCGGACCAGTCTGCAAAGCAAATAATGCTGAGAACGAATTAATTTTTACCCAATAAAAATATTTCTCAATCCGAGGAACGTCGTTCAATAAAACCCTGCCAATTCGGCAGGGTTTTTTATTTGCTTCATTTGAATCATTCCTTACCCGCTTTCCGTTAAATATATAGGCTGTTATTAGTTTTGTCATTAGTCCGCCGCCGCGTACTTATGACACGGAGAGTTCTGAGTTTTCGAATTCTTAACTCACAACTCACAATTCATAACTCAAAATTTATTATATGTCAGCACTAAAGCATCGCGCCGAGAAGGCGTATCTGAACGAAAAATTTTTGACGAGTCCGGAAGCGAGGTTGCTTCGGATCATGTCCGAGTATATGGAACCTCGTTCGAGGCTCAACCGAGAGCGCATCAAAGATATGATCGTGTTCTTCGGAAGCGCACGGATCAAAAGTCACGAAGAAGCTGCGGCTCTGAAACTGCAAGTAGAGAATACCGGGTCACTTATTGAACGTACTCATTCAAATTCTGAAGAGGTCGGGCGTGAACTTGAAGGTGCGCGAAAAAGAGCGTTGGCTCATGAGCGGATGTCTCACTATTACGAAGATGCTGTCGAACTTTCAAGACTCCTGACAGAATGGTCCATTAACGTTGCTGCACGGGATGAAGAAAAGTCAAATGCAAAGAAAGGTATTACCACTGAACGAGTCCCATTTGTCAGCGCCGAGTCGGTGAAAACGCAAAGTTTCAAACAACGATACGTAATCTGCTCCGGCGGCGGACCCGGCATAATGGAAGCAGCGAATAAAGGCGCGTCGCTTGCAGGCGGAAGATCGATCGGCTTCAACATCGCTTTGCCTTACGAGCAGATGCCGAATTCTTATATCACTGAAGAACTCAATTTCGAATTTCATTATTTCTTCATGCGCAAGTTTTGGTTTTCCTATCTTGGTAAAGCGCTTGTTGTTTTTCCGGGAGGCTTTGGGACTATTGATGAACTTGCAGAAATATTGACCCTTGTGCAGACGGGGAAGATCAAAAAGAAAATGCCGATCATCTGCTATGGCAGTGAGTATTGGAATAAGATTTTGAACTTTCAATTCTTAGCCGAAGAAGGGATGATAGATTATGAAGATCTTGATCTCATTCATTTCAGCGATTCGCCCCGCGAAGCATTCACCTATCTCCAATCCAAACTCGAACGGCTTGATGAAGGCGAAGAGTCATTCATGTCCAGTAATCCAAAAACTTCTTAGATAGTCTCTCATCGCAAATAAAGAATTAATGATCGCTCCAACCATGGGTTGAATTTGCAGGTGAGAAATACTGTTCAAGAAATCCACTACAATCAAAACGCATGGCAGGAAAAGGAAATATTCTCTGGGTTGATGATGAGATCGAACTCTTAAAGCCGCATATTATGCTGCTGGAGCAGCGCGGCTATTCGGTACGAACTGCAACGAACGGCTCGGATGCGATTGCGCTTCATGCCGAATCACCTGCTGATCTTATCTTTTTAGATGAGATGATGCCGGGACTTGGCGGACTCGAAACATTGAACGCGATCAAATCTAAATCTCCGGCGACGCCGATCGTCATGGTCACCAAATCCGAAGAAGAAGATCTGATGGAGCAAGCGATCGGTAAAAAAATATCGGATTATCTTACCAAGCCTGTTAACCCGACTCAAGTCCTCCTTGCAGTAAAGAAATTTTTAGAAGGCAAACAAATTCTCAGTGAAGCCGTGAGTCGTGATTACACTCAGGAATTTGCTCGAATGGCTTTGAACCTACAAAATGCTGAAACAGCTAAAGACTGGATTGATCTCTACTTAAAACTTGTCAGCTGGGAGATGGAGCTTGATGAGCATGGCGGTTTAGGCTTGGCTCAAACGCTTGTTGATCAGAAACGCGAGATGAATGCCGAGTTCGGAAAATTCTTCGAGCGAAATTATAAAAGCTGGGTCGATACTATCTATACAAAAGATAATGCTGCCAACCGCCCTGCCCTTTCACCTGATGTGACGGAAGAATGGGTGCTTCCCACATTGAAAGAAGGAAAGCAGAATGTTATTTATTTTGTGATCGACTGCATGAGGCTCGATCAATGGCTCGTCATGGAGCGTGAGATCAGAGACCTCTTCAAGATCACGACCGATTATCACTTTGGCATTATCCCATCAGCTACACCGTATGCTCGCAATGCAATTTTCAGCGGACAATTTCCCTCCGAGTTTGGAAAGACATTTCCTAATACCTGGACTTCCGGTGATGACGAGCATTCGCAAAATAAAGATGAAGCATTAATGTTGAAAATGCTTTTGGATAGAAAGCAA
The DNA here is from genome assembly GCA_038210275.1 of Kapaibacterium sp. (SeqCode). Taxonomy (GTDB): domain Bacteria; phylum Bacteroidota; class Ignavibacteria; order Palsa-1295; family Palsa-1295; genus PALSA-1296. The sequence goes on along the minus strand of JBBQWV010000011.1, from coordinate 50,470 downwards.
ATTAAACTCCGCTCCGATCTTAAATATATAAAAATTATTGACCGAGATTTCGGAGCAGGCATTGCACAGAATATCACAACGTATGCCCGCAACCAATTTACTGCCATCGTTGTGAACTTCGTTGATATGCTTGCTCATACAAGAAGTGATTCGCCGATCTTAAAAGAGATCGCACCGGATGAAAGCGCTTATAGATCGCTGACTCGTTCGTGGTTTCAGCATTCGAGTTTGCTTGATATGTTTCAGGCTATTGCGAGAATTCCGAATCTAAAAATCGTTATCACCACCGATCATGGCTCGATACGAAGTCTGCGAGGAGCGAAAGTGATGGGCGATAAAGAGACATCTACCAGTTTGCGTTATAAATATGGACGCAATATTAAATCCGAAGATAAGCAGGCGATGTTCATCAAGAAACCTGAGGAGTATAAACTTCCATCGCGTGCGGTAACGACAAATTATATCATTGCTAAAGAAGATTATTATTTCGTCTATCCTACTGAGTATCATAAATATCTCAATCATTATAAAGATACTTTTCAGCACGGCGGCATTTCTATGGAAGAATTAATACTTCCGGTTATCACCCTTGAAACAAAATAATCACGAAATGAAAAGACTTCTCATCCCCATTCTCCTAATCACTCTGTCATGCTCAGCATTGGCTCAGAAAGCGAGCATCGTTGTACCTATTGCGCAGAAGTTCTTTATCGCTATGGAAACAGGTAAGTATCACGAAGCCTATTTGATGCTTGATTCCTCCGTGAAAAAAATAGTAAGCGAGGAACAAAATTCTGCCGGATGGAAAAAGATTCGTGCGAAATTCGGCATTCTGAAAATGCAATCGAAAACGAGATACGAAGAGATGAAGCCGTATGTTGGCGTCTATCTTACCTGCGAATTCGACAGCGCTGTTTGCGATCTGAAAGTTGTCTTCAAAAATAATCTTCTTATCGCAGGATACTTCTTCGTCCCCGTCGTAAAATATACTCTTCCGCCTTATGCCGATACATCGGCAATAATTCAGCGACCTATCGAAGTAAAAACCGGAAATTATACGTTGTCCGGATTTTTAACATTACCAAAAAAAGGCGATCACTTCCCCATCGTAGTTCTCGTTCATGGAAGCGGACCATCCGATAGAGACGAGACGATCAAAGATAATAAGCCTTTCAAAGATCTGGCGTTGGGACTTGCCAGCAAAGGTATTGCCTCAATCAGATATGATAAAAGAACATTCACGTATGGTGTAAAAAGTGCTGCTGATCCAAAATTGATCACTTTGAAAGATGAAACCGTTGATGATGCTGTCAGCGCATTACGTCTTGCGCAAACAATAAAAGAAGCCGATCCAAAAAAAATCTTCCTCATCGGACATAGCCTTGGTGCGATGGCTGCTCCACGTATTGCAAAGCAAACTCCATTTGTCGCAGGTGTAATCTGTATGGCAGGTAACTCCCGTCCGTTCGAGGATGTGATCCTTGATCAAATGAAGTATTTAGTCCCGATGCAAGTTCCGAAGAAACAGGCGGATTCCATCCTGAATGATATTATTGCTCACATTGCACAAATTAAAACCGGAAACTTCACTGATACTTCGCGTAATATGCTCCTTGGTCTTTCCGGAGTCTATTGGAAAGATATCCGTGATTATGATCAGGTTGAAGTTGCAAAATCGCTTTCTATGCCAATACTTTTTTTACAAGGAGAAAAAGATTATCAAGTCAACATGAAAGACTTTGCTCTTTGGAAACAAGAACTTGCTGCGAAAAAGAATGTACAGTTCATCTCTTATCCCGGACTCTATCATCTCTTCATTCAGGGTGATGGTAAGCCAACCGATTACGAGAAAGCCGGACATATTTCGGAAAAAGTAATCACGGACATCTCCTCATGGATCAAGAAGTAATTACCCAAAGCGCTGAAGAGACAGTACTTGCCGGTAAACGATTTGCTGAAGATTCACTTCGTACAGATACTCTCGTTGTACTTCGCGGCGAACTTGGAGCAGGCAAGACACAGTTTACGAAAGGTATTGCACATTTCTTCGGACTCAGTGAAGATGAGATATCATCACCGACGTATGCACTCGTCAATGAATACGATATTACTCTTTCAGGCAATACCAGAAAGCTCTTTCATCTTGATTGCTACCGTTTCGAAAAACCCGAAGAGCTGATCGAACTTGGTGTCGAAGAATATCTCTACCCTAAAAATGCAATCTCCATTATCGAATGGCCAGAACGTATCGAAGCATTTCTTCCGAAAAAGAGAATCGAAGTCATGTTTGATGTTCTCAGTCCGAACGAAAGAACGATCACCATCTCCAATCACGCATGATATTAGCATTTAATACTTCACTTGCTGATCTGCACATCGGATTATTTTCCGATGACGGGAAATCACTTGCAGAATACCATCATCTTGCAACACCGACGGAGCGACATATTCACGATGCACTTCTTGCACAATCAACTGAGCAATTACTGAAAGATATTAATGCTAAAGGAAAAGACATCAACCGCATTGTATTCATCAACGGACCCGGTTCATTTACGGGACTTCGCATCGGCTTATCATTTGCCAAAGGCCTTGCCTTCGGCTCCGGCGCAAAACTCATTCCACTCATTGCGCACCAAGTATTATTAAGAGCCTACGAATCACGAACCACGAATCACGAACCACGAATCACGATTCTCTATCCAGGTTACGAAAAAGACTCCGTCTATATGTCTTACTCCGATGAACCGAATATAATAAAATATTTGCCGATCTCTGATCTTCTCAAGATGGGAATTGCCGAAGTGATCTGCACTTCAGAACTTGATGCCATCTCCATCCCCCACCATATCGTAAATATAAAATTGCAGACTATGGCAGAAATGGTATTAACTGCCGACGCAGCAAATACCAGTACTTTAGAACCATTTTATGGCACGGATTTTAAGACGAATGCAACGGCAGTTTCGAATTTTGTCGGCCGCGGCGGATGAATTCCTAACTCATAACTCAACACTCAAAATTCAAAACCCCTGTAACTTTGCCCCCCTTAAATCGTTGTAATAGAGTAGTGGTCAGTGCCTTGTAGCATAGGAAAATGCCACAAGGCCATATCCACCAGCAATAAGCCACTGCCCCCTGAAACGTCTTGTATTTATTTGCTGTTGTCTATTGCCAACTTTTTACATATTTAGAGACTCATACGTATGAAAAATTCCAGAATACTTCTTGCCTCCGCACTTGCTGTGCTTGCCATTATCGGTGCGCTTGGCTTCGGAACAGGTTCGACCAATAACCACACCATTTTTGCCGGCTTCTTCTTTCCGGCTGATACGGCTGCAAAGCCAAAGAACGCGCTCATCCGCTTCAACGAAGAAATCCATGAGTTCGGGAAGATCGAGCAGAACTCCATGGCGGAAACGACGTTCATTATTTATAACGACGGCACCGATACGCTCGAAGTATTTTCCGCGAACCCATCATGCGGATGTACTGCTTCATTTCCGGGAAAAAAGCGCATTGGTCCGCACGATACATCACATCTGTTCATTCGCTTCGATCCGCATAATAAAGCTGAGGGCGAGATGACAAAGACGATCAACGTCGTATCCAATTCCAAAGTTGATCCGCAGAAGATGCTCCGCATTCACGGAGTCATCTATAAATCAAAGCTTGCCCATACCGGAACGATGATGCATTTGGACGGCGTGTTTCAAGGAAACTGCGCTTCATGCCATGTCGAAAAAGGCAAAGGCGAACTTGGCGCGAAACTCTACGAAGCTGATTGCGCAATCTGCCACGGCTCGAAGGTTGATAACAAACCGGGACCAGACCTTACTGCTGATGCAATGATGAGCCATGATGCCAAATCATGGAAGCATATCATCACCGAAGGTATTGATAACTCTAATATGCCTGCATTCGGATTGAAGCATAAAGGACCGCTCAACGAAGAGGAGATCGCATCGCTCGTTGATTACCTCGGAGCATATAAGAAAAACTACCTGCGCGAGAAGCAGATGAAATCCTCAACTTCTGTCGGCGGAGCACAAGGATCAATGGTAAAGTAAGATTTACAAACATAGTAAACATAAAGGGCGGGCTTGTGCCCGCCCTTTTTTATTAGAAAAATAAAAGTCAGACTTTGAGGTGAGCGCTCCCCAGCGAAATACTGTACTCTTCGTCATTTGTTTTCTCCTTCTCATTACGAGTCGTAGGAGTAACTCTCAATCGCTTTTACCGGAATCCCCTGTTTCCTCATCGCTTGCGAATTCCGTGATCGGTTTCTCAGTTGCAGGAGCATTTGCGATCAATCCTTCGCAAACCCGTGCCGATTCACTCTATCCTTTTCATGCTGCAGTTGCTTATATGCCTTTTGTCGGCGGATTAAAAGATGCAAACCAAAGCGCTGCCGAATGTATATATTATTCTTCATTCATCAAGTCGTCTCTTTCTGTTGGAGTTACCAATCTTTCTTACGGCGACATTTATTCCGATCTTGCATTGAGTCTTGTATTTGCGAAATCGTTTGATCTGGCAAATAACCGTAATGCATCTGGGGGTATTCGTCTGCGATATGAATCTCTCGGCACAACACCAAATTATCCGAAGCTGCATTTTGTATTCTTGGACGTAGGGTTCACTCTTGATCTGACTCCGGAATTTTCCTTAGGCGGAGTTGCACTGAATCTTTTAGGCAGCAAATATGAAGTGACAAATGGCGAGACGGAAAAATTAGATCGGCGTTTTCTTCTTGGTGTCGCATATCATCCACTGACAATTCCGATAAAGCTTCTCACTTCTGTTGAAGAGAATGCTGTCCAATCACTTTCAATTGCGTTCGGCGCGGAATATGATCCCGCAGCTTTTATTGCTCTACGAATTGGAACATCAACGGATACCGGAAATATCACGACCGGCATCGGTATTAATTACGGAAGCTTATCGTTCGATGTTGGTTCACGATTTGATAAGGCCCTTGGCTCGATATTTTCATTCGGTGCAAGTGGTGCATGGTAAGGTATGCCTTCATCATCGTCCTTGCAGTAATGATGTTCTCCGAAGGAGAAAGTTTTGCTCAGACATTTACCGCTCCTTATGATAGCTTACGATCAATCCGCGAATTATACGATGCAAGTCAGATCAGCAATGAAATATTTTCTTTGATCGGAGAAGACAACTTTGGTGATGAGCTGCAATTTATATCTGATGATATTGAGCGTATTGCTTTACGCCCGATTCTTCAAAGTTTAGCAACATGGAAAGATCTTCAGCAAGTACCGACGCTGAGTGATCTGGATATTTTTCGCATCCTGAAGAACCCAAAAGATGGCAGTCCTTTGAATAGCGATATTCTTAATAGCACTCGCATATTCTTAAAGAAAAAAAACTCAGTCGCAAAAAAGAACATCTCTCTTCGCACCAGAGTAGTGGTTGATCCGGCTGCTCATAACCTAACTGCTTATCAAAACGGCTCCTATCAGGGTTCGCCACTTAAAACTATGACTCGTCTTGTCGTGAAGAATGATGATATTCTGCTTTCTTTTGTCGAAGCGAAGGATCCGGGAGAGCCATTATACTTCGATCATCTGACCGGATGTTTTGCCATCATACATCCACTATCAATTACTGAAGATGTTTCATTATCAAAATTAGTCCTCGGTGATTATTCGCTTTCTTTTGGTGAAGGACTTCTTTTTTCAAAAGGATTCGCACAACGCTCCGGGAAAGAAGTGATACTTAACCCGGTGTCGCATTCAAGCGGGATACAGCCATATATTTCATCAAGTTCGTATCGCTACTTTCGCGGTGCAGCATCGGAAATCACATCAGGGATATTTTCTCTGAGCGGTTTTTTTTCGGAGAGACAGATTGATGCAACAATTGATTCGAATACCATCACCTCAATTTCATCTACAGGCTATCATAGAACCACAACAGAACTTGCACGAAAAGATCAGGCGCAAAGCAGTGTTACAGGTGCGCATATTGCAATTACTCCATATCTGGAAAATGCATTCCTTGAGATCGGAGCAACTGGCTACGGATTAAATTACGATAAACCGGTTATCGGAAAAGACTCGTTGAGTTTTAGCGGACAGAATCATTCGATGGTCTCTGTCGAAACACGAGGGGCATTTTCTTTTCTTGCTTTGAGCGGTGAATTTGCCCGAATGATCTCCGATGTCGGAAGGAAAAACGCCTATGCAATAACGATCGAGGGTAATCCTTTAGAAGATTGGGAGTTCTCACTTAATTATCACGATCTTCCGCCGAATTTTATTTCTCCGTTTGGCAGTACGTTCGGCATTCATTCAGGCACAGCACAAAATGAAAGGGGTTGGTATCTTGGTTCGAAATATACTTTGCTTCCTAAAATGTTGTCGCTTTTCGGCTCTGCAAATTTTTCGCAGAGTCAGAATTTATCCAGAGGCATACTACATTATTCCGATATTCTCTTCGGCGGTACATATACGTTTCAATCATTTCCGATTTGGCTGACACTCCAAGGAAGAAGTTATGGCAAAGGATCTGCTTTTTCAATTGCCGGAGACAGCCTTTCAAAAAAATCTCTCCGGCTTGATCTTGATGCCGATCTATCGAAGTCTATCAGTGCTTCGCTTCGTGCAGAATTACAGCGTACCTATTCATTGCTTGATGGAACAGCAACAGGCGGTTATCTATTTGGAATTGGTATATATTATTTGCCAATTCACGAAGTATCTTTTTCCAGCGGCATTGCGTTTTTCAATACGGATTCGTATTCCTCCAGATTTTATTCGAACGAAGCTGATCTTCCGGGTAGTGTGCCATTTATTGCACTTTACGGTAATGGGTATCGGTATTATTCGCAATGCTCGTATGATGCTCTTCGCGCCCTCACTTTTTCGGCACGAGTCGCCGAGACGATCTACACACCATTTCTCGGAAGTATCCTATTTCATAAGATGACAGTCGGTGTGCAATGCGATATGGCGTTTTAAGGAGATAGTTTTGAATTCTTAACTCATAACTCAAAATTCAAAACTCAAAATTCCTTACCTCCCCCCTGTGACAAAAACCCTCGTATTACTGTTTACATCTATACTTAAAATAATCAAGAACAAGCATGAAATCATTCATCTCCTCAGTTATCCTATTGGTTGTTGTATCATTTCTAACAGCAGATATTGCGGGGGCTCAGCCACGTCCGCAGGGTGATGCGCCTCTTCTAAAACCCGGTTCGATTTCGCATACCTTCAAGAATTTAGATACGAGTGGTAAAGTACATCTCACGCTTCCGAATGTAACATTATCTATTCCGCCGAATTCTGCTATGCCGAACAATAACACTTTATCTATCGCTACACCTCAGCAGCCAAAGTTTGTTGCTTCGGATGCGAAGCCTGTTCCACCACCATTTGCTTTTAATATGTCGGAGCTGCTTTTCGGGTCGCAGGGTATCGGTGTGCAGAGCTGTATGTATGTAACGATCACGAATCTGACCAACGACGTACAGACGATGACCGCACTTTATACTACTTCTGATGCGGTAGCCGCAGGCAGTAGTCTGCGCGGGGGTAAAGCGGGTTCGCGAGCTAAAGCCACGGGGCTATCTGCGCAAGACGATGAGACTTTTACGATCCCCTCGCCATCGCATCAGATGTTTCCGATGAAGATCCAGCCGCATTCGCCGCTGACGATCAGCGTCTGCTTCAAACCCGAAAAGATACGCGAGTATAAGACACGTCTCATCATCAAGACGCTGAAGGATTCGGCGGTGATCCCGGTAAGTGGTAAAGGCATCAAACCTGAAGATGTGGGTAAACTTCCGAAGACAGACATGACTATCATAAAGCCGAAGAAGAAAGGTGGTCCGTGGAATTTCAAGATTCAGCTTGTGTCATCCTCGAAAGTAACGCTTGCGCTTTTTGATGAGCTTGGAATGCAGAAGGTCACGTTCTTAGGTGCAGCATTTAAGAACGAAGGCTCGTACGAAATTCCCTTCGACGGCACCGATAAAGGCAAGCTTAAACTCCCTGTAGGCAAGTACTACCTCCGCTGCGTGATCGAAGATGTCGGGCATGGGGGTGCGGCAGTGAAGATCACGAAAGCTTTGGAGATCAAGTAGCGTCGGGGAAATTTTGAGTTTTGAATTTTTAACTGAAAACTCAAAATTTAGCACCCCCTTAGTTTTTCGCTCTAAAAATAAACGACACAGGTACTCCTTTGAAGCCGTATTTTTCTCGGAGTCTATTTTCCAGATAGCGTTTATATGCTTCGGGTATGAGCGCCGGATGGTTGGAGAAGAATGCGAAGACAGGTGGCTCGGTATTTACCTGAGTTATATAATTGATACGCAGATCCTTTCCCTGCACTGATGGCGGCGGAACGCGCTCGATCTCAGGAAGTAAGAACTCATTCAAGTCACGCGTTTCGATGCGTTTCTTGCGCTCCTCATAGACTTGTAATGCGATCTCTAATGGCTTGGTATGACGCTGATGCGTCAGTGCGCTGATAAAGATGATGGGAATATGATCGATCGTGCGCAACATATCACGCACTTCATTCTCAAACTTCACTGCCGTATTCGTTTCCTTCTCAATTGTATCCCATTTATTGACAACAAGCACCACACCTTTGCGTGCATCGATCACATCATTGATGATCTTCGCATCTTGATTATTCACACCTTCCTTCGCATCCACGAGAATAAGCGCAACGTCACACTCTTCGATTGCCTTCATCGTACGAACGATTGAATAGAGTTCAAGCGCATCATTAATATATTTCTTTCTGCGAATACCTGCGGTATCAATGAGAGTGATCTGCTTGCCGTAATAGGTATAATCGGTATGGATGGAGTCTCGCGTCGTTCCGGCAACTGGTGTGACTATCGTGCGCTCTTCGCCAAGCAGAGCATTGACGTAGCTTGATTTGCCGACGTTTGGTTTGCCGATGATGGCAAGTTTCATTACGCCTTCGGCATCGCCGCCTGAGTCTTCAGGCAATGCTTTGTTGAGTTCATCCAGGAAGTCACCAACGCCTCTGCCGCTTATCGCGCTTGCTGCAAGTGGTTCGCCTAAGCCCAGAGCATAGAACTCCGTGCGCATCGTTTCATCGCGCTCGTGATTATCAACTTTATTTGCAATAAGGAGTACTTTTTTTCCGGACCTTCGGAGCATCTCGCCGACTTCCTGATCGAGCGGATGAATACCGCTTGTTACATCAACAACAAAGAGAATAACGTCTGCTTCGGAAATTGCGATCTCCGCTTGTCGCCTGATCTGCCGTTCAAAAAGATCATCGGAATCTGGGACTATACCACCGGTATCGACAACAAGGAAATCACGCCCAGCCCAATCGGCTTTGGCATAGATGCGGTCGCGGGTAACACCGGAAATAGATTCGGTTATAGCCCGACGCTCGCCCACAAGGCGATTAAAAAGAGTGGATTTGCCGACATTAGGGCGTCCGACAATAGCAACGAGAGGTAAGGGCATAAAATAAATAAGTCAAAATTTAAAAGTCAAAATCTATACTCCGCCATTGGTGATTTTGACTTTAAAGTTTTGACTTTTGACTTGCTACGTACCGATGGCCGGACTTGAACCGGCACGTCCTTTACAGAACAACGGATTTTAAGTCCGTTGCGTCTACCATTCCGCCACATCGGCATACAGGAAGCCGTACAACTTTCAGGATGTTCGGCACGTTCCCGTGAATTGGACGGAAGCTGTTAGTTCAGATCAAAAAGCAGGACGTGTGAAAGATCCTTTGCTTCAATAACAAGATTCTTTTCATCTGTAACAGCTGCAGCATCACCGGCTTTCAGCTCAATACCATTAACCGACAGCGTACCGGAAACGCATTGTACCCATGCTGCGCGTCCGCTTGCTATTTCATGCGATACGCTCTTGCTCTTATCAAGCAATGACGCATAAAGCTTAGCATCCTGCCCTATTGTTACCGATCCATCGGCTCCGTCAGGACTTGCAACAAGCCTAAGAACATTACTCTTCTCAGCATCTTCAAATCGCTTTTGCTCGTAAGTCGGTGTGACGTTTTTCTGCTTCGGCATGATCCATATCTGATAAAGATATAATTCTTCAGGCAGCGGATTGATCTCGCTATGATAGATGCCTGTTCCAGCACTCATGCGCTGAACATCACCAGGACGAATCATGCCTGAATTTCCCATGCTGTCCTCATGCTGGACGGCACCGGAAAGCACATACGTAATGATCTCCATATCACGATGAGGATGCATTCCGAAACCCTGGCTTGCGGCAATGCGGTCTTCATTCATTACACGTAATGAGCGGAAATGCATCCACTGGTCGTCAAAATAATCTGCGAAGGAAAAAGTATGGTAGGTATTGAGCCATCCCTGCTGGATATGCCCACGTTCATCAGATCTGCGAATCGTAATCATATAAGTGTCGTTTGGTTAATCATTAAATCGAAGGAGTTATACGAATTGTCTAAAGATCAGTTTCTTGAAGACCTGCTGCCTTCATCAATCCTTTCAACGTACCGATTTTAAGGTCTTTATTTCCATGCACAGGGATAGAAAGTGTAGGATGATCGCTTTTAGTATAGATATAATGGCTTCCGCTGATTCTAATCAATTGCCAGCCGTAGGACTCTAATACTTTACACAAATACTTTCCGGAAATAGATTTCATATCTCTATCTCAACGACTTGTGCGTGTTCTATTTCTAATGCGCTCTGATCAATGGTATAATCAAGGATGCCGCTAATGGCTTCCTTCAAGTTATTTTTTACTTCTTCGAGAGTTTCTCCTTCAGTAATACAGCCAGGTAATACCGGAACCTCTGCCCAGTAGCCGCCTTCTTCAGCGTCATGAATGATAGCTTTGAAAATCATATTCGATATTGACTTATACTCTTACTTTAATTATTACAAAAAAAAGTAATAGTAAGTGCCTTCGTTCGGGCATACGGAAATGCCTGACAGTCGTAGCGTGGGGGTTGCTACTGGTGTCAGGCATTCCATTTACAATCGTGCCTGCAGAAGGTCACTCTCTCTAAGCATTGCTTTTGCAGGCGCTCGTAAAGCATTCTACTTTTTATGGTGCGAGTGCGTTACGTATATAAGAACTTGCTTGCCGTGATTTTGTTACACCTTGCCTAAAGGATTTTCGTAAAACCATCAATTTATAATGTATTTGAGGATGAAAAAGTATCTGCTCCTGCCTTTATTGCTATCGCTTCTATTCATCAGCCAAAGCTGTAAGAAAGAAGCTGAGCCGCCAAAGCCGATTTCTCCACAAAGCACCACTGCTCCGGCTCCGGTTTATACATACGAAGTAGTTAATACTTGGTCTCACGATCCCGATGCATTTACTCAAGGCTTGCAATATTTCAATGGCGAGCTTTATGAGAGCACAGGACTAAATGGGCGTTCATCACTCCGAAGAGTAGAGTTAACTTCAGGCAAAGTTCTTCAGAAGATCGATATTGATAAAGAATATTTCGCCGAAGGCATGACTATCCTCGGAAATAAGATCTATCAGATCACGTACCAAACTCATATCGGCTTTATCTATGACCTCAAGACTTTCCAAAAACTTGGCTCATGGCAATATGAAGGCGAAGGATGGGGCTTGACCAATAACGGAAAAGAACTTATCATGTCGAATGGCTCGAACAAGATCAACTTCCTCGACCCGACATCGCTTGCAATTGTCAGAACCATTGAAGTAACTGATGAAAATTTTCTCGTTGAAAATCTGAATGAGTTGGAATATATCAAAGGCGAGATCTATGCCAATATCTGGCAAAGAGATCGTGTTGTTCGCATTGATCCGGAAACCGGAAAAGTAAAAGGGTGGATCAACTTCTCTGATCTTCTTTCTCCGCAAGAACGTACCGAACGAGTTGACGTGCTCAATGGCATAGCTTACGACGAAAAGCAAGATCGCATATTTATTACCGGCAAGCTTTGGCCGAAGTTATTTGAAGTAAAAATAAAGTAACGTGACAACCTTCCAGCAGATCGAAAAAGCCTGGCGAGCGGGAAAGCCCGACTCCATATACCTTTTCTACGGCGAAGAAGAATATCTTCGTGCCGAAATGCTTGGGCGTGCTATTGATACATTTATTCCCGATGCTTCGCTTCGCTCATTTAATTACGATCAACTCTCAGGTAACGATCATAAGATCAACGATGTGATCAACTGCGCGAAGAATTATCCGGTGATGGCAGAAATGCGGGTGGTGATCTGCCGCGAAGCTGAAAAAGTTTTAAGTGCGCGAAAAGGAGAAAAAGCCGGACCAAAAGATGAAAGCCGCTTTGATGTGCTTTATAATTACCTCGAAGATCCTAACCGTAATACGCTGCTGATCTTCGATCTCGAAAAGCCCGGCAACAAAGCACATTACCCATGGAAAGCGCTCTTTGCTAAAACAACACCACTGGAATTTCCAATATTAAAAGAACCGGCAGCAATAGAATGGATCACTGAACGTGCAACAAAAGCCGGAAGAACACTTGAAACAAAGGCAGCAAATTCATTAGTCGCGCATCTCGGCACTGATCTTCGCACCCTTGCAAGTGAACTTGAAAAATTACTTTCCTACGTTGGCGAAAGTAGTGTCATTAAAGCCTCCGATGTTGAAGCTGCAGTCGGAGTCTCACCAACCTACAATATTTTCGAACTTCAGAAAGCGATCGGCTCTGGCAATAAAGGTCAAGCAGTTGAGATCGCACTGCGAATGCTCGAAGCCGATAAGAGCGCACGGTATCCGATGTTTGCATTCTTAAGTAAATATTTAGAGCAACTTTCGATCGCAAAAGATATGAGTTCACGAGGTGAAGGTGAACAATCTATTGCTCAGGCAATGGGACTCTTTGGCGGAGGAGCTTACTACGTTAAAGATTATATCTCAGCTTCAAAAAGATATTCACAAGCAAAACTTGACAGCGCATTAAGAGCTATGGTTAGTTCTGAATTCGATACGAGAAGAATTAGGATAGATGATTCAATGCTTGTGGAGAAGTTTATTATTGAGATAACTCCCTGAACCTGGATTATTAGGATTTTAAAAGGATTTGAAGGATTTTTCAAGGTGTCATCGTGAGGCGAGCTTTAGCTTTTTCGCAATCAAAGATTTGGAGGAAATATTAAAAAGCCAAAAAAAATAACCCTGTTAATCCGGGCTCAAAGAATCAGCATCGCATCCCCATAACTCAGGAATCGATATTTCTCGTCTACCCCATGCCTATATCCCTTCATAATATTTTCATAGCCGGCAAAGGCACTTATCATCATTAACAGTGTAGATTTCGGTTGATGGAAATTTGTGATAAGCCCATCAACTATTTTGAATGTATAGGGTGGATAAATAAAGATGGAAGTCTCGCCTTTTTGAGCAATAACTTCTCGCGATTCATTTGCTGAGCTTTCTAATGTTCGTGCAGCTGTTGTTCCGACGGCAATGACTCTCCCTTCATTCCGTTTGGTTTGATTAATTGTTTTCGCTGCCTCTTCACTTACTTCAAAATACTCGGAGTGCATCTTATGCTCACGAATATCTTCAACTTCAACAGGGCGAAACGTCCCTAAACCAACATGAAGAAGAACCTTTGCAATTTGAATTCCTTTTGCTTCGATCTTTTTTAAAAGTTCTTCAGTAAAATGTAAACTTGCAGTTGGTGCGGCAACTGCTCCATTCACTTTTGCAAAAACGGTTTGATAACGTTCTCTATCAATTGCTTCAGCATCTCGTTTCAAATATGGTGGAATCGGCATCGCCCCAGCTTCTTCGATCGCGTCTTCAATACTGTTCAACTTCGAATCAAATCGGGCAATGCGCTCCCCATCGGCTAATTCCTCCAAGACTTCACAACGAAGATCATCATTGATCGAAATCCATTCTCCACACTTTACTTTCTTCGCAGGTGCGGCGAGGACATTCCAAGTATCATTTCTATCGGCTTGTTTATGAAGCAGGAATATTTCGATCTGGGCTCCGGTCGTCTCGCGGATTCCGGCAAGACGAGCAGGGATAACACGTGTTTCGTTGAGGACGAGAAGATCACCGGGTTGAAGATACTCTAAGAGATCAGTAAATTTTTTATCTTCAACATTTGAAGTATTCCGTTTCACAATAAGCAATCTGGAATCCTCTCGATGAGCGGGAGGATAACGAGCGATTAACTCATCAGGTAAGTTGTAATCGAAATCGGATAAACGGAAAGGAGCCATATCTCCTATACGATTTCCGTATGCAGTTGCTGAATGCTTCGCACGATCCGCTCACCTTTGCGAAGTGATTGCACGGCGCTGACAATACTTCCGGCTGCTGAGATCGTTGTAATGAACGGTACTTTGAAGGCAAGCGCCGACCAGCCGATCTCATATTCCGCGATACGCGAAATTTCGCCACTTGGTGTATTGATCACAAGCTGAACCTCACCGTTCTTGATTGCGTCAATGATATTTGGTCTGCCTTCCGAGACTTTGTTGACGCTTTCAGCGGGAATATCGTGCTCTGCTAAATATTTCGTTGTGCCGCTTGTTGCAATGATGTTGAAACCGAGATGATGAAATCCTCTGATTACTTCTGCAGTACGAGGCTTTTTATCTTGATCGCGCAATGAAATAAAGATCGTACCCTCTGTCGGAATTTTAATTCCTGCAGCAAGATGCGATTTCAATATTGCTTCTCCGAAGTCTTCACCTGAGCCCATGACTTCACCGGTCGAGCGCATCTCAGGTCCTAAGAACATTTTCACGCGAGGAAATTTATCGAATGGGAAAACTGATTCTTTGATGGCAACATACTTTGTATTCTTATCGAAATCCTGAATGCCGAGATCTTTCAGTTTTCTTCCGGTCATTACTTTTGCTGCGATCTTCGCAAGAGGTCTGCCCGTTGCTTTCGAAACGAATGGTACGGTGCGGCTTGCGCGAGGATTAACTTCGAGAACATATACGGTGCTCTCTTTCACTGCAAATTGAATATTGATCAGCCCTATCACGTTCAGTGCATTTGCAAGCATACGCGTATAATCAATGATGAGTGCATAGACTTCATCGCTCGTATCATAAGGAGGAATAACGCTGGAAGAATCGCCGGAGTGAATTCCCGCTTCTTCAATGTGTTGCATCACGCCGCCAATGATAACTATTCCATCTTTATCACGCACCGCATCGACATCAAATTCGTACGCATCTTCTAAAAATCTATCTATCAAGACTGGTCGTTCGTGGCTTACGCCTTTTGCGCTTTCCATATATTCGGAAACAGCTTCCGGGCGGTAGCAAATTTCCATTGCTCTGCCTCCAAGAACATACGAAGGGCGCACAAGAACAGGATAACCGATTCTATCAGCAACAGCAACTGCTTCATCAACCGTCGTTGCGGTGCCATAGGGCGGGCATTTTATTCCGAGTTTATCAATCAACTCTCCGAAGCGTTTACGATCTTCAGCAACATCAATGTTATCGGGTGCAGTACCTAAAATCGGAACACCGGCTGCTTCAAGCTGTTTTGCAAGTTTCAATGGAGTCTGTCCTCCGAAGGTGACGATCACTCCATCGGGTTTTTCGTGATCTAAGATATTCATCACATCTTCAAATGTCAGAGGCTCAAAGTAAAGTTTTGTGCATGTATCATAATCGGTCGAGACGGTTTCGGGATTACAATTGATCATGATCGTCTCGAAGCCCTCTTCTGCAAGAGCCTGTGCGGCATGGACGCAGCAATAATCGAATTCAATTCCCTGCCCGATGCGATTCGGACCGCCACCTAAAATGACAACTTTCTTTGTCGGAGTTCTTACCGATTCATTCTCTTCTTCATAAGTCGAATAATGATATGGTGTCTCCGCAGCAAATTCTGCGGCGCAGGTATCAACCGTCTTGAAGACAGGTATGAAACCTAAACGCTTGCGTTCAGTACGGACATCGTCCTCTGAGACATGAAATATCTCAGCGATCTGTTTATCGCTGAATCCATCGCGCTTGGCGTTATAAAGTAGTTCTGGATTGATCTTAAATTTCGGCATGAATGCAAATTTACGGAATAGGAAACGTCTGAACTGGAATTTATCGGATTATTTGGATTCTTGAAATTATTTTTTTGGAAATTAAACTACATACTTATTTATTCGTATTCTGTTGTTTTTCCAGATAAATATCCATCTCCAAAATTGGCTGGGATTTTTTTAAGGTTGTTCCGATGTATCGGAATCTATTTTCACCTTCGGATCTATAATATCGCCGTTCTGCAATTTTATCAGAAGGATAAAGTAACAGCATTCCATCAGTAATTACCGTCCATCTACCTGATGAAGCACCTGGCAATGTATTTCCAACGGAGTCAACACCAATAGTGTAAAGGCTATCATCCATCATTAAAAGATATTCCGGCGGTGGCGGTTTCTTAAAACCGGAAGGCTTAAGGCTGATCTTCCAGATTCCCGGAAGCTCAACTGATTTCTGCTGCGCATCAGCAGTGCTTGAAACTGTAATCATCAAAAGTAAGATCAAAAAAATCTTTTTCATTGGTGTATGTTTTTGTGGCAAGTGATCGAACTTACAGCGAACGGTGCAAAGTATTCTTAATTTTGCATAACGGATTACAAACACATTTGATAAAGGAAGAATGCTCATAACTTTTGAAGGTATAGATGGCTGCGGAAAATCAACGCAAGCACAGTTACTTGCCGATAGACTTCGTGCCGAGAATATTGAAGTATTACTCTTGCGCGAACCGGGCGGAACGGAGCTATCGGAACACGTCCGCACCATTCTCTTAAACAAAGAATTCTCGCATCCGTTAACTGCCGAGGCAGAGCTTTTGCTTTTTGCCGCAAGCCGCGCTCAGCTCATTCACGAAGTAATTCTTCCGGCATTGGAGCGAATGGCAATTGTCATCCTTGACCGCTTTACCGATTCAACCGTCGCGTATCAGGGATTCGGAAGAGGCGTGCCGCTTTCACACATTAATCATATCAACTCGCTCGCTGCCGCAGACGTTGAACCCGATCTGACCTTCTTGCTTGATATCCCCCTCGACCTTGCGATCAACCGCCGCAAAGGTTCGAAGAATGACCGCATCGAATCTGAAACCACCATATTCTATACACACGTCCTTCAAGGCTATATGTATCAGGCACAGCATCACTCCGACCGAATAAACGTCCTTAACGGCGAGAATTCCATCGAAGAGATTCACCATAACATCTGGCGATTAGTGGAATATGAACGGGGGAATGATGTAAAGCAGGCGCATCATCTGGAATAGGGAATTACCTATTATGGGAAAGAAATTCAATCAGCAAGCAATGCTTCTGCCGGTACTCCGAGTTCTCTATTCATTTTTTGCATCATTCCAACGGTAAGTTTGCGTTTGCCTGAAAGAATCTCGGATGCCCTGCTTTTATAGCCAAGATATTTGGCAAGATCAGAGCTTTTCATACCGAGTTGATCCATACGAAATTTGATCGCTTCTATTGGATGAGGTGGACCAATAGGATAATGCTCATGCTCATACGCTTCGATCAGTGTAAAAAGTATTTCAAATTCATCTTCTTCTGCGCTGCGGGGTTTGGCATTCCATAATTGCTCAACACGCGCCAGTGCATTTTTATGATCTGCTTTTGTTCGGATCGGTTTGATCTTCATATCTTTACTGCATCTACTTTGTCATATTCTTTATGAGTACCGACAAAACGAATAAACAACTTGCTGCCCCGAAATCGAACAAGAACAATGAGTCGGTAATCATTCCCCTTAATATTAAAAACCACTCGGTCATTGCCTATAATACTTGCCGAAGGAAAAAGTTGTTTTATGTCATGAAATGATTTCCAATTCCCTTTTTTTGCTTCGGCATACCAAGTTTTTAATGGCTGCTCTGCCATTGGGTGTTTTTCCCAAAATGTCCGAAGAGTACTTATTGCAATTATTCTCATTATCTCAAACAGATCTATTGGAAATAAAGTTACCGTATTGGTAACTTTATTTCTCCGGTCGCATTGCTGGAAAGAGCACAACATCCCGAATTGATTCTTCTCCTGTCATGATCATGACGAGTCTATCTATTCCGAAGCCGAGACCTGCGGTCGGTGGCATTCCGGTTTCTAAGGCACGAAGGAAATCTTCGTCGAGTGCCATGGCTTCATCATCGCCACGAGCTTTGAGTTTTGATTGCTCCTCGAAGCGGGCGCGCTGATCTAAGGGGTCGTTCAATTCGCTGAAGGCATTTGCAAGTTCTTGTCCGTTTACCATTAATTCGAACCTCTCTACTAAGCCGGGTTTTGTGCGGTGATTCTTCGCAAGCGGGGACATCGAAAGCGGATAATCGGTAATGAACGTCGGCTGAATTAAATTGCCTTCAACTTTCTCCGAAAAAATTTCATCTATGATCTTTCCTGATCCGGCATTTGCGTCAACATGAATATCGAGTTTATTTGCAGTTTCACGAAGAGCATTTTCATCCATTGCGCTGACATCAATTCCGGTATATTCTTTGATGGAGTCATACATTGTCAGTCTCCGGTATGGAGCAGTGAAGTCAATAACGGTGCCGTTCTTCTGCGTCACTTTCATATCTCCGCCTGTGATAACCCGTGCAACTTCGGCGAACATCTGTTCGACGAAATCCATCATCCAGTTATAATCTTTGTAAGCAACATAAATTTCTGCCATCGTAAATTCCGGCGAATGGTTCTTATCCATTCCTTCATTCCGAAAATCTTTTGAAATTTCATACACACCCTCAGCAAGTCCGCCGACGATAAGACGTTTCAGATATAATTCATCTGCAATGCGAAGATAAAGATCAAAATCAAGTGCGTTATGGTGCGTAACAAATGGACGCGCATAAGCTCCGCCATAGAGAGGCTGCAGGACAGGCGTTTCAACTTCGAGGTAACCGCGCTCGTCGAAAAATTTACGGAGCGTCGTGATGATCTTCGAGCGTTTACGGAAAGTATCACGGATATGCGGATTAGCGACAAGATCTATATAACGACGGCGATAACGAAGTTCTTTATCACTAAACGCATCATGAATGATCTTCTCTCCGGTAGCCTCATCAATTTCTTCTTTAACAACCGGCAGCGGCTTCAATGCCTTCGCTAGCACTTCGAATGAAGTGATATGTAAAGAAATCTCTCCGGTGCGAGTACGGAAAATAAATCCGTGTGCGCCGATAATATCTCCCATATCAAGCAGCTTCAGCGTTTCGTATCCATCGCCAAGTTCATCGGATTTGAAATATAGCTGGATCTTTCCCTCTTCATCCTGAATATGGACAAAACTCGCCTTACCCATACGGCGAACTGCTGTGATGCGTCCGGCAACGGAAGCTATTGGTTTTGCCTCAATATCTGATTCATTAAAAAGCCCACGCGCAGCATCGGATTTATGCGTCCTCTCGAAAGAGTATGCATAAGGCTCAACTCCGCGTTCGCGAAGCGTTTGCAAAGATTGCAGACGTTCACGCTCCTGATCGGAGAGAGATGAAATATCGAGAGTAGTAAAATTTGGAAGTTCGGTCATCACGAAAAAGTATATTTTCTAAGGTACTGGTAACAATGACTTTGCTTAATGCGTCCCACTTGCACCCCGGAATGGAAAATTAAATACAATCTTATAGGAATTGGCAATATCCTTGCGCAAATAGTCCAGTGTTTCCGATAATTCGTGTAGATTATTCGCAACATAATGATCACCATGTGTTTTCTTTGCAAGCCAAAGAAGTCTGCCATCCGGATCACTGTTATAATTCACCGTAAAAAGAGTGACGGGCATAACCGATACAAGTTTGGAAAGTTTTTCAATATTTATTGAACTTGCATTATCCCCGCCGTCAGTCACGACGATCATTACTTCGCGCCGAAGAGAATCTCCGGCTCTACGCCGATCTATGATGCGCTCTAATCCTTTCAGCGTAGCTTCATAGAGCGGCGTCAGTTCAGTGCGAATACTGTCGTACGAATGCCAAAAATCTTTGAGGGTATTTTTATCTGCGGTAAATTCACTTGATGCAATGAAAAGCGATTCACGGTTCGTGCCATCATAAGTTCGTTTGCGTTCGAGGTTATCAAAAGCGATTGCATTGCCGGTAAGTCCTTCGCCAAGCGAATCAATAAACGTATCCAGATATTTAGAGAGTGAATCGTACGAATGAAACATCGAACCGGAGTTATCAAGCACAAAAGTTATTGCAAGATCTTTCGCAGATGATGTTGTTGTTTCCGTGAAGGAAATTATATTCGCCGTATCCTCATCTTTTGTGATCACGAAATCATCAGCATCCAGTTTTCTGACGGCATGGCCTTGTTTTGATAAGACTCTTACGTAAGCCGTGTCTGCATTTATTTGGCTAACATTCAATGTATATTTCGCACTGGTTGCAAGTTTGACTTCTATTTTGTTTTTAAGTTGAGCGAATAATGGAGTCGCAGCAACTAAAATCGCCAGAAAAAATGGCACACGGATGACACGGATTAAACGGATCTTCACAGATTAATGCTTGAATTCATTATTAAAAATTTTTCTTTTTATTCCGGGGGTTTTGCCGAAATTCAGCAGCAATCCTACTTCTATATTTGTTGCTTTAAGATAGTTTATTAGCTGTAATTCGTGTTCTTCAATTAGACCTTCCGCTGCTTTTAACTCCACGATGACAATCCCTTCGACGATCAAATCTGCATAGTAGTCCCCAACCTGATTTCCTTTGTAAGATACTTTTATAGGCTTTTGCCTTTCGACGCGCAACCCCATCGAAAGCAACTCCAAATATAAAGAATTCTCATAAACTTTTTCTAAGAATCCAAAGCCTAAAGTATTATAGACAGTATAAAATCCCTTTATAATCTTATCAGTTATATTTTGGTGCAGCATTTTATCCGTGAAAATCCGTTTAATCCGTGTCATCCGTGTGCTATTCCCTAATTCCTCACTTCAACCAACGCAACGGATTCTGTTTGGATTTCCCTTTCCAGACTTCGAAATGAAGGATCGCTCCGAGTTCGGAGTTCTCGCCGCTTGAGCCAATTGTCTGCCCCTTCGAAACGCTGCTTCCTGTACTGATGCTTACTCCGCCAAGATCGGCATAGACCGTATGCACACCGCCGCCGTGACGAATAATAATAATCGTCCCATAACTCGGAAGTGAGCTGATGAGCGATACCACTCCATCACCTGCCGCTCTGACAGCCGAGCCTCTTGACGCGCCGATATCAATTCCAAGATTCAATGTCACCGTACCAAGTTCAGCATTGCGATGCTCTCCGAAACCTTGCACGACTTTATGCGAACTTGTAGGCCATGCAAGCGAATGCGGTCCGGCAAGACTCTTTGCTTCGATCTTATCCTGAGTTTCCTGCTGCTGTTCGGTTTTTGTCAGCTTCTTTCCGGATTTGCGTTTCTTTTTTCGTTCAGCCAATCTTCGTTTTAATTCTCGTTCTTTCGCTATGCGTTGGGCTTCTTCTTTTGCAAAAAGATTTGCAATGATCGCCTCAAGTCGCTTCGCGCTTGCTTTGCGTTTATCAAGCTCCTTTTGTAGCGATTGCTTAGATGATTGAATTTCCTTTAACTTTTCTGCTTGTTCGCGCTTCTGTTCTTCTGCTGTTAATTGTGCTTGCTTTGTTGCGTCAATCTGACTTAATTCTTCGTTCAGCGTTTGAGAGACTTCTTCTTTATTTTCGGAAAGTGTTGTCTTTGTCGAATCAAGTTCTGTTTTGTTATGATGAAATGCCGAACTGACAATATGGCTTAAATATGCGTGCCTTGATTTTTCGGCATTTAATTCCGGATCGGAGAAGATCGTCGTATCTGTCAGAGTTTTTTTATAAACACCGTTCATATATCTCTCCACAACGCTTGAAGCATAGGCGCTTTTCAGCGTATCAATTGATGACGATGTTTCATTGATGGAAACATCAAGTTCCTCTACTTGCGATTGAAGATCAGCAGCTTGAGCGCGGAAGTCGGTAAGTCTTGATTTAAGATCACGTGTTTTTTTATCGTAAGCAGCAAGTGACTTTGCCGTGCGATGTTCTTTCTGAGTATGCTCGCGAAGTTGTCGTTCGGTATCGGCGATCTCGCGCCTTAGCTTCGTAAGCTCTGCCTGACGAGAGAGACGAGATGAATGGATAGCAGATGATGAATGCTTTGCTTTTTTCTTAACGTGCTTATGCGTTCGTGCACTTCCACTTCCTATCCCAAATCCAAAAATGCTCAGTCCTAAAATTAGGCAGAGCAGCGTGAAAACTCGGTATGATCGTAATTTCTGGGTCAATTGGTTTGAACTGTAACACTTTTTTTAAGACCACAGTTGAGGGTAAAGCTATTCGAACTTTCATTCCCGAATCCTCAAACTTTGTTGTGAACTAATATCCATTCTTCCCCGTTTTCCGCGCATCTCAAAGAGAGACCAGAGTTGTAAATAATAATTATCCACATGGATATCCAACCAGTACCTGAAGATCCCCTTAATGGAAACCAGCCTTCAAGGCTCGACCCTTTAGATAATCTCAATAACGCTCCATCAGGGGAAACTGAAGAGCCATTTCTGAAAAAATTCAAGCGTACTCTTTTCGGAAAACCCCGTAACCTTAAAGATCCCAAAGTTTTTCACTCGATCTCACTCGTTGCATTCCTTGCCTGGGTTGGGCTTGGCGCCGACGGACTTTCCTCCTCGGCATACGGACCTGATGAAGCCTTCCGTGCTCTTGGAACCCATACCTATCTTGCAGTAGGACTTACCGTTGCGATGGCGTTAACCGTTTTCATTATTTCTTACGCTTACTCGCGTATGATCGAACAATTTCCTTCCGGGGGCGGAGGGTACGTTGTTGCGACACAACTCATCGGACCGAAATTCGGCGTGGTCAGCGGCTCGGCATTGCTGGTCGATTATTTTCTTACGATCTCTGTATCAATTGCTGCGGGTGCTGATCAGATATTCAGCGTCCTACCTATAGAATGGGCGCATTGGAAATTAAGTATTGAAGTTCTTGCCATCTTTTTGCTGCTCGTCCTGAATCTGCGTGGCGTAAAAGAATCGGTAATGATACTCATGCCGATCTTCATGATATTCCTGATCACTCACGCTATTCTTATCTTCGGTGGTATTTTTTCTCATGTCCCGGAAGTGACACGGGTGACGCATGAAGTTTCTAACGGGTTCAAAGGTGGTTATCAGACCGTCGGATTACTTGGAATGTTCATGATACTGATCCACGCTTATTCCATGGGTGCGGGTACCTATACCGGTATTGAGGCGGTTTCGAACGGCATCCAGATCATGCGCGAACCGAAGATCCATACGGCACGTATCACCATGATCTATATGTCGGTATCGCTTGCATTAACTGCCGGTGGTATTATGATATGTTATCTGCTTTTTGGCGCAGCTCCGGAACCCGGCAAAACGATGAATGCTGTTCTTCTCCAAAAATTTGCAGGGTCGTGGACGATCGGTGGTACGAATGTCGGAGATATTTTTATTTGGATTGCTCTTGGGTCTGAAGCGATGTTGCTTTTTGTTGCAGCACAAGCTGGCTTTATTGATGGACCGCGAGTCATGGCAAATATGGCAGGCGATTCCTGGCTGC
This sequence comes from Kapaibacterium sp. (SeqCode), assembly GCA_038210275.1. Taxonomy (GTDB): domain Bacteria; phylum Bacteroidota; class Ignavibacteria; order Palsa-1295; family Palsa-1295; genus PALSA-1296. The sequence goes on along the minus strand of JBBQWV010000011.1, from coordinate 26,886 downwards.
CCCATCGTTTTACATCATTGTCAGATAGATTGACGATGCAGAACGGAGTCATCATTATGGGTCTGGCGGCAATTGCAACGCTGCTGGTAACCGGCGGCGACATCACTACCTTGGTGCTGATGTATTCTATCAATGTATTTGCAACGTTCTCGTTGACGATGACGGGAATGGTCAGATATTGGTTCAAAGCACGGCATGAACAACCTGATTGGTATAAGAAAATATTCATTCATGTTGTCGGATTAATTCTCTGCGTTTCGATTCTTGTTATTAGCCTTTATGAGAAATTCCTGCTGGGCGGATGGATCACATTAGTTCTTACAGTCGGACTTATTTCGCTTTGTCTATGGATCAGGAAGCATTACTTCGATGTGCGCAAGAGTGTACAAAAGCTTGATGAAATGTTGAGCAACATTCCGCTTCCTGAACCTTCGGCAGATAATACGCTGTTACCAAATGCTCCAACGGCTGTTCTGCTTGTTGGTGGTTACGGCGGACTTGGCGTTCATACATTGCTTTCCATTCAAAGACTCTTTCCGCATAATTTCAAGAATGTGATCTTCGTCTCCGTTGGAGTCATTGATTCGGTAAAGATGAAAGCCGGCGAAGAAGTGGATCACCTCACCGGTGAAACAAAAAAAGACTTGAAGCAATATGTTGATCTTGCGCGCAGAGTTGGTTTCGCAGCCGATTACCGTGTCAGCGTCGGAATTGAAGTTGTAAATCAAGTTGAAAAACTTTGCCTCGACATCTCGAAGGAATTCCCAAAAACAATTTTCTTTGCAAGTACGCTTGTCTTCCAAAAAGAACGTTGGTACCAACGATTCCTGCATAACGAAACAGCAAACCAGATCCAACGCCGTCTGCAATTCGACGGATTGAATTCCATGATATTACCAGTTAGGATTTTTGAAGAGGCAAAATAATGAATACATTGACTAAAATTGTTAATATTGAATTGTTTTAAGCTATCTCTCAATAAGCCGTTCTTAAAATTTTAATCAATATTTTCGTAAGTTTGCCTACTGTAGGTGATCGTATGCCCGTGCGACGCCACCATTAAATTGCTATAAATCAGGAAGTTAATGCTATGAGAATATCTCTTGTTGCCATTTGCTTGGCTCTGCTTTGCGCTTCACCGATAATTGCCCAGCCTTTGGATTCGATGAAGATTCATTGGTCGGCTTATGTCGATACATACTATATGTACGATTTTAATCAATTGCCGAATAACGGAGCAAGTCATCCATTCTCGCAACCGCTGCGCAGTGATGAATTTAATATTAACCTTGCTCATCTTGAGGTTCGCCTCAGTGCGAAAGATGTTCGTGGGGTACTTTCTCTGCATACCGGAACCTCGGTAAAAGCAACATACGCAGCCGAAACAAATAATCGCGAGCTATCACAGATTATTCACGAAGCTTGGGCAGGGTATCAGGTCGCCGAAGGATTCTGGATTGATGCCGGAATTTACCCTGCGCCTTATACATGGGAAACGTGGCTGTCAAAAGAAAATAAAACATACTCTCATTCGATGGTTACGGAATTCGTCCCTTTCTACCAAACCGGAATTCGTGGGTATTGGCAACCGATTGAAACATTTAATGCATCGCTTAATCTCATTAACGGATGGCAGAATATTTCAGAAAACAATAACGGTAAAGCCATCGGTCTTTCCCTTGCCTTCAATCCATTGCCTTATGTGAGCTTTGCTTATAATAATTTCATCGGCAATGAACAACCGAGCGGTATGCCTGTTGAAATGCTATACTTCAATGATATCTGCCTCCGTCTCGGCAATGACGGAAAATTTCAAGTTGATATGACGTACGATTTCGGGACGCAGAAGGTGGATTCCGTCAATCGAGTTTGGATGGGCGCAGCACTTGTTGCCAAAATTCCATTCGGCGAAAAGTTTGCCTTCGGACTTCGTGGAGAGTATTATAAAGACGAATTCCAAGTAATCTATAAAACCGGCACCGATAAAGGATTCGATGGCTTCGGAGCTTCGATCAATTTCGATTTCCAACTTTCCAAAAATCTCGTCTGGCGCACCGAAGGAAGAATGCTTCAGGCAACAACGCCGCTCTTTGCATCCAAACGAGGCAACTCAAAGCGAAGCGGTTTCACCGTCAGCTCATTTGCGCTGTCATTTTAAAAATGATAACTTAAACTCAACGCCGGGACAATCGGAAAATTCGGCACATTAAAGACGTATTCCCCGAGTGTCGGAGTGTTCCTGGCTGCTCCGGCTTTGTAAAGTGAAAATGCGACTCCAACATCAACCGTTAAATTATTATCAAAATACCTGACAGATATGAGAACGGGTACTATTTCAAAATTGGAAATAAAGAAAAATTCAATACCTAATTTCAAATTTTCTCCGACACGTTCAGCACCTTGGACTATAAACAAAACATCGTTTTTTACATTCTGGTGAGCCAGAGTATCCGTATAATCGGTTCTATCATATGTATATCCGCCGAAAAGCGTGAGTTGAGATTCCCAATTTCCATAAGTCAGTGCTGCATAACCTAATCCGAGGCGCGTTGTCTTCACTACTTGCGAATACAGCGCCTGACCGCCAACCGAAATATGCCAAAGCTCGGAAGAGAATGGCGTGAACTTTGCGCCGCCGGTTGCAACGATGATATTATTTTTCAGCGGCAGAAAAACTCCGCCGACGTTCATCGAAAGCCAGTCCGTCGGACCGTAATTAAATTGCAAACCGCCTATTAAATAATCAGAGAGGAAATTATTTCCCTGCCCGAATGCAATTCCGTTCGGCGTTACTAAACCCTGCGAAGCCATCGGATCTTTTACGGCAAGATACGAAGGCGTGTAGAAATCTTTTCTCTTGTCATTCGTCCCGGAATAATTATCAATGTAATTGATCTCCGGATACGTAAAATACAACTCTCCCCAATCAGTAGAAATAATGACATGAGCAGTATCATCAAAGTTGTAGCGGTATCCGCGAAAGACATCGAGTTTATTGGTGTGAACAATTGATTCGGTTTCCAACTTCGAATTACTGAGCAGTTGAGAGAGATGAAACTTCTCAACTTCGGTAGTATTGGCAAGCGCCGCAGTCCGCATTTCGTCGCGCATCACAAAATTGAAACGGTAATCAACGGCATAATAAATATCTTTGAGCGGTATTTCAAGTCTGCCGTTACGGGTTTGGAAAAGGATTCTATCGGAAAGTGGCTTCGCCAGCACGATACCATAGATCTGCGTCGAATCCTTCATCACTAATTTGACGAGGAAATCCCGCGCCAGATCCTGAGGTCGCATCTGCGCTTGAAGATCGGGTGTTGCAAAAAGCAGAAAAAGAATAACTATAAAAAAACTTCCAAAAATCTTATTTCGCATTTTTAACTCTATCAGGATTATTCTGTATAAAATCTTTCCAAGTGTTCGATTGCTTTGATGCCTTCCCCGCTCCGCCGCGTCGCAAGGCATGAGTCAGTGCAATTGCCAGCGCATCATACGCATCGGCAAGTTTACGGTCATGCTTTTCTAAGTTCAGCATTCTCTTTACCATAAATTCCACTTGGCTCTTGTCGGCATTGCCATTTCCGGTTACGGCTTTTTTAATAACACGCGGAGCGTACTCGGCAATTTCCAGTTCGGCAAGCTGCGCTGCCACTAATGCAACACCCCGAGCCTGACCAAGTTTCATCGCCGACTGTGCATTCTTATCATAGAACGCCGTCTCGATCGCAAATTCATCCGGCTCGGCTCGCTTGATAACAGCTTGTAATCTGGTGAAGATCGTCTCCAAGCGTTTCGGCATTGCGCTGATCTTCTTCGATTCTATCGTACCAAACTCCAAAGCACGGAATGTGCCAAGCGATCTGCCTGAGATCTCTATTACTCCATATCCGGTTACCAGCGTTCCGGGATCAACTCCGAGAATGATCATAAGTTATGCAAAATTAAGGATAAGACTGAAGCCGAAATAAATAAGTATCATTTTGAGCTACTTGTCTGAACCTGGATTTTGGGGGATGAGAAGTCAAAAGTCAAAACAAATCCCTCTCATTTTTGACTTTAAAGTTTTGACTTTTGACTTATTCCCCATTCTCCTCTCAGTCCTCATAGCTCATTGCTCAGCACTTCCTGGGTCTGCACACTGTGGATAACTTTCAAAGTTGGTCTGTAACTCCTTATAATTCATCAACATCGCTCTGCACATAGCAAAGTCTTTAGTCTTTAGCAGAAAGCCACCCCAAATCTCTGTTCCCCATTTCATCCTTCATCCTTCATACTTCATCCTTTCCAAAAATCATCCTTTCCAAAAACTCCGGGTGAGCGACTGTAACTCCTTATAATTCAAGTATATCGTTGTGCACATTTCACAAGTTAACGGTTTATTGAGACCTCTAAATAATACAATGTCATTGCGAGACCGGCACCAGCCGGTCGTGGCAATCTAAAATCTACAAGGGTATAGGTGCTCATCATAATGGAGGTAATATACGACATAAAATGGCATTTGTCAAGGTGCCTATCGACATTTATTTTCAGGGAAAGCTTAGTCGATTATTCGTGAATAAGTTTAACCGTTTTCACTTCGCCGCCGACAGTTAAAACTCTGGTATAGTATGTTCCTGAACTCCAACTCTTTGTCGGAATCTTCACTGAATATTTACCCAAAGCGCGGTATCCTTGTCCGTTATCCCAAATAAGTTTGCCGAGCGCATCGTAAACCTCAATACGGGTTGCAGCTCCTTCATTTAGGCTATATTGGAGTTCTACCTCATCACCGAATGGATTAGGCGAAGCAGTGATCTTCCCTATGATATTCGATGTTTTTGGTATGTAGGCTACACCGCTCGAATATTGCCGCAAATAGCCAACACCAAGTTGGTCAAGTGTTTTTAGCGTTGTATCTAACGGTGTTTTGATCGAATCTTGGACGGTGTCTTGCCACAGAGAATGCTGAATATGGCGAGCTTGTTTAATTAAAGATTCGAAACTTGAAGACCAAGAAGGGCATAAAGAATCTTCGGCGAATCGTGAAATACTTACTGCTGCATTCCAATCTGGAGATGTATTCGAAGATTCGCTAAAAAACTCAAAAGCTCTCGCTACCTCAAAAACATCTGAGCAAAAATACTGTTTGTCCGGATTGAGGTTCAAAACGGATTTAAGCCAATTTTCATATTCTTTCCATACAAACACGGTATCAGCTCCTGGAATACCAATTCCCGCCAAACCCGTCGCTGCAATAGTTATTGATGAAAATTCAGACCATGCACCTTCTTGCATACCACACTGCTCAATATAATATTTCAATGAGTCATAAGCCCAACGATATTTTCCATAGTGCTGGTAGGAGTCGCCTCTTTCGGCTAATCGTTCGCAATCAAAGGAAGAAAGAGTATCTGGTGTAACCGGATCTTTGGGATGGGCAATCGTTTGAAAAAAAACATCAACACTATTAATACTGCTGAATGTGGTTGCCGTTGACAAAGGATCTCTGTTTGGTATTTGGGCATGAAGTGAAACAACTGCAAAGAGAGGAAGAAAAAAAACAAATATAAAAATCAGGAGTTTCACGCGTCCACTTATTATAAAGATTCCGTTGAATGAAAAACACAGGTTGTTGTAGTAAGTTTCATAACTGATTCATAAATTTCGACATTTATTTTCAGGGAAAGCTTAGTCGATTATTCGTGAATGAGTTTAACGAGGTGACATATTTCTAATATTTTTGTGTAACCTTTTCTCATCTCAGTTGTCTTTATATATAGAGCATCTTACTCAGATAACTCTAAAACTCACTATGCAAAGTTTAAAAACGCAAATCTCACTATTCGTTTTTGTAGCGTTCGTATCAATACCTTGTTTGGTTTTTAGCCAAGCCCCAAAAATTCAATGGCAAAAATGCCTCGGCGGACCTGGGGTTGAATCCTCAACTTCTATTATTCAAACACATGACGGAGGATATGCTCTTGCAGGGAGGGCAACCTCAGACAGCGCAGATGTTTCAGGGAATCATGGAAACAATGATGCCTGGATCGTTAAGTTAACCTCTCTTGGTAATATTCAATGGCAGAAATGCTTAGGTGGAAGCGACGATGATGTAGCGACCTGTATTATACAAACGATAGACGGAGGGTATGTCGTTGTCGGAGATACAAAATCTTTGGGTGGTGATGTCACAGGAAACCACGGAAATTACAGAACCGATGTTTGGGTAGTAAGACTTGATTCTCTCGGAAATTTAGTGTGGGAAAAATGTTTCGGCGGATCAGGTTACGATTATGCGAATTGCGTAATTCAGAACTCCGACGGAAATTATGTCATAGCCGGCAGAACATATTCGATAGATGGAGATATTTCGGGAAAGCATTTGGTAACGTATAATTCCGATGCTTGGATTCTTACAATCGATACCGTCGGAAATATACTTTGGCAAAAATGTTTAGGGGGAACCGGTGACGAAACCGCAGAATCAATTATTCAAACCAGGGAGGGTGGTTATATTATTGCAGGTTCAGCAACTTCTACTAACGGTGATGTAAAGGGGTATCATCCTGCTCTCGATAAGAATATTAATTCCTACGAGGATGCATGGATTGTGAAACTCAATCCGGCTGGAGTGATCGAATGGCAGAAATGTTTAGGGGGCAGTTACCCTGATTGGGCAAGCTCAATCGTGCAATCTCCAGATGGAGGATATGTTTTTGCAGGAATAAATCAGTCCACCGATGGAGATGTTGTTGGGAATCATGGTGTAGTCTCAGGTGGATCATACGAGGATGCTTGGATTGTCAAACTTGATTCCTCCGGAAATTTGCTGTGGCAACAAAGTATCGGAGGCATTGAACCAGATCGCGCATTTGCGATAATCAATACGCCAGATTTTGGATTTATATTTTGCGGAACGACATACTCTCAATTTGAAGGGGTAGATAATCAGGGTAATTATGATGCTTGGATAGTAAAGCTTAACGCTTCAGGAAATATTCTTTGGCAGCAACGTTATGGCGGCGGCAGCTATGAGACTGCATTCTCAATAGTACAAACTTCCGACGCAGGATTAGCTTTTACAGGAGATACACAATCTACCGATGGTGAGGTCTCAGGAAATCATGGTGGTAATGATATATGGGTAGTAAAACTTGCTGCGCCTTTAAGTGTTTCTTCAACGATTTCTAAAAGCTTAACTCTCTCTGCCCACCCCAACCCTGTATCAAAACTCACTAAACTCGGATATGATCTGGTTAAATCTTCTGCTGTTATTATTTCAATCTTCAATATTACCGGAGATCGGATGCAGCAGATCAAGCAAGGTGAAGAGCAGATCGGACACCATGAAGCAACGCTTGATCTAAGTAGTTTTGCAGAAGGGACGTATTTTATTAAGGTCGAAGCAGGTGAAGCGTCTGAAACCACTGAGGTAAAAGTGATGAGGTAGTAGTTTTATTTTTGACTTTAAAGTTTTGACTTTTGACTTACTTCTAAGGACTTCCTTCGTAACTTTGTATTTTCTATTTAATACAAGAACAACGTTTGGTGTTATCTTCAGCTATGAAGTTAGTTAATTATCTCAAACCAGAAAATATCGCTGTCGGCATGACGGCGGTCTCGAAAGAAGAACTGCTCGGCAAGATGGTTGATCTTGCAGCAAAAAATCCGCACGTCCTCGATAAGGCAAAAGTCAAGACTGCTATTCTCGAACGCGAACGGATCATGTCCACCGGTGTCGGCAAAGGCTTTGCGATTCCGCATGGCAAGACCGATTCTGTGAATGACATTGTCCTCGCATTTGCAACGATGGCAGAGCCGATCGATTATGCCGCGATGGATAACGAGCCTGTCCGGCTTGTGCTGTTGCTTGTCAGCCGCGATAGCGATGTCGGCAGCAGATTAAAACTACTCTCGCGTGCTTCGAAAGTAATGAACTCGGATGTTGCTCGTAAATCATTGATCGAGGCGAAGACTGCCGATGAGATACTTGCTATTTTTCAAGCTGAAGAAGAGAGGATCGGCGACTGATGGATCTGAGAGCTCCTCGCGGCACGAAAGATATTCTTCCGCCTGAATCGCATCTCTGGAAAGAGATCGAACGAACTGTTGATGAAGTTGCCCGACTTTTCGGCTATGAAGAAATTCGCACTCCGATGTTCGAGCAAGCCGCACTCTTCAAACGCTCCGTCGGCGAAGAAACCGATATCGTCTCCAAAGAAATGTATCTCTTTACCGATAAAGGCGGCGAGGAGATGACACTCCGTCCTGAGCTAACGGCATCGGTTGTCCGCTCACTTATTGAACACAATCTCGTTACCAAACAAGCATCGTCCTCACGCCTATATTATAATAGCGCTCCGATGTTCCGCTACGAGCGCCCGCAAATGGGACGCCAGCGGCAGTTCCATCAGTTCGGTATTGAACTTGTCGGCTCGTCTTCCCCTCTTGCTGATCTGCAAGTGATCGAGTTCGCACTTGCTGTGTATAAAAAACTCGGCTTTGCAAATTTTCATTTGAAGCTGAATACTCTCGGCTCTGCCGCCTCGCGCGAAAAGTGGCGCGAAGAGTTAGTAAAATATTTACGCAACAATCTTGAAGCGCTTTCTGAAGACAGCAAAAAAAGACTTGAGACAAATCCTCTGCGCATTCTCGATTCAAAAAATCCCGGCGATCAGGCAATCGTAGTAAATGCTCCTGATATAATCAACTATCTTGATGAAGCCGATGCCGAACATTTTAATGAACTGCAAGCTCTTTTAAAGTCAGCAGATATTTCTTATTCGATTGATCCGCATTTAGTACGTGGACTTGATTATTACAGTCGCACAGTGTTTGAATTAACATCCAGTGATCTTGGCTCCCAAGATGCGTTATGCGGCGGCGGAAGATATGATACGCTGATCGAAAAACTTGGCGGACCACCGACTCCTGCCGTTGGATTTGCTGCCGGAGTTGAGAGGCTTGTCCTCGTTCTTTCGAAGCTTCGGGGCGGAGAAATTGAGAAGCCGAAGCCGGATGTTTACCTCGTCATCGCCGATAAAGCGGGGAGAGAAGTGGGAATCGGTATAGTTTCCGAGCTAAGAAAGCATAATTTTTCTGTTTTATATGATCTTTTAGACCGTTCTGTGAAGGCGCAGATGCGAGAAGCCGATAAATCGGGAACCCGATTTGTTATAATACTCGGCAGTGATGAGCTTGCCGCCGGAGAACTGACTCTTAAAAGGATGGATACCGGCATTCAAGAGCGAATCCCCCAAGCAAATATTGCTGACCGACTTTTGAATTCGTAACTTCATTTTGAATTTGTCATTCTGAGTGGAGCGAAGCGCAACGAAGAATCTCAAATTCTTAAAGTACAGAGTGTAAGATTCTTCGCTACGCTCAGAATGACATTTTTTTTTTCATCATTGATGAAGATCAGGCTTTAATTTTTTTCAAAACACTATGGAGCCGCTACCACCAGTAAAAGAAGTCGAGTATCGCTGTTTCATTAACAAAGCGTTCGATGAAATTTCGGGCATGGAATATACAACCTTCAGCTTTGAGACAGCGAAGGAATTTTCCAGCTTCCGTTATGAGATCGCTGTGCGTTACAAACTCGAACCCGGCACGATCGTCTTCCGCGTTTTAGGTATGACGGCAACCAGGATGATGATGCCATCATTTGGTACGGCGAAATCTGTACTCAAGGTCCCGCATCTTCCTTACGGTACGTATCTCGTGACGTTCATCAAGAGTGATGGCTCTGAAAGCCAGTTTATGCTTGAGTTCGCAAAGAAGGGTACGCATATTTTAAAGCCTATTCCTCGCAAACGATTTATTGATCTGATCATTGATCCTCATGCAGCAATGCAAGGCGGAAAGATTCTATCAACGATCACCAAACTTGTTGCTGAGCCGCTTGTTCCGCGCACGATCCAGAAGCGCCTGCCTATGCCACCGACTGCTGAAGAACTGGAGATCCTTGCATCGCTTAAGAGTGAAACGGCAGAAGAACGCGATGAGCGCGAGGAGATGGAGCTATTCGGGGGAAAGAAAAGGATTTCGAAAAAAGATCTTGCAGATACAGAAAAAGAACTCCGTAAGCTTGGTGATAAGCCTACTGTTGTTGCAAAGAAAACTTCTCCACCGAAAGCAACAAAGAAATCTACTCCTGCAAAAAAGGCGGCTAAACCTGCGAAAAAAGTTAAGCCTGCACCAAAAAAAGTGGTGAAGCAGGTTAAAAAGAAAGCCGCTCCGAAACCAAAGCCAAAAGCGAAAAAAGCGAAGAAAAAATAATAGTGATAGCGGCTCTGTTTGCTTGTCATTCCGAAGGAGCCGAAATTTGTCGTAGGCGAATGAGCGACCGAGTCCGCCACGGCGGACCCTCATAGTTTGTAGCCCTTAAGTCTCTACCACGATGTAGGGGATTCCTCACATCGTTTTTTATGCTTTGCATAAAAAATCTCCGTTCGGAATGACATACAATTTAAGATTATGACTATTTTTGAAAAGATCGCTGCGCGAGAGATTCCGGCTACTATCGTCTATGAGGATGACTATCTCCTTGCTTTTCGTGATATTGATCCGAAGGCTCCCGTGCATATTGTCATTACCACCAAACGCCCTATCATGACGCTGAATGATCTCTCCGAAACTGACGGCGAACTGATGGGAAAGATGATCCTTGCTGCGAAAAAGATCGCTGAAACCGAGAAAATTGATAAATCCGGCTACCGAGTGGTCTTCAACTGTAACAAAGATGGCGGTCAGAGCGTCTACCACATACACTGTCATGTCCTCGGAGGCAGAACGATGACATGGCCGCCGGGCTAATACCCGAATCCTTTCAGCAGTAATTTCACTTGAACTTCTTTCCCCGAAAAAGCCTTTAAAGAATTCAGTGTTTTTGGTTTATTTTGCATTAATTTAGTTAAAAGAAGCCTATAGAAGATTTCTACAATTAAATGGTATTCGGCTTGGCAGAAACATTACTCTAAGAAACAGGGTATAAATCTGTCACCGGTGTATCAAATAACATCGTGAAGCGTTATTAGTGTTGACGGCAATTTTTTTCGCCGGAAAGCTCGTTTATGCGTAGAAATAACTTTAGGACATACTTTTTTTCGCTACGGAAATCACTTCCGCTTGCTGCTCTGCTTCTTTGTGCCAACTCTGCACAAAGCTTGGCGCAGAGTATTTTTATAGCCAAGCCCTCCTATACCGTTAACTCATCAAGTCCGAAAGAGGTAATAATCACCGTTCATCCTGAGTATGAGATCACGAATGTTACCGATGAAAAAACCGGCGCACACTACGAGAATATTACTTTTTCCGGAAGTTCGCTGAAAGGTTTTGCGATCGGCTCTCCGGCAACGGGATGGATTCCGATCGATCTTCTTGCTCCGTCAAAAGATCTTGCCTCGTTTGAAATAATCAAAACGGACTTTGAACCGGTACGCAATGCAACGCTTGCTCCTGTCCCGAAATGGACTTTTGCGCATGATGAATTTAAAAGCCCTCAAGTACATTATATCGCAAATGCGGCTTCCTATTCTTCATCAACAACTGATATAGCATCAATAGGCTCACCAAATATTTACCGCACAGCATACTCACAAGAGCTTCGGATCAATCCTATTCAATTTGATGCAGGTTCAAATACCATCAAGCTTGTAAAGGAATTAACGGTAAGAATTACATTCGCTAATATTTCTACTGCCCCCGATCCGCATCTCTCTTCGCTTACTCCGCAGGAAGCAGAGCTTTTTCAAAGTCTTTTTGCTAATGGCAATACATATCAGTTCTATCACTCTGCGACAGATGTTGTGACGAAGGCATTGAATACCGCTGCAATTTCGTATAAGAAAAGCGCTTCTGCTCAATCAGGTGAGCAATGGCTTCTTGTGAATACGAGCGAGCAAGGTGTTTATCACATTACAGCAAGCCAACTCTCTCAATCCGGAATTTCAAACGTTGATGCATCTACTTTACAATTGTTCGGTTACGGAGGTCAGGCATTACCCGAAGATATTGATGCCACAACCGGCGAGTTGCGGGAATGCGCAATTGATATTATTAAAAATAGCGACGGCTCATTCAATGAAGTACGGTTCTATGAGCCGGGTTTGAATGAATGGCATTTCGATCCAAGTCCCGGCGATCCACTTTACAGGCTTTATCATATTCTCAATCCATTCTCAATATCAGGGCATTATCTTTTGAAGTCGGGAGGAAATTCATCATCAAAGAGAATAGCTTTTGTTCCACTGAACATTCTATTGACGGTTCAACAAAATTCTGTTCCGACCGTTGCTATTCATGAAGAAGAAGACCGTTTCGAAAATCCAAATATCAGCCGTGAATTTGTCGGAGAAGATATTCCGAAAGATAGAACGGTAAACGTCGGTTTGCCCGATCTTCCAGGTTACACGTCGGATTCGACAATACTCCGTCCGGGATTTAATTCACGGGACAACGATAAGCATACATTCAATCTTTCGGTGAACGGCACAGCACTGAATCCGATCATTGACGAAAACACGGTCGCATTTGATCTCGATCAATTTTCAACACGAAATTGGAATCAGGCAATTTTAGCCGGAGATCTCTTACGTTCGCAAAACAATTCGATCACACTTTCGGCAACTTCATCGAATGCCGATTCAAAATTTTGGCTCGATTGGGTGGAAATATTTTACCGCCGCCAAGCATCGCTTGCTAATGGACAGATTCCATTCTATGTCTTAGCCGATGGAAGAGGTTTGAATTACAATTTTACCGAAGCCGCAAATGGCGAAACTTGGGATGTTACTGACGCATCAAATCCTGTGAAGATCGCATCGGCATCAGGCAATACGATGAGTGTACCGGTTCAAGGGAATGCAAAAGGCTTCCAACAGTTTGTTGCTTTTAACTTGGCTTCATTAAAGAATCCCACACTTACTACTGTCGGAGTATTACCTCTGCGCAACGGAGTTTGCCAAACAGGCGCAGCCGAGATCATCGTTACTCCTGCTGCATACATAGATCAGGCAAATAAACTTGCCAAGCAACGCACCATGGGCGGACAAGCAACCGGACCGATCAGCGTTGCCGTCGTTACTGTCGAAGATATTAATAAAGAATTTGGATACGGCTCACCGGATTACACGGCGATCAGAAATTTCATGTCGTATATGTTCCGTCATACGACCGCAAACAATTCTACGAAGCCTTTGTATCTGACACTCTTTGCCAACGGACATTGTGATTACCGTAATAAAACAACTTCGCTTCCGATCGGTGTACCGATCTATGAGCAATGGAACAGCACATTTTCCGGTGATATCCGAAACGGTGAGCCACCGTATTTCCCAAATGATGCATACTTTGTAAATCTGACACGGGGTTCAAATAAGATGGATGTTGCCGTTGGGCGTATAACTGTTCATAACATTGATGAAGCTGATGCTTTTGTTTCGAAAGTGATCAAGTATGAAACTTCGAGCGACGAAGGAGATTGGCGCGCACGGACGACACTTATCTGCGACGACAGGCATTGGCCTGATGGCGGTGCGGATCCGCTGCAGCATATTTATGACACAGAGAACGAGATGAATAAAATACCCACAAGGATTATTCTTCATGATGTATTCGGGCAGGCATACGCCGATGTCATTACTTCTGCAGGCAGACGCAAACCTGAAATGGAGAAAGCAATTATTGATGCTTTCAATTCAGGTTCAGCACTTATTTCATGGGTCGGGCATGGCAACCCCGCCGTCTGGGCACATGAGAATGTGCTCACTGTTCCGGCGACGATCAATAAACTTACGAACTTCAATCGTCTTGCCTATCTGACAACGGCAACCTGCGACTTCAGCCGCTTCGATGATTATTCAAAACCGATCTCCGGCGGAGTGCAACTGATCACCAAAGCCGATGGCGGTGTGGTCGGCAGTTTAGGAACAAGCCGCTCCGTCTCACCGGATCAAACAGCGCCGACATTTTATCAGGCTCTGCTTTCGGTAGGCTGTAATGAACTTATCGGAAGTACTCCAGTAGGAGTGGCATTTATCGCTGCCCGTTCGGCAAGTGGCGAGGGTCCGCTCTACTATATAATGGGAGATGCCGCACAGCGTGTGATCTTCCCTCGTCAATATGTCACCGTTGATTCGATCAACGGGATCGCATTCAATGAATCGGATGCTCCTCGTACTATTGCGGCACTTTCGCAGCTTACGATTTCCGGACATATTTCAAATTCCTGCGATGGTTCTGATCTCGATGCAAATTTCAATGGTAATGCAGCCGTTACTCTTTTCGATGCGCCAACTCAAGTTTCAGCTACTTCGACATTCGTTGATGCAGCGCCGATCACTGATAAATGGAGCATTGACGGACCAATACTGTATCACGGCTCATCAACTGTGACTGCCGGAAAGTTCAGAGCTTCGTTCATCGTTTCGAAAGATATAAAATTCGACAGCAGCAGAGCAAAGATCAGTATGCTTGCTTATTCCGATAATTTTCATTCCGCTTTGGGAGTGACTAAAAATGTTGTGGTCTATGGCATTGATACCGCTCGCGCAAGTTCCGATCATACCGGACCGAAGCTTGTTCCCTATATCGGTTCGCGAGCATTTAAATCGGGCGATGTTGTACCCGTAAATTCGAAGATCATTGTTGATGTTGAAGATATCAGCGGACTGAATTCTTCGACAGCAAGCATCGGGCATTCATTCGTTGCCTGGACGGATGATCTTACTTTAGGCGAGATTGATTTAGCATCGACGTATGTATCGCAAAAAGATAATTATAAGATCGGCACTTCCGAGCAGCAGGCAGTGCTTCCTGTAGGTACGCATATCCTGAAAGTCCGCGCTTTCGATGCGCTCAATAATCCGACGTTCGCTGAAGTAGAGTTCACTGCCCGTGACGTGCAGCCATACTCGCTTTATAATACAACGATCACGCCGAATCCGGTGACGAACGATCACTCGGTGTTTACATTTTTACAACCATCGGCGCCGGAAAGCCCTGTTGATGTGACGATCACGATCTATTCGGTTATCGGTCAGAAACTTCGCCAGCTTACTGCTGAGGGCATTTCACAAAATTCAGTCAGCATTCCATTTGATGGGCGGGCAGATGGAGGAACTCCGCTTGCTAACGGAGTATATGTTTACCGTGTCACTGCTAACGAGAGACTTAGCGGAATTCAAACAAATGTCGGCGGCACGTTCGTCGTCGTCAGACAATAATATTTTTTTTAAAGAGTAAAGATAATGCAATTCACATTCAAGAAAATAGTCATGGGCGTTATCGCAGGAGCTTTTGCTCTTGGCACGTCTTATGCTCAGACCACAACAACAGCCGTCCCCTTCCAGCTTATCTCTCCTGATGCCCGCTCAAGCGGCATGGGGGATGTCGGAGCGGGCATTGCCGATAATGCCAACGCCATTTATTGGAATCCTGCCGGACTTGCTTTCCAGAGCGGCAAGGAAGTTATCCTGACGCATTCGCAGTGGCTTCCGCAATTCAACAGTGATCTCTTTTATGAGTATGCCACCTTCAAGTGGAATAATGAAGAGCAGTTCGGCGGTACGATCGGCGCACAGATCATTTTCCTGAATTTAGGAAAATTTATCTATACGACGGAGACCTCACCCGATCCGCTCGGAGAATTCCATTCGTTCGAGTATTCGATCTCATTGTCGTATGCTACGAAGCTTTCTGCTGAGTGGGGTTTCGGTGGAAACGTCCGCTACATTCAATCGTCGCTTTCTCCGCTGACCGTCGGTCAAGAAAAACAAAAAGGAATCGGCAGATCTGTCAGCTTTGATATCAGCGCAATGTGGCGCCCGGATACCACCTACATCGAAGAAATGGCAAACCGCCTTGCTGTTGGTTTTAACATCGCCAACATCGGACCGAAAGTGCGTTACGTCGATGTGCAGCAAGCCGATCCTCTTCCGACGATCTTGCGCATCGGAGCTTCGTATAAGATCATCAAAGATGAATACAACGACTTGATGCTTGCTTTTGATGTTGCAAAACTTCTCGTGCATCGCGACTCTGCTTCGGGTATTTCTGATAACTTGCCGAGAGCTTTTGTCACAGCATGGGATAACATGACCGGAAAATCCTTGATGCTCTCAAGCGGTATTGAGTATTGGTACGATCAGCTGTTAGCTCTTCGCGCAGGATATTATACGGAAGGCTCTGCCGTAGGATCGAGGAATTATCTGACATTCGGAGCAGGCTTGAAATATGATGCCTATGATTTTGATTTCAGTTACATTGATACGTTCGATTCAAATCATCCGCTTGCAAATACATTACGATTCAGTCTTGGAATCCATTGGTAACTGACTAAGAAAAATTTCTCAGAATAATTACATTGAAACAGCATCTGCATTCCGGCAAAAAGCTGAGCACAATTTTTGTGCTCATTTTTGCTCTATGTGGGCTGCTTAGTGGAAATGTAATTGCGCAATTTCGGTATGATCCTGTTACGAAACCATCAGCATCGGGAAATGCACTGATCAAAGAATTCGAATCATTCGAAGATGCTTCAACTTCTGCAACGGCAACGATTCCCGGACTTGAAGGAGAGGCTAAAGTTATTCAGCCATCCCATAAAAGCGGAGTCTTAGCGGCAGTGCTTTCACTTGCTCTTCCGGGCTTAGGAGAGTATTATGTCGGAGATCATATCTGGCGCGGCGTGATATTTACCGTGATTGACGCAGGATTGTGGTATGAGCGTTATCATTTCTTTGCTCGCGGAGCAGATTCGACAAATGCCTTCCATGCCTTTGCAGATAATCTATGGTCCCCGGTGATCTATGCCGATTCGCTCAATAGTTTGCTTAATCTGGCGCATCGTACTTTCAAGATTGATACGTCATCAAACGCTGACCTGTTTTCACAGATCAACAAGGCTGAGGATTCGCTCAATATTCTTGGCTTCCAAAATTTTACGCATAAACTTCCTGCGCAAGGATCGCAGCAATATTATGAATTGATTTCGAAATATAAACAATTCCGTTCGGGCTGGAAAGATTATATCTATGGTGGAGAAGATTATTTTTCTCCGGACTACGAGCAGCATGCTTGGATGCGCGATAACATGAATCATCAGTATGAGATCGCCGATTATTTTTTGTACGGACTTTTCCTCAATCGCATTCTCTCTGCAATTGATGCAGTCCTTCTGGCAAAAGATCACAACACTCCGGTTCATCTTGAGGGCGAGTTAATGCAGCATCACTATCTCGACGGCACGATGGGTTTTATTCCAACTGCAAAGCTGCGATATACGTTTTAACGCCGAACGGGATATTTTTTCGTGATTACTTTGTATAGATAGAGGATATTTATTTTACTGATCGATCAATGTTACGATATATACTTGCAACCGCACTTTCTGTTTTACTGCTTTGTACCACAACGCTCCATGCACAGGATGACCCCGATGCGATTCAGATAAGAGCATCAAAGCTTATTGATAGCACAATGGCATCGCTGAATATTCGGGCACAACGCTTCAATGAAGAGCTCGCAAGCATCAATGCCACAAAGCCGTTGGAAGGAACATCCCTTGCAAAAGAAAACATCGCGAAGAATCGTGAGAAGATCAATGATTTCCTGAGCTATCTCGACGTTTATCGCTCACTGAGCCAACAACTCAAAGAGAAGGTGGAGGATTCGGTGAATTTGCTTCGGGCAAAAATGCCATCACATCACCGCGCAACTTTCCTGCAAGAATTCCTCAGTGCTTATAATATGGATCAAAGCGCTTTCGATAAATTTACATTGGCGCTGACCAAATTATATACCAATATCAATGCCGTCGTTGAGTTTATCGAAAAATCCAGCGTCACGACAAAAGACAATAAGCTTCAATTCACTAATAAAAAAGAATATGAAGAATACACTGAATTGATCGCCGTAGTGGATAAGAGCAATAAAAAATTAATTACGGCAAGTGCAAACTCGCAGAAAGCCACGATAGACGCCAGCGCTTTGATGCAGAAAGCTTATGGCGACATTAAAAAATAACATGTCCGCAATAAAAAGCATGAAGCACTTTTTCGCTACCTCATTAAAAATGCCGAAGGCATTACTCGTTCTTTGTCTCATTTTTTTATTTTCTGCTTCACTCGCAACTTCCGTTCTTGCCCAGCAGACGGAAACATCTGACAGCGTCAAGTTTAAAACATTAGGATGTCTCTACCGGGCAATCCAAGCATTGAACTCCAGGAATATCAGATTCAAAGCGCTGCAAGAAGAATTAGAGGAAATGCATCCGCTTGAACCACAGGGTATGGATTCAGTGCATTTCAAAGCGAATATCGAAAAGTGTGCGAAGTATCTGCTCTTCCTTGCTTCGCACCGTGCGGAGATCCAGAAAAATGTACGGCATTTTACCGATACGGCAAAGATACTCACTGAACAGATGAGTAAAGATGAAGAAAAAAAATCTCTGACAGATTTTTTAGCCGCCTATAAAGAAGAATCGTCCGCATTTATTTTGTATTCGCAATATTTATCGGTGATGATCACCGATATTCGGATGGCGCTGGTCTTCTTGCAAACAGTGCCGATGACTCGAACAGGAAATGATATATCGTTTAACACCGATAAATCTGCGAACGAGAAATATATGGATTTTGAATCGAAAGTTTCCGCCGACCGCTCAAAAGTTGATCAAGCAATTGAGCGCTCGATCAAGCTGACCGAACAAGAGAATAAGATCATTCAAGCAACGATCGCGCTGTTCAATAAATAATTCATAACGTGTCTCTCTCAATACGACAGATCACCTCAAAACCTGACAAGCTGAAGTTTGTCAGGTTTCTGTGGGATATTTATGGAAGTGATCCCAACTGGGTTCCGCCGCTTGAGATGGATAGGATGAAGCTGATCGATGAAGTAAAGAATCCCTTCTATAAGCATTCTGAAGTTGCATGGTTTCTTGCTGAAGATAATGGCAAGATCGTCGGTCGCATCGCCGCCATCATCAATCATAATCACAATAAATTTCACGACGATAAAGCAGGATTCTTCGGGTTTTTTGAATGCATCAATGATAAACAAGTAGCCGCAAAACTTTTCGAAGCAGCAGAAAATTGTCTGCGAACCAAAGGAATGACCGAAATTCTCGGACCGCATAATCCTTCGACCAACGATGAACTTGGATTTCTTATAGATGGATTCGGCAAACCGCCCGTCTTGCTGATGACCTATAATCCGAAATATTATATTGATCTCATTGAGCAGAATGGCTACGCAAAAGCAAAAGATCTTTTTGCATGGCATCTCTCAACCGACACCTCTCGTTCCGAAAAACTTGTCCGCGTCACTGAAGCAATGCAGAAGCGTGCAGGAATAACCATCCGCTCATTCAATAAAAAAGATTTTGCGAACGAAGTAAAAAGGATCAAGACGCTGTATAATGCTGTCTGGGAAAAGAATTGGGGTTTTGTGCCGATGACGGATGAAGAGTTTGATTTCCTTGCCGGCGATTTAAAACAAATCTACGATCCCGATCTTATTTTCTTCGCTGAAAAAAATGGCGAGACCATCGGCTTCGCTCTTTCGCTTCCGGATGTGAATCAATCATTCCATGCCGGTCCGAGAATTCCTCGCGGCTTACTCAATCTTCCGATCGCATTATTTAATCTGCTCACAAAAAAGAAAGCCATTGATACCGTTCGTATTCTTACCTTAGGTGTAGCAAAAGAATATCGCGGCAGAGGAATCGACGCAATGTTCTACCGCAAAACTATTGAGATCGCTGAGAAAAAAGGCTATAAATACGGAGAAGCTTCATGGATACTTGAAGACAATGACATGATGAACCGCGCCATCGAAATGATGAACGGAAAAAGATATAAAACATACCGGGTATATGGAAAAACGTTATAACGGAGAACTTTTATTCTATACAAAAGATTGTTAAAAGTATGAGAACAGGAACATATAACATACCGATAAATTTTGAACAGATTCTTCAGGTCGTAAAACAATTACCCCAGAAAGAGAAGATCAAGCTTTCGAAAGAACTGGAAAAAGAGGAGGTCGGAAATTCACTTTCGCGACTTCTTCGCGCTTTTCGCACTGATGATCTTTCTCTTGAAACAATAGATAGCGAAGTGGAAATTGTTCGTCAGCGACTCTATGAAAAGTCCAAGAAGCATTAAAGTTATTTTTGATACGAATATTTGGATAAGCTTTTTGATCGGAAAGCAATTACAGAATATTCAGGAATACATCTCCGATAGAAGGATTATTATTGTCACCTCAGATCACCTGCTTCTCGAATTACTGGAAACCGCGAAAAGAACAAAGTTAACCCGTTATTTTCCACCAGACAAGGTTGATGATCTTTCTGTATTCCTTAAAGCTGTCGGAGAACACTATACCGTTAAATCTTCTCATCATTTTGAGCAAGATCCAAAAGATAGTTTCCTTCTTGACCTAATCGAAAAATCCAAGGCAGATTATTTAATTACAGGAGATAAGGCGCTTCTTGAATTAAAATCATTCAAAACTGCTGTCATCATAAAAGCATCAGACTTCGAGAAAGAAATGCGAATAGCTGAATAAAAAGTGTTCGTCAATCCTCATTCCAAATATTCCCGTAAATTTGCACTCTATACTAATAACTTTCATTGGATAAACTTTCCATAATTAATCGCATTTCTCTTCAAGACCGCCGCGGCATTGCGCAGGCGATCAGCATCGTTGAGAACGATTCGCCGCAGGCTGCCGAGCTATTGCATGAACTTGCTCCGAAACTTGGCAATGCCTACCGGATTGGTATCACCGGACCTCCCGGCGCAGGCAAGTCTACACTGACTTCCCAGATGACAAAAGCCCTTCGCAAGCAAGGCAAGACCGTCGGCATTATCGCCATTGATCCGACCAGCCCATTCACCGGTGGCGCATTGCTTGGCGATAGGATCAGAATGCAGGATGTCGCGATGGATAACGGCGTCTTCGTCCGTTCAATGGCAACCAGAGGCTCGCTGGGCGGCTTATCAGCAAAGGCGAAAGATGCTGCCGATGTGCTTGATGCAGCCGGATTTGATGTTGTGATCTTTGAAACTGTCGGTGTTGGTCAATCCGAACTTGATATTGCAAAAGCTGCCGATACAACCATCGTTGTTCTCGTCCCTGAATCCGGCGATGCCGTGCAAGCAATGAAATCGGGATTGATGGAAATTGCCGATTTTTTCGTACTCAATAAGAGCGACCGCGAAGGAGCCGAGCAGGCTGTCCGCGCAATCAAAACTATTTTGACCTTCCGTATCACTCATGCCGTTGATGAATGGATTCCCGATGTGATCTCGACCGTTGCAAGTAAAGCAAAAGGAATTGAGGAAGTCCTTGCCGAGATCGAACGACATAAAGCGCATCTCATAAAAACAAATACGATTGAGTTACGAAGAATAGAACGCGAACGCGAGCGCGTTATCGAATTAGTAGAAAGTTTTCTGCGAGTAGATTTCTGGACTGCCGAACGCACGCAAAAATTAGGAGAGAGATTAAAAAATGTCGCAGCACATAAAGAATCAAGTTACGAAGTAGCTCTCGAACTGGTCAGAGAGTTCAGGGCGAAGTAAGCACTATGTGATGAATATACGACATCACACTTTATTCTGAGCGATAAAATTCTCAATAATAAATTTAATGTTGCATATCATGAACTCGCACTCGTATTCCTCCTTTGGGGCGGAGTGTAATCAGAGGTTCGGTTTCGACAGGTGCATCGTCAAGCAGCTCGAAAGAAAATCGTTGTGCGATCGTCGCCGTCATTAAATGTCCTTCTATTAGTGCAAATTGATTGCCGATACAAACTCGTGGTCCTGCACCAAAAGGCAAATATCCATTTCTTGGAATTGTGCGTTCTCTCTCAGGTGAAAACCGATCGGGATCAAATTTTTCGGGATCTGGAAAATATTCTGCTTTTCGGTGAAGCAAATATGGACTGATCATGATCGCTGTATTCGCTTTGATCAAATATCCGTCGATCATGCAATCTTCTATCGCTGTTCGAACAATAATATATGCCGGAGGGTAAAGCCGCATTGCCTCTTTGAATATCTGCAACGTATAGGGAAGCTTCGGAAGATCTTCAAGTGTTGGTGGAATTCCTTGTAAGATTGCAACTTCATCGCGTAATTTCTGATAGACATCAGGATTTTTTGCAAGTAAGTACCACATCCATGTCGCAGCATTTGCCGTCGTTTCATGTCCGGCAAGGAATATCGTCATTGCTTCGTCACGCACTTGTTTATCGGTCATTCCTGTTCCATCATCTTCATCGCGTGCCATGAGCAGCATCGAAAGCAGATCTCCGACATCGGATTCGGAAGCGCGACGTTCAGCGATCATACCATAAATTATTTTATCAAGCCCGGCAATCGCTTTGCGAACGCGGTTATTCCGAGGCGTTCGCCATTCGAAGGGTACGTGAAATGGAATGCGAAGCTGCTGCTCGGCATAATGCATTAAATAGGTCAGTCTTTTTTTAACATCATCAGCTTCACCTGATAGATCGGAATTAAAAAGTGTTTTTCCGGTAATTCCCAACGTAATCCGCATCATTTCACGCGAGATGTCGATGACATCGCCATCTTTCCACTCATTGATCGCACGAACAGTATAGTCGCACATGATCTTTGCATATTCACGGATGCGGCGATGAACAAAAGCCGGAGCGACTAACTTGCGATTGCGTTTATGAATCTCTTCTTCGGAGTGCAGAAGACCGTTACCAAGTAAAGGTCGAGTATAAAGTGTAAACTCTCTGCCTTTATGAAATTTATCCGCTTGCTCAACTAAAACTTCATGTACATAATCAGGACGATTAACAAGGATGAGTCCGCGCTTACCAAATGTTGTCAGAACAATATCGGGATGCCAGCTTTCCAGCCGTTCGAGCAGTTTGATGCGATTCCAGAAAATCCCGCGATAAGCACGGAGAATCGGAGTATCAGGATTTCGGGTTATCGGGCGCGGAAGAGATGTAGTCATTCGTTGATCTTTTAAGACCGATACGATTTCCGCGCCATCATGGTTTCAGATCAATTCTTTATCTCACCGCATCTCGTACGATTGATGGTTTTCATTTTAGCATTAAGCTTACGTGCATATCTTTGCAGAAGAACAAAGAAGACAAACAGGCAGGGGTGGATGTTTTGAAAAATTAAAATTGGGAATGTAAATTAAAAAATTTTGAGCAGAAAATGGACTTCAGAATAATCATAAAAGTGTTTCTTACGGCAATACTTGTTGTTGCGATTTCAGAGATCGGAAAGCGCTCAAGCATTGTCGGGGCTATTCTTGCGTCCTTACCTCTGACCTCGCTTCTGGCTTTCATTTGGCTTTACATTGATAAGCATGAAAACGAGCCTGTTGCTCAGCTCTCAATGGATATTTTCTGGATGGTGATTCCTTCACTCGCTTTTTTCCCACTGTTCTCGTATCTATTGAGGCAGCAAATGTCATTTCCTTTGGCAATGGGAATTTCTGGAGGTGCAACGGTTGCCGTATATTATCTTTTCTTTTTGGCTCTTAGGTATTTTGATGTGTTGGGTTAGGGTGCCAAAAACAATTACGCACGTTACCATGCGATTTTATACCTGACTACCAGAAACCCGACCGCCTATTTCCCATAGGCATCTACTCCCACATTTCACCCCCAAAAAAATCTTTGGCGATTTTGAGCTGGAAACGGCGATTTTGAAAATAGTTTGGTTAGGGGGGCTTGACAAAACCACTTTTTATGCGTATATTTGCATTAGAAAGTTCGACATTATATATTTTTGTATGAATTTTTAAGTTTCTTACGTCCTGTAAGATGCTCTGAAACCCACAATCCAGCCTTCTATTCCTTTTGATATTTTGCCCTTTGGCATCTGGGCGAAATCCTGCCGGTAAACGGATAAAAATAAAGAGAGAGATATTGGGAAGCGATTTGCAACCGTAGGGTTGTGGGAGTAGCTATGAGCAATGAGGACTGAGCTATGAGTTAGCTAAGCACCACTCTTAATCTCTAATCTGGAGATTTACTACTACGATAACTATTTGAGATTGCCACGTCGTCCGCAAGCGGACTCCTCGCAATGACACTTTTTTTACTAACTACTAAACTACAAAACTACCAACTACTAAACAAATTCGCATCCAGTTTTTTTTGATCGGAGAGTGATCCTCAGAAGGGATATCGCTGCGATCTGTTCATTGACAATTTAATTAGCAAGTCAAAAGTCAAAACTCTAAAGTCAAAAAAAGGGGTCGCTACCCTTTTGACTCTTTACTTTTGAATTTTGACTTGAAATGCTGTGACATAGACGCAATTATTTTTGTTATAAAAATATGCACTACCACGTTTATATCGCCACAGAGCGGAAAGAGGCTATCCTTGATCCGCAGGGCAAAGCTACGCATCATGCGCTGGGTTCACTTGGGATGGCGGAAGTTGCCGATGTTCGCATCGGGAAATTTATCCGTCTTGCCGTCACTGCCGATTCGAAAGAAAAGGCACAGGCGATCGCCGAGGAATCAAGCCGCAAGCTGCTTGCAAACCCCATCATGGAAACTTTCCGCGTTGTTGATATCAAAGAAGCTGCAGGAAAATGAAGACACGCATCATCGTTTTTCCCGGCTCCAACTGCGATCACGATGCAATCCATGCTGTGAAAAATGTTGCAGAAAATCCGGATACGGAATTTATTTGGCATAAAGATGAGAGTATCGGCAAAGGTGTTGATCTCGTTATTCTGCCGGGCGGATTTTCGTATGGCGATTATCTTCGCACCGGAGCAATAGCCAGGTTTTCTCCGGTGATGAAAGATGTTATCCGCTTTGCAAATAACGGCGGCACAGTGATCGGCATTTGTAATGGATTTCAAGTTCTCTGCGAAAGTGGATTACTCCCCGGAGTTTTGATCCGCAACGAAAATCTGAAATTTAGGTGCAAGTGGGTGAATCTCCGTTCGGAAAATACCGATACTCGTTTTACCAATTCACTGCTTCCGGGTGAAGTCATCAAAGTCCCCATCGCCCATGGCGAAGGACTTTATATGGCAGATCAGGAAGTGATCGAAAATTTGGAGATAAATAAGCAAGTTGTTTTCAGATATTCCGGCGAAAATGGCGAGATAACTCAGGATGCGAATCCGAACGGATCGGTCAATAATATTGCCGGCATCATCAATAAAGAAGGAAACGTGCTTGGCATGATGCCTCATCCTGAACGTGCTTGCGAAGCAATGCTTGGCAGCGCTGACGGGTTAAAGGTCTTCACGTCGCTGAAACGGCATTTCGAATTTGCCCGTGAAGCAAAAGAAGCCCAATAATTTCGGCTAACGCCATTAAACTTAATTCATTACAGAGGCATCTCATTGTTCAACATCATGCAGTTTTTGCAAGCAGGCATATTGGTTTTGGCACTTATTGCACTTGGTGCGATACTTATCGGAGCAGTCAAGAATGCGCATCCGCCGCGCAAAGGCAAGTACAGGACTTCATGGTTTCAGAAGAAGTGATTTGTTTTTAACGAACCTTCTCACCAGTTCCGAAGTTTTGCCACTGTAGGGTAGCACTGATAAATTTTATTTATAGGAGAATATCATGTTTAAAAATTTAGGCGCTTTCGAATTACTCATTATCGTTGCCATCGTCGTTTTACTTTTCGGCGGCAAGAAAATTCCGGAGCTTATGCGCGGCTTAGGAAAAGGCATCAATGAATTCAAGAAAGCTTCCGAGGGAACGCATACTGACGGAGAAACCCCAACCCCTCCGCCTCCGACGCAGACAACAACAACAACGACGCAGATCAAATAAGGAATACGTTTCATGTTTGAGAATTTAGGTGGAGGAGAAGTTCTCCTTATCTTTTTAGTCATTCTGATTTTCTTCGGACCGAAGAAAATCCCCGAGCTTGCAACAAGTTTGGGGAAAGGTCTGCGCAAATTCCGCGATGCAAAAGAAGGCTTGGAAGATCAGTTAAAAACCGTCATGAAAGAGCCGATGGAGGTATTGCAAACAGCAAAATCTCAATTCGATCAGCACCTCACCGAAGCCCAGAAGCCTATTCAGGATACTGTTCAGTCTATGCAGAATTTCGGGAACCCACTTCCAGCACCTACGCCTTTGCCAATCGCAACCCCTGAATCGTTTCCATCTCCGGTTGCATCAGTTGGGACTGAAGAGCCGATTGTTACCCCTCCGACACCACCGCATAGCGTCGTATAACATTATCCGTGGAATTTCTTCTCTTCTGAGAGCATCGCAAGGATCGCTTGCATTCTTTTTTCGCGGGTTTCAGGTTTTACTGCCGTTTGCAATCTCCAGACAATCGCGTACACATTCGTTTTATTCAATGTCTTAAAAAAAGCATGGGCTTTCTTATCTTTGGATAGCTTGGCAAGAAAATCATCGGGCACCTGCGCCTTACTGAATGATTCGTAGGCGGCATCCCATCTTCCATCGCCTTTTGCCCGTTCGATTTCCTTCAACCCCGGAGCACGCATTTTTTTTGATTTGATAAGCCGGGCAACGTGATCTTTATTTCGCTGAGACCATAAACTCTTGGCACGTCGGGGAGTGTATCGCTGGATCCATGAATTTTCATCCCACGGTTTTGACTGACCGTCTATCCAACCGTAACAGAGCGCTACATCTAATGCTTGGGGATAATTAAGGGAAGTTATACCAGAGGCTTTTTTGAAGAAACGCAGCCAAATGCCTTCTTCTTTCATGTAATTCTTAGCAAGCCAAACAGTCCACTCTTTTTGAGTTTCAAAAAATAATGGCTGTTCGGTCTTTGATTTCACAACGTGCGGAGGGCGAGGGAGTCGAACTCTCATAGCCTTGCGGCTGGCAGTTTTCAAGACTGCTGCAATACCATTATGCGAGCCCTCC
>JBBQWV010000010.1:0-116604 GCA_038210275.1 Kapaibacterium sp. (SeqCode) | reverse complement strand
AAGATTATCATTGACTTGAGCGTCTGTAAGACCAGCACCGATGTTCACAGCATTGATTGTATTTGAACTTGCATTGACAGTCGCTATTAAGTTGTCACCCTGTGATGATGAATTTGGAAGCAGTTGATCTGCATTCCAAGTATTTGAATTATTCAGATTCAAACCAAGTGGATTACCTGCTGTTCCATCACCAACGAGACTTGTATTTGTTAATACAGCTACGTTTCCTGGCGTAGTTACGAAATCTTTTGTAACGAGCGTGGTCCCGACATCTCCTGTCACTGTCGAGGCAGACGTTCCTTTGCCTGTCAGTGTAATTGCAGAAAATGTCGGAGACGACGTCGGGGCAATATCCTGAGGAGTTGAAAGTTGGATCATACCTGTCTGACCGATGCTTCCAAATCCATTCACTAAAACTTGATCAGGGGTTCCGAGCAATTGAATTACGCCAGTGTTACTAATGGTAACATTCCCACTAGGTGAGCTAATGCTAATTCCGGTTCCTGCCGTAGTTGAAAGAACACCGGTGTTATCAATTGTGACATTACCTGTAGGTCCACTAAGACTGATTCCTGCTCCCGGGATGTTTGAGAGCACGCCTGTATTTGCAATAGTAACATCGCCTGTTGGACCACTCACACTAATTCCTGCACCTGAAATATTGGAAAGTACTCCAGTATTACTTACGGTAAAAGAACCATTCGGAAATCCACCTGATGATAATAGGCTGATTCCCAATCCTGAATTTAAGATTCTACTATTTGTAAGGTTTGCAGCGGGACTAAATGTAAGAAATGGCTCGTCGTTCGCAGCAAGATTCAAGGCGAGCGATGGTATCTGTGGCTGCCAACTATTAAGTGCAACACTCCAGACGGGAATCTGACCATTCAAAGTACCCGGCGCTATCCATCCACTCGGACCGCCCGGATACGGCGGAAGTGGAAGTGAGAAGTTCGCATTACCTAGCCATCCCCCGTTCGGAGTCTGGATTGTAATAGTATTACCATTGCCATCATCAAGCTGGAGTTGGCGTGCGCCAAAAATACGGCCGACTTGAGCATTCGAATTCAAACTAAAGGCGCATAGCATAATTATAGCCATGCAGAAGCTGGAAATATGTCTCATTGTATTGTAACGATAGTTTACACGGGTAACTAAAAAAAGCAAACGTACTCTTTATGCACAAGAAGAGTATGGCAGAAGTTACTAACGGATTGAGCTTCATCCTGCGATGAGTTGACATCTTCAGTTAGACTTCAGTTTTTTGAGGCTCTCATTGGACATGAAACATGGGTCCATCATTGAGAACATTCAACTCTGACTAATGACGTCAGAAATTGACGGGGCTATTGTCGATATTCGGCACTAATAAAAACGAACACATCGCACTATTTTCCGATGAGGCAAATCATCGGTGGGGGCGTTAAAAGCTAATCACTAATACAAATATACACACAAACTTTTGGAATTCCAAATTAAATTTTCAGAATTGCTGTTTTTGGATCAGAAACACAATATTTTTATGTTTCCATTCCATTTTTTATCCGAATCTTACTGGCTTTTTTTTGGGTAAAAGTGGGGGTTTTCTCGGCATTTTTGTACAACTCCTACGATGAGAAATTTGGCTCAGATTTTAATAAAAAAACGAAGTAAAAATAGCGGTCAAAAAGAGTAATATTTAGGACGAAAAAACCGCCTTTCGGCGGTTCTTTTTAATTTTACATTTTTTCCTTTTTATCGGCAAAAACTTTCTTCTTTCTCGGCGCCCTGATCGGACGTTTCTTTGCCGGAGCCTTAGGCTTCTCTTCGACGACATCAGGATAGCTATAGATGTCGTACTTATAATTACGAAGCACCCATGTATTTTCATCATGGCTAACGACGTAATTTGGAAGCATTGGAATCTTGCCTCCCCCTCCCGGAGCATCAATTACATAATATGGAATAGCCAAGCCACTTGTCCAGCCGCGAAGTTTATCCATGATCTCCAAGCCTACTTTGACCGGAGTGCGGAAGTGATTCGCGCCTTTGGTAATATCTGCCTGATATATATAGTAGGGGCGCACACGCATGGCAAGCAGTTTCTGCATCAATTCCAAAACTACCTCAGCGTTATCATTAACACCTTTCATCAAAACCATCTGGTTTCCGACCGGGCATCCGGCATCGGCAAGCATCTCACAAGCTTGTTTTGCTTCCGGAGTGCATTCCCACGGATGGTTAAAATGGGTATTGACATAGATCGGATGGTACTTCTTGATCATGTCACAAAGTTTCGGCGTTACGCGCTGCGGTAGTACACAAGGTATCTTCGTGCCCAAACGTATGATCTCGACGTGCGGAATCTCGCGAAGTCCCTTGAGAATTTTCTCAAGCATGAAGTCTGTAAGCGTCAACGGATCTCCTCCTGAGAGGATAACGTCACGAATTTCTGAATGCGCAGCAATATAATCAAGTCCTTCCTGAATATATTTCATCGAGATCTTTGATGAGTCGCCAACTTTTCTTTTGCGCGTACAGAAACGGCAGTACATCGAGCACTGGCTCGTTACTAAAAATAATACACGATCGGGATAACGATGAGTGATCGAAGGCACAGGACTCATTGCATCTTCATTGAGCGGATCGTCGGGTGCATCGAGATCATCCAACTCTATCTCATCAGGCACTGCCTGCAAATAGATCGGATCGCCTTTATAGCGAATGAGGGAAAGGTAATAAGGATTAATACGAGTTTGAAAAAACTCGTTGAGTTTGCCGGCGGTATCGGACTTAAATCCGAAACGCTCGATCAATTGTTCTTCTGATTCAATGCTTCCACGAAGAAGCTCCTGCCAATATTCCATGATATGTTCTTTCTATGCCATTGCCGGCGACATCTCACCAAGCACGGCGGTTAATGTAAGTCAAAAATAAAAAGTTAAAAGTCAAAAGGAAATAGTTTTTGACTTTAAAGTTTTGACTTTTGACTTTGTTCTCAGACTCTTTTGCCGAAGACGATAAGGTCGTCTCCCGGTTTATAGTAGTCAGTTATCTGCGATAAAAGCTGATAACCTTGTTTGACATAGAATGCACGAGTACGATCATAAGAAAATTGGCTGCTCGTTTCTGCGATCAGCAAGTATCCTCCACGTCCACGCACAAATTCTTCGGCGAAGCGGTCAAGCTGTTGCGCTATTCCCTTGCCGTAAAAATCCGGATGCGATGCGATCCAATACATATCGTAGGTTCCAGTCGTTGCCGGTGTGGGTCCGACGATCAGAAATCCTGCGACACGTTTTGACTCTTCATCTTCAAAGACGAATGAGTAGTAATCACTCTGCTCCGGTTTCTCTATGCAAATATCAATGAGCTCTGTTGCAATTGCGATCTCATCAGTGTTAAAGTTGCCTGTTGCACTAACAAGATCAATGATGGCGTTACGATCTTTCGCTTGATAAGTTCTGATCATCGCGCTGTTTTCAATTCAATTTGCAATCGGTGTAACGTCATTGCAAAAAGAAAAATTTACTTTCTGCAAAACTTTCTTCTACAAAAATACAACATTCTTTCCTGATTTCCAAATTTAAATGCAAATTATTTTTTTACTCTCCTCATCGCACATCCAACAATCGCATTGATCGTCTGCGAATGCGAAAATCCTTTTACACTTGCAGCACGCATGAAACCTGCATCACGAGAAATATCAGGATTCGGATTTGCTTCAAGTACGAAGAGTGCATTGTCACTTTCACGCAGACGCATATCAATGCGTCCATAATCATTAAGTCCCACGACTGCCGCAGCTTTCAGCGCAAGCTCTTTCGCACGCTCGGCTGTGATGACGTCAAGCTCTGCCGGACATTTTGGAATCGTCGTCTGATAGAGCGGTGATTCCTCCACCCACTTCGCTTCGTAGCTTACGATGCGCGGATTTCCTTCCGGCATTGTATCAAAAGTTATTTCCGAGATCGGAAGCGTTTCGAATTTCCCCTCGGCATTTGCTAAGATGGCAACGTTGATCTCTCTCCCGTCAATATATTCTTCGATGAGCGCAGGTTGAAAAAATTCTTTGTGAATAAAGGCAACTCTGTTTTCAAGAGCTTCTTCATCAGCGCAGATCGAATTGTTATCAATGCCGATACTAGCATCTTCTCGTACGGGTTTGACGATTACAGGATACGATAAGTTTAAATCTTCGGGGATGAATTCTTGTTCATCAACTATTACATACGCCGGAGTTGGTATGTCATTCGCTTTGAAGATCGCTTTTGCAAGTCCTTTGTTCAGAGCAATACCAAGTGCGATTGCTTGTGAACCTGTATAAGGAACATCGTAGAGTTCATAAATTCCGGCAATTGCCATTTCCAGCGACGCTTTACCGAGCACTGCTTCGCAAAGATTAAAAACCAGATCAGGATTTTCTGCATCGAGAAAAGAGATCAGGCGGTGAATATCATCATCAACGGAAAAGATGAGCACTTCATGTTCATCCTGAATAATTGCATCAGCAATCACTTGAATTTCTTCGAGCACTCCGAATTCCGAGGCATCCCTAAAATCTTTTTCTAACTCAACTTCTACGCGTGACCTCGAAAGCCAGTGATCTTCGGCTTCGGTGTGTTTCGGTTCGTTATAGATGATGGCGATGCGCATTGGGGCAGTCGTTAGTTTTTAGTCGTTAGTCCTTAGCAGAGAGTTTTAATCCATATCTCTCGCAACCTGCTCTTAAGACAGCAAGCATCGTTTCATTATAATTCATTCCTGCCGTTCTTGCTGCTTTAGGGAAACAGGAGTTGTCTTCAATCTTCGGCAGAATTCCCGGCAGCGGGTTTACTTCGATAATGTTGGGTTTGCCATTTTGATCGAGCCGCACATCAATCCGCGACCAGTCTTTGCAATCAAGTGCGTGATAAGTCTTAAGTACGGTTTCCGAAATTTCCTGCTTTAATTCCGGAGTCAGATCAGCCGGACATGAAAAAATGTCGAGCGGATTATCGGTTACATCATAGATCCACTTTGCCTCGTAGGAATAAATTCCGTTTGCTTCTGCCGGCAATTCAGATAATTTTATTTCAACGATGGGAAGCACTCTGGCATTTATCCCATTCCCAAGAACAGCGACGGTAAATTCCCTGCCCGATAAGAACTCTTCAACAATTGCAGGCTGATCGTAATCCGACTTAATTCTCTGGATCTCTGCACGAAGCTCTGTATCGTTTTTTACAAAAGAAGAATTCTTGACTCCTTTCGATGATCCTTCGGATAATGGCTTAACGACAACCGGATATTCTGTACCTGGAAGTAACTCGTTCAGCGTCGCAGACGTATCAACGGTCGTGATAAATTTTGCTGTGGGGATTCCGTGATGGGTGAGGACTTCTTTTGTGCGGGCTTTATCTAAAGCAGTTGCAAGAGTAAGCGGACCGGAACCGGTATATGCAATGCCGAGCATTTCCATCACAGCCGGGAATTGTGCTTCGCGGGCAGCGCCGCGCATACCTTCGGCAATATTGAAAACAATATCGTACTTACGTACCATCAGGCGCGGCAAAGCGATTTCAGGAATTGCTTCGACGATTTCGCATTCGATATCAGGATGTGAAGCGAGGGCATCGCGGACAGCATTGATCGTCTCCGCTGAATCCCACTCGGCGAATGTATCATCTTCGAAGGTGACATTCCCTTGGGGTTTGATGTTAGCAAGAAGCGCTACTCGCATTGTTCCCTTTCGTGTTCGGTTTTCATTAACACGCAAAGACTACGAAATTATATTTTGTTTCGTTTCACTGTTAAACATTTTTTAAAGATTGTTGATAAGGCAGCAGTGGGACGGACTTCAGTCCGTCCCTAATTGATGATGTAGAACCGAACGGACTGAAGTCCGTTCCACTATGTTTTAATCTCGCTCTAACTATTATAATGAACCATTTTCGAAATACTTTCATAATTTTTCTTATTCTTGGTCTGAGTACTTTGTCCTTTGCTCAGCATATAAAATTCTCTGATGCCGAGCGGACGATTATTCGCCTACAGGATGAGCGCAGAGGAATTGATACGATCACGCGCTACCTTGATTCGAAAGAGGAGAATGTCGCATGGCGCGCTGCTATTGCTCTTGCAAATATTGCTGATACGACTACTCGTCATACTCTTATCTTGCATCTATCAAAAGAAACGCGACAGGATGTGATCGATGGCATCGCTTTTGCTCTGGGAGTTTTAGGACCTGATAAGGAAGCAGCGGAAGCTCTCTTGGAAAAGGCAACAAAGTATAATCATTTTTCAGAAGCATGCTATGTTGCTTTAGGGCGTACATTCCCAAAGGAAGACATAAAGGACTTGTCACCTATACTTGGAATGGCACTCGGTGCAAAAGGCAAAGCAGGCTATTCTCTTTCAACACCTCTTGGTGTCAGCTCTGCACTGATGGAAATTGGTTTGCGTAAGTTAATCAATGAAGATTGCATCGGGTTTTTGGAAGCATTGGAATCCGATGACGACCCAGTCGTTCGTTGGCACTGCGCGTATGCCTTATCTCGTACTGAAGATTCCGTACTCTTATCCAAACATCTTGATCTTATAAAATTATTTCTCAAAGATATTGGCTCCCCTGAATCGCGAATGTTCGCAGCGACAGCTCTTGGTCGAGTTCACAATGATGAAGCCGGAAAAATCCTGATCGAAGCTGCGAGAAGTGAAACCGAATGGCGGGTCCGCGTTAATATTTTCAATGCTATTGCAAAACTGCCTCGCTTCTCTTCAGCAATCCATGAAGTGCTCAAGAAAGCGGTAACCGAATCATCGAAAGAGAATCTCACCGGCGAACATGTTGCCAGAACCGCGCTCGATGTCATCGATCAAATGATCGCAGCAGGAAAAGTCTCTTCACCTGATTCAGTGGGTATCAGAGAGTGGCTGACCGATTATCAACCGAACTATGAATTGCACGAAGAACAATCACTCCGCATCCGCTCACAGTGCATGATCCCACTTGCTCGATTAGGAGCGGATGAAGAGAAGCTAAGAGGAATCTGTAGTTTTATCTCCTATAATGATCGGACTGTAGAAATAAATGTATGGAAAGCAGTTGGGCTGATCCCTGATACGCTTGCATTTTACCGAATGCTCCAGCGCGTTTTTTCGACCCCACCTTATAATGTTGGATACGTGCTTGATGGGATGCATTCGTTATGGGAAATTGCCAAGAAAGATACTACGCTGATGAAGCAGCTTGAAGAAAGCCATTATGCAAATTTATACCGTCACATGCTCATCCGTTTTGCAAGTCTTACTGATGATCCTTCTGTCGTTTCGACAACGCTGGAGCAAATCAAAGACCCGCTCATTCTCAAAGATTCAATGCGTATTGAAGCCGAAGAATATCTTCTGCAGTATCTCGATAAATTCGAGTACCCAAAATATCACGACCATCTCATCTCTATACTCAGCGCAATTAAATGGCTGAAGCCAAAGAACGATACATTCTCTATTAAATTATTAGATATAAGAAAAAAGGCGGCTTCAGAATGGGGTGATAGAGCATTAGTTGATACAATAAACGCAACCATTAATACTATCAATCCTACTCTTGATTTTAAAGCTATAACTGTAAAACTTATTCGCGAACCTATTGATTGGAAAACTCTCGAACAGATGCCAGATACATTTCTTATTCCAAGCAGATTGGGATTCATGTACGTGAAACCCCTCACCTATTATGCTCCGCTCACTGTGCTGAATATATATAAACTTGCAAAGATCAATTTCTTTGCCAATTGTTATTTCCACCGCATAGTCCCGAATTTCGTGATTCAATCCGGCGATATTACCGGCACCGGCGATGGCGGACCGGGATATTCGATCCGAACGGAGATCGCTCCGATTCGCTACGACAGCGCAGGAGTTGTCGGCATGGCATCAAGCGGCAAAGACACCGAAGGCTCGCAGTGGTTCATCACCGAATGCCCAACTCCACATCTCAATACCAGATACACAATTTGGGGAGAGATCGTAAGAGGCAAAGAAAAGATCGAAAAGTATCAGTTAAATGATCAGATAGAGAATATACTTCCGTATAAATAATCATGCTTGAAAGTATAAAAATTCGCGCAAGACATTCCTCTAAGAAAATTCTCATCGGTGATGCAACCGATGAACGAATGCTTCGCGCAGCGAAGATTTGTCGCGACGAAAAAATCGCTGAGATCGAACTCGTAGGAAATCCAGATTCTATTTCCGAGGCTGCTAAAAATTTCGGAATCTCCATTGAAGGCTTGGAAATTTGGTCGCAGAATACTTTCGTTGATACAGAGAAATTTATCAAAGAATATTACGAGTCGCGCAAAACGAAAGTCCCTGACTATGAAACGGCTCATGCTGAAGTCATGAACGATCATCTTCTTTTCGGTGCATTGCTTGTGCATCACCGACTTGCTGACGGTATTCTCGGCGGTTCACTTTCAACTTCCGGAGATATTATTCGCGCTGCACTTCGCGGCATCGGTCTTGCACCAGGTATTCGCTCGCTCTCTTCTATGTTTCTCCTAAACTTTCCTGACCGAAACCCGAAACCCGAAACCCGAAATCCGATTCTTGCTTTCGCCGATTGCGCCGTCATTCCCGATCCCGACGCGCACCAACTTGCTGATATTGCGATCTCAACTGCGGCAACATATAAACAACTAACAGGCATCGACCCTGTCGTTGCAATGCTTTCCTATTCTACAAAAGGTAGCGCATCGAGTGATTCGACAAAGAAGATGATACTTGCAACCGAGATCGTTCGCGAACGCGAACCGAATCTTATTATTGATGGTGAATTGCAATTCGATGCGGCATTCGTCGAAAGCGTCGCTGAGCGTAAAGCTCCCGATAGTCCGGTTCACGGCAAAGCAAATGTTTTTATTTTCCCAAATCTCGATGCAGGCAACATCGGTTACAAAATCGCCGAACGTCTCGGCAACGGACAAGCCATCGGTCCCATCCTTCAAGGTCTTAATAAACCCATGAACGATCTCTCCCGCGGATGCACTGTTGATGATATTGTGACGATGGTTGGGGTGACGGCATTGCAAGGAGGATAAAATAATTTTCACAAATCTTTAAATATTTATAAGACTTGTAGAACATAGAAGAATAATTGGGAGCAATCCATTGGCATATACAAAGGACTTAGATTCAGATAGGTTAGTGAATACCTTTAAAGGGCACATACGGCTTGATCTTCCTGGACTCAAATTTAAGCCTGAAAAGAAAAGGTTTTGAAAATAATTATACATCTCATTTTTGAAACACAAGATAGAAAACCTTTCTTTCATGTTGAAGGTACTGAGCTTTCGTATAAGTTGGCTCTTGAATAAGTCAAATACCTAAGGTTGGAAGGATGAAAGGAAGTAAAAAAAATACTTTCAACTATGATCTATCAACTTCTCAAATGTGTACAGTGATATTTTTATTTTCAATGAGTTACAGTCGTTGACTGGCAACCTATCTCCTAAAGATTAAAAGACAAACCATCCATTCAATCCGTGTGCATAACCTTGTCATAATGGCACACGGATCAAATGAATCGTCACGGATCATAGATGCTTCGCGTAATCAACCATTCCCTGAAAATCCACGACGACGGCAGGCTCATTGCCAACTGTCCAAGCATCATGACCTGAAGGAAGAAGCGAAACGTCTCCGGGTTTGCAGTCGAACTCGCTGCCATCATCCATAACGACATGGAGTATGCCTGAAACATGATACTGGAAATGCGGTGCTTCGCAGCTATGAGTTTTTACGAATGGCTGAACGGATGTTAACCATCGCCAACCCGGCTCGAAGATTCCGCGTCCTATGGTTGCGCCGCCGATATTGATGAGTTCAAGTTTTCCGTTCGGGAATTCACGGACTTCGTCCGGTGTACCAAATGTTTTGACTTCGGCTTGTTTGCTATCAGTATGTGTATGCATATTGTTAAATGTTTAAGTGAATTAACGTATGCAAAATTACGCGATGGGATGGAGCAAATCCTTGTAGAAAAGGCGGTACTTTATGTAATAATCGGAGGAAAAGCAAATATTACAACATTTTTCTCAATTCCATCGGTGTTGAGCCAGTTCTTTTCCTAATAAAATGCGAGAAATGGGATTGATCGTCGAAACGAAGTTCATGGGCGATCTCTGTGACGGTTTTATCGGTTGATCGCAAAAGCGCTTTTGCTTCGAGGAAAAGCATATCATGAATTATTTCCAGAGGAGTTCTGCCCGTTGACGAACCAACTACATCAGATAAATGCCTTGGCGAGATGTTCATCATTTTCGCATACGCCCAAACTGAGCGCTGGGTGGCAAAATGTTTTTCGACCAGATGCTTGAACTGCGTCGCTAATTGCTCGGAGCGTGATTTATTTTGGTTTAATGTTTTTGAAGTATGGGAATATATTTCACGAATACGGTGCAGGAGGATTAGAATATAATTTCGGAGAACATAGTCTTTTTCCAACGAGAAGCGCCCATATTCGGCAAGAATATCTTTAAAGGCTTGCTGAATGAGCAAACTTTCTTCGGCAGTAATATTAATAATATGCTCTGTATCGAACTGTAAGAATGGGAATTCAGTACTGATGTGATTACTCAGAAGGGGTTGAATAAATTCGGTTTTGAAATGAATACAAAAGCCTTTACAATTTCGGATATGATCTGAGGCATAAAGCATATTTTCCGGAACGATGACAAGATCGTTAGGAATCAGTTGCCGATGATCCGTATTTAGCTTTACATCATGCTCACCATCAAGGAGAAGATAGACAAGATTGAAATGTCTGCGAAGAGCAGGGATAGATGTAGCATTCTTATGCTTATCCTCCAGTGTTCCGGGCATGACCATCATATTAATATCATAGGGCTTATCATCAAGATTGATAAGGCGCTCGAACTTTGCAAGCGTATCAATAGTAAGGATATCCTTCTTTTGCTTCATCCAAGAGCAACACTCTACGATTGAAAGTCGTTTTAAGAGCACAGAAGGAGATTATAGACTATTGGAAAATTTTCCGTATATTAGTTCTTGAATTGATAGGCACCTATGAGGGAAAGGATGAAGGCGGAAGGATAAAGGATGAAAAATAAAAGCAACGTTTATTTTAATGATTCGACTAAGAATTAGAAAGAATAAGGAGCTACATATAAATTGATATATTTGAATTATAAGGACTTACAGATGCTTCCTCTGCAAAATCAGGTTTCTGGTTTCAGGTGTTCTGAGGTTCGGGAGGTATTTACTAATTTTACGAATTTTTTAGAGTCATATTTATAGCGAATTTGTAATATTATAATGTTGAAATATAATGGGTTACAAGGGCTTCGTTGTAGTTTGGGCAACTATTCACAACTAATAATTTTATGAGAATTTGGTCATTGCATCCGAAGTATCTTGATGCGAAGGGACTCGTGGCTTTATGGCGGGAGACTCTTTTGGCGAAGAAAGTTTTGGAGGGAAGGACGAAGGGATATAAAAACCATCCGCAGCTAAATAGATTTAAGCAAGCAAAGTTGCCACTGGATGCTATCAATAAATATCTTGAAGGGATTTATGCCGAAGCAGTCAATCGGCAATATGAGTTTGACAGATCAAAGTTTGAGATGACAACTTCGAAGATAAAGCTCACAGTAACACAAGGACAGCTTGAATACGAGTTTGAACATCTGAAAAAGAAACTTGCCGTTCGCGATGCTTCGAAGTTGGCAGAACTTAGCAAATTAAAAATTATCGAAGTTCATCCGTTATTCAGTGTTATTCCGGGAGGAATCGAAGAATGGGAAATTATTTAAGTGAATAGGCATGTGAAAATCCTGGAAGGAACAAGTATGAATATTCTTCCTTATGAGCCGATTGATGGAATACGAATGCCAACTCCCGTATTTTTGCATTAATGAATATACTTGTTACTAATGACGACGGGATAAACTCGGCTGGGATATTTGCTCTCGTCAAGGCTTTGAAGGAAATCGGGAATGTGATCGTTATGGCTCCGCTTGGCGAGCAATCGGCTGTCGGTCATGCGTTAACGGTAAGTTTACCTCTTCGCGTCACGGAGTTTCATAAAGAAGGAGGATTTTTCGGATATGCTGTAAGTGGCACTCCAGCCGATTGCGTGAAACTTGCATTACGGACTTTTCTGACTGAGCGCAG
The DNA here is from genome assembly GCA_038210275.1 of Kapaibacterium sp. (SeqCode). Classification (GTDB taxonomy): domain Bacteria; phylum Bacteroidota; class Ignavibacteria; order Palsa-1295; family Palsa-1295; genus PALSA-1296. The sequence continues at coordinate 104,445 of JBBQWV010000010.1, read as the reverse complement.
TTTACCGCACCCTGATATAGTCGTCAGCGGAATAAATCATGGAATGAATACGGCAGTAAGTGTAATTTATTCCGGCACCGTCAGTGCTGCGACTGAAGCAACGGTACTCGATGTGCCGGCAATTGCCATATCATTGACCAGCTACCATGCCGATGCAGATTTTTTCGTTGCCGCAAATTTTGCAAAACAGTTTGCGCCGTATGTTGTGAAATCCGGATTGCCGAAAGGCACGCTGCTGAATGTTAATGTTCCGGCTTGCAAAGCAGATGAGTTGCAAGGAATCAGTTATACTCGTCAAGGTAAATCCTATTGGGATGATATGTTCGAGCGAAGACTTGATCCGCAGGAAAGACCATATTATTGGTTGAAGGGTCATTATATTCTTGAAGATAAAGATGAAGATATTGATGATATTGCGATCAGAGAAAATAAGATCAGCATCTCACCGCTTCATTATGATCTGACGAATTACGATTTCTTAGATGAGATGCGAAAGAATTGGAAAGATAAATTTTAATCAGAATGGGATTGCTTCGTTGTCGCTTCGCGACTCCTCGCAATGACACAATTAATAAATGACTTTAGTAATTAAAGAAGCCGCAGCAGCATTACGTCGAACACCCATCATGAGTGTCTTGACGGCTATTGTCATTGCCGTCAGTCTTGCCATTATTGGAATATTTACTATGTTAACTGAACGAGCAAATGATTCGCTTGAGGAGTTTCGGGCAAAGCTGGTGATCGAAGCGTTCTTTGATCCATCGGTAACAAGTGTGGACGCCGAGCAATTGGTCAATGATAAAATCAAAACAATTTCAGGTATCACTTCGATAAAATCTATCCCGAAAGAAGAGGCATTAATAGAATATGTCAAAAGCTCCGGTGAAGATGTTGAAAAAATCTTGGGGTATAATCCCCTTCCTGCAAGTGTTCGGATGACATTCGAAAACCTGACTTCAATAAGAGCAAAAGAAATTCGAAAGCAAATTTTGGCAGTGCATGGAATCAAGGATGTTCTTTATGATGAGAAATCTCTTGTAGCGCTTGAGAAACGATCACATACATTATATCTTCTCGCTTTAGCATTAGGCGGCGCATTGCTTCTGGTATCCTTAACAATCGTCACAAGTTCAATTCGTCTGGCAATCGAAGCAAGGCATGATACGATCCATGCGATGCAACTTTTGGGTGCGGGGAGAACAACGATCATTCTTCCTTATATTTTAGAGGGCGGCTTTGCAGGGTTCATCGGAGGGTTGCTTTCCGGAGGACTTATTTTAGTATTTCATTTCTTTGTTATCCCAGCAATCGCACCCGAATTAACAACAAATATTTCGGAGTCGAAGCATTATCTCGCTCTTTTCGGAGCAGGTGCAACGCTCGGAACGGCAATCGGAATGATCGGGAGTCTTGCCGCCGTATGGCGTAGTTCGAAAATGTAGCGTCTAATCTTCGTAAATTTGTAGAAATAGCTTTAATTATTTATGGCATACTTACAAAATCGTGAACCGGTAGGCGCTTGGACTCGCATCATTCTTGCTTATAAGCGGTATTCTGGAACATGGGCTTATCTTCTGCACCGCATCACAGGGATCGGACTTACGACCTATCTTTTTGTCCATATCTGGGCACTCAGTTCGTTGACGAAAGGTCATGCCGCATTTCAGGAAGAGATGAAAACTTTCACCGCCTTCCCTTTCAAAGTACTTGAATGGGCATTGGGTGCGCTGGTCATGTTTCATGCGTTTAATGGAATTCGTATTGCCATCGTCGATCTTGGCAACGGAGCACGTTATCAGAAAAAATTACTTGGAGCAGTCTATGTTGTTGGTATCGGGTTAGTACTCCTGATGTTTTTCCTCATTTTTCAAAACGATCTTTTCGCATCTAAATAAAGCTTATGCAAAAACAATCATCAGATCATCTTCGCAGTTATGCTAAAGGCAGAAAATCCGGTGCTCCGGCTTGGATGCTTCAACGTATCACCGGTTTAGCTCTCGTCATCCTGACCGTGGGGCATTATATTCTCATGCATTATAATCCTACCAGCGGTCATGATTATGATTCGACTGCGAGTCGCCTTTCATCGCCGATCTTTAAGGGGATGTACCTCGCATTCATCACGATCGGTATGTATCATGGATTGCAGGGTTGTTGGAATGTGGTGCGTGATTTCAAACTACGTCCGTGGCTGACTTATACCATTTTCGGAACACTTCTGGTTCTCGGTATAATTTTTGTAGGCATGGGATGGAATACGATGCTGACGTTCGATCCGAATAAACCTTAAGTTACACAAATTTTCTGAGTCTTAAACTATTTCCTATAACGGAAACATCACTTAGCGCCATAGCAGCACTGCCTATCATTGGGCTTAGAAGCAAACCAAATGGCACAAAAAGAATACCGGCGGCAATCGGAATACCGAGAGAATTGTAAAGGAAGCTTGAATAGAGATTTTGTTTGATTATCCGCATCGTACGTTTCGATAATCTTATCGCATCGCTGACAGCACGAAGATCATCTCTGAGAAGAGTAATATCTGCCGCTTCTATAGCAACATCTGTTCCGCTTCCGATAGCAAAGCCGACATTAGCTTGAGCCAAAGCTGGAGCATCGTTTATTCCATCGCCGACCATTCCAACGAATTTTCCTTCGGCTTGTAAAGCGCGGACTTTTTCTGCTTTTTGATATGGAAGAACTCCGGCAAGTACTTTCTCGATACCGACTTCTTTTGCAATTGCTCTTGCTGCGAGTTCATTATCGCCCGTCATCATGATAACTTCCATTCCCAGTTGGATGAATGATGCAATCGCATCTTTTGCATAAGGCTTCAAAGCGCTGGAGATAATAATTGTGCCGATCAATTCTTTTCCTCTGGCAATAAAAACCGGGGACTTTCCTATTCCCAGTTGATCTGTATATTTCTCGGCTTCTCCGACAAGTGGAATGTCATTTTGCTCAAGAAAAATTTTATTTCCTGCATAGATTCTAACGCCGCTCATCATTGCAGAAATACCGGAGCCTTCTGATAAGTTAAAATCCGTCGATTCCGATAGACTGAGATTCAACTGTGCAGCTGAATCTAAAATAGCTTTTGCAATTGGATGTTTAGAATTTCGTTCGACAGAAGCAGCTAAACGCAACACTTCATCTCTTGCAAGACCGTTGAAGGAAATAATTTCGCTAACTTGAGGTATACCGGAAGTTATCGTCCCTGTTTTATCGAGAACGAGAGTTGTCAACTTATGTGCATTCTCCAACGCTTCACCATTCTTAATAATGATGCCGAGTTCTGAAGCTCTGCCTGTTCCAACAAGAATTGCCGTAGGCGTTGCAAGCCCCAAGGCACAAGGGCAGGCAATGATCAGAACCGAGACAAAGGTCAGCAAGGCATAGGTCAGTTTCGGTTCAGGACCAAAAATATACCATACAGCAAAAGTAATGATCGAAATGAGGATCACCCCTTGTACAAAATATCCGCTGATGACATCAGCCAATCTGGCAATCGGCGCTTTCGAAGATTGTGCACGTTCAACAAGCCTGATGATCTGTTGGAGGACTGTATCTTTACCGACTCGTGTGGCGCGATATTCAAAACTTCCGGAGCCATTAACGGTACTTCCGATAATATCCGAGCCTTCGGTTTTCTTCACTTTTTCTGATTCGCCAGTCATCATTGATTCATCAATGCTTGAGGAACCACGGAGGATTATCCCATCGACAGGAATCTTCTCGCCGGGACGGACGAGAATCCTATCGCCTGATCGAACTTCATGAATGCCAATCTGGAAATCTTTGCCATCACGAACAACCGTCGCAAACTTCGGCTGTTTCCCGAGCAGATGCTTCATAGCTTCTGAAGCTTTTCCTTTAGCACGTTCTTCCATTAATCTGCCGAGTAGAACAAGAGTGATGATTACCGTAGCAGATTCGAAATAGGTATGAGCTTCTCCGCCAATACCTGAAAACAAATTTGGAAATAAAACTATACTGACACTATAGATATATGCTGTTCCGGTACTAAGAGCAACAAGAAGATTCATGCCTGGAGATTTCGAACGCAGTTCCTTATAACCTCCAATAAAGAAAACCGCACCGGACCAGAATAGAACCGGAGTACTGAGAATAATTTCTACCCAATTGCTACCGGGAAATCTCCATTCGAACATACTAATGAGAAAGACCGGAAGCGTAAAAGCTAAAGCAACAAAGAACTTTAGAACACGTTTGTTATAAACTATTCTACGATCCTCGGCGATCAGATCTGTACTTGCTTCATCATTGGGAAGATCAATAGCTTTATATCCAATAGAATCGACACGTTTCTTAATATTCGAAGTAGTAACAAGGCTGGGTTTATAAAATATCGAGGCTTCGCCTGTTGCAAGATTTACGGTTGCATTATCAATGCCAGGAAGTTTTTTCAGGGAGGTCTCAATTCGCATTACGCATGATGCGCAATCCATTCCTTCGATTAAGAACCGCGCTTCTTCTTTCTCATCTTGTACCATCCTATTTGCCATTTTACTATTCTACATCATACCCAACTTCTATTATGGATATACGTAATGCGTCGATGGTAGTTTCTTTTTCATCATACTCAACCCTCGCAGAATTTTCCTGCAAGGAAACTTCTGCGTTCTCCACGCCGACAACTCTTTTTAATGCATTTGTTACAGAACGAGTGCATCCATTGCAGTGCATTCCAATAATCTTCAAAGTAGTTGTTTGCATGCAGCGCTTATTTATCCGCTTCTCCCATGATGGGATCAAGCGATCCAATGATCGCAACAGTATCGGAGATCATTGCACCTTCAAGAAGTCTTGATAATCCTTGAAGATTTACAAAACTTGGCGAGCGTATTTTGCTTCGCCACGGCTGCCCTGTGCCATCAGAAATGAGATACCATCCTAATTCGCCTTTCGAACCTTCAATGGCAGAGTAACTCTCACCTTTCGGCGGTGATTGACCGAAATTTACGAGAACAAAATCATTAATGAGTTCTTCCATCGAAGAATACACTTCGCCTTTTCGTGGAAGAACAACCTTAGCATCGTCAGCAAAGATCGGTCCCGGTTGAAGTTTATCAAGACATTGCCTAATGATCTTTACACTCTCAGCAACTTCGTCGAAACGGACGAAGTATCTTGCAAGTGCATCACCTTCTGTCCGAGTAATAACATTGAAATCAAGTTCTGGATAAACGAGGTATGGCTGGTCGCGACGAAGGTCGTACGAAATTCCGGAAGCACGAAGGCAAGGTCCTGTCCATCCGATATCTATCGCTTCTTCAGGAGGCATAATACCAATGCCTTGACAGCGCTCAATGAAGATACGGTTTTTGTGGAGCATAGCAGCAATCTCACGCGTTGCCTCTGCTAAACCATCAAGAAAATCCTTGATCATCTGAATACATTCGGAAGTGATGTCCTGCGCCATTCCGCCAATACGCATATAACTTACTGTAAACCTTGCACCGGTAAGTATATCGAAAATGTCGTAAAGTTTTTCGCGCTCACGCATTGTCCAAACGAATACCGTCAATGCTCCGACATCCATGCCCATTGCTCCGGCAGCCATGAGATGTGAGGATATTCTGGCAAGTTCACAGGCAATGACTCGAATGATCTGAGCACGTCGTGGTATTTCAACATGCATCAGTTTTTCCACTGCCATACAATAGGCTACGTTATTCGCGATCGGGGATATATAATCAAGTCTATCGGTATGTGGAATAAACTCATGGAAGGTCATATTCTCCGCAAGCTTTTCGTAGCCGCGATGGAGATAGCCGAGTTCGCATTCTGAGGTAATGATCGTTTCACCATCCAAGCGCAATAAAACTCTGAGGACGCCATGAGTCGCGGGATGCTGAGGTCCCATATTGAGGATCATCTCATTATCGAGCGAATCCTCGCTGAGCGTTACACTCGTATCTTTTGAGAGCAAGGCATCAACGATCTTCTGTCTCGGCGCGCCTTTTCCTAAATTTATTAATTCTTCTTGAATCATAAGATCTGCTTACAGTTCAATTCATTCGTACTTTAAAATCTTTGTCAATCGGCAAAGGAATCGAGCCTTCGATTCCCATAAGCGGAAAATCTTTGCGCAATGGATGATATTCGAATTCATCCGGCAAATACATCCTTCGCATATCGGGATGCTCATCAAAAATCACGCCATACATATCAAACGCTTCGCGCTCATGCCAATTCGCGCCGCTCCAAATGCTTACAACTGACGGAATATGGGGATTACGCTCGTCGCATCGGACTTTCAGGAAAATGCGTTCTTTAGTCTGAGGATTACGAAGATTATAGATCACCTCGAAGCGCATCTTCCGCTCATTGCGATCATTACCAAGAGCGTCGATAAAATGTGTAAAACCAAATTGCTCCTTTAAAGTACGAGCAACCTCTCGTATTTCTTCGCGAGGAAAAATCGCGCCAATCGTACCGTTAATGTCGAGCGGTTCATAACGTAATTCCGGAAACTGAGTCTTAAGGTCTTCGAAAGTGAACATATTTGAGATGTTATTTTTCTAACTCATTAAACAAAAAATAAAAATGAAACGTGTCTCGGTCTTTTAGAAGCGGAACTTGGGGACAGTTAACTATGGTTAACTTACGGTATTAACTCTACTATTCCATAATTAGGATATAGATTTGATGGCAAAAAAAACAGTACCAACTTCTTCAAATCATAACATCATTGAGGTCTTAGCGACAGATCGCGATATCCATATCCCTGTAAATGCAGGTTTTTGGCGTCGTTTATTTGCATTTTCGGGACCGGCATATCTTGTCTCGGTCGGTTATATGGACCCCGGCAATTGGGCTACTGATATTGAAGGCGGCTCCAGATTCCATTATGAATTGCTTTGGGTAATTCTTGTCAGTAATCTCGTTGCAATCCTTCTGCAAATTCTCTCGGCACGATTGGGACTCGTAACGGGGAGAGACCTCTCTCAGCTTTGCCGCGACCGTTTTACTAAGCCTGTTGCAATATTTTTTTGGGTGTTGGCGGAAATTGGAATTGCTGCCTGCGACCTTGCCGAAGTTTTGGGAAGCGCAATCGCCATCAATCTTCTTTTTCATATTGATCTCCTCCCTGCTGTACTTATCACAGGGTTTGATGTATTACTACTTTTAGCATTACAATCTAAAGGGGTGCGAATGTTAGAAGCTGTGATCGTAACGTTAATCACTACGATGGGAATATGTTTTCTCATCGAAATGGTGCTCGCTCACCCCCCGGTTGGCAGTATTGTACATGGACTTATCACTCCCAAACTCAATAGTAGCAGCCTCTATATTGCTCTCGGAATTCTTGGAGCTACGGTCATGCCTCACAATCTTTATCTTCATTCTTCACTTGTAAAATCGAGACGAACAGGACGCTCGTTCGAGCAACTTCGAACGGCGATCAAATTCAATACTATTGATACGGTATTCGCATTGAACATGGCATTCTTTGTAAATGCGGCGATTCTCATTATGGCAGCATCTGTTTTTTTCGAACATGGTTTAGTAGTAACGGAAATTCAGCAGGCATACGCAACACTTTCTCCACTTTTAGGAACAACTATTGCCGGTACAGCTTTCGCAATTGCACTTCTTGCATCTGGTCAAGCTTCGACGATCACCGGTACACTTGCCGGACAAATAGTTATGGAAGGATTTTTGCATATCAAAGTGCGACCGTGGCTTAGACGGATGATCACTCGCCTTCTGGCAATTTTTCCTGCTGTTATTGTTATCGGTTTCAATAGTTCAGGCGGAGCAGACTCGCAGAATCATGCCGTGTATCAACTGCTGTTGTTCTCGCAGGTTGTGCTTTCGGTTCAGCTTTCGTTTGCCACGATTCCGCTGGTGATGTTTACAAGTAATTCTGAAATCATGGGGCGCTTTGCGAATCGATTCTGGCTCAAGGCAATTGCGTGGGTCGCTGTTATTGCAATTGCCGGACTAAATGCGTACTTGCTTTTTACACAGATTTTCTAAATTCTTCTTATGAGCACTCCTTCCATCGAAGACTATGTTAAGGCGATTTACAAATCTGAATCTTTGGGCGAAGTAACATCGCAGGATATTGCAAAGCGTGTCGGCGTTAGCGCACCCGCTGTTAGTAAGATGCTGAAGAAACTTAAAGATCTCCGTTTTGTAAAATTGCACCCTCTAACAGGAATTCATTTAACTCCTTTCGGTCGTAAGACAGCGCTTCAAACAATACGCAGACACCGACTTCTTGAACTCTATCTCGTACGTGAACTTGGCTATAGGTGGGATGAAGTGCATGAGGAGGCAGAAAAATTAGAGCATCATATCAGTCCCTTGTTTGAAGAACGGATTGCTGCAAGGCTTGGTCATCCCGAATTCGATCCTCACGGAGATCCAATCCCAACAGCAGAAGGAAATATCTCAATTATTGATGAGCAAATTTTATCTCAATTTAGTAGCCCTGCACATCTTGTGATAAGCCGTATTCTTGATCGCGATCCTGAGCTGCTTAGATATGTAGCCGAGATACAATTACTGCCGGGTGCAAAAATCGAATTCCTCGGACAAGAACCGTTCGGAGGATCATATAAATTAAAGATCGGCAAAAAAGATCTTTTACTGCCTCCTGAAGCAGCGCAGCAAATCTTCGCTCACTCACTTTAAAAGATTTACTCTCTCTTCTCAAGCGGCATACCGCAAATACTACACGTACCGCGTTTATTTGATAGCTCTTGCGGATGCATGGGGCAAACATATTTTGGAAGCTTTGTAAAATGAGCAGCTGTGATTACCGGAAATCCCTTTTGGATCTGAAGAGTAAATAGTCCTTTGCTGCCAATGGCACAGCTATCAAATATCGTAGAATCGCTTACGGGAAAAGCCATCGTCATTGCTTCCATCAGACCCTTGATGCGTTCATGTTTAATGATCATACGATTCTGTTCGGGCAGTTTCTTTTTTACTTCAGCTTTGACTTGATATATTTTTCCTTCGAAAATAGAATCATGTGTCGCAGAATATGTTCCGAATGTCGTCGCTGAAATATTTGAAGCAGCAGCTACCAAAGATATAAACAGAAAAAAAAGTGATCTCATAAAAATATAATGCAAATTGAATCGTTATTCTCACTGAACTAAAAACCAAGCCTTATAAGTTCTGAAACAAGACTTTACACAAAAATAACACTATGTTTGAAGATTTAATTGGGACAGGGATTGATCTTTCACCATTACAAATGGGAATCCGTGCGTTTTTTATTTTTATAATTGCCGGCGCTCTCATTCGCTTAGCAGGAATTCGTGCCTTCGGAATGAAATCACCTTTTGACTACATTATTATTCTATTGCTCGGCGCAATTCTCAGCCGCGCTGTCTATGGCGCATCTTCCATTCTTTCAACCTTAACAGCATGTGTCGTGATTGTTCTGATGCACCGTCTTTTCGGATTTATCAGTATATATAGCGACACATTTGGAAAATTAGTCAAAGGAGATAAAGTATTACTTTTTAAGGACGGCAAACCGATACGAAAAAATATGAGGAAGAGTTTGATCAGTGATAAAGATCTGGCTGAAGGAATTCGTATGGAAATTCACGTGGAGGATTCCGATCAGGTTGATGCAGCTTACTTAGAAAGAAGCGGTCACATCAGCGTCGTTTTAAAAAAAATAGATATTCTTAAGCTTTAACCATCTCTCCGTGTTCGGGAATAGAAATGTCATACATTTTATCTTCAGATCCTACAATAGTCCCACGCTCCCATGGCTTCTCACCGGAGATAATATCCTGAATAACCATAAGTCCTTTCAAGACGGAATCAGGACGTGGGGGGCAGCCTGCAATATAGACATCGACAGGAAGAAATTGATTGATTCCTTGCACAACAGCATAAGTACGGTAAATACCGCCGCTTGAAGTACAAGCTCCCATTGCCATCACATATTTCGGATCAGGCATTTGGTCGTAAATTTTTTTTACAACCTTCGCCATTTTGTAAGTAACAGTCCCGGCAACAATCAGAAGATCAGCTTGACGGGGCGAGAACCTGAAAACTTCACTGCCGAAACGTGATACATCATAACGCGGACCCGCAAATGCCATCATCTCGATTGCACAACAGGAAATACCAAGTGGCATAGGCCACACAGCGCTCTTGCGCGCCCAGTTGACCAAGGCATCGACCGAAGTCGTGATAAATCCCTCTGATTGAAGTGTCTCGTCTAATCCCATTCTAAAGCTCCTTTTTTTACAACATAGATATACCCTATGAAGAGTAATCCGATAAAGAGAAACATTTCTCCCAAAGCAAAGGCTCCGATCTTATCGAACGTGACAGCCCAAGGATAGAGAAAGACGATCTCAATATCGAAAATAATAAAGAGCATCGCCACGATGTAGTATTTGACGCTGACGCGATCACGAGTGCTACCGATCGGAGCCATGCCTGACTCATAAACGGAAAGCTTCTCCTTGTTCCCTCTGCGGGGTCCGAGCCATTTCGATAAATTAGCCATGATGACGCCAAAGACAATGGCGACGAACATCATGAGCGCTAATGGTATGTAGTTTGTTAGCATACTTAAGATAAGAATAATTGTTGTATCCGTTTCTGAAGCTCTTGATGAAAATGTATGGGCAGTTCTCCTATCTCTCGGCGGATACTTTTACTTGGAAATGTCATCATCCGATGAATACGGATAACCGAAGAAACCAATAGGCCGGATGCGCGAAATCCATCCGAAGAAGAATCAATAATCAAATCCGTCATCTCTATTTCATCAGGAATTTGACTCGATATATATCCAAGGACGATATGTTCATGTTTTCCAATTGATTCAGTAAGACAAATAGCCGGTCTTACCTTAGCTTGAACGCCGTCATCGAATGGAAAAGGCACGAGAACAATCTTATACTTAATTCCCATTGTTCCACGGTTTACCGTCCTGAAGAGAGTAGATGTCTTCTTTCGGATCTTTCAAAAAATCAAATGCAGGGTTGTTCGCGGCTGAAAGCATCCATTCATCCTCTGTTATTTCGTTGTCCTCGGAAACAATAATCACATGGACTTTTCCCGAAATTGATTTTTCGATAGGGTGATCAAGATGAATATTATTCCTATCCTCTACTACTGCCGATGTTTCAAATGTTCTCATGACTATTTCAAACAATATTTATTTCAGTATCGGTTCTTCCTTTCTTTTCCTCTTATACAGGTAAAAAAAGAATAGTGATGATCCCGCTCCAATAGCTGCTCCACCCAACACATCGCTTGGATAATGAACACCAAGATCCAAACGGGAATAACCGACTAACGTCGCCCAAATAAACATGGAGATAATAACCACACGTTTTGGAAAAAGAAGTGAAACAATAGTTGCTATTGCAAAAGCATCGGATGTATGTCCTGAAGGAAATGAACTACTTCCACCGTTAGATAATTTCTGAATGAATGAATAAGTCGTGAATGGCCTTGGACGAACAATAAGTACTTTAATGATATTTAGTATCCCAGCAGCAAGTAAATAAGGGGCTGCTATCATAAGACCTTCCATCCATATTTTTTTTCTCTTCTTAAACAGACCAATTACAATAAATGCCAAGGGAATAAAGATCGCAATGATTGGAGCACAATCGGTTATGAGAATGAACGGATTATCAAGCGCAGTTATGCGATTTACATTTATTTCTCTGAGCAGTGATATATCAATTGAGTCAAGCATTGTCAAATAAATCTGGTTCGTTCTTCTTTAGTCGGTACTCTGCATGCGTCCTTCTTTCCGAACATAGTATATCTATATTTTGCAAAGAGGCGATATAACGGATCTCGAATAAATTCAGGGATGACAATAAAATCATACAAGATCGAATACCAACCTGTAAGCTTTTTCGAAATTCTGAGTGCTGCAGTCGAATGAGTAAAGACCTTGCCCTCCTCGATAAGGATCACTGTATCGAGGGAAGTATTGTTTATTCCATATTCCTTCAGCAATGCAATTCCTGCTTCCGATTGCAAGGCTGCAAACTTAAAATATCCCTTCGGATCGTGATCAATAATAAAATTAATCGAGCTGTTGCAAAAATTGCAGACTCCGTCGAAGAGGATAATTGCGTTTTCCATTGCGATTATAATTCCTCTTCCTCTTCTTCATCGAAGCTACCAGTAAAGATAGAACCAACCATATCACGGTAGCTTATCTCCGGCGCACCGAATTCTTCTTCTTTAGCCAGCTTTGAATGCTGATGCAATCCGTCAAGTACGAATTCCATAGCGCTTGCAAGTGAGAAGCGGTCAGTCTCTGGGATCAGAATATGTCGTGCTGTAAATTCTTTTAATCTTGGAATACGTGAAAGCTCTTTGCTATATGCTTCAAACGACATTGTGTCGGTTAGCGAGATAGTATTTCCCTTTGCAAACCATTCGAGAATATCATCATATTCTGTTTTGATTTTCGGTGGTTGTACTTCGTCATTTCGTCCTTTTTTCTGACGGGCATTCGGATCGGGGAAATATTTCTTAAATACAGTTTTCACTGCTTTTCCGATAAGTGCTTTTGCGACTTTGGAAATCCCTTCTTCCTCGCCTTCAAAAACAAGTTCGACTTTACCGGTTACGCCACTCACTACATACGCAAGATCGGTGATACGAGGCACGATAATATTATCATTCATTAAGATAGAGCGGCGCTCGGCATTGGAGATCAGCGTTTCCATTGCACTGATCGGAAGCCGCGCCGATACTCCGGATTTCTGATCAACAAAATCGGAAGAACGTGCTTCAAATGCTATTTGCTCAATGATCTCTTTAACGTAGTGTGGAATGACAATGCCTTCTTCACCATAGCGCTGAGTCCAAGCCTCCTGCTCGGTTATCGTGATCGCGCTTTCAATATCGAGCGGATAATGTGTGATGATCTGTGCTTCGATACGATCTTTAAGAGGTGTGATGATATTGCCGCGGTTCGTATAATCTTCAGGATTTGCCGTGAAAATTATTAGTTCATCAAGTGGAATCCGAACTTTAAATCCTCGAATCTGTATATCACGCTCTTCAAGAATATTAAATAGTCCTACCTGAATGCGAGGCTGAAGATCGGGAAGTTCGTTGATAGTGAATATTCCTCGATTCGTTCGCGGTACAATTCCAAAATGGATTGCGCCCTCATGGGAATAATGCAGACGCTCATGAGCGGCTTTCAACGGATCAATGTCTCCAATAAGATCGGCGATGGTAACATCAGGCGTTGCAAGCTTTTCGCCATATCTTTCGGAGCGATGGATCCAATCAATGGGTGTATCATCTCCTTTTTCACGAATAAGGCTCGATGCGAAGTAAGAGATTGGAGCAAAAGGATTATCATTCACCTCGCTGCCTTTCACGATTGGTGCCCATTCATCAAGCAACGATATAAGGCTTCGCGCAATGCGTGTCTTTGCTTGTCCGCGCAGACCGAGCAGAATAATATCATGCTTAGCAAGCAAAGCATTCACAACTTGCGGGATGACCGTTTCATCATAACCCACAATGCCAGGGAAAAGGGGTTCACGGTTTTTAAGCTTCTCAATAAGATTGCGGCGAATTTCCTCCTTTACCGGAAGGATTTTATAATTTGACTTTTTCAGTTCGCCCAGCGTTGTTATTTTCTTCATAGTCGCAGTTAACAATTTTTCATCCTGATCGGTGCAGGTAATGCCAAAATCCATTCTCATCATCCGTCTCAGTTCTCTCGGAGATATTATTCTCACCACTCCGCTCGTCCAAGAACTCAGGAAAAAATATCCCGATGCTAAAATTGATTTCCTGGTGCGCAAGGAATACGCCGATATCGCGCTTCAGTTTCCATGGGTTAGCGAAGTTATTATTCTTGATACATCAAAAGGCAAAGAAGAGATTAGAAAGATTAATCAAGAATTGCAAAATCGCAAATATGATCACGTCCTCGATCTGCATAATAATATTCGCTCAAAGTTACTGCGAAAAAATCTTGGCAGCAAATTGCATGTCATCAACAAGAGAATTTTTAAACGCTGGCTTTTAGTAAAATCCAAGATCAATCTGCTCAAGAACTCTCCCGATATTATTGGCAGATATTTCGAGACAGCAAAAGAATTAAACGTTTTGGATACCGGAATTGGGACGACTTTGGGAATCGAAAAGCATTCTTCGGGAATAAAGAAAGCAGCCATCTGCCCCGGTGCAAAACACTGGAATAAACGGTGGCTGCCTGAATATTACGCCGAAGTTGCAAAAGATTTAATTACAAAAGGCTATCAGATCGAGTTTTTTGGAAGCGCTGATGAGAAGGAATATGTCAGTAAAATTGCTTCGCAACTCCCGCAAGGGAAAGTAGTAAATCTTTGCGGCGAAATAAGTTTGCTTGATCTTCCGCAAAGAATGGCAGAATGCTCGCTTGGGATTACTAATGATTCAGGATTAATGCATGTAGCAAATGCGGCTGGTGTTCCGACGATTAGCATATTCGGACCGACCGTTCGCGAATTCGGTTTCTATCCTCGCGCAAAAAATGCAATAATTTTAGAAAACAAAGGTTTGGATTGCCGTCCATGCACAACGATAGGATTGGATCATTGCCCGAAGGGACATTTTAGGTGTATGAAGGAGATAACCCCTGAGAAGATTATATCAATTCTTCCCTAATTTATTTGCCAGCATCGGATGGATTCCACCGAAACCACCGTTGGACATTACTATTATTACATCGCCTTTCCTGGCAATTCCTGCTACTTTTGTGCTTATCGCTTCAGCATCAGGCAGATAAAATGCTTCCTTGCCTTGTGCACGAATATCAGCCATTACTTTTTCAGGGTCGAGGCGTTCCGATTCAGCAAGGAGATTTAATCGCGCAATCTGAGAAATAAATACGACATCGGCACTAGCAAAGCATTCAGCCAACTCTGTCTGAAAAATATTTCGGCGTGTCGTATTCGAGCGCGGTTCGAAGATTGCGATGATGCGCTCAGTCAGAAATTTGGTCCTGAAGGCTTTCAGTGTTTCACGAATTGCCGTCGGATGATGGGCGAAATCGTCATAGACTTTTATTCCTCCAAATTCTCCTTTAAATTCCAGCCTACGCTTTACATTTTTAAATGTAGAAAAAGCCTTTTGAATTGCCTCGTAGGAAATTCCATGATGTCGTGCTGCAATCGTGACAGCAAGTGCATTCTTTACATTAAACTCTCCCAGGAGATTTACTTCAAGTCGTGCCTCCACTTTGCCTTCATGCAACACATCGAACTCAGATGAATGATCGCCATAAGAAATATTTGTTGCTTTCCATGAACAGTCTTGTGAAACACCAAACGTCTCAGTCGCTCCAAAAGAATTTGTAATTACTTCTCGAACATTTGTATCATCTCCATTCGCAATGACAATTCCATTCTGCGGAACAAGATTAACAAGTCGGCGGAAGGAAAGCTTTATTTCATCAAGGTTAGAAAAAATATCGGCATGATCGAATTCGATATTGTTGACGATAAGAGTCGTTGGCAGATAATGGAGGAATTTCGAACGCTTATCAAAAAAGGCAGTATCATATTCATCGCCTTCTAAGATCACATAATTACTTTTTGGTCGGGCTTGATAGCCTCTGCCAAAATTTTCGAGTACTCCACCAACTAAGAAATTAGGATCAAGTCCTGCTGATTCAAAAGTCCATGCAGCAAGTGCTGAAGTAGTCGTCTTTCCATGGGTTCCACTTACGACGATTGACTCTTTGCCCTGAATTACATATTGCTTTAATAATTCGGCAAGTGAAATGTATTGAAATTTTTGATTGAGAACAAACTCTACTTCCGCATTTCCGCGGCTCATTGCATTGCCGATGACGACAAGATTAGGCTTGGCAACAGTAACATGCTGAGGATCGTAGCCAGTAAATATCTTTATTCCGCTTGCAGTGAGCAGATCGGACATCGGAGGATAAACATTTTCATCCGAACCGCATACATCATAGCCCATCTCCCGAAGCAAAAGTGCTCCGTTCCCCATTGCTGTACCGCAGATACCGATAAAATAGATTAGCATTGAGTGTGGCTAACACTCATGCGTGAAATTTTATTCTCAGGAAATGGAAAATTACTTTCCGATGACTACCCTATCAGCAAATTGCTCACCATTCGAGAGCTTGGAGACTACGTAGTAAATGCCTGAAGCGATCTTCTTTGAAGGTATAGAGAAAATGTTTTTGCCACCACGAAGGAGACCGTTATGAATGGTGCAAATATCAGTCCCTTGAGTATTGACTAACTTTACCTCTGCCTTGTCAGATTTCGGAGAAGTGATCTCGAAAGAATAATCTTTTTTATTTTGAGTACAGGTGACCTTATAGCTCGGATACTCAATAGCATCCGGCAAAACAACCGAAACGGCTGACTCATCCTTGGCTAACGGCTCAAATTTAGCGATATTCTGCGCTCTGAGCGTTCCGCTGCCGGCAAGTACCAATATGATTAAAAATAGCTTTTTCATTCCTTTACTCTAATAACCCGCTTCGCAGATGAAAGTTACACTATGATCCTAATTTTTATGAAGAATTCATAGTAGCGTAACATCAAGAATGCTGATAGCGAAGGTTCTGAGTATATGAGGAGGGGGATGGGTGTTTTGTTTCAAAAAAGATTTCAAGAGGCTGGGAAAGCTATTCTAAATTGAAAAGGAATACCCTTCCATTTCCCACAAATCCACGGAAATGATCATGTCCGAGTTTATTTGGGACCATTTTTGATATCCAAATCTGCTCGCCGAGATTATCAAAATCACAGACTGCTTCCCAGTCGACCCCCCATCACCTTGTACGCCGGAGGTAGTGTAATGACCGCCGAAGCTCCTGGTAGCACCGTTCAGTCTTGTTATTTTCCCCCTAAATGTACCTGCAGGCGGCATTTGCTTCCACGCAGTTCGCACATCAATTGCCTGAAATCGCCCAAATATGCTATCAGACATTGGGTTTACCGTGAAATCAAGTTGCAAGTGAGCAGAGCCGCCATGTGGGAGATCATCGGGTATTCGCATCAGCCCTATTAATCCAGTGTGATAGGAATGTTCATACTGCTTTGCTCCTGATCCGATAAGTAAGGACAGAACGATCATTGGGAATATGGTCAATGTATTCATAGACGCCAAGTAGATAATTATATGGATTACATGACACAACCCGTCTGTAAAAACAGTCGGTAAATAGCTGCTTTTGCAAGAATTGTGCCAGCGGATGAGCTATTCGCTCAGTTTGAAACGGATGAATAAACTTTAGACAAAGTGGTCACAATGATCGTCATTGATTTCATGTAAGGGCAAAAAAAATGGTGATTCCTTGATGAATCACCATATTAATTCTCATGTGTAGCGGGAGAGGGACTTGAACCCACGACCTGCGGATTATGATTCCGACGCTCTAACCAACTGAGCTACCCCGCCATTTCAAGTCCGCCTCGGCGGACTTAAAGAAATACAAATTGCTAACAAATACTCTATTAGATTTGTTAAGAGCGCCTTTAACGAAGAGCCAGTCATAGCAAGTTCCATTATTATACCGCGAACAAATTACCGGCTGCCATATCTGGAGCGGTTGCCGCGCCTTAAAACTGATTCTTCGCCGCTCATCATAATGCTCCATGGCAGAGCAGCAAAAGCGGAGACGATATTCTCAGTCGAAGGATTACTCGACCCTGCATTTCATATAATATCCATTCAAGGAACATACCCGTCTCCGAAAGGAGAGTACGAATGGTTTTTGCCCTATGATTATGATCGACCACTCGAATCATTTACAGAAGAACATTTCAAAGAATCAGAAAACATTCTGACTGAAATGATAACTGGATTACTAAAAGAAAAAAATATTACGGAAAGCCATTTATTTCTGATGGGATTCAGTCAGGGAGCGGCGATGAGTCATATCCTTAGTTTAAGAGGAAATATTAAACCGAATGGAGTTCTTGCAATGAGTGGATTTTTCCCGCGACCGATATTGGAATGGAAATCTCTTAGCAAAACAAGCAAGTTTCTGATCACTCACGGAACAGAAGATGAAGTATTGCCGGAATCCGAATCAATTTTTGCCCATGATTTTCTCACCTCAAAGGGAATTTCTTCTGAATACTATTCGTATAAAGGAAGACATAAAATGACAATTCCGCTACTCAAACACGCCAATACCTGGGTCAAGGAGCATAGCCCTAAAGGATGATCTTTAATAGCCTTGCATTCGCAATTTTTCTGCCTGTAGTACTGGCTCTCTATTATGTGCTGCCGTTCAAAGGACAGAACAGGATGCTTCTTGCAGCCAGTCTTTTCTTTTATGCATGGTGGGATTGGCGATTCCTCGGACTACTTGCACTCACGATCCTCATTGATTTCTACGCATCTCACGCAGTATATAAAGCTACAACCCATCGGTTAAAAAAGCGATGGATGCTTATCTCTATTATTTCGAATGTAGCAGTTCTGGTGATCTTTAAGTACAGCAATTTTTTTGTTCAATCATTCGCTGTAGTGTTAACAAAGCTTGGCTTCGATGTTCATCCGGCAACGCTTGCACTTGTTCTGCCGATCGGCATTTCTTTTTATACATTCATGTCGATGGCTTATGTGATTGATGTATATCGGGGTCAGCTTAAGCCGACATCGCATCTCTTCGACTTTGCACTTTTCGTGAGTTATTTCCCACATCTTGTTGCCGGACCTATCCTCCGAGCGCCGCAGCTCCTTCCGCAGCTTACTCATGAAAGAAAAATAAAACTTGAACAGATACGTGATGGAATTTCTTTGATCGTCATCGGATATGTTCGCAAAGTTGTGATCGCCGATATGATCTCACCAATGGTTGGGCAAGCATTTACGCAAATGAATTTGCTTGGTAGTGGTGATCTTATTCTGCGCATGTATCTCTTTGCAATTCAACTCTATGGCGATTTTGCAGGATATTCGGATATTGCACGCGGAGTGAGCAAGCTTTTCGGAATTGAGCTTAATCTAAACTTTGCAACGCCCTATCTTTCGCAAAACATTACTGAGTTTTGGAGACGTTGGCATATTTCGCTTTCGAGCTGGCTCCGTGATTATGTCTATATCCCACTTGGCGGCAATCGCAAGGGAAAATTCCGCACCTACGTCAATAATTTTCTCACAATGCTTATCGGGGGATTATGGCACGGCGCTAATTGGACTTATGTCATTTGGGGAGGACTAAATGGTCTCTACCTCGCTATCCATAAAGCCTACCTTGATATAACGGGTAAAGCATCAAAGGCATCACTTGAGCAAACAAAATGGTCGTTGATCACTCCATTCAAAATGTTTTTTACGTTTACAATTGCTTCGTTCGCATTCATTATTTTCCGTAGTCCTAACTTTTCAAGCGCTTGGCAGTATATCTCAAAAATGCTTTCATTCCGCGGAGGCATTACACGCGTTGGATCGTCTGCATCTATGGCGCCTTTCGTTATTCTTGCATTCGCTCTTGATATTGCACAATATACGAAATGGGGCGAAAGATTTGTAGCCCGATCCCCATTGTGGAAGAGGGCAATAGTTTTCGGAATTCTTTTTGCAATAGTCCTGGTTGCAGGCGCTGATGATTCCCAGCCATTTATCTATTTCCAATTTTAATGTCGCGTAAGGAAATTATTATATCGGTAACCAAACAGGCTCTGCTTATCGGTGTTGTCGCATACGCAGTTATCATGATATCCGTGTACGCCATTCCTCATCTACCCCTTGCCAACAAACGTACCTTTCACACAATGCTGCGATCTCAGATGACAATTGATCGTGAAAAAGAATTTTCTGAGAAAGCCGATCCCCGGAATCATGTGCTTTTTTTAGGCAGTTCAGTGGTCGAGCGAGGAGTGAATGAAACATATCTTGACAGTCTCTTTAATGAACATCACGTTCCAAATTATTCAACAAATTCAGGTGCCGGAGGTTTTTTTGCAAAGTCGAATCTCATAATGTTTCGAGCAATGTTGGAGCGAGGTTTGCATCCAAAACGTGTGGTGTATGGTATATTCCTTCAGGAATTGAATAGTGTTTCAACTATCCGCAGCGATTTCGGGGACACAGATACCTCGTCTATAAAACTTAAAAAGAAATCACTATGGAATGTCTTACGTCTTGGACCAGAGGCACTCGCACCGATGCTTGACGCAAGCACCTTCCATATTTATCTTTTCGCATTTAATAATGCATTCCGAGACATCCAGAATCCTACTTTTTTTCAGAAATTGAGTTTCGGAGTTAATTTTTTTGAGCGTGATTCTAACTACGTACTTAACCTTGCATATTTACAAGATTTAAAAAACATTTACCAACTTTGTAAAGCACGAGGCATTCCGTTTGCTTTCTTCAATACACCACTCAGACCAGAGATCGAATCAACTGCGGATCTTCCGTATTTTCACCGCCTTGAAGCCTATCAGCCGGTGGAGAGATTTGCAATGGAGAATAACATACCGATCTGGAATTTCGATAAGCCGGGGGCATTTGATAATAGCGACTTCCTTGACACGTATCACCTCACTCCCGTTGGCGCAAAAAAAATGACGGCAATGCTGTCGGATAAAATAACGATATGGCAAAAAGGATTCGTCGAACAGGATGTTACTTTTCCCTCAACGAATAGTGTTCGTGATGAAATCAAGGACTCGCTCGTTCGCACCATATTTCATTTTTAAGATACCGCTCCCGATCTTTGACTCGATAAATTGCGATTGAAAAAGCCAATCCTCCTTATGTTTTCCTATGGGCAGATCATCTTTGATACGAAATGATTCTTCGTTATCAAAGTCATTGAAATCATCCATTTTGTTGCAGCTAACAATATATGACGTTTTGCCCGAATCAAGCGATAAACGCAATCTGAAATTTGTATTTTCTCGAATCAATTCATATTTCGTTTTCAACAAAATCCCGACAATGCAAGAATCATATTGTATCCGAAAAAAGTTTGAATCGCGGAATAAAAATTTGCCCCATCCCGGAATAAAAATATCTACATGCTGATACTTCACATCTTTTGGTATATCATATATACACTCGATCTGATTTTTATATTGGTATATTTTCTCGAACGGCGAACCACCAACCCATTTATTCTCACTTGTGTATCCGTTTTTCACGAGATCTATTTTTTCGAGCATGAATGATGGCTCTTCAGGAAAGAACATGCCCAGTTCTTTTTCCGAGACATAAGGATGCAGTCCGAAAATTATATTTTTGTCATGGCTGCTATTAATTGTCAGACTCCAAGACCGCTGCTGGATTGGCTGTACTAAACCGCCCTGAATCGAACCGAGAGCATAATCTTTCGTCATGAATGTATATTTATTGACAGAAAAATTAAGATGTTCTGAATACCGAAAAGCATCCCTGCTTCTTTTGATCTCATGCGAGCTATATGGTTCTTCCCTATCTTTTGCAATATTCCGAATTATTTTTGGAAGCTCAAACGAAGACATTGCTGCGAATGCAATGTCGGGCAAAATATGTTTGACGGAATCTTCAAAAAAATATTCGCCGTAACTCGCTGCTTCTGCACTTCGCGTATCGAATGCAGCTTCGTTGCTGATTCGTGAATGTGCTCCGCAGTAATTTCCATCCAGATATTCTTGAGCATACCCGGCAAGCAGATATTCTAACATCATTTCGCTTCGCTTTTTCATCACGGTATCTTTTGAATATTCGGCAAGAAGAATAAGCGGTGTGATAAAATAATACAGATAACGGGGAGATTCAAACTCTACCTGACCAAAGCGCGCTGTTTTATTAATCCAATAATTAAGATATTCTTGGGATTCCTTATGGATTTCTTTTGAGGTCTTGCCAAGAAACCATTGTTTGCCAGTCAGGGACGGCCACTCCTGCGACATCAGATACAGCGAGGAGTAATACATCAGGAAATGATTTTCCGTATCACCTCGGTACGGAGTAAATCTTTTCCAGCAATCTTTTATTTTCTTTTTATAGGACTGGGGAAGAACTGCTTTCGTAGAAAAGTACAAACCGGTGCATCCGTACACCCAGAACATATCGCCATACTCTCTGCTGAGTAGCGTATCGAGTTGGTGCAGTGCCTCTTTCGTCCTGATACCAGTGGTAAGCTTTGCTGCGATAGCGGAAAAGGTCGGACGGTAATCTTTTTGTGCGATTTCAACGAGGATACTTTTCTTTTGCATATCGCTCTGAGCCTGCAGTTCAGAGGTAATTGAAAGAATAAAAATTATAAGTATCGCCGTTCTCATTTTATATCAACTGCTTTTAATCTCCAGACCTGGAGAGAATCTAAACCAGATCTTTCCACCCTATACTCATATTTCCAAATGCCGCCATCTAATGACGCTAATAGTATGGCCTTACCAAGTTTCAAAGCCGAATGAATATTTTTTGAAGCCTCATCAGGGTGGGAAGACTTCTCACTCTCAATTTGAAGTTGTACGATCTGGTATAAAGGATAGATATCATAATAAGGATTTTTAGAATAGCGGGCATCAACACTAAGTATGACGGTGGGGTCCTTCCAAACTAATATTCCTACGCTGTCAACTCCAGCTATTAGTTTTATTTCATCAATTACAAATTTGTGAGCCTCTTCGGCATTTGCCTTAGAATTCATCCACACCAATCCACCGTCATTCGAAATATAAATTGTAGTATCTACTGCTGCATAAATTTTTAAATGATTCTTCGGATCGACAACGATTCTCGAAACAAAGATCGGATGTGGAATATCGGAATCAGCTTCATACCAATTATCACCTCCATCATTGCTTTTCCAAATTGCTTCAGGCGTAGCAATATAAATATTCTTTGGAGCTATCTGGTCAATACAAATATCCATTACTTCTGTGATGCGCCAATCGGTCAGCATTCGCCATGTCGCACCAAAATCGGTTGATCGCAGAACTCCGTTACCGCAAGCTTGATAAATAATTTTCCCATTACTTTTATTTACGACGTCAACAGAATAACATTTTACGTGCTTCCAACCAAGCTGCACCCATGTCTTCGCGGTATCATCGCTCTGCCATAAACCAGCTCCCATCGAACTGCCACCCATTGAAGCAGTGGGATCATTACTTGCAAGTGCGCAGGCAAAGAGACGAACGTGTTGGGCAATGATGAGGGATGATGGATAAAGGATGAAAAAGGAAATAATAATTAAAATGGAAAGTCTTTTTAAGAGAATATTTTTACAAATGTCATTATGAGCGAAGTGAAGGATCTCAAAAAATCGGTTTGCCCGAATGTCTGAGATTCTTCGTTCCGTTTTGCTAAGCTCAGAATGACATTTTATTTGCACTTCCATTATGATTTAAATCTCAACTTCGTTTCAAATCCTTCGAGTTTCGGTGAAAGTTGCAACTTCCCTTCTTCTACATTAGCTCCAAGAATATTCTTTACAACAAGCGAAATAAATTGCGCCCACGCCCACACCAAAATGCCCGTTGGGGGAAGCGGCGGTGTCGGGCGTTCTCCATAAAACTCGAACCACGAGCCTGCGCTTCCGGCTTTTTCAATAAGCCAATTAACTGCTCGCATTGCTTTTTCAGTCTCGCCCATTTCAAAATATGCCTGTGCCATCAAACACGTAGCAAGTGCCCAAGGACCCGGTGAATCAGGTTCACCGGAAACATCATATCGTCCATACCCCCCACCATCCCAGGTTTGGGACCAAAGCTTCTCTAAGTCTTGCATAGTATTGCGGGCAATATCTGATTTCGGATCAACGAGTCCGTAAATAATCGGAAAACATTGCGAAACATCAGGTTCTAACTGATGAGAACCCACACTGCCTAGTGGCATTTCTTTCGGAACAAATTTTGAAAAGAAATCTTCACTTTCACTTTTCTTATCAAGATGTAACGCATGTTGAATACTTCCATTTATTAAACGTCGCTTGATGATCCTCTCACTTTGAATCATTGAATGAGTCGGATGAGAAAGAAAAGATGTTTTCATCTTGTTTGAAATTTGCGTCCACCTTTCGTTACATTCTGATTCTCCTACTGCGATTGCGAGAGCAGAAGTCGCTTCCAATCCAAGTATTCCAAAAGTTTGATGCGCAACATCGTACCCAGGCTCAATTCCCATGACTTCCATTCTCTCCCAAATTTCACGCGAAGCTTTTAGCATTCCGGTTTCTTCATCAAGAAATTCCGGACGAAGTAAGTAGTCAGCTATTGCACTAATTCGTTTCCAATTTTCTTTAATGAATGCAACATCGTAAGTCCACTCATAATAAGTATGTAGCGCCTTGAGTACAAGGCCGTTTGAATCCAGTTCTGAGTTTGCTCCGCCACGGAATCTGCTTGCTTCGGCAACCATGCCTTCATCATTGCTTCGCTTTGTGAGGATATTTTCAAGGACAGATTTTGCCAGTTCGAACTGTCCTGAGTAAACAAGTCCCTCCGCAACCTTCGCTGCATCTCGTCCCCATTCCATTCCGTACTGCCAGATACTTGCATCGAATCTGCCGATAGAAGAAACAACTGCTCGTAATCCAAACTTTGCAGCATTGAAAATTTCAACGATCTTCGGGTTTTTCGACGAGATCAGAGTGGCTGTATCTTTCCAATACTCTCTTTCACGATCAAAAAATGGTTGCAACTCCAATCTTCCTTCACGGACTCCAGTTATATAAACAATGTGCGCTTCTTTATCTACTCCATTAAATGGTTGGGCAGTAATAGTGATGTATCGCTCATTTATACTAGATGGCTGTAATGCAGTGATACAAATAATATTATATCCAGAATCGTAAAGAACATTATTCTGTGAGCCAAATGATGAAAAGAGATTCGGATTTGCATAGAGTGATGTTTCTATTTCAACTTTCTTTTCGCCGGCACCCATGACTCCTATCCATTGGATGAGCGAATGGGAATCAGGAGAAGTATAGAAGCTCTGTAATATTTGATGTCCTCCGGCATTCCATGTCGCAAGCACGTTTGGTACTCCTTCGTATTCGCTCCAGCAAACTTTTAATTCGTCGTGCTTCGGTTGATAGCGAACTCCGTCGATAATAACGGTTACCATCGTTCGCTCTAAACCAAGTTCAGGATGAAAAAGATATGAACCGCTTTTACGAGCAAAATGATGAGGCACCGAAAGTATGATACCAAGCGGTGTGCATTCAGGATTTCTACTCCACTGGATCGCAGCCTGAATTTTCCCGGAGCCAAGAAGGAAATATTCCGTGTCGGACGGATTCGTTTGCGCATCAGGATGAAGTTTTTGCTCGTTCATATTAGTGCAAAATTACGAGCCAATATTCATGATGACGATATAAAGCAGAATGATGAAGGCTACGCCTGCCCAGCAAGCAGCAAATCCACAAACATCCTGCCGCGTCGGTTTCGGGAATTCCCAATTCGAATGTGGGAATATTTTATTCCGTTCAGCGATCTCAGGATCGTCAATGCGCTTCTGTACTTCAAGTGCATCCTGCTCTTTATCAGCGATTGCAGGCGTATGAACTCGCGCATAAAATTCTATCAATACTTTTTTGCTATTTGGTTTTGTCAGCAGGCTGACGATAAAAAGAATAATGAACGGAAAAATAATATCGAATGCAAACGATGCAGTAGAAAGTCCAGCCTTCGAGAAATTCTCAAGATCTAAACTGAGTTTACTGAGAATCCATAGTTGGAAACGGAATACCCCTCCTCCTATTTTTGCAGAATTGGGATCTTTCGGATTAACGCGCTCGACTCGTTCAAAATATATTGCTGTCGGCTGAACCGTAATAGATTTTTCAATCTTCTCGCCTACGGTTTTTGCTGTTCCATTTTTTACATCCGATTCCTTCGCACGTACTTTAGAAACTTCAGTGTAGCTCTTCGTCTCCGTCGTAAGTTCTGTGCTATGCTTCAACGAACTTATCGCCGGAATAGTATTCGGTACAACGACGGTGATCATTATTGATAAAACCATTTGCACAATCACTGCCTTCGTCGAAAGTCTGCGCCAAAAATAGACAAGCCATAGTGCAGGACCTACAACAGTGCCAATAGAAAGCACATACTTAAAGACTGTGAGAATATCATCGGTAATGCTTGCGAAAGCAATGCCTCCCATGAGCACCACTAAGATGACAACTCTACCAAAAAATAACTGACGCTTCTCCGTTGTCTGTGGCTTGAGCGGCAACAAAATATTTTTTGTGAATGCCGCTGACCACTCTAAACTCGATCCTGCCTTCGATGCCATATTCGCTGCGAGCACGCTTGCGATCATGAGTCCGACAAATCCTGTGCCCAGCAGATCAAGCGTCATCGTGCCCCAGATGAATGTTGCATCGGAAAGTTTATCGGCATATAAGCCGACTGCGATCACACCCGTCAATGCCCAACCGATGATGATCAGACGCTTCGCAAATGCGCCCGTTACCATTCCGATCCGCGCCGATGAATCATCTTTCGCTGAACCTCCTACAGTGAAATTTCGCGGAGCAAGCCCGATCAGATTCACCACAACCATCGTCATCACAAAATACCAAGTGTACTCACTTCCCGCACCGCTGCCGAATAAATTAAACATTGCATCCGGCACTTTTGCATGAAGTCCTGCAAATCCACCAAGTGCATGAAGCCCTACAGGGATGAGCGCTGTTGAAAGAAAAAATATCATGATGCCTTGCAAGACATCTGTATATGCGGCGGCGAAGAGTCCACCCATGATGACGTATGCAGCGGTGATAAGTCCGTAAATAATATAGAAGGTAGTAAGATTGAGATACGAGATACTTGCTTTTATCTCTCCTTTCTTTTCCAACTCATGCAAATAATTTAGTCGGGCTATCTCGATAGTTGATGGTCGATTGTCGATTGTCGAATCCCTGCCTTGACTATCAGCTATAGACGATCGACGATCGACGACGGACTGTTTTGCTTCAAGAGTTTTCATCTCCCGAAATTGCGAAACACTTTGCCTCTCGGATGATGTGTACTCTATCTCAGGTTTCAGGAGAACTGCCTGCATTGTTTTACCGGTGATGAGATAGCCAAGCGATGAACCGTAGATCGCCGAGAGCAAAAGATAGACAGCAAATAATCCGGAAAGAAATTTCGATTGGAAGCGATGTTCATATATATCGCCCGGAGCAACATAACGCGCGCGACGTTGCAAAACAGAACTGAACCAATAGAACGGCGTAATAAAAAGAACAAGATTCTGAAACCATACGCCCGATAAACCCTGCCGATATATTTCGCGCGTAACTCCTGCTGCTTGATCGGCGCTGACCATATTGCCGAAATTCAGAAAACTCGTCATCACTTTCCCGAAGCTGCGCCCGGCTTGGAAAAAATCGTTCGTATTTTTTATCTTCTTACGAGTCCACCGCCCAATCGCGATCAGCGCGCCGAGATAGAGCGCGATGATGAGCCAGTCGATGATATTTAAGCCATAGATCGTCAAGAGGTAGCAGACTCTTACTGCTATGGTATTTGATCAATAATATCTGTTAGTTCTTTCTCAGAACCTACCCCACCTTTGAAGGTGTGAACAATGTAACCGTTTCTATCGATGACAAAAGTCCAAGGAATAAAGTCTTTAGCACCAAAATTCGCATACGCTTTCTGGTTTGGGTCTACAATTAACTGGAATGAAATTCCTCGTCGATCTGCATATCTCTTATGCGAAGTAAGAGTATAGTATGTGGAATCGCCATCACTAACTGACACTGCAACAACATAGACTTTGGAAGAAAGAGAATCTGCGACATGGACGAAATAAGGCATTTCGTAATTGCATGCTCCGCACCAAGTCGCGAAAAAATTCAGAACGACTACTTTTCCACGAAAATCCTCTAATGATGTGTAATTGCCCAGAGAATCCTTCCAGGAAATACTGGGAGCCAACGTGATACTACTATCCGATATTTTTTTTTCACTATTAGCGAGAAGAAATGAAACATTGCTGAAATAGCTCGAGTCAATAATATTGTTGGAAGAAGGACGCGATGGTATATCATCGCAACCTACTACAAAAAGAAGGACTGTAATCAGTAAATATCGCATACGAAGCTAAGCATTTGAAAAAATAATAAGTTCCGATTTCCCTAAGGAATTCTCTACCCTTCCACAAAGTTACAACCTTTATGACTGATGAAAAGACAAATGGCTTGTGGACAGGGACGCGCGAATTGCATGGGCGGGGCGAGATTCTGACGAAATTTGATTTCCCGAAGGATGATCGTAAGCTTGGCGGCGCGTATCGGGTTGATGAAAATGCAGAATTACTTTCACGGTATTTTCTCTTCGAGCGTTTATTGCTTCGCGCGCAAGCAGGATGGCTGATGGGTACGCCGGAATTCGAAGTGAAGGTTGAGTATGGACGGCATATCTATTATCATTCCGAAGCCGCAATGGCGCTTCGCACAAGGCTTACCGAGCTTCGCACTTCCGAAGAAACGACCGATGCTTTCACCGATCCGCACATCGAAGAATTTTTTACTGAGCTTATTGCTGCCGAATCTCCTGCGCATTTTCTTGCCGGAGTCTATGGCGTCCTGCTCCCGCATTTGATCAATGCGTATAGCATTCATGCGCAGCAATCCGATCAAGTCGCCGATGCGCCGACGATCCGCATCATAAAAAATATTCTCGCTGATTACACCGAGATGTATCTCTGGGGCAATGCTGCGCTTGATGCATATACTCGTGGCGGATATGACGGTGCCCATATCGTCTTTACGCAGCAGCATCTCGAGCAGCTTCTAAATTCTTTCGGCGGCATCACCGGTAAATCCGAAAAAAGTGACCGTCCGCTAATGCTGCTCTCTCAAGATAAAGCACCATTCGAACGCTCGTTCATCGCAACGCGCGATCCGCGATTTAATACGTTCGAACATACGTACGAATATAAGATCGCCGATAAAGGAAAGATCGAATACAAAACGGAGTTCGATGAAACTGCGCTGAATCTTATTCGCTCACAGCGCGATGAACTCGATGCCATCGAAACATTTGCGAATGTGCTCTATGAAATTCGTGATGTGCCTTTCGGATTTGATTACGATCTTGCGCGCATTATTTATGACGAAACGCGCCACACCGAACTTGGTCACAAAGCCTTGATGCAATTGGGTTACGATCCTTTCGATCTTGCGAACCGATTGCTCGGAATAAAAGTCCGCACAAAAATGCCACCGGAATATTCATTTGCCGAGATCAATCTTTTCGGCGAAGCAAATATTGTGCAGGAAGTTCTGCGTCACTCGCGCGAAGCATATTCCAAAGGCGATGAGCTAAATGGTAAGCTCTTCGATTACGTCAATGCCGATGAGCGCACACATTTAAGCAAAGGCATCAAGTGGCTAAAATTTATTTTCAAAACTGATTCCGTACAAGACATCACACAAAAAACAAAAGAGATCGCCATCAAACGCCTCTTAGAACTCGGCATCATAGACCACGAAGTAGCCCTGACAATCTCGCATAAGGAATTGGCAAAGATTATTGGGGAGTAAAAATTTTCACCTTAAGTTTAGAAGTTTAAGCTTGCAGCAAAGCCGACACCGTATCTTTGCACTTACAAGATGCGGCACTTACCCTATATCCTGCCGCTACGGGGAGGATGTAGGGTTGTTTTTTGTGAACAATAATGTGCCGCTCCTGTTTTGATAGAACCAATGAATCTCTAATCCGGAGATTTATTATTACGATAACTATTTGAGATTGCCACGTCATCCGCAAGCGGACTCCTCGCAATGACACTTTTTTTACTAATAACTACAAAACAAATTAGCGGGTAGAGCATATGCGTTGTGCCTCTAGGAATCTCAGTTCAGACAATGGGGATTGATGGGCGGACTTAGAGTCCGCCCCACTGGAGTGTAATTACGTAGTAGTTTACTTCAGCCCATCGCGCTTCGCAAACATGTACTTGAATTCGCCAGGCACGAGACTGTCGGGTACTCCGAGCATTTTGAGCGTCTCGTCGTACTTGGCAGCGGCGGCGGCTTTGTTGCCGGCGGCTTCGAGCTTGCGGGCTTCGGCTTCGCTTAATTTTATATCGAAGGATTTATCATGCGTTGCTTTTTTTAACTCAGCAAAAAGTCTGATGGCTTCATCATACTTTCCGAGGATCATATTCATACCTGATCGCATGAACTCGAATTGGAGATGTCGCCGCGCTTCGGTTTCATTTGTCGGAGTCGCAGCGCCCTTTTCCATATTATCAATATTTTTGAGTGCGATATTTGCGTAGCGTTTTGCATTTTTCAAATCACCTGCCTGCGCAAAATCTTCGGCAACCATATCGAAGAGCACATCATCGGTATTGACAATCTCCGGAGGAAGCCGGTGATCCATTGAATCGAGTGCGCGTAATGCTTCGGGCTTATTTCCCTTCTGCAATTCAAACGTTGCAAGTTTTAGAAAACAAAGATAGTAGGCTTGTGCATAAGCACCATCGAGATAACTGTGATGCGCTTTCGGATCGTTATATGTCCGGATCAGCATTCCCTTATGCGGAGTTTGGAATGGAGTCGCTGGAGGATTATAAAGATATTCCTTCATGCGATCTTCGAAAACCGGACCGCCATAATCGGTATGGTAATCAGCATGAGCATCCGGCGTGACACGTAATGCCATTCCTTCTGCGACAAGAAACGGATCAAGACCTGAACGGTAATTATCCGGAACAGAGGTCGAGAAATAGATCGGACGATCGTTGATATTATTTTTTAGAATATCAACAATAAGCTGATCGCTGACAGTAAAAATATAGGTTGACTTTCCGTCGCCATACGTACCTGACTGTGCCCAGTTAAGTGTCGCTGCACCTCGGCTTGAATCACCGGTGATGTAGCGAACTGCTTCAGCGCTGATCGGTACGCTCTGATTCTTTTTTCCTCCCTGATCAATATGCGGAGCAAGGGGAGATTCCTGCGGCTCCTGCAAAGAGGCATCGGTGAAACTTGTTAATGCAATTTTCTTCGCGCCCCACGGTTCGTGATTTTTTAGCTGATCAATGTACCAGCCGATATTAGAAAGTGATAGTTGCACAATGCGAACATCGCGCCGAACAGAATACACATCCTGCAAACACCACAGCGGAAATGTATCGTTATCTCCGAACGTGAAAAGGATAGCATCCTTCTCGCAGCTTTGTAAAATATTATATCCGTAATCGTATGGAATATAATTCCCTTCACGCGAATACTCAGACCATTTTGAAGTCTGATCGAAACTCTTGCCTGCGGCAAGCCCCATCAGCCCTACGCATTGGTTGAGCGGAACAAGAATTAGTGCAGCAGCAAATACTCCGCCCAGCAAAGCAGTGTTGCCTTCTCCGGTCACAATCATATTGGCAACTTGATCGTCGTCGGCAGAATTTTTCTTTTTGGCGCGAAGCATTTCCATGATGCCCGTTGCGCCGATGCCGATCCATAGTGCATAGACATAAAATGCGCCGACATAAAAATAATCTCGCTCACGCGGCTGCGGATCTTGCTGATTTTGATACCATGCCGTCATCCAACCGAGCATGATGAACGTGGCAAGTAATGTCAGCGCACGTTTCGGATCGCGTTTGAAATGCCAGTAACATCCGAAGAGACCGAGGAAGAACGGAATGCCAAGCGTCTTTGACCAATCTACTCCTGCATCCTGCTTATCCCCGTCACGTCCGATGAAATTCCATTCGAGATAACGCTGATACATGTGATCAGTTTGGTACTTCCAGAAGAAATCGAAATCGCTGGAATAATTTGTCCAAGTCGGACCGTTATGCCCTCCGGTTTCATCAACTGCTCTACGAGGGAATGGCGGACGGTAGCCGTACTGATCGCGATTAATGAAACTCGTCAAACGTGAAAGCGTCTTCGGCGAATTCTCATTCATCGGCGTATCCTGATTTGCACGGACGACCATCATCATATAGGTTGAGTATCCGACAAAGAGCAGCACGCATGCCCATAAACTCAAGTTAAGCGTCGACTTCTTTTTCTTTTGTGAATACCAAATGCCATAGACTGCTCCACAAAGAATTGCGACTCCAACCCCCTTCCAAATCCCGCTTGAACCAAGCCACTCAACCATTTGCGAGAGTACAAGCTTGTACGCAATAAAGAATGCAATTACCGAACCAACGACCATTCCCATCCACGAAGCTACCGTCACATTCTGACGGCGTTTGTAATAGATGAGCATGAAGCATGGAAAGATCGTCAGCAATGCAAGTTGATGAACTCCCATAGAAAGTCCGATCACATAAGCCACTAAGAGAAGATATTTTTCACTATGCTCTTCGTCGGCATGATCGTACCAGATCAGCATCAGCCAGGGAATCAGTACTATAAAAAATGTACCGAAAGAATACACTTCGCATTCAAGCGCATTAAACCACAAGCTATCGGTGAAGCAATAACTCAAAGCGCCGATGAGCGCTGCGCCATAATGCGTAAAAATATCTGCCGTTGACTTCGGCTCGCCGCGCCAAAGTTTGATAAGACGTACAAGCGTCAGGTAGGTGATCAGGATCGTCCCCGCCGAAGCAAGCACGGCAAAAAGATTATACCGCGCAACAGGATCTGCCATCGTCGGCAGCATCATGGCGATACGACCAACGATTGTCCAAAGCGGAGACCCCGGCGGATGCGGCACTTGCAGCGCCCATGCGGCTGCGGCGAACTCGCCGCAATCCCAAAATGGAATCGTCGGCTGCATGGTCATGAAGTACGTCAGGAACGCTGTCGCAAAGGCAACGCCTGCAAAAATATAATGTGTACGTTTCAGATTCATTCGGTGGCTTATATGTAAGAACTTCAAAAATACGATGAAGAGTGGAGGAGGTTACAGAAAAGGGTAATTCCCTCTCCTGTGGGGCGGACTCTTACAGCTTATTAAAAGTCTATGATACCTTGTCATTGACGGGCGGACTAAGAGTCCACCCCACTGGAGAGATTCTCTCGAAACCAAAAATTTTAATTCATGTAACAACATTAAATGTTTTTACGTATATTTGCATCATGGAGATCGGGAAAGAAATCAAGCAGATTAAGTTTAAGAACGAGTATCAGAAGCTCATCATCAATCTTGGCTTCACTTCAAGTTGGGTTGGGCGTGTGACTTCATGTAAACTCAAAGACTTTAAGCTGACACCTCAGCAGTTCAATATTTTACGCATATTGCGCGGGCAGCATCCGAATCCGGCAACGATCAATCTCCTGACTGAGCGGATGATTGATAAGAGTTCGAATGCTTCGAGGCTTGTCGATAAACTTATCACAAAAGAGCTCGTCAGCCGCCGAGAATGCCCCGCTGATAGAAGACAAGTTGATGTAGCCATCACAAAAAAAGGACTTGATCTTCTTGCAAAGGTAGATGTCGAGGAAGATGGTTGGACCGAAAGTTTCAAATCACTGACAGCGACAGAAGCGAAAGAACTCAATAGGCTGCTTGATAAATTACGAGGGTAGAAAAATATTTGGGTGAATTGACTACATCCGCTCAATGATTAATTATGTATAAGAAGAGATAAACATATGAAACAACTCACAACAACGGCAGCGAGGTACTTTTTTGCAATTCCATTTGCAGTCTTTGGAATCATGCATATTTTTAATGCTGATAAAATGGCAGATTCTGTACCTATCCCGGGCGGAGTATTTTGGATCTATTTCGCTGGAATCGCAATGATCGCTGCGGCGATCAGCATCATCTCCGGTAAGCTTGTGAAGTATGCTTGTTTCGGGCTTGCAGCCTTGATGTTCGTCTTCATCGTCACCTTGCATATTCCCGGACTGATGGATCCAGCGCGTATGCAGATGGCAATGGGTGGACTCTTGAAAGATACGAGCCTCATGGGCGCGTCGCTCTTACTTGCAGGAATGTACGATCATCAAATCAAAAAAATATAATGGCAGCAATTGCAGTCACCGCAACCATAGGCAAAGAGCACTACAAGACTGATCTTGCTTTCGAAGGTCTGAATTTTCTTGCCGATGAAGGAAAAGAAAATGGCGGCGAAGGATTAGGACCTAATCCTTCTGCATTGCTTGCCTCGGCGCTTGCATCATGCACGGCGATCACGCTTCGGATGTATGCCGATAGAAAAGAATATGCCGTTGAAAAAATAGAAGTACATATTTCTTTTTCGAAGAATGATGTCAGCGGCGTTACGCATTCGCTCTTCGAAAGAAAGATAAAGATCATCGGAAATATTACTGACGAAGATCGTGCTCGATTGCTTGCGATCGCTGATAAATGCCCAACGCATAAAGTGCTGATAGGTGAAATAGTTATTAATACAACTATTGAATAACATGAAAGAAGTCACCAAACATTATACAAATGGCGAAGTGACGGTAGTATGGAAGAATGCTCTCTGCATTCACTCCGCAAATTGCTTTCGCGGATTGCCCGAAGTTTTTCATCCGCTTGTTATGCCCTGGATCACACCCGAAGCATCAACAACGGAGAAGATAATAACTCAAGTAAATAAATGTCCTTCGGGTGCGCTTACATTCTATATGAATAGCGAAGAAGTGAAATAGTGGAGCGGACACATTAAGTCGTTCAAAAAAAAGTTGAAGCAATGCCGAAAAGGCAAACGTGAGCTGCAGATGATGGATGATGAAAAAGGATGAAAGCAGTTCACGCTTCTAAAGGCGGTGCGGAGTGATCCGCACCGTTTTTTATTTTTGAGAGTCCTCAACTCCACCTGTAACAAAACCCTCATCTAGAGGTTCTTATTGACTCAGAGACTAATTCAATAATAATATGCGCATTTCCCCCTCATATATCAATATCTTTCGAAGCTTTCTTTTCTTGCTGCTATCATTATCAGGAATAGCGGTTGGACAGATCACACATCCGAATCATAACCAAGCTACGCTTTGCATAAAGACTTCTGTTGGTTCACTTTTTGATGGCGTAGAGCTTTCTCCGGGGAAAGATTCAGTTCAATGTATTACCGTTACTAACTGCGGGGATTCTGTAGAAATTATAAAAGCAAGCGTGGGGACAACTGATTATATCCTCTCACAAAAAACATCCCCACCTCTTCAGCCTGATTCATCATTTACGTTCTGCCTGACCTTTCATCCAAAAACTATTGGGTCACATCAGGCATTTCTTTTTTTAGATTATGGTTTGAATTTAAAATATATTTCACTTTCCGGGACTACTCCTTGCGCTCATCTGACTTCACTTCCAGCGGCATTATCTTTTGATACAGTAGTCATCGGACAAAAAAGTGTCAAAACTTTTACGCTCACAAATGATGGTGATTATTTTTGGAAAGCAGGCGCCGCATATTTTTTTCCGGATGATGGTACGTTCGTTATTCAAAGTCCATTATTTGATACAGTACCACTCGCTCCGCATGAAAGCAGAATTATCACCGTTCAATTTGCGCCTCAAACAGCCGGGAATAAATCGACAACCATTACTTTCCCGGAAGCAGGACCATGCGGGAATGCACTACAAATTCCGGTTTCCGGTTCAGGAGGATGTGCGTATCTAACTACCATACCTACAAAACTTTCTTTTCCAATTATTGCAGTCGGCTCGAGAGATACTCTGTTAGTAACAGTAAAAAATATTGGCTCCTATCTTTGGATGCCGAAGACACCAACGGTAACTTCTCCCTTTAAAATTGTGACCAATATCCCCAATACTTTTGCCATTCGTCTAGGAGATAGTCTCTTACTCCAAGTAGAATATGCACCACTATCTTCAGGAAGTGATTCGGCAATCATCACATTTCCTGATGCAGTACCATGCGGTAATACTATCGTGATCGAAGTTTCAGGAAAATCTGCCTGTTCTATTCTAGATTTTTATGGAGCAGCTGTGCCGAATACGCTGCCTTTCGGAAAAAGTAAAGTCAGTATAGAAATTTTAAATTTTGCAAATTTCTCATGGACTCCCGGCTCTCCGCTGATCACGCCGCCATCATCACCATATACTGTAATTTCGATGATACCTGCTACAATTGCTCCCGGTGGTCAAGCAACTCTCACTCTTGAATTCGCTCCAAAATCTTATGGAGAGTTTATTGCTAAAGTTACATTCCCAAATGCCACCCCCTGTCAGGACTCAAGTGTCAGCGTCGATCTTGATGGTAAAGCAATATCAAACAGTGTGTCAAATAATAATACGAATGGATTTTCTCTGGAGCAGAACTTCCCAAATCCATTCATTGCCACAACAAGTTTCAATTACAGTCTTCCGAAGGAAACAGAAGTAAAACTTGCTGTTTATAATATGACGGGCAAACTTGTGAAGACTTTAGTATTGGGAAGAGTATCTGAGGGACAGCACAGAGTTATTTTCGATGCGCATGATCTGCCAAGTGGATCGTATCTGCTTATTCTCGAAAGTGGCAGCATAAAGTTATCACGAGAAATAATCCTCACAAAATAATTATTTATTCATCAACCTCAGCACTACTGCATCGCAGAAGCGATAGCCTTTTTTAGTAAGGCGAAGATAATTTTTGGTGTGCTCAAGCATTCCTTCTTCGAGCAGCATCGGAAGTTCAGGATGTTGCAAAATATCTTCGCCGAAAGTTTTTTGGAATGCATCAATATCAAGACCGGTTGCGCGGAGCTGGACGAAAAGAATTTCGGTTCGGCGTTTATCAAGAGCAAGTTTTTCGGAATTGATTCGCGGAAGTTTTCCTTCGGCAATCATCGCACCATACTGATCGAGCGAAGAGATATTCCATGCGCGCATTCCACCAAGAAATTCATGCGCCGATGGACCGAAGGAAACATAATCTTTATTACCATCCCAATACACCAGATTATGTTGAGCCCGCTTATCGGGACTCTTTGCATAATTGGAAATCTCGTATTGCTCATACCCTGAATCAACAAGCCTTGTCTGCACAAATTCGAATAACTCAGCCGCCTCTTCCTGCTGCATCTCGCCAACTTGTCCGAGTTTCACCATTCTATTGAGCGGCGTACCCTCCTCAACGGTAAGGTTATAGGCGCTGATATGATCAGTGCCAAGAGCAAGCGCTTCATCAATTGAGTACGAAAGTTTTTCTTTCGTTTGATTCGGCAAGGCAAACATCAGATCAAGACTGACATTTTCAAATCCTGATTGCCGTGCAAGTTTGATAGCAACGCGTGCTTCATCGGCATTATGAATGCGCGATAGCCATTTCAATTCATCTTCATTGAAAGATTGAACCCCAAAGCTGAGGCGATTTACTCCAAGTTTTCTATAAGCCGAAAGTTTTTCTAATGAGACCGTGCCGGGATTGCATTCAAGAGTGAATTCAACATCAACTGCAATCGTAAAATATTTTTTTATCTGAGCAATGATCGCCGATAATTCTTCAGGCTGCAATAACGATGGAGTGCCGCCGCCGAAGAAAATAGTTTTAAGAGTGCGTTGGCAGATCTCAGGATGAGCAAGAGCCTTTAGCTCCATCTCCTTTATCAGCAAAGAAACAAATTTTGATTGAGAACTCTGGTCTTCGATAGAATAGAAATCACAATAGACACATTTCGTGTCACAGAAAGGAATGTGAAAGTATGCTGATAAATCTTGAGATTCTTTTGTAGATTGAGACATTTTAGATTGCCACGGAGGGCTAATCCGCCGCGGCGGACTCCTCGGTATGACATTTTTATTTTAAGCTTTTCGCTTTAAGCTTGTTTAATGCACACCATTCAAAATTCTTTCCCAGCGCATGTGGAATTTCTGCGGTTCTTCTTGATCACCTTCATTCGGAGGATACGGCGGCCAGAACATTGACCAATAAATAAAGAGCGCATTGCCGACGACGTTATCAACAGGCGCAAATCCCCAATACCTTGAGTCCAGCGAGTTGTCGCGGTTATCGCCCATCATCCAAAGATAGTCGCGCTCAATTGTGTACGAAGTAACCGGTTTATCATCTATCT
The DNA here is from genome assembly GCA_038210275.1 of Kapaibacterium sp. (SeqCode). Classification (GTDB taxonomy): domain Bacteria; phylum Bacteroidota; class Ignavibacteria; order Palsa-1295; family Palsa-1295; genus PALSA-1296. The sequence goes on along the minus strand of JBBQWV010000010.1, from coordinate 66,560 downwards.
CCACTGCACCGTGATCACCCAATCTTATTGTATGTCCTTCACGCTGAATGATGACAGCCCAGGCATCGTAATTTTCGCCGCTCAGTGGAATGACATCGCCTTTCTTTGGAATGCGGATGGGTCCATAGTTATCGCGATTCCATTTATTATTTCCGTTCGGAAAAAGATTGCCGCCTGGTTCGGGCTGACCTTTGGGCATGGTGTCACGGCTGGTGATCCAATTCTCAGGATTCTTCATCGCAACACTATTGACATAAACTTGCTTGTTACGCACTTCAATCGTATCGCCGGGAATACCAATGCAACGCTTAATGTAATTCACATTCCGCTCATCTTTTGAAAGAGTCACTTGATCTTTATTTCCCGGAAATTCGAATACGACAACGTCTCCGCGGCTGACGTGAAAAGTATTGAATCCCAAATGCGGAATGGGAATATTCGTGAACGGAAGATATTTCGGAGACTTAAAACTATATGCAAGTTTATTGACGAAAAGATAATCACCGACCAGAAGCGTATTCTTCATCGAGCCTGTGGGAATGCGAAATGCTTCGACAAAAAATGAGCGAATGCCGATGGCAATAAGTCCTGCGATCAGTATCGAACGCCAAAATCCATCTTTCTTTTTTACCGGCTTCTTCGGAGTAGACACACTGCCTCCATCTTTACGGATATCTTCCAATGTTCTTGTCCTCGTCTCGTTTTTTGCCATTATATTTTTATTTCTGTAATAATGCGGAATATTTTTTGCACCATCCAATCAATTCTGTATCGTCAGATGAAGGATCCTGATCGCCCTTGATATGTTTTTTTATTAACTTACCATGGCGAAAATAAAATCTGTTTTCCCGAATAACGCGCTGATCCTGGTAATCCCAATATGAAGTATCCGGCTTATTAATGTATTGGAATGATTTCTTTCGCTCGTAAGCAAAAATTAAGTCTCCATGATCTAAGAAATATTCTATCGTGACGATCCCATTGGAAAGCCCTACCCATTCGTTTATTTTTTTAAGTTCGCCATTTTTGAAATAGCCTGTTAACGATCCGCCCCCATCTGTCTCTTCCTCGCGCATGAACTCCTCAGTTCCCAACGTCTTCGTTTTGTAAGCCGAATCAGTATTGATTCTCTCAACTATCGAACGAATCTTGGAAATAAAGTTTACTTCCTGCGCGAAAGCGGAAGAGGAAATAAAGAACATTAATAAAATTACAAATTTTCTCATTAATCCGTTATCTGCAATATTGCCAAGAAAGCTTCTTGCGGCACTTCAATTCTGCCGACTTGCTTCATTCGCTTCTTGCCTTCTTTTTGCTTTTCGAGCAGCTTACGTTTGCGCGAGATATCACCGCCGTAACATTTTGCTGTTACGTCCTTGCGAAGTGCCTTCACACTTTCACGCGCAATGATCTTCGCACCGATGGCTGCCTGAATCGCAACTTCGAACATATGACGTGGAATCAACTCCCGAAGTTTCGTGCATAATTTTTTGCCCCATTCAAATGCCTTATCTCTGTGAACTATTGTGCTGAAAGCATCAACAGGATCGCCATTGAGCAAGATATCAAGCTTTACAAGATCAGACTGGCGATATTCCAAAAATTCATAATCAAGCGAAGCATATCCGCGCGAAATAGATTTTAATTTATCGTAAAAATCAAAGATAATTTCCGAGAGAGGAAATTCATACTGTATGTCAGCACGCGTTGCATCAAGATACGTTGTTGTTTTATAGACTGCACGGCGTTCAGTAGCAAGTTTCATGATCGCGCCGACGTATTCGCTTGGCACGATGATCTGCGCTTTTACAAAAGGCTCTTCGATATACTCGATATGTCCTGGCTGCGGCATATCAGATGGGTTATCAACGGCGATGATCTCATTCGACGTTGTCATCACTTTGTACTCTACGTTCGGAACGGTGGTGACAAGACTCTGATTGAATTCGCGCTCTAATCTTTCCTGAATGATCTCCATGTGCAGAAGACCGAGGAAGCCGCAACGAAATCCGAAACCAAGTGCAACGGATGTTTCCGGTTCGAATTGCAAAGATGAATCATTGAGTGTCAGCTTATCGAGCGAATCACGAAGTTCAGTATAGGCTTCGGCATTCTGCGGATAGAGTCCTGCAAAAACCATCGGCTTGGATTCTTTGAATCCGGAGATCGCCTCGGTTGCCGGATTACGAAAAGAAGTAACCGTATCTCCGACACGAGTCTCTTTCACATTCTTGACACCTGCGATTAAATAGCCCACTTCTCCTGCAAGCAAAGATTTTCGTTGTTCACGTCCCAAGCGAAGAGTACCCACTTCTTCGACGCGGTACTTCATCTTGCTATGCATGAACATGATCTCGTCCCCTTCGTTGATCGTGCCGTCGAACACGCGCATATACACGATAGAGCCGCGATAGGGATCGAAGAGCGAATCAAAGATCAGGCAGCGAAGCGTACTTGCGGGATCGCCTTGGGGAGCCGGAATGCGTTTATGAATTTCTTCAAGAATTTCTCCGATGCCAATACCCGCTTTGGCGCTTGCAAGCATGATATCTTCTTTCTTACAACCAAGGAGTTCAATGATCTGATTCGAAACTTCATCGATCATCGCTGATTGAAGATCGACCTTATTCAACACCGGAATAATTTCTAAACCTGCATCAATGGCAAGATAAAGATTGGTGATCGTCTGCGCTTCGACTCCCTGCGTTGCATCAACAACAAGAATAGCACCTTCGCAAGCGGCAAGAGAACGGGAAACTTCGTACGTAAAATCAACATGGCCGGGAGTATCAACCATGTTATAAGTATATTCTTTGCCATTTAATGCTTTATATTTCATCATGATGGCATGGAGCTTGATCGTGATGCCTCGCTCCTGCTCAAGATCCATATCGTCTAAGACCTGATTATACTCCATTTCGCGTACAGCGATCGTCTTGGTTTCCAAGAGTAATTTATCGGCAAGCGTTGACTTACCGTGATCGATATGGGCAATAATGCAGAAATTCCTGATATGATCGAGCGTCATGAAGAATAGTCGTAAGTCGTTAGTCCTTAGTCGTTAGCAGAAATGATCCGACTAACCCATAACGACTGTAGTTTTTAAAGTTAGCGAGGTTAAACACTCAGAAAGGGGGAAATGCTCCGATGGAGGGGAATGGTAGTAGCTCAGCTTAAATTTACTGAGGCAATGTTTTCTTTTTCGGCGGCAGATAATTTTGACCAGTCACGACACTCCTTCCGGTTTTTTGTTCGAGTTCACGACGAGCTTTTTTTGCAATACCCCCACCTTTTCTTCCGGCTTCTTTATTTTTATCCATTCCTTTGGCTTGAGAGGATTCGGCAATTTGCCGTGTACTCATTTCAGCAAGAGCAGTAAATATCAGCTCTGCTTCGCTCATGTGATCGCGAAGGTTTTGGGATTTAAGGTCTTTTAGCTTTTTATGTTCGCCTACCGTTAGCCCTGTCCATTCCCGATGTATAATATTGGTTAAGATTGCAAACTCTTCTCCTTCCTTGATGTCACTATTTTTCCAGTAATCGGTGAGTTTGTTTCGGGTTTCCTGTCCCGTCATCCGCTGCTCGATCCACTTTTCACTTCTGCCGAGTTTTTGCCAGTTATCCCTCGCTCGATCTATTGATCGTTGCGGGTCTGCAATTTCCTGCATTCGTTCATAGCCTACTTTCGCAAGCCATAGTTTGATCGGCTCTGCCTTTGGACTCGGAACAGATTGGATAAGACGCAGCAATATTTCAGGATTGGCTACATCAGTAAGTCTCATTTTACCGTCCGGTGCAATCATTTTCAACTGGTGACAATTTGTCACCACTTCACTTCCTTCGTTTTTCAACCTTTCTTTCAGCTTATTCCAGTATTTTCTGGCAATCTGAAAATCTGGTTGCTGCGTAAGTACCTGAATAATATCCACGACTGAAAAAAGCCATGTTTCAGTTTTCTCATCGTAGATCCTGCGGATATTAAAACCCTCGAAAATTGCTAATGAATTTTTCTCCATATTCTCAAATTCTTCTCGTATGCTTTACTAAAAATGGTGCCTATCAACTTCGCATCTAATATACGAAAAGAAGTAGTCTGTAATAAAAAGTTGGCTGAATTTCCTAACTACTTACGACTAATTACTTTTTCCCTGCTACAAGTTTTACCGCACCACTTCCATCTTCTTTGTCAGTACTCCGCTCTCAGAGGTAAGTCTGACGTAATAAACACCGGGGAGTAAATTCCTAACAGGAATCTCTAATTGTGAAGTACCGGAAAGAATATCTTTCTTAAATACTTCTCTCCCAAGCACATCAAAAACATTCAACGTTGATTTGCTTTCCTGTAAAGCTGAGAATGTAACGAGTACCGAATTACCGAAAGCAGGGTTAGGGCGAACTTCGAAAGAAGGAGTAACCGGATCTGAATGTACTGACCCGACAATGACCTGAGTTCCTTCACCGCTTAATAGAGAGAAGTCTTTTAATACATCAGAATAAACTGAATCAATATCTGTGTTCCATTCAATACGAGCACTATCTTTAGAGGCCATTTGCGGATGGAAACATATTTTTATTAAGACGTTCTTGCTCGGAAGAATCTGAACAGGCAACGCAGATGCAGATTGAGGATCGATTGCGAAATTTACGGTATCACTAAGCAGCCATGATTTAGTCAGTGTGAAAGATGCAGAACCTGCATTATGGATCAGCAAATTCTTACATAATTCACTTCCGACCTTCAACTGTCCGAAATCCAGATTATCTGCATTGATAAGTCCTGTCGCGCTGCGCGCATCAAGGGTGATGGGGATATCGAAGCAATCGGTAGTGATGACAAGCGAATCGCGATGACGAAGCGAATCCTCAGCACTGAAGCAAATATCGATCTTAAAAGAATCTTGGGATTTAGCAATCAATGGAAGCGATGGCGCGATAGATTTAATAGTGAATGCCTGATTGCCTTTGCGTAATTTTGCAGAGAGAAAATTAATATCTGAACTTCCTGCCGTACCGGTATTCTTGAAGACGAACGTCGTGCAAACCTCATTCCCAACTTTCTGCTGTGGGAAAACGATGCTATCAGGATGTATTGAGGCAATAGGACTTGTTGCGACCGAGTATGCCGGAGAAGTGCGCGATAAACGCAGGAATATTCCGTTGCCAAAATTATCCATTATTCCGATCGGCGCCGAAGCATAAGCAAGCCGGTTCTCGATCTTCACGTTGAAGCAATATGGCTGGGATGAATGCACATGGGGATGCAGTTCGCCGGAAACAAAATCAAGAGATGTGGAATCAAGTGTCACATTTTTATATTTTGCTCCGATCTTTCCATAATACACAGCATCGGAATCATCAACAAGCGTGATGGCTCTTATTCCGGGATCTCCTCCGCTTGTATCACGAACACAGATATTCCATCCCGCGCAATTTGCGACGGTATCAATGGTGACGATGAATGATGGAGTAACGCCGGTATTAAGCTGCATTCCGCCGGGCGCCGCATATTCTGATTCAAACTGTTCATAATTTCCCTTGTCGTCATAAAAATACCAGAATTCGCTCATGCCATAGGAATAAACGGCAAAGGGAAAATCTGAATGCAAATAATAGGGACCCGAGCCGATACGAAAGCGCGCAGCCTTAACAGAATAATTTTTTGAGACAACATTCACCGAGCCGACATTTACCAAAGCAGTATTGATCGGATGCTCAACGGCTCCGTTGGCAGAAACCATGATTGTCGAAAGGCTATCTGCAAGAACATCAAGATATTGATATCCTGTAGCGCCATGATCAGTAGGCGGAGCCAGCACGGAAAGATTATATGCTTTACGCCAACGCGAATGCGGCACGATAGTCATCATACTCGGAGAGTTATAGGGCGCCTTCGAGCTTTGGCTGCGCTCCTCATGCTGGATGACACTGATCTTTCGTCCGTTCGTTGAATAAATATCGACAGGATTGGTAATATCAAATTTTTCTACCGCAGGTGATGCAAGTCTTGACGTATTCATTGGATACGTACCAAAGCCGATGACATCGGCTTGCACTTTTGCGCCTACCGTATCGAATGAATATACTCGGTAACTATCTCCATGTCCCTCGGCACCATAAGGAATCGCTTCGATCAACGGAATAGAAAGATACCCTGAAGTATCCCACACTTCCATCGGTGTCATCTGTTCGACCATAAAATCGCGCGCATCAAGTACGTAAGGTGAAGTACCCCCAAGTGTCGCATCTTCTGCTCCGGCGATCACTGCAACAGGTTTATTTGATTCGATCAGCGAACCCGACATATCCTGGCTTGCATCTTTTCCGTTCGAGCGCACCAAGTAACATTGCCCGCGTGAAAGCCCAACAGTAAATGGCACCGCTTTATTTTTCGCGCCTGTACCGGTATGAAATCCAACGTGCCCGCCCGTCGTTGTGGAGTTGGGTGTAATCTTCACCGAAGTCAGATCTTCGGTGGCGATCACCATAAACTCTCCCCCTGCGACATCATACGTTTTGGGGAATGCCACTGATGTACTATAAAGTGCTCCGTTACCCGCATTATCATTGTAACAAGCAGCAACGTAATTTTTTCCAAGCCCAAGAACAGGAAGAGCCAAGTAACTGCCGCCCGAATTTGCACCGACAGAAAGAAACTGAACCGTGATTGGATATTTCGAAGTAATGTGGCAGCTCCGAAACATTGGAATATCTGGAAAGGAATCCATACGCATTGATGCAAGATCCACGGGGAATTGCAAGGTTCCACGAGCAGGCATTTTTGTTGTAGTCGGTGATCTTTCTACGCCGCCTGCATCAAAATAAGTGACAGTAACTGAATTCGCATAATATGTTGTAATCAGTGCGTAGGTATGATAAAATACCGGCACGTAGCCTTGCGCAACATTATTAAAAGTTGGGTACAGCATTCCGAGATAAAATTCACGACCTTCATTCGTGAGGCTTCCATGAGGCAATCGAATGCCGGTGAAACTTCCCTTCATTCCGAGTGCAGCATATATCTTATTTTCGTAGCTATATGCACCCGGAACATCAACAATGTAGGCAAATGTCGTACCGGTATTTATCGGACCAAAAGCTAAAGCACCGACTGGAACAGAAGTTGAGACTAAAGGATAGGTTGCAAAATCACCTCGGAAGACGATGGTATCTCCGATTTCAACCGTAAGAGCGCTGGGAGAATAATGAAAGCCAAGTGCTCCTCCAAAATCAACATAATGAATTGTCGGAACCACCGCCGATGAGGGGCTGGAAAATAGAAGAACTAGCAAAACACAAAAAATAAATATAGGGGAAAATACACGAATACGATTCGTCATTAATTCTTCCGGTTTTTGATCAAGAGTAGTAACTAAATATAAAACAATGTTCAATCGTCACTACTTACGGGGAAACGTTCATAGTGATTATATTATACCAAATTTAGGGTGAATGAGTTCAAATATTGAGCCTTACCAATTTCTTCGCTAAATTCTGTTATACCTCCACCCTCGAAATCCCTACGCCAAGTCCTGCGAGTTTGCGCTCAATATGCTCATACCCTCTTTCAACATGATGTATTCCCGTAATTGTGCTTTCCCCATCAGCAAGAGCTGCCGCGATGAGATAAACGAATCCTGCCCTAAGATCAGGAATATTTATATTTGCGCCCTTCAACTTACTTGGACCAAAGATCACAGCCGAATGTGGATTGGCAAGAGTTGTGAAGCGGCAGTCCCCTCCTCCGAGACAAGAATTATATAATTCAATATGCGCGCCCATCTTGCGAAGTTCTGTCACATACCCAAACCGATTTTCATATACTGTTTCGTGGACGACGGCCAATCCCTCAGCCTGTGTCATCATCAGCACCCAGGGTTGCTGCCAATCCGTCATGAATCCCGGATGAACACCTGTCTCAATCGCAATAGATTTTAATTTACCCTTGTAATAAAATCGAATGCCATCATCAGTAATATCAAAATCGCCGCCTGCTCTGCGCAAGTCATTCAAGAATGTCAGCATCGCTGATTGATCGGCATCTTCGATGAAGACATCACCTTTCGAAGCAATTGCTGCGCAAGCAAACGACGCGGCTTCGATACGGTCGGGCATAATATGATGCACTGCTCCGTGAAGAGATTCAACGCCTTCGATAACAATGCGGCGATTTGTCTCAATCGAAATGATCGCTCCCATTTTTTGCAAGTACTTCACAAGCTCAATAATTTCCGGCTCAACGGCAGCATTATTGATGATCGTTGTTCCTTTCGCCAGTGTTCCAGCGATAATAATATTCTCGGTCGCTCCGACACTCGGAAAAGGCAATTCAATTAATGCGCCCTTGAGACTATCGGCTTTGCAATTATAGAAATGATCTTTCAATTCAATATGCGCGCCCATTCTACGCAAGGCATTGATATGAAAATCAACGGGACGAGCGCCGATCTTATCACCGCCGGGAATAGGAACACATGCTTGCCCAGTGCGATGAAGCAACGGACCGATTAATAAGATCGGAATACGATTGAGTTCGGCAAATCGTGGTGGGACTTCATGTGTTGAAAACTTTTCAGTATGAACGTAAAGTGTGCCATTCAATTCATCGCTTTCAGAAGTCTTTGTTCCGAGCGACCTGATTATTTCCTCAGTAATATCAGTCTCACCGAGATGCAGGGGAGCATTGGTGAACGTGCTCTGCTTATCCGACAGCGTCGAAGCCACCATGAGCTTCGAGATCAGATTCTTGGTGCCGCTTAAACGCACTTTTCCGTGCAGCGGCTTTCCTCCGATAATGCGAAATGCTTCCATTGAGTGTGAGAGAAAATTATTTAATTACCGTTAATTCTTTCGATGTCTTCTTCGCAATATCATAAACAAAGAGCTTCACGCCCAATGCATCAGTAGATGTATAAAGCACTGATGATTCTTTAGGACCGATTACCATATCATATCCTCCTTGCGGTAGATCAAGAAAAGTATGAGATACATTATCCATTACTTTTTCGGCGCCGTTGGTAGATGTATGAATATATTTTCCATTTAAAGAAAGCTCTGCCCCATCTATTCCGCTGTAGTATGCACCTGTTTCCACATCGGAAGTACCTGAAGCAGTGATCTTACTCAAAGCTAATTGATTACCCTTATTAATCATATAAAAGGAAGTGTTCATGGGATCATAGAAAACGGTTTTCAGATCATCTCCGTCAAAAGGTAATTCCACTTTTTGTTTATCTGTCGTTTCTATACTGTAACTAAAAACAGTAAGAGTTTTCGGATCGCGGATTAAGAGATGTGTCTGGTCTCGGCTCCAGCATAGTGTTTTATAATCTTTATCGTTCGCTAAAGCAAGTTCAGTAATGTATTGAGTCGCATCGTAACGATAGGTATCGGTTTTCGAGTTTGGTCCTTTATCGGATAAATAATAAACGTACCTACCATTATATGCCATTCCGATAATGGTCTTATTTGATGGTCCACTTGTGGGCGTAAAATCTACCGGTTCGTCAGCCGTTAAAACATTCACTCGGTAAAGATGTATCTCGTCACCTTTGGTCGTTGTAGCTCGCGCAAAAACGACAGCAGGTTTTCCAAAAATAGCAATGGCAGAAAGTACGGGGCGTTCATTAAAATCTGTAACGGGAGTTACAGCATTGGTCTTCATCTCCACTTTGAAAATATTATCAATTCCCACTGCATTTTTTTGAATGAAGAATGCCCATTTTTCATCGGCGGAAAAACCGATCGTGACATTATGTGGCTTATACCAGCGGCTCCAATATTGAGCGTTTGCGGAATGAGAGAATGCAAATAAAAGTAGTAACGAGAATAATATTTTTTTCATGCCAAGATGAGTACTATTGATCAAATTCCTTAATTGAACGCAAATCACGCCTGCAAAGTTATACGATTTCTGCTATGAACAAGAAAAAAGTATATATTGAGACCTACGGCTGCCAAATGAACGTGGCAGATACGGAAGTTGTGCTTTCCGTGCTGCATAAGGCAGGTTATACTCCCACGGCTATCTTAGGTGAAGCTGATGTGGCATTCATGAATACCTGTGCTATCCGCGAAAATGCCGAAGATAAGGTCTGGAATCGCCTTCGCCATTGGCGCGGTGCCAAACGTCGTAAACCGAAAATGGTCATGGGCGTCCTTGGATGTATGGCAGAGCATCTTCGTAAAGACCTGCTCAAAAGCAAGGATAATATTATTGATCTTGTCATCGGTCCTGATGAATACCGCAAACTTCCGGCTCTTATCGAAGCAACAAGAGATTCGGGTGAGAATGGTATTGCAATTAAACTATCTCGCACGGAAACCTACGACGACATTCTTCCCTTCCGTGCTGAAGGAATCACTGCCTATATTTCCGTCATGCGCGGCTGTGATAAATTTTGCACATTTTGCGTCGTGCCGTTTACTCGTGGGCGAGAACGTTCTCGAACACTTAGTTCAGTTGTTGATGAATGCAAACAACTTGAGCAACAGGGATTCAAAGAGATCACACTTCTCGGACAGAATGTAAATTCTTATGAAGACGAAGGAAAAGATTTTTCTGATCTTCTTGCAGCGTGCGCGAAAGCTGTTCCAACTATCCGCCTCAGATATACCACAAGCCATCCGCAGGATTTCGATCAGAAACTTATTGATACAATGGCAAGCCATGATAATATCTGTAAGTTTATTCACTTGCCGATTCAATCCGGCTCCGATCGCATTCTGAAGTTGATGAACCGCACCTATACCCGTGCTCATTATATGAGCATTATGGAGAAGATCAAGATGGCAATGCCTACTGCGGCGCTTTCAACGGATATAATTGTTGGCTTCTGTACGGAAACTCTTGAAGATCATTTGCAAACAATGGGAGTGATGCGCGAAGTGGAGTATGAAGGCGCATATATGTTTAACTACTCGCCGCGTCCAAATACAAAGGCATTTGAAACTCTGCCTGATGATGTTCCATCTGATGAGAAATCTCGCCGCTTAGCACAGATCATTGCAATGCAACATAAGATCGCCGAGCAAAAGAATCTTTTAGAAATTGGCTGCGAGCATACGATCCTCGTCGAAGGCAGATCAAAAAAATCTGCAGACGATTGGAAAGGTAGAACCGATACTAATAAAATAGTTGTATTCCCGCGCATTGACGCTGAAGTTGGCGAGTATCGCAAAATTCGTGTCCTTCGTTCAAACTCTGCAACACTTATTTCAGAACTTATTGATGTCAAAGAGTCAAAAAATATTCTGCACACAAGCCAAGATCGAGGCGAAGTACTTTACGATCTGACTCCACTTGTCATCTCATCCGTGAATCACGAGGAACATGTAGGCATAGAGCAACCTGCTGCGCTGCTGCCGATAATTCAATAGGGCGTAATTTGTGACCTTGAACTTATGAAACCATGAATCTATAGTCGCGTTAACTTGTGCTTCACAATAGAATTCATCCATGAAGAAGTCTCTTATCCTTTTTTGTTTTGCACTGGCATCGTGTCAGAGCAGTACTGAAATTGTTTCCACTCAAAGTCCGGGTGTTATCATGCCCCTTGCTGTTGGGAATATATGGGCTTATCAAGATTTACAGAGTGACGGAGGTATATCAAGCTCAAGCGATGATACTTTAGAGCTACTAAATAAATTTGTTCTTGGTTCAGATACCGTTTTCGTTAGTCAAGTTGAAACCTACTATGCCAATAGAAAGGATGGTTTATGGGCACAATATTTTGGCACAAACAACCAAATTTTAATCGCTAAATATCCGGGAAATTTGGGAGAAATATTTGGGCACGACTCCATTATTTTTACTAAACAAATAAATGATACTACCTTAGTAGCTTTTGATACAGCGAAAGCAGATATAATAATCGATTCAGTAAATGCACTCGTTAATGTTGTCGCAGGAAACTACACTTGTTATAAATACAAAGCCGATTACTATAACACTCAGCATATATTGCTCTTTAGACAGAATGCTTATTATGCCGTTAATGTGGGTTTGATTAAGAAAGAATCTTTTAGTTTTGATAGCACAAGCCTGTCATTAAAACTAAGCGATACATATCAGTTGACGAATGTTATCTTGAAGTAAATAATTCATATTTCATAGTTCACATTTACATACCCCCGTTCATGCCACCGATCATCCTTGCTATCCGCTACCTGCACATCGCTGCGGGGTTCAATGAAGACGCAATAGCCGCGTAAAATCGTCTGTAACAAGGTCTTACGATGTGCGTAACACCGCACAAATTAACAAATGATGAATATGCGCAGATTGTCCTTTTTGGGACTGATGGTTTTCTTATTTTTCCTTTGTACCGGTACGGATTTTGTCTTCGCGAAGGAAGGTTCACAAGCCGTTCTTAATCCTCCTGATTCAGCTGATGCTGTCATTTCAGGTTACGTGAAGGATTCTCTTTCGGGTGAAACAGTGATCGGTGCAACGATACGCGTCAGGTTGCTTAAGCGTGGAGCGATCACGAATAAAAGCGGGTATTTTGCACTTCACCTTCCAAGTGAAACAGATCTGAAAATTGAGATCAGTTCTTTAGGATATAAAACAATATTGAGGCAAGTTCATCTTGCGCCGAATCAAAAATTAAATGAGAGTTTTCTTCTTGCCCCCGAAAGTATTCAGGGCGGAGAAATAACTGTCGAAACCGATAAAGAAAAAGATGAGCGCGAAGCGCCGCAAGTTTCTCGTGTTGCAATAAAACCCTCGCAAGTTGCTTCGCTTCCGAAAGCCGGTGAATCGGATATTTTCAGGATTTTGCAGCTTATTCCCGGTGTACAAACGATCAGCGAAATTTCGGCAGGGCTGTATATTCGCGGCGGTTCGCCCGATCAGAATCTAATCCTACTTGATGGAAGTGTTCTCTATAATCCTAATCACTTTTTCGGATTTTTCTCGACATTCAATTCCGATGCCATCAAAGATGTCGAACTCATTAAAGGTGGTTACCCTGCCGAATACGGTGGAAGACTCTCCGCAGTGTTGAACGTCACCGATAAAGATGGCGATCTATATAATACTAACGGGAAAGTAACGCTGGGATTGATCTCAAGCCGGGGCACTATTGAAACACCAATAGGTGATGGAGCAATCACTTTATCAGCACGGCGAACCTATATTGATCTTGTCTTAGATGCAACAGGCTTAACGAAAAGTCTTGGGATTCCCGATTATCATTTTTATGACATTAACGGAAAATTTACGCAGACATTAAGCCCAAAAGACAAGATCGCAGTATCAGGATATGGTGGTTCGGATAATCTCACATTCAATGACGGCAAAGCTGCATCATCTGTCGGTTTGAACTGGGGAAATCAATCGGGAAATGCAAGCTGGACGCATTTATTTTCAAGTGAGCTTTTTACCAAATTTAATTTTAACGGAAGTCATTACTTTTCTACGCTGAATTTCGGACTCGGCGAAAATTCTTTTAATTTTGATAATCAAATTTATGATTATACCTTTCATGGCGATCTAGAATATTTTGTGGGCAGCACACAGGAGATCAAAACAGGAATTCAGTTATCGCAATATCATTTCCGTTTGAAAATTTCGCAAGGAAATAATCCTCCAAATTCGGATATTAATCTTACTCCGCTTTATGCCGCTGCATATATTTCCGATGAATGGAAGCCTGATGAACGCTGGGCGATCACGCCGGGTTTGCGCATTGATGGAATTTCTTCGCGAAAGGAATTGGGAATTGATCCGCGCATTGCTGTCAGATATATTCTGAGTCCCGATATAACACTGAAAGCAAGTTACGGAATCTACCATCAATATTTAAAGCTTGCATCGAATCCCCTATTTACTGCTTCCGATATTTGGCTTCCTGTCGATTCGACGCAGGCTGCATCACGCGCAGATCAATATGTGCTTGGTGTATCTACGGCACCCTTCGATGGATTCACATTTGATGTAGAAACGTATTACAAAAACTTTACCAACCTTGTTGAACTACGCCCGAATGTAATTGGCGGCAGTAGATTAAGTGATGTATTTTTTGTGGGTAACGGTTTTTCATACGGCATCGAATTCTTTTTACAAAAGCGAGTCGGCGATCTCACGGGATGGATCGGTTACACACTTGCCTATACTCGTAGAAAATTTCCGGATATTGATAACGGTGGTGAATTCCCGCCTACATACGACAGAAGGAATGATGTGAATCTTGTTCTTACGTATCATCTCAATGATCGTTGGACACTCGGCTCAACTTTCGTCTATGCAACAGGGCAGGCATACTCGCAGACAACGGCGCTATATAATGCCGAAGAACCGGATTACAACGGCAAACTTATTCCAATAGACGGTACGAAGAACGGTTTGCGACTGGAGCCATATCATCGGCTTGATGTATCAGGAACATATTCGTTTTGTTTATTCAGCGAGAAGCGAAATGCCGAGTTGAACTTTGATATTTATAATGTCTATAATCATCGCAACGTCTGGTTCAGAAGAATTGATACCAGTACCGATCCAGCAGTGAGCGAAGATGTCAGATTATTGCCAATATTGCCGACATTCGGATTACAAATAAAATTTTAAGAAGACCGATGAAATCATTTATTATTTTTTCTATACTCATTCTGTCGAGCTTCCTTGCCGGATGCGACGGCGCGATCGAATCGCAGTACACTCCGCAAGTTGTCGTGGAGGGATTTATTTATACCGGCGGCGGAATAGATTCAGTAATTCTTCATTACACAACTCCTTTTACCGAATCATATAACGATTCGGTCTTTGCAATTACCGGCGCAGATGTCAGAGTTTCCGATGGAGTGAAGGAGTTTATTCTTCTCCCAGGAAATCAGAAAGGTAGATATTATCTTCCATCCGATCAATTAACTGTCGAAGGCGGAAAGACTTATACCCTGGCAGTGAAGACAGGTAATCAAATCGTTACGGCAAACACCACTGCGCCGATGCCGATAAAATATATTGATCTCGACAGCACATTCCCAAAAAATAGAATCCTGCTCCTTGATACCAATAATGCAGCATCATTTACGTATAATCTATACGCAGGACCTGTTGATCAATCGTGGAGAAAATATATGCTACAAATTTCTTCACTCGATACGATCTACGGCAAAGTATCAACAAATATTTTCGGACCTCCGGTTGATACATCGGCGTATGTACGGTATTCTTTTATTCAAACTGCTCCGCATATAATTCTCTACTCTCGTCTATTTGGATGGTATGGCTCAAATCGCCTAAGTTTTTTGGCGCTCGATAGCAACTGGGTTGATTACAAACGCCAAGTCGGTTATGGTGAAAGAACACAGATCCACTACCAATCCTCGCTCAATCACATTAATGGAGGCATCGGCGTTTGGGCAAGTGCTGCAAAAGATGAAGTAACGGTATTTCTGAAGCCGAAGCCGTAGAGGGATACTCCAAATATTGCACTACTATTCGGGAGCAAACACTTCAGCATAATGGTTGAAGTAGCGAAAGACCCCTTGCACCCGAAGACCGTTGTACAAAAAGCTTGCAGTTTCGTTTTTTCTTTTTCTGCTCCTCGTTTCTTACGAGAAAGATCTCTTTGCTCAGAATTTTCCTGAGCGCTATTGGTGGACTCCCGGCTCTATCGCATCACTTCCCGTTCTTGATTCGGCTCAGCATAATCCAATCAGTTTGCTTGATCTTGATTTCCAACATGCGCTTTCACTTTATAGCTGGAGTTCGAGTCTGCGGTTATCATCGAATACTTTTTTGAATTATGATCCACTGAAGCCGCAATTTTCTATCAGCGCAGAGGGACGTTCGCGGCTTCGCGAAGATACTCGCGTTCGCACGAGCGAGGCGAATGCCTTTATCAATGCCGATATACCCTTCGATATAAAGCGTAACGGATTGACTCTTTCGTTCTTCGGCTCGACCTATTCACTCAGCGCCAATGCCGCTTCATCACTTTCACAAATTGGAACGCTGACAAATGTTACTGATGGATACGGAGTGCTTGGCGGAAAATACTATCCAACATCAACGATCATCGTTACCGCCGGAGGAGGCATTGCACGAAAGTCATTTGAGATCGGAACAAGTTCAGGCACTATAATCAGAGCAGGTATCATCTCCAGTGCGACAGCGCTATCGGATGAAAATACTTTTGATGCAGGCGCAGCACTTGATGAAAGGCATTTTAGTTTATCCGATGAAGTCTTTCGCAACGATAGTGTTCATGCACATCTCATCTCAATTCTCGGTGACAACGGAAGTAATGATGTCCTTGCAGGCGTCTCACTTCAGCGCCGCGATTTCTTTTTTCCGAAAGATACTTCCGGAACATTAGCAAAGCAAGAGCGCAGTGATCTTACTTTTGAATTTCACGATGCGCTGCAATATCCTTTCATCACAAAACATCTTATCGGAAATTTCCGCGTGGATCTGCTGCCGCATCAGATCACGCGCCGTACACCAAGCGTTGATATTTCTTCCTTCCCGACAACAACGCTGACGACATCAACTTTTCTTGTACCTTCGACTACTAATTCGCTTGATGCCAATCTTGATGGCAGACTTGATCTTTATCTTGGTGAACAAGATTCAGCACGGACGACGATCATTTCAGCTGCAATGAAATACGATGAGCGAAGTGAGATCAGCGACGTGCTACAAGGAGAAACCGGATCGCTCTCAGCACTTACTGTGCAAAAACTTTCCCAAGCGCTCGGACAAGCAAGTTTTGACGGGAAATTAACTTCGCTTGAATTTACCGGCTATTTCCCGCTTGCCGCACAAGATGCACTGCGTGGAAGTTTTAGCTCGCGGCTTTACCGATACGATACGCCCAGCGCCGATAATCATGATGATCGCGATGAGCTTAATCTTGGAAGTTCATTGCAATACATTCACTTTTTTTCTTCGTCGCTCGTGATGACAAATGAAATTCGTTTAGCAAAAAGTCACCTTGTCTATCTTGAGAGCGATAGGAGTTTGCAAAATTATGTAGGCAAGACAATTGCATTTTCAACTCAAGTTGAGTATCGTACTCCGGGATTCCTCCAACATTTCAAAGGAGAAGTTTTTGCAAATTATGCCGTCTATGATTTTGCCGCTCCCGTCACGAGTCCCGATGGAGCCCGTGATTACCTCATTCGCGGCGTCAATGGCTCTGATAGTCTCCTCATTTCTCTTGGCAAATTTCCGATAATCTGGGATGCACTATCGTCAATCGAAGGTCTTTTCGATCTTCGTCTTTATGAGCGAGGTGCCTATAATGCAACAGCATTTACTGAGAGACCGCTACTAAGTACTGCAGAATTCTCCGGAGATCTTACTCTCGATCTCACCGATAGAACTTCACAGTCTCCTGCTCTGATAAAACTTGGAGCAAGAGCTTTCATCATGCGTCGCTTTGCACCGAACACAACGTCATCGCAATCCGGGTTAAATATTCAGGAGCGTCTTGATCGCATCGGTCCGCTTTTCATTATTACTCTTGATCAAATTACTACCAAAGGTCCGCGGTTATACGGTTCGATCTGGTATAGCTTCGTACACGATCAGACCTTTGATACGAATCTCTCAAGTTCAACAAAACAGGTTGAAGCAAGGTTAGCAGCGCAGTGGAGATTCTGAATTATTTTATTTCTTCAAATTCTGCATCCTGGATTTCTTTCGGATCAATCGGCTTTTTTTTCTGCTGAGTCGAAGTGAAATGAAATTTTTCTTTTTGCTGTGCTTCGGAATTGTTAAAGGGTTTTTTTTGACCTTTTAATCCTTCAAAAAACGGTTCGATCAACCGGCGATAGATCGTTAGCAGGATAATGAAACCAAAAAGTAGTTCGAAAAAAAAACGCACGCTATAAAAATATGAAATGTGAAATATAAACTACGAATTTGGGGTCAGTTCAAAGAACGGTTCTCCTGTCGATAGATATTCTATTGGTGGATATGGGTCGCGCAGAATAGTGCTGACAAGTCGTTGAAAATGCTCCGGCATCCGCAGGAAATCGAAATCATCACAGCTTGCAACAATAAGCCTCGTATCTCGATAGTGAAAAAAGAAATCGTTATACGCCGTAACAACCTGTTCAAGATATTCGCGGTTCATATTTTTCTCAAAATTCCTACCGCGTTTTTTAATATTTTGCTGCAACAGACTGACACTTCCCTGTAAATAGATCACCACATCAGGCGTTGGTACGGTTTTATCTAAGGCAGAAGTTACTTCTTCATACAGCTTTAATTCATCGCGATTCAAATTTACCTCAGCAAAAATTCCATCCTTCGCAAAAAGATAATCGCTGACACAGCTTTCATAAAAAAGATCAGTATGAATTAGCTCCTGTTGCTGCCTATATCGCGAGAGCAGGAAAAATAATTGAGTCTGAAAAGCTGTACGACGGCGATCATCATAAAATGATTGCAAGAATGGATTCTCTTCATAGCGTTCCAAAATAAGCTTCGCCCGAAAATGATGAGCCAACATATCGGCAAGCGTTGATTTCCCGACTCCGATCGGTCCTTCAACGGCGATATAACGGATAGGCGGAGCTTCCTGCTTCATCGAGCGGGAAAGAGCATAAGCACTATCAATTGTTACTGGCATTTTATTCACTATTCTTCCGATTGTTTGGTGATCGGGTGAATGCTTTTCTCGTCGTACGGCAACTCGTTCAAAAGTACCGCAATAGTTTTCTTTAAGACAGGATGAAGAAGATCGGATGCGATCTCATTCATCGGCTGAAGAACAAAAATACGACTTTGCAGTTCGGCATGAGGGACAGTCAAGTTTTTTGACTGCATCACCATGTCATCAAAAAATAAAATATCAAAATCAATTTCCCGTTCATGCCAGCGTGGACGATCATTTCGTCCAAGTTCTTTTTCAAGAAGATGGAGAGAATTATGGAGATCGGTCAGTTCTAATGCCGTTTGCAAAAGTACTGCGGCATTAAGAAAATCAGCTTGCTCCGTATATCCATAAGCCGCTGTTTCATAGATCGTGCTTCGCTTTTCAATAACTCCAAATTTTTCTAACGATCGTATTGCCTCTTGCATTCGCACTGCTCTGGGTTCGATGTTTGTTCCGATACCGATATAGGCGTTATGCATTTTTTTGGATCTCTACTTCAACAAATTTTAAGTCACCTCCAACGGGCGGCGTCATTTTCCGAACTTTGACTCCGATAAATTTGACGCTTGGAAAATCTTTGAGTATCTTTTCGGCAATATCAGAAGCCAATGCTTCGAGTAAATTATATCTGCGATTTTCCGAAACTTCAACAACTATTTTATAGAGTTGAGTATAGTCGAGAGCATCAATAAGTAGGTCAGATGTTGCGCCAAGTGAATCAGCAATTTCAATCTCCAGATCCATCTCGAATTGATTTCCATTCTTGATCTCATCCTCATAGACTCCATGATGAGCAAAAATTTTAATCGTGTTTAATCTGATGAACATTGTTTATTTTTTCAAATATTGTTTCATCCAGGTGACTTGCCGTTTGGCATATTGCCGGGTACGAATAATAATATCTTCGCGGGCATCATCGAGTTTTACTTCGCCTCGGTTAACAGCAGCAAGCTGTTTGTAGCCGATGGCATTCATTGCCGGCATAATTTCAGTCACTCCATTGACAAGTAAATTTTCCACTTCTCTAAGCCATCCTTCAAAGATCATCGTATTAATTCGCTCTGCAATTCGCTGGCGAAGTTCGTCTCTTTCAACTTCGATTACGGTAAACGATGGTTCGAATTCAAATGGCTCCGGCTTTTCTTTCCGAGCTTCGCCGAGTGGAAATCCCGCTGCATAATAAAATTCGAAAGCCCGTTCCAATCTTCGTGGATTTCGTTCGCGGCTTATCTGATCGAACATTGCTTGGTCAATATCTTTTAACTTTACGAGCATCAGATCAAATCCGAATTCTTTCATCATTCCGGCAACTTTTATTCTGGCTTCATCTAATTTTTCTTCGTCCGCCTGGAATGTCGAGATTCCAAAAAACAGAGCATCAATATAGAATCCCGTTCCTCCGACAACCAAAGGTCTTTTCCCTCGTGCTATAATATCTCTGATTATATTTCGTGCAAGAGTCGAAAATTCCTTAGCATTAAATCTGACTGACGGATCGAGAATATCAATAATATGATGCGGAATAATATTCCGAATTTCCCTTCGCGGCTTTGCAGTGCCAATATCAAATCCTTTATAGAGAAGCGAAGCATCAGCATTGACGATCTCGATAGTATTATCATCTTCGAATCGCTTCAACGCTAAAGCAGTTTTGCCGGAAGCAGTGGGTCCGGTGATGACTTCAATTTTTTCTTTCATCGATCAACGAGTTTCCTGTGCCCAGCCTTCTTTCCCGACGAGCGGTACAAATTTAAATTCCGGTAATTCCTCGACAGAAAGATTTCCATTTTCGTTTTTAATAAGATACATCCGCTGAATATCTTTTGAGCCAACCGGAATAATAAGTCTTCCACCGTTCGGGCTTAATTGTTTCGTCAATGTTTCCGGAACGTCCGGTGCTCCGGCAGTGACAATAATTGCATCGAACGGAGCATATTCCGCCCAACCCCTCGACCCATCTCCGGCACGAGAAATAATATCGTGATATCCAAACGAAGCAAATCGCTTCTGAGCTTCTTTCAATAGATCAAGATGCCGCTCAATAGTAAAAACCCTTGCACCCATTTCTTTTAATACTGCCGCCTGATAACCCGATCCTGTTCCGATCTCCAAAACCTTTTCACCTTTCTTCAATTGCAAAGCCTGAGTCATATAGGCAACGGTATAAGGCTGTGAAATCGTCTGTCCCGATCCTATCGGCAATGCGGAGTCATCGTAGGCTTGCCGCGAAAAATTTTTCCCAAGAAATTGTTCTCTGGGAATTTTCCCCATAGCCTGTAAAACTTTTTCATCATCTATTCCTCGTGACCTGAGAAATTGTTGAAGAGTAGTCCGTTCGTTCGAAAAATTATTTTTAGCTGAGTGAAGCAAGGGGTAGTTTTGAATTATGAGTTTTGAGTTTAGAGTTTTAAGTTTTGAGTTTATTTATAATTCAAAACTCGAAATTCAAAACTACCGATCCATTCCTTCGCGGGATTCCAGGGCGTAATCTTTCGACGATCCGGTTAAGCGAAGTTCAGGCGGTTGGACTGCTAATGGTCCGGTAATAGCTTGGGCGATCTTTTCGCGAAGTTCATCGCTTGTCAAGTTCAATGAAAGTTTTCCGGATTTTGCAAAAGCAAATTCTCCACTTTCTTCCGAGAGTACCAATGCCACAACATCAGCCTGTTCCGAAATTCCGAGCGCTGCTCTATGTCTGGTGCCTAGCATCTTCTCGCCGATTGACTCAACTCCCGATAGAGGCAGCGTACATCGCGCCGCTTCAATATATCTATCTTTTACTATGACAGCTCCATCGTGGAGCGGGCTGCGTTTATTAAAAATTGTTACCAATAATTCCTTTGAGATATGGGCATGGATCGGTAATCCCGTATCAACGAATAATTTTATATCTGTTGTTCGAATAATAATGATCAAAGCTCCTTCATGGCGCTGCCGCAATTCCTCGAAAGCCCTGACAAGAATATCGGCATATTCATTAACGTCAGTTCTTATAAAAAATTTGACGATTGGGTTTCTTCCGAGATAAAGAAGAAGTCTGCGAAGTTCAGGTTGAAATAAAACGATCAGCGCAATAACCCAAATATCGGTCAGCGTTTTTAAGATCCATGACAGAGCTTTCATATCAACAGCTCTGGCAATAATTGATCCGACAATAACCAGCATTAAACCAAGAAAAACCTGAGCGGCGATCGTTCCTCGCATCGCAATATAAACCCTATAGAAAAGAAAAGTTACGAGAAGAACATCGAAAATATCGACCCATGTTATCGTAATGAATCCTATTCTAAAGACATCCATTTTCTATTGCTTCTTTTCCTCCGAGTTGCTATTCGCCGACAGCGTCAACTCGACTCCTTTATTATTATAATTTTCGTAAGCTTCGATAATTTCCCTGACCAATCTATGCCGCATGACATCAGCCTTATTAAAATAGACCATCGAAATCCCTTCGATCCCGGAAAGTATTTCCTGAATCTGGACTAATCCCGATTGAGTTCTTGACGGCAGATCGATCTGCGTCATATCTCCGGTGATGATAGCTTTCGATCCTATTCCAATTCGGGTTAAGAACATCTTCATCTGCATCGTAGTCGCATTTTGGGCTTCATCCAAAATAACGAAAGCATTATTCAGCGTTCTGCCTCGCATATAAGCAAGGGGGACAACTTCCACTGTACCGCGTTCTATATATGCCTTAAGTTTTTCTGCCGTCATCATTTCTTCGGCTGCATCGTAAAGCGGTCGGAGATAGGGATCAACTTTCTGCGACAGATCACCGGGTAAAAAACCAAGACTTTCTCCGGCTTCAACTGCCGGACGGGCTAAAATAATTTTTGAAACTTCCCTTGTTTTTAATGCCGAGATCGCCATCGCCACGGCAAGATATGTTTTCCCTGTTCCGGCAGGACCTATTGCAAAAACAATATCATTTTTCTTTACTGCCTTAAAATATTCTATCTGCGTCGGAGTCTTTACTCTGATCGGGTGATTATGAGTAAAGAGAACAATAGATTCCAACTCCGCAAAATTCTGAGCTACTTCTTTTCCGGCAGAGACGATATCAATGACTGTCGTTACATCGCTCTTCGATAGTTTTCCGGACTTGGCAAGAAGGAAAGATAATTCGCTAAAAACCCTTTCGATCAAGGCTACTTCTTCGGCAGTGCCTTGCAATAAAATAATGTCACCTCTGGCAATAATTCTGGCATCGAATCGCGTTTCGACTAACTGCAAAAATTGATCTTGCGGTCCGAAAAGCAGCAATGCCTCCGAGGGCGATACTCTGATTTTTCTTTCTACCATATATATATAACCACAAAAGAGGACAAAAAGTGAAAAGACCGTTCTTCCTTTTCGGAAAAACGGTCTTTCAAAACCTTATCGGTTTGCACAAGCTTTACCGATCAATGTTTACGGTGACGGTAACCCGTCATATCTTTATCTTCAACTGTGACGGCAGATTTCATGATCGTCAACTGCTGACCTGGATAAATAAGATCGGGGTTCTTGATCTGATCGCTATTAGCATGCCAAATTTTTGGCCATGCGAATGGATCGTTATAAATTTCCGGCTTCTTCGCAATGTTCCAAAGGCAATCGCGATCTTTGCGCCATGTGCCAACGGTGTAGATCGAATTCGCAGGTACCATTCCTTTTTTCATTTGAATGAAAGAATTGGAGAGCGCCGTGACACGGCTTCTGTGATCAGGAATCAGAACGAGCTTATCGCCACGAAGGTTACGAATATCATTTTCAAGAGCGTCAACCCTTGCTTTATTCTGACCCAACTGCTCAGGCGACATCGAACGAAGCGCATTCAACTCTGTCTCGGTACGAGCAAGGTGTTCGCGGTAGGCATTATACCCATTGCGATCCGAGCCGCACATTGCATAGAGATCATTTTTGCATTTATCGTTATCAGTCATTCTCTGCTGAAGATCGGCATTTGCTTTGATGATCGCTCCATTGATGGTTTCGAGTTCTGAGCGAAGGCTGTTGATCTCCGAATTGCGATAAGCAATCGTCGAATCAGCTTGCTCTTTCGTAAATTTCTCAGGATAATTTGAATTATATTCATTTCTCTCCTGAGCATTCGCGATTCCTACCCATGTGAGCACTAAGAGTGCTACTACTAAGATTGAAGTTTTTTTCATTTTCTTGTTTTCCTTTATATATAGGTAAGATTAGCGATGTTTTTTCTTTGATGGCGCTGTCATCGTTGGTGCCGGTGGTGGAGCGATCCGCCAATCAGCGCTATCCGCCCAAATATTGGGCCAGCTTGCAAGACCTTCGCGGACGGCAGCAGTCTGCCTGTTGCAATCGGCAAGATCACGATCTTGCGCTGCAAGCTTTCCTTGAACGTCAGCTAAATTACCTTTTGCTCTTTCGAGATCTAACCGTAAACCATCTCTGGTTTGGTCAAGTGTTCCGAGCTTTTTCATCTGTTCTTCCGTGGCTTTGTTGGAACAGCTTGAAAGCCCTACCATTGCCACTGCGGCAATTGCCAGGATTCCTTTGATTGTGTTTGGTGATTTCATAAACCAGAACTCCATGAAATATTAAAATTAACACGGTACTTGATGTCCGTTGTCGTACAAAAATACAACAATTTTCGGCTCTCCCACGAATATACGCAATTCCGACGCCAAAGGATTGCATAATGTTGGAGAAAAATGATTTAGAGGAGTTGGGAGAAATGTAAGAATTAAGGATTTGGGAAGGGGAATAGGAATTCAGTAGGGCAGACTTCAGTCCGCCCCGCTCATCTCCCTCTCCTGGTACTCCGGGAGAGGGATTAAGGGTGAGGGCTTTCCGCCTTCATCATTTTCCCAAAGTTGCCCTGTAACTCCTTATTCCTGAACAACATCGCTCTGCACACGCTCTGGTTTGGTGATGGGCGAATGGTGGTTTGGGCGTAGGGTATTGATGTTTGGCTCAGGCGTTTTATCAGGCGAATAATTATTTACATGGATCGGCATTTGAGCCAAGCGGTCGGGTGTCCGATATGCCGGTTTGCGAAGTTCTTCTATTGAAGTAGGCTGAGCTATAGTCGGATTAGTGACAGTGGAACGGACTTCAGTCCGTTCGGACGGACTAAAGTCCGTCCCACTATTCTGCAAAATTGTCTCCAATTTTTCACTGGCGGACTGAGAGTCCGCCCGACTGGATTCAGTCCCACTGGTCTCTGTTCTATTAGACTCGATCTTCGCCGGAATAATAGGTACACCATCCCGACCTAATTCAAAATGGTCAATCCCTAACTCCCTCATTCTTGCTTCTTTCTCTCGTTGCATGATGGGCTTCATCCTTGCGACAAATCTTTCCTGAGCTTCTTCATCGCTGATTCCTGGTTCATCTTCGGTGCCGATTCGGGGATCGTCTGGAAGAACGAGAGAAACAGTGGAACGGACTTCAGTCCGTTCGGACGGACTAAAGTCCGTCCCACTATTCTGCAAAATTGTCTCCAATTTTTGATTGGCGGACTGAGAGTCCACCCCACTGGACTCAACTTCTTTCTTCTCAATTCTCAATTCAAAATTTTCAATTTTATCCTCCTCATTCACAATTCCCTGCTCCCTTTTCTCAATTTTCAATTCACCATTCTCAATTTTCAACACATCCAGTTTCACCACCTGATCGGTGATCGCTGCTAATTTTCCGAATCCGCGTTTCTGAATTTTTTCAAGTTCTATATTTGCGCCGGTTTCCTGTGCATAGATCAGCACTGTTGCCGGATAGAAATCAAAAATGAATGCGCCGTTGGGATCATTATTATCAAAACGCTCCTGATCGAACTTCGGATATTTATCGCCGCCATTAAATCCGCGCAATTGATAAAGCAGCGTTTCGCGAACGCGCGAATTACTTGCTGCCCATTCCCATGAATTAATAATGATCGTGCGTACACCTTTATGCCGAACGTAGTTCAGGACATTTTCTTTTTCACGATGCAAGTCCCCTGTATCGCACGTCATAAAATAGATACGCGGAATGCCGCCTTCAAGATAATAATCGCCGACGATATTTTCTTCATCCGGCAAAGACTTTCGCTTTGCATCTTCGATCTTCCAGGGAGATAGCGCAGTATTAATATAGAGTACGCTTCCCGTATTAACATAACTCAGAAGTTCATGCGCATGACCCAAGCTATCGCGCACATTCTGCCCGACGGTACTGCCCATGAGCAATGTGATCTCCTTCGGTCGTAAATTTACTTCCTGTTTTTCTGTTCTGTTTTTGAATTGTAGTTTCATGTTGGTACTTGTATTAAATGTTAGATAAAATTGAATTATGAGATTGGGGTATGGGGGTTTGGGCGTATGGGCGTATGGTTAGAATCCCTCCACCTTCACTACCGAGAACTAAGTCGAAGCTACGCAACTTCAGCATTAACAAACAATAGGAATTTCTGACATTTTAAAAACCATTTTCAAAATATCAATCTTTTTCAAAAAAAAGACTCCCCCGCCTTTTCAAGGCGGGGGTTGGGGGGCGGTTGACCCTGAATCTGTCTCTCATTCCCGGATCAACCACCCCAACCCCTCCTTCAAAAGGAGGGGCTTTATAAACTGCAAAAAACCTGTATGGGTGATATCTATTCTTACGCTGTGCAAGGATATGAAGGTGCGCATGGAGATCATGGATATTCTTGGATATATGCGCTCATCAGAAGAGAAAATATTATCTGCCGGAGAAAATAGATTGCCGGTTAATGCTTCATCACTTATGGCAGGGGTTTATATTTGCCGGATCGTGGCGGGTGATGAGGTGACGTCGTTGAGATTCGTCAAGCGATGAAATCCGCCCATGGTTGAAACCATGGGCTAATGTGTTGCCATCCATTTCATGGATTCAAATTCAGAGTCGCCGGGCGACGTTAACAATATAGCCCACGGTTTCAAACGTGGGCGGGGTTTGACAGGTAGATTTAATTCGTCGAGACGACGATCCACCTTGAATCGGTTGCATTATAGATCAGCGAGACAACTCCGTACTGCCCGACGACAAGATTTGCGGCGCCTTTACAATAAATTCTGTCGGCTGCCGTTGTCGAATTATTATCGTTATGCGAGATCGTCATGTTCTGTGCCGTGGAGTTATAGAGAATAACCATTTTACCGTTCACACCATTTGCAACTCCCGTGATCGTAAATGCCGCCCCCGGACCGGAGACTCGGACGAAGCTGTAGTTGCCAATATTAATATCATTGTTATTTCCGCCCGTAGCTGTGAAGGCATTTTCGCGCATTGCAACGTCGCCGTTAATATCAACAGTCGTTGCAGGTGCAGTCGTGTTTAATCCTAATCTGTAATTTGAATTATCCCATGCAAGATTCGAACCCCAACTAAGTATGCCTGTCGTTGATGAAGTAAGTAATCCATTATTTGCCGCTGGAAGTGCAGTCGGAAGTGTGTAGGTGATCGAAGCAGATTGCGCTCCTGCTTTGAATGCCGTGTAATAAGCACCACTCGATGACGGAATGCCGAGGCGAAGTTCATCGGCGGTGTTATTATTATTTGAAAGTAAAATATTTCCGTTCTGAATTTCTAATGCCTGCGTCGGATCTTTTCTTCCGATACCAAGCTGACCGGCGCTCGTGATCGCAACAGGTGCGTTCGTCCCCGTTGCATCGTAGAAAAATGCGCGGCGCGTGGTGCCGGTGGAAAGATTTTCAATATATATACCGTTATAATTTGTGATCGCAGAACCTGAGACGCCGAATCCTAAGATAGGATTCTCGATATAAAGTCCGTGCGCATTCGTGATCGTTGTGCTTGTGCTATAGAGTTGAAAGTCCGAACGGAATGATGCGCCGTTGGTGATCGTCGTATTATTACTGAGTACATACGTTTGCAAACTTCCATAAACTCCGATGCCGCTTGAATGTGTGAGACCACTTGTCGTATTTTGCGCGATCCAAATTCCATCAAGTGCTCGGACAGTATTCGTATTTGCCGTGCCGTTAATATAGACTGTAGAATTCTGCGCGCAGAAAACTCCGAGCGAGAAGGAATTACTGACGGTTGAATACGTAAATAATCCACCGACCGGAACAACAGGATTCGATGCGCCCGATGGCAGCAATGTTTCGACGGTCAGCCCGGTGATCAGCCCTGAACCGCCGCCGGGCAGAACAGATTTTGTATGGATGACTCCAAGTGGATTTGTCGCCGTCGAAGCAGAAGTTGAGCTGATCCTGATATGCTCTAATCCGTTCTGACCGATATAAAGATCTTTCGCATCGCTAGTACCGATGTAATTTTGTCCGGCGCTCATGCCCGGACTTGTTCCGGAATTTCCACCAAGTTTCCATGCACTAACAAGCGTATTCGGATCAACCCATTGCGGAGTGTTTCCTGCGCCTTGCGAAGTCAGCACATAATTCGCAGTACCATCAGAGCCGCGAACATTGAGCGGGCTTGTATTATTGTTAACCGTGATTCCTGCATTAACTGTTAAGAGTCCTGCCGCGCTTGATTTAATATTTGCAGACTCAACCCAATTCGTCCCATTCCACCGAAGCGTATTATCATTCGCTGTTCCGTTTGTAAGAACATTTACTGTCGTCCATGTCGGAGTAAGTCCTGCTCCGGCGCTTGTCAGAACTTGTCCGGATGTTCCAGCGGCTCCGTTCACTTGAAGCGGACTCGTCGCGCCGCTATGATTCACTCCTGCTTTGACTGTCAATAATCCTGCAGCGCTTGAAGTAATATTCGAAGTTTCTACCCACGATGTTCCATTCCATCTGAGCGTATTATCAGTTGCCGTTCCGTTTGCAAGACCACCCGAAGCTGCGATCGTCAATGCACCTGCTGAAGAAGTTAATGTAATATTATTTCCTGCAGTTAATGTAGTCCATGATGAAGTTGCACCTGCGCCGCTACTTGTTAAAAATTGTCCGCTTGTTCCTGATGAACCGTTCGCTTGTAACGGACTTGTCGTGCCATTCAAATTCACTCCTGCATTTGCTGTGACTAATCCTGCGGCACTGGATTTTACATTCGCAGTCTCTACCCATGATGTTCCATTCCAACGAAGTGTGTTATCAGTTGCTGTACCGTTTGCAAGTAAATTTCCAGTTGTCCATGTCGGAGTATTTCCCGCTCCGCCGCTTGTCAAGAATTGACCACTTGTTCCGGCAACACCGTTGAGTTGCAGTGGAGAAGTTGTGCCGCTAAGATTTGTCCCTGCTTTAACTGTAAGTAATCCTGCGGCGCTTGAAGTTACGTTTGATGTCTCAACCCAACTTGTTCCATTCCATCTGAGCGTATTATCAGTTGCCGTTCCGTTTGCAAGACCACCCGACGCTGCGATGGTCAAAGCACCGGCTGAAGAAGTTAACGTAATATTATTTCCTGCAGTTAATGTAGTCCAAGATGGAGTTGCGCCCGTACCGCCGCTTGTTAAAATTTGTCCGCTTGTTCCCGCAGAACCGTTCGCTTGCAATGGACTCGCCGTACCATTTAAATTTACTCCGGCATTTGCTGTGACTAAACCAACTGCGCTCGATTTTACATTTGCAGTTTCAACCCAACTTGTCCCATTCCAACGAAGTGTATTATCGGTTGCTGTTCCTGTTGGCAAAAGATTAATAGAATTCCACGTTGGTGTATTGCCTGTTCCGGCACTTGTTAAGATTTGTCCGCTTGTACCTGCAGCACCATTCAATTGTAATGGAGAAGTTGTGCCGCTGAGATTTGCCCCTGCTTTCACTGTCAGTAATCCCGCTACACTTGATGTGACATTCGATGTCTCAACCCAACTCGTGCCATTCCAACGAAGAGTATTATCAGTCGCTGTTCCATTTGCAATTCCTCCGGTTGATGCAATAGTAAGCACACCTCCACTCGGAGTTATCGTAATATTCGTCCCTGCTGTGAGTGTAGTCCATGATGGTGTTGATCCTGTTCCTGTACTCGTAAGTATTTGCCCGCTTGTACCTGCAGACCCATTCGCTTGCAATGGACTTGTCGTGCCATTTAAATTCACTCCTGCATTTGCTGTTACTAATCCTACTGCGCTTGATTTTACATTCGCAGTCTCAACCCACGATGTTCCATTCCAACGGAGTGTGTTATCTGTTGCTGTACCGTTTGCGAGTAAATTTCCCGTTGTCCATGTCGGAGTATTTCCTGTTCCGGCACTTGTTAAAAATTGTCCACTTGTTCCGCCTGAGCCATTTAATTGCAATGGAGAAGTTGTGCCATTTAAATTCACTCCGGCATTTGCAGTTACTAATCCTGCAGAGCTTGATTTTACATTCGCCGTCTCTACCCAATTCGTGCCATTCCAACGAAGTGTGTTATCTGTTGCTGTTCCTGTTGGTAATAGATTTGTTGTTGTCCAAATTGGTGTATTACCGATCCCTGAACTAGTAAGGAATTGTCCTGCTGTACCGGCAACATTGTTGAGCAGTATGGGGCTTGTTATACCGTTTAAATTCAGACCGGCATTCGCAGTCACTAATCCTACTGCGCTTGATCGGACGTTCGATGTTTCCACCCAACTTGTACCATTCCATCTGAGAGTATTATCAACTGCGCTGCCATTCGGAAGAATCGCAGAAGCAGAGATCGTCAGTGCCCCTGCCGAAGAAGTAAGTGTAATATTATTTCCGGCAGTAAAAGTAGTCCATGTCGGAGTTGATGCTCCGTTACTTGCTAAAAATTGTCCGCTCGTTCCTGTTGATCCATTCGCTTGTAACGGGCTTGAAGTACCGTTCAAATTCACTCCGGCATTTGCAGTCACTAATCCACTTGCACTTGATCTGACATTTGCAGTCTCTACCCACGCTGTTCCATTCCAACGTAATGTGTTATCGGTCGCTGTTCCTGTCGGCAAAAGATTAATCGTATTCCATGAAGGCGTGTTGCCGCTTCCGCCGCTGATGAGAACTTGTCCGCTTGTTCCAGATGAGCCATTCGCTTGCAATGGACTTGTAGTACCATTCAAATTCACTCCGGCATTTGCTGTTACAAGTCCGACGGCGCTTGATTTTACATTTGCAGTTTCAACCCACGCTGTTCCATTCCAACGCAACGTATTATCTGTTGCTGTACCTGTTGGCAAAAGATTAATGCTTGACCATGTCGGTGTATTTCCTACACCAGCGCTAATTAAAATTTGTCCGTTTGTACCTGATGATCCATTTAATTGTAGTGGTGAGGATGACGTATTAAGATTTACACCATTATTTACTGTCAGCGATCCTGCACTCGTTGCAAGTATATTCGTATTTTCCTGCCATCCATTCGTAGTGGCATTCCAACGAAGTGTACTATTATTTATTGTGCCGTTCGGTAAAAGATTTATGGTGTTCCAAGTCGGGTTGTTTGTGCCTCCGCTCATTAATACTTGTCCAGTCGTTCCAGATGATGCTTCTATGATCGATCCATTCTGTGAGATCATCAGACGATTATTCGCAAGCGCAGTGCCGGAATTTGTACCGCCATTTTGTATCGGAAGAATTCCTGACACCTCACTCGTTGCAAGATCAACAGCGTTTGTCGTTGAGCCGCTGCCGACAAATTGATTTGCCGTTACGATTCCTGATCCGCTTGGTGCAAGGATAGATCCATTGCCGACAGTTAGCGTTTGCGATTGATTTATCCCTGATGTGATCTGATCGAACGATACTTTCCACGGAAGCGATGTTGCCCAATTTAGTTGTCCGCTATTATCAACTGACAATAATCCAAGCGATGACGGCAAAGAAGCAGGCAGTGTATAAGTAATGTTCGACAACTGATCTTGTGCTTTGAAAGCCGAATACATTGCGCCGCTTGCGCTTGGTTCGAAGAAACGCATTTCGCTTGCAGGTCCGTTATTCGAGAGAAGTATATTATTATTGATCGTTGTCAGTCCTGATGCGTCGCTTAATAAATTAATATTCTCGATCCAATTTATGCCGTTCCAACGCAGCGTACTATTATTGATCGTACCTAAAGGAAGTGGATGAATAACAGAAATGGTATTTCCCGTAATCGTAATGTCATTTCCAGCAATTGGCACAAAGTTATTATCATCAGAGGGTATCCACGTCGTGCCATTCCATTTCAGCACTTGTCCGTTCGTTGCACCGGCTTGATTAATTTTATTCGGTGTGATCGCTTGGTTTGCGATCTTGCGCGTCGAAATTCCATTATCAGCTACACCAATTTTTGTGCGTGGACCGTCGGGATTCGAAACGATCAACGTATTATCCGAATCAGAAATATTTCTGATCGCAGGATCATTTTTCGTAAATGCATGGAGCTGAATGATTCTGCCTGAAGAAGTAACTGCGACCGTGCTATCGCCTGCGATCAGCACGTTTCCGCTCAATTCATTAATGCTTGTGACAATTCCCTTCGCCGTCGGAGAAACGCCATTTGCATAATCAGCAATTTCGGAATGAAGCGCATACGGAGCCGATGTAAATTCCGTGCGCGGAGTCATTTCATCATTGCCATCAACTGCAACTCCGAAAAAATATGGACGATCAAAAGAAACTGAAAGCGGAATAGGAAAAGTAGAACCGATCACTACGGTAAAGAATCCGGAATTCGTATTCGTACTCAGCGATTCCGTATAGATCGGCGTTCCGCCGGTGGCATCAAGATAAAGAGAAATTTTGAGAACATGAATTCCATTTTTGATAGACGTACCGTTCGATGCAAGAAATCCTTGATAGGAAATCGTCCGCGGCACTTGCGCATGCGCCGTTGAATAATAAAATGCAAGAATAAAAAAAAGCAGAACCGAAACGATTCTTGCGACGCAACGCGCTAAAACATTCAATGTGTTCATAGTGATCTCGTGGAAAAATCCAATACTATCTACTCGTTCCGGTCAAGGTAAGTCTGTGGCAAAACCCTGAAATAACCGGAAATCTCCGTGGTGAAAACAAGTCAAAAAAATACGTAAGGAAAGCAATTCTAATGGTTTACAGGCATTGCGCTCCTCGTGGCACTATAAATATACGAAGATTTTGGGGAGTGGGAAGAAAATATAGAAATCTATCCAAGAAGGGGAATAGCTGACGTGGTAATCTAAGAACTTTAAATTTAGTAGAAACTTCAAAATTTTAGATCGTCACGTCGTTTGCAAGCGAACTCCTTCCGATGACATCAATACAGGTAAGCAAATATTGAAATGCTGATCTTCTTAAACTATTGTTTGATCTCCAGCATATTAGCCTCTATGCTTTCAGCATCCATACAGACAAGTTTACCCCAATAGTCATAGTGCCGCATTCCGCGAATGACGACCGGCGTGCCGATAAGAGCAGACATTTCCGGTTGCAGGGACTCCGGGTAACGGATGGGTATCTTCCTCGCTGTCAAGTTCGAGATCAGATAAGCGAAGTTCTTCGAATGCAAAGGACCTTCATCAAGCCTCCCGCCGATAAGCCCCCTTCGACGATATCCCGGTGTCTCGCGTGAAGAATTTAGTCCTAATTGCTCTTTATGCGGTAATTGTTGTTTTATGTGTATCATATCGTGTTTTTTGTACTGTTTTATTCTGTGCTACAAAAATACGACACAAAAATGCTTTTGTCAAGGTGCTCAAAACGTGTGTTTATACACAATCTATCCACAATGCCGAAATATTTTGTTGTTTTGAAGGTGGGCGGAGGTTTTGAGTGGCGAGGTTAGGTTTATTAAAAATGTCGAAGATTCGCCGTGACGAATAAAACTAAGAACTAAGAACTAAGAACCCAAATCTACTTCCCCTCAAGTTTTTTCTCTTCGATCTTGGTTTCGAGCGTTACGGTCTTGATATCGAGACGGATCATATTGTATAAGCCAATATAGATATTAGCAATCCACACGATGGAGAAACCGGAAATAATGTAGCCGCGCCAATCGGGAAAGATCATTCTGAAATCGGTGATGATGAGCATTGCGCCTGCGACGTAATGGCTGAAGCAATACTCGCAGGTGAAAAGATAAAAGAATTTTTTAACCGGAAGACGCTTCGCTTTTTTCGAACCGTTGGCGCAGTACTCCCGTACTTCATGAAAAACCTCTTCGCGCACAACCGTCCATGATATACAGGCAACCGGAATTGCAAGTATAAAAAGTATCACGATCTGCATCCCTATAGTCTGGTCGAGCGGCATATTGTTTTATTTTAGTTGGATAACGCATGAGGGAGGGGTTTGGATTCTTTGGGGAAAGTTAGGTAGTGTCTTAATTTGATTGTCATTCCGAATGAGCCGAAATTCGCCAAAGGCGAATGAGCGATTGAGGAATCCCCTCTCGTCGTGGTAGAGACTTTTGGGCTACAAACTATCAGGGGATTCCTCACATCGTTTTTCTCACTACGTTCGAAAAATCTCCGTTCGGAATGACAATAAATTCAGATTAAGGCACTACCGGAAGTTATTAGTCTTTAGGCTTTAGCTGTTCGTTAGTAGAGGGTATGGCGAAACGTAGCGACATTTATTCGCACTCCGTTGTTAACCAACGACAAAATAATCTATTTTATGACTACTGATTTTTACGATATATCTTCCCTGCTGACTGAAGAGCAGCGGATGATCCGCGACACAGTCCGCAATTTTGTTGTCAGCGAAGTTCTTCCGATCATCGAAGAACACAATCAGGCGATGACCTTTCCGATGGACTTGATCCCGAAGATCGGTGCGCTCGGATTGCTCGGACCAACACTGCCTGAAAAATATGGCTGCGCCGGACTCGATAGCATTGCCTACGGACTTATTAATCAGGAGCTTGAGCGCGGCGATTCTTCGATCAGATCTTTTTCGAGCGTACAGAGTTCGCTCGTGATGTATCCGATCTATGCGTATGGTTCAGAAGAGCAGCGTATGAAATGGCTTCCGAAACTTGCCACCGGCGAGTTCATCGGCTGCTTCGGTTTGACAGAACCCGATCATGGCTCCGATCCCGGCGGCATGGTAACGATGGCAAAAAAAGTTGATGGCGGATATACACTTAACGGCGCGAAGATGTGGATCACCAATGGCACGATCAGTGATGTTGCTGTCGTCTGGGCAAAAGTAGATTCCGATGATTCAAAATCTATCAGAGGATTTTTAGTCGAAAAAGGGATGAAAGGATTTACTGCTCCGGAGATGAAAGGAAAATATTCTTTGCGTGCAAGCGTGACTAGTGAATTAGTTTTTCAGGATGTTTTTATTCCCGAAGCAAATATGCTGCCGAATGTTCAAGGCTTGAAGGGACCGCTTGGATGCTTGACTCAGGCGCGATACGGAATATCATGGGGCGCAGTCGGCGCAGCAATGGCTTGTTATGAAAGCTCAGTGGATTATGCCAAGAGCAGAATTCAATTCGGTAAACCCATCGCACGTTTCCAGCTTGTTCAGCAAAAGCTTGCGGAGATGCTGACAGAGATTACGAAAGCGCAATTGCTCTGTTTGCGACTTGGTCAATTAAAAAATGACGGCAAGATGAAACCTGCACATGTATCAATGGCAAAACGAAATAATGTGGCAATGGCTTTGGATATTGCAAGAGTTGCAAGAGATATTCACGGAGCCAACGGCATCCTCGGTGAATACCCGATTATGCGGCACATGGCAAATCTGGAATCGGTGAAGACCTACGAAGGCACACATGATATTCATACGCTCGTCTTAGGGCAGGAGATCACGGGGATTGCGGCGTACGAATAGAAATGAAAAACAAAAGCGACCACTCGATCGCTTTTGAATCATTTATTTTCCATTACCGAATTCTGCCTTCGCGGTGTTCGGGTCCGCCTCTTCCTCTGTCATGTTCATTTCCCGATTTACCTTCGTGGCGATCTCTGTGCCATTCGCGATGATCACGATCTCTCTCCCAATTGCGATGTTCGAAGCGTTCGTGTCGCCAGCCTTCGCCGCGGTAATAAGCAGGACGTCTCCAATATCCCGGTACCCATACATAACGATACCCAACGTGATTGTAATATCCCGGTGCCCAAACGGCATCTGCATATGGACGCTCACAAATTATTTCATGACGCAAAGGAGGCGGTCCTACATGAATATCAATTCCGAAATGGGCTCGTGCAAATGTTGGCGAGATAACAATCAAGGGTAATGTGATTGCGATAAGTTTTAAGAATGTTTTCATAACTTCTCCTATTTTGTTTTTGTGGTTGAAGAGGATCAATCAAATGATCCCTCATCTATTCAGAGGTAATTAACGCGAGGAAGTTTAAGAAAGTCTGTGAATTATAGCTAACAATTGTGTGAATTGATATTCACGATTATTCTGGAGTGTAGACCGATTATTCGGATACTTCGTTGAAGCCGCGTTCGGTATGGCTTCCTTTGGCAAAAACTTTTTCTTTGGAGTTCGCTTCTTTGATACCTTTTTTTAACTGATGGTCGAGGGTAACTCTTTCATCGAAAACAAAACACTCGCCCTCGAACATACTTTCCTCTGCGGGAATCGTCTCAAGATATTTTAATATGCCGCCTTGCAGATGATAGACTTCCTGAAAACCCTTATCGAGTAAATAGCTGCTGGCTTTTTCGCAACGAATTCCTCCGGTACAAAACATTGCGACTTTTTTATTTTTTTCCGGATCGAGATTCTCTTCGACAAATTTCGGAAATTCTCTGAAGGCTTTTGTATGCGGATCAATAGCTCCTTTGAAAGAACCGAGTTCGACTTCGTAACTATTGCGCGTATCAACGATGATAATATCAGGATCGGAGATAAGCGAATTCCAGTCTTCGGGAGTTACGTACGTCCCAACTTTTCTCAGAGGATCAACTTGTGGAACGCCAAGCCCGACGATCTCTCGTTTCAATCTCACTTTCATCTTCTCGAATGGCAGATCGTCATAATACGATTCTTTCCACTGGAAATCTGCAAAGCGAGGATCAGCTTGTAAATGGGCGATCACAGCATCAATGCCTTCCCTGCTTCCGGCGATCGTACCGTTAATGCCTTCAGTTGCAAGGAGTATCGTCCCCATCACACCATGCTGCTGGCAAAAAGTACGCAACGGAATTCGCATCTCTTCACAATCAGGCAAAGAGACGAATTTATAAAAAGCGATGACGACGGTTTGCACGCGGATTGAATTAGCTATTCTTTTGTTTAATGGTCTCGACTTAACATCCATTTCGGAGAAAAATACTCCGCATGAACATTTATGATCACATCACTTGAACTTGTCGTGCATCCGGCTCTCGCGGTGGATTCATCAACCCATAAGCAGTTAGCAGCCAAAGAACTTGGCATCCAACCTGAAAGAATAACTTCCCTTCGCATCCGTAAGCGCTCCATTGATGCACGTTCGAAAGAACCGAAATTCAGATTGCAAGCCGAAGTGTATTATGATGAACCTGCTCCATCTGACGAAAATTTTACTGCCAATTACAAATCGCTTCCGTCGACTGCAAAACGCGTTGTCATTATTGGCGCTGGTCCTGCCGGAATGTTCGCAGCATTACGATTGATCGAACTCGGCATTAAACCGATTATTCTCGAACGAGGCAAAGATGTACGTGCAAGACGTTACGATCTTGCAGCAATTCAGAAACGCGGCATTGTAAATCCTGATAGTAATTATTGTTTCGGTGAAGGCGGAGCGGGTACATACTCCGATGGAAAACTTTATACCAGAGCAACCAAGCGCGGAGATGTTGGCGCTGTACTAAAAACATTAGTAGCACACGGTGCGAGTTCTGATATTCTCATTGATGCGCATCCTCATATCGGTTCGAACCTCTTGCCGAAAGTTGTTGCAGCAATGCGCGAAAGCATTATAATTTCAGGAGGTGAAATTCATTTTGATACACGCGTCGAAGATCTCATCATTCATGAAAATAAAATTCGTGGAGTCATTACACAAGAAGGTGATGAAATAATCGGAGAAGCAGTCATTCTCGCAACCGGGCATTCAGCGCGTGATATATTTCATTTACTCGATAGAAAGAAAATACTCATAGAAGCAAAACCTTTTGCAATGGGTGTCCGCATTGAGCATCCGCAATCATTCGTTGATAAGACGCAATATCATACAAATGTTCGTGATGAGAATTTACCCGCGGCAAGTTACAAACTTGTTGCGCAAGCAAATAACCGAGGTGTGTTTTCTTTTTGTATGTGCCCAGGGGGATTCATTGTTCCATCAGCAACAGCACCGGGCGAAATTGTACTTAATGGCATGAGTCTTTCTCGACGTGATTCGCCATTTGCAAATTCAGGAGTGGTTGTTGCAGTCGAGCAAGAAGATCTACAAAATTATAAACAGCATGGCGCACTTGCAGGAATGATGTATCAATCCGAAGTTGAACGAATTGCTTTCTCAGCAGGTGGAAATGCACAGCAAGCCCCCGCGCAGCGCATCACGGATTTTCTTGAAAATAAACTTTCAACAACGCTTCCTGAGACAAGTTATAAACCGGGGATGACTTCTGCACTCTTAAATGAAGTGTTACCAAAAGCTCTTTCAAGCAGGCTTCGCGAAGGCATAAAGCAGTTCAGTAAATCCATGAAAGGATACGTTCAGGAAGAAGCCGTGATGCTCGGAGTAGAGACAAGAACAAGTTCACCGGTTCGCATTCCTCGCGACAACGAATCACTGCAACACCTGCAAATAAAAAATCTTTACCCCTGCGGCGAAGGAGCAGGCTACGCCGGAGGCATCGTCAGTGCTGCGATGGATGGAATCAGGGTTGCAGAAGCCATTGCTGTCTGAGCCAGGATTTGCAAGATTGAAAAGACTTTCTGGATTATTCTTTAATAATTTTTTTCGAAACCACATCCCCAGGGCATTGGAGACGCAGGATGTAACTTCCAGAGGGTAGTTTTGAACCATCAAAATCAAGAGTATGTACCCCCTGCTGTTCCGGTTGATCAATTAGTCTTAAAATTTCTTTTCCAAGTATATCGAAAAGAATAAGTTTAACTGAACCGTACTCCGAGTTTGAAAAGGTAAAATAAACGTGATCCTTAAATGGATTAGGGCTTATCGCTATGTTGTTTTCTTTCAGAAGTGAGGAGTTTACAGAACTAGACTCTTTACCTATTCCGTGCACAACATAACTATGAATACTATCAACAGTACCTTTCGCATGGAGAACAAGTAATACGCTATCAGCACCGATCTTCACAGGTTTAAATTTTACTTCAATTTTTTCCTGCCCAACAAGGAATGGATTTGATGATGAAGGAACTGCTCCTACTAGTTCAAATGCTTTACTAGCCGGTCTAAAATATATAGAGTCGAAAACAAAAACCGAGCCATCATCGGGTAAGATAGTCAAATAAACAAATCCCATCGAGCTGTCACCAATTGCAACGGGATCAATACTCAAATTTGGATCAACTTTTAAAGTATGTGAAGCATAGCAAAGTGTATCATATGATTTATTTCCCGCACAATCAGTAAAAGCTAATCTTAAACAGCCTCCAATAACTACATCAAGTTGATTGACTATTATATGATGAACATTCCTATCTGCGTTACATCCGGCAATTGGAGAGTCGAGTATAACTGAGAACATTGTCGTATCAGTGCCATAAAGACCTGACCAAGAAAAAGATTGCAATCCTAAATCATTTGATTGATTATCCATGACATCAGTTGTATCAATCCCAGGGTGAAGATGATTGATAAATCGTGGGGGCTTACTATCAACTATTTCCGATGAAGATAGTTTATATAATTTTCCATCTCCATAGCTAACAAAATAAAGTTCTTTATTCTGATCTTCACCGAAGGAAGATAGGTTGAGCGACGTTTTGTCAATAATTAATTGATTGGTCGCAGATTTTAGACCTTCATAACTGAGTGCCCAGACCCTCCCAGAACCATAATCGCCGTAAATATATTTTCCGATAAGCGAAGGAATAGATGTGCCTCGATAGACATATCCGCCCGTGATCGAAACGTTACCATTCGTATGAGGATATTCCCAAAGAGGCAAGATCATCTGCGTTGTATCACCGGTTGAATTATTATAGCGGTGGAAGCCTTCCATGATGTTCCAACCGTAGTTACCGCCGTTAGAGATCGTATCTACTTCTTCGAATTTATCCTGCCCTACATCACCAGCCCATAACCTCCCAGTTGTATGATCAAAAGAAAATTTCCAGGTGTTGCGCATTCCATAAGAATAAATTTCTTTCTTGAAGCCCTGCGTATTATTTGCAAAAGGATTATCCGGCGGAATGGCATAATGATTTCCATTGGCTTCATGGTCAACGTCGAAACGTAAAATCTTTCCGAGAAAAACAGAGAGGTTCTGTCCGTTTTTAAATGGATCACCGCCAGCGCCGCCATCACCGAATGAAGCATAGAGATAGCCGTCGTTTCCAAAAGCAAGATGACCGCCATTATGATTTGCAAATGGCTGGTTGAGTGTCAGAAGAATTTGCTCGCTCGAAATATCTGCAGCATCGGGAGTTGAGGGGTTTACATGAAATCGAGAGATAAATGAGGTAAGCTGTCCACTCACGCTTGCAGTATAATTAACGTAGAAAAATCCATTCGTCTTAAAATTCGGATGAAATGCAAGCCCAAGCAATCCCGTCTCGCCGCCATCCTGTGATGCCTTTGTTGTGAGATCAACAAAAACTTTTCGTGTGCTTACTGCCGCGTCATTATTGAATACATATATTTTTCCTTTCTGCTCAACGACAAAAATTCTATTCGTGGCATCACCGGCATTCTGCATTTCAAGTGGTCCGGAAAAAGCAGGAAGATTCGGGAATGCCGGCTGCAAAGAATACTGTGCCGAAGCAATATTAACGAAAAGAATGGAGAGTAAAAAAAACAGAGTAGCTTTCATAAGGTCTATGCGGAAAATATTTACAACAGTGAGTAGAACAACAGATTCGCACGGGATTAGTTTTGATTAAATTTATAAGGTGACTATATATTTTCGCAACCATTTGAAGTGTCATTGCGAGAAGGGCTTTAGCCCGACGAAGCAATCCCCAAATAGTTTGTAGCGCCGGAGTGCCTGCCACGATTTAAGGGATTGCTTCGTCGTCGCTGCGCGACTCCTCGCAATGACACATTTGGTTGCGAAATATATATAGCAACCATTTATAACAATGTTATTGTGGAGAGGTCTC
This sequence comes from Kapaibacterium sp. (SeqCode), assembly GCA_038210275.1. Classification (GTDB taxonomy): domain Bacteria; phylum Bacteroidota; class Ignavibacteria; order Palsa-1295; family Palsa-1295; genus PALSA-1296. The sequence continues at coordinate 25,899 of JBBQWV010000010.1, read as the reverse complement.
AGCACGGCGATGCAATAATAACACAGTTCACTCGAACAAATTAGTTTATGAATTATATTTCACTTTAGAAAGAGTAACAATAACCAAATTGAAGCGTTGATATATATGAACACTTGCAGTGCTGCAAAGTATTGTTTGTGTAGTTAGGTTAAGTGCCCTCTCTGCGGTTGCCCGAAGAGAGGGTATTTTTTTATGGGATAATTCGTAGGTTTCTCGGTGTTAAGATGAGACTTAATGCCCCTTTCTATGAAATTTACAGCTTCACTTTCTGTTTTTGCAGTTTTGGCTGCACTCATCACCTTTTCGGATGGAAAAGCACAGATCCCACAAGGCGCAATTTTTTGGCTGCGTGCTGATACCGGCGTAACCTACAATAGCACCGCTGTCACCGAATGGAAAGATCAGAGCGGTTCGACAAAGTCGGCATACCAAACTGTCCCTACCAATGAACCAACGTATGTTCCTCTTGGCATCAATAAATTACCGGTCATTCGTTTTGATGGCAGATACCAATATTTTGACTGCGCACCCATTTTTCCGGTCTCTAAAGATTATACAGTAAGCATCGTTACCCGAATAAACGATTTTTCCAGAAATAATAATTTAGTATCGGGATATGGGCATGCGATCCTTTTAAATGGTGGCACTTCTCCAATCGTACTAAATGATACTACTCGACCCTGGCGTGCAGCAACATCGAAAATTCAAATTCAGCTAAGTCAGCCTGCGATCATCACTGTTTCATTTAACCAAAGTTTACAAACAGCGTCGATTTATATTAACGGAGAATTTGCCGGATCTGATGTTATAGGTACGAATAAAGATTCGAAGATGTTCATCGGATCATTTCAGGAAGGGACAGCTCTTCTTTCCGGTGATATTGCTGAGATCATACTTTATCCGAAAGAACTCCCTGATACAAGCCGAAAACATTTGGAGTCATATCTTTTCAATAAATATGAGATCTCACCCAATCCCGCTCCCGATACTATTTACACAGCAACCCCAAGACATTTGCAATTTTATCCTCGCGGAGATGACGATTCGGCAACAGTGACATTCTCGGGAAATTATCCTGTCGTCGGTTACGATTCGATCTATCTGAAATTTTTTAAGAACGATACCCTTGTAAATCGAATCGCGCAGACCCTTTCTTATGAATCAGGTAAAGCGCCATTTGCAATCAACACGAAAATTCATGCCGAACTATCGGAATATTCATTTCGATTATCAGTAAAATCTGCATTCGAAGATAGATTGATCGCCTTCCGCGATAGCATTGTTTGCGGTGATGTTATACTTATTAACGGACAATCGAATTCGATCAACAATAATTTACAATACACCAACCAATACTTCAGAACATTCGGCAAGAATTTTTCCTCAAACAGAGGTGATACTGCATGGGCTGTTTCAAGCACGGCAGTAGATTTTGGCGGCGACGCAGAGGTTGGCTCCTGGGGCGTTCGTTTGCAAGAACTTCTCATGAAAAATTATCAGATACCCTCGTGCGTCATTAATGGCGGAGTTGGCGGAACAACGATCGAGCAGCATTTACCCGATCCGCTTAATCCTGCAAACCTTAATACGATCTATGGAAGCATGCTTTATCGTGCACAGAGAGCTGATCTTGCAACGAAGGCAAAAGTATTATTCTGGTATCAAGGCGAGTCGAATGTATTAAATGGATATTTTGAAAATTTTAAGACGCTTTATCAGGGCTGGAAACAAGATTACCCAAACATTAGAAAATTCTATGTGATGCAGTTTCGCCCCGGTTGCTCAGTGGGTTTTAATGCAGATCTGCGTGACCTTTTACGGACACTTCCAGATCACTTGACGAATATTGAATCAGTTTCGACGATGAGTCTTCCAGGTCACGACTCCTGCCATTTTGCACCTGAGGGATATTTACAGCTTGGCGATCAGCTTTTCAGGCTTCTCGCCCGAGATTTCTATGGATCAACGGATGTCGCGCAAATTTCATCTCCAAATATTCATCAGGCATATTACACAAATTCTACACATACCGCAATCGGGCTGACCTTCATGCCTCCTGAAACAAGGTTTGTTATTCCAGGGGATACCATGATCGGCAGTTTCACAGAAAGTATAAAGGATTATTTTTATTTGAACGATACAGGCATTGTAGTTCAATCAATCACGACTGATCACAATAGAATTTTTCTTACCCTCAAGCAGCCCTCTTCAGCTAGATTGATCAACTATTTACCTGATGAATATTATAATGATACCATGAAAGTATTTGAAGGTCCCTGGCTTCAGAATACTCGCGGTGTCGGAGCGTTCTCATTCTATCACTTCCCCATTGTTGATTCAGCATTGCAAGGAGTCTCGGAAAATAAATTAGATAATATTTCATTGCAGATTTTCCCAAATCCTTCGGATGGGAAATTTACGCTGCAATATACTCTTCCTCAAAGTTCAGAAGTATCTGTAAGCATCACAGATCTACTCGGCAGAATTGTAACATCATTTCTTCGAGGTACTCTTGAAGCAGGAGAACATACAGAAAATTTTAATGCGAAGGCGCTTCATTTGCCGAATGGGGTTTATGTTTGTAAATTACAAGCGGGTAGTAAAACTAAGTCGAGTAACTTTTTTATAAGGCATTGATCTACTTGAGATAAACTATTTTTTGTGTCAGAATTTCAGAACTGGTATTCATCCGTAAGAAATATTCCCCGGCAGATAGAACTGAGAGATCAAAGTATCTAATGTTCTCACCGACTTCAGCATTGTATTTCTCCAAATGAAGAATTGTCTTACCGGGATATCAATAACTTCAAACTGTACTTGTCTTTCGTGTGGCAATTTAAAAAATACAGTTAAAATATCAGTCACTGGATTCGGCGAGCACTGCATATTACTTCCAATTTCTAAATACATTTCTTTCATAATTCCAAATCCTAATCTCATCCAATTGACCAGAGAATGATTTTCCATAGACCATTTGCCCCGTCGGAGGTAAGGGATTTAACTTCCCCCTGCCGATCAAAACACCGTTCTTATACAGATTCCATATAGAATCTCCCCGTGTCAAGGCAATATGCGACCAATGATTTATAAGGAAGTCGAGCACCGTTTCGAGTTACAGAAATCTGTACACCTCCGAGCATAATTGAAATATATCCTTCACCTGATACTAAATTGTTCTGTATAACAAAACCAAAGCCTTCTGTGCTGTCTTTTCCCGCATAGACAGGAAAAGCAAATTGTGAAAATGCCTCAGGATAAATCCAAGTTTCTATTGTAAGTCCTTGAGTCGTCTCCAATGGAAGTGCACAGACCATATACTGTCCATTATTACACTCAAGGGCATTCTCGGAAATAGATTGGGGGTAAGAAACTGATGACGCAAAAAGTATCAAAACAACACAAAAATTGTCGGAAAAATAGGACGATTGAATTGCTGTTCTTTTCAACACTGGCTCAATGGATAATTAAAAGAGAATAATTGAATCTTGAAAGGGCAAGAATTCTTACCCTACTCGATCAGAACCATTAGAGTTTTTCTAAAGTTAATGTTGAGCCATGTAGGTTCAAAAGTCTTAGTAAAATATATGCATCATATTCTTCATCGGCATCAGTTCAATTTTGTTTTAATTATAATCTCTCTTTTTTTTATATTTACAGGTATTTCTTTCGGACAAATACCCGCCGGACAATTCCTATGGCTAAGAGCAGATGCGGGTGTGACAACGAAAGGGTCGATTGTTACAGCATGGAAAGACCAAAACAGTTCTATAAGTTTTTTTCCGGCAGACTCTGCTATACTTCCTTCACTTATACAAAATGTGATAGGAACATTTCCAGTCGTGCGATTTCGAGGGAATGCCTATCTTGAGGGACCACCTGTTTTTCCGACTAAACAAGATTATACGATCTCCTTAGTAGTGACTATATCTGATACAAATGCTAATAATAATATTCTTTCAGGCGATCACCATGCTTTTTGGCTTGGACAAAATACTTATCCAGCAGTTGTACATAGCGATCATTTCTTCACACAAGCAGTTTCACGGGTTGGTATCCGAAGCGGTCCGAATATTATTACGGTCAGGTATTCGGAAAATACTCAGCAAGCAATTCTCTATGTAAATGGACTTTTTGGTGATTCGCTCTTTGTTGATACAAATCTCGATTCAACGATGTATCTCGGTTCATATCAGCGCAGCTATTTTTTGCAAGGGGATATTGCTGAAGTTCTTATCTATAAAAGAGAATGCACTGAATTAGAGAGAGAACAAACTGAAGACTATCTCTTTACGAAGTATAAATTACAAAGACCTTCACCATTACCATTGCCGGATTCAACTTTTACAGAAGTTCCAACTAAATTTCAACTTTACCCGCGAGGACAAAATGACTCAGCTAATGTCAAAATAAATGGGACATTTTATCAGTCGGGATTTGACTCAATCTATTGTATTCAATTCAAAAATACTATCCCTACATTTCGTATATCTCAGCCATTAGAATATGTAAGTGGAAAAAGTTCTTTTACTTTTTCTTTACCCATTCATGCTGAGATGAGTGAATATTCATTTCGAGTAGGTGTGATCTCGGCAACAAAAGATTCGATTCTTACTGAAAGAGACAGTATTGTTTGTGGAGACGCGTACCTTATCACAGGGCAGTCAAACGCCATATTCGGATACGGTGATGCCAGTCTGAATACTCAAAATGAGTTCTGCAGGACTTTTGGCTCTATTTATTCAAAAAATATACGTGATACTATATGGGCCTTTTCTTCTGCCAATTATTATGGTGATGCCCCAACTACGGTAAGCGGATGGGGTCTGCAACTTCAAAAGCGAATATTAGCCGAATATAAAATACCGACATGTATTATCAATGGAGGATATAGCGGAAATATTATTGAGCATTTTGAAAAGGATTCGCTCTCTTCTTATGACCTTCGAACAATCTATGGCAGATTATTATTTCGTACGACGAAAGCTAACCTAATACATGCTGTGAAAGCGATATTTTGGGTACACGGAGAACTATATTCTACAGTCGAGTCCTATTATTCATTGTTTAAAGAACTCTATATGAATTGGAGAAAAGATTTTCCTCAATTAGAGAAAATATATTTAGGTCAGTTACGACCAAGTTATTGTGCGAACATTCCGATTCTTGCCGTTCGTGATCTTCAAAGAACTATTGAAGATTCTCTGCCGCTTATTGAAACGTTTGCTCTATCGGGATTACCATATCAGGATGGCTGCCACTTCCATGATTCTGGCTGGTTAGCTTTCGGAGATATGGTTTACGGAATTGTTGCGCATGATTTCTATCACTCCATAGATAGTATTGGAATTTATTCACCGCACATTTTTAAAGCGTTCTACACTTCAACCAATCGAAATGAAGTAAAACTTATTTTCAGACCGAGTGGTGGAATCATAGCAACGAGCGATACAACGGTTTTTGGAATCCAAGCATCGCTGAAAGACTATTTCTATTTTGATGATTCAAGCACGAAAGTTCAAGCATTATTTACAAATGGTGACACAGTGATTTTATCGTTAAATACCTATAGCCACTCATCTAAGATATCATATATTCCGGAAAGATTCTACAACAATACCGAGATAATGTATGAAGGTCCATGGCTTACTTCCACCAAAGGAACTGGAGCATTGATATTTTATGAGTTTCCGATTGCAAACTCTAATAATGATACGGATAAACAGCCTATTATAGAAAACCTCTCTTTAGAAATATCTCCAAATCCAACGAATAGGAAAGTATTTATCAGCTATAATTTGCCATCTGTAGAGCAAGTTAAAGTAAGCATTTTTGACATACTGGGCAAAGAAATAGAAAAGACAAATCAAGAAACAATAGGAGTTGGCAACCATCTCCTTATATTTAATCTATCCAATTTTCCCGATGGCGAATATTTTTGTAGGTTGCAAGCAGGCGATAAAATTTTGACTAAGAAAATTATCGTTATTAAATAACCCCTACAATATATACCGGCTCTTGACGGCTGTCACTTTTTACCGGATGGATACAGCCAACTTGGTGATCAACTTTTCAGACTTCTTACCAGAGATTTTTACGGATCAATGGATGTCGCGCAGATCTCATCGCCAAATATTCATCAGGCATATTATACAAATTCTGCACATACTGGAATCGGACTGACCTTCATGCAGCCGGAAACGCGTTTTATCATTCCTGCCGATACAAATGTTGCGGGAATTGTAGCAAGCATTAAAGATTATTTCTTCCTTAATGATACGGCTGAAGTCGTGCAATCAATCTCAACTGAGCGCAACAGAATTTTCCTTACACTAAAGAATCCCACAGCTGCACGACGGCTAAACTATCTATCTGATAAAAATTATAATGGCTCTGCAATGACCTATGAAGGTCCCTGGTTCGAAAATACCAGAGGTATTGGCGCATTCTCCTTCTACTGTTTCCCAATTGTCGATTCAGCATTGCAGGGAGTCTCGAAAAATAAAACTTCTGATATCGCAATGCAGGTTTTCCTAACCCTTCGGATGGAAGGGGCACGTTGCAATATAATCTGTTACAAAATTTAGAAGTTGCAATTACTATCACCGACGTTCTCGGTAGAACTGTTGCATCATTTCTTCGCGGCACACTTGAAGCCGGAGAACACATAGAAAAAATTGATGCGAATGTTCTTCATTTACCGAATGGAGTTTACGTATGTACATTACAAACTGGGAATATTGTTAAAACTAATTCCATAATTATCGAACGATGATTGTTAAAGGATAATAATTTTTAATATTCTACGAGCTGATCCAAAACTCACGGCTACTTCATAAGTCCCGGCTGCAAGACTACCCTTTTGAATTTGGATAATATGATTGCCTACGGAAAGCATCCCGATCGCTTTCTGATATACTTGTTTAGCTGAAATATCATAGATGGCGTAGCTGACATTTTTGGATAGAGGCAAGAAGAATGAGATGGTCGTTACTGCATCGAAAGGATTCGGAAAATTTGGTAAAACCGTAGGTGGATCGGAAGATAATGCTGAACCCGAAACAGGAATATCTAGAAAAGATACTAAATAATGATGCAATATAGTTGCAGTGCTCGTATCAGTAACATTGACGTGCGAGATATCAGCGGTGATTGCATAAGATAAAAGTAAGTTGTCATTGGGGGTAAGACTTTTGGTTCTGGTAAAGATATTGATCTTTGATCTGTCTTTACCATCAAGTGTAGCAAATATTTCCGATGTATCAATAAAAATCCCGTTCTTTCTGATTTGAAATCCATAGAATGCATCCGCAGTTTGTAAGTCAGCCGGAATTCCACCTCGGGTGCATTGCAGAATAATTTTATATCCAGTAAAAGGATCTCCAAAAGCACATGGAGAAAGGTATACAGTATCACTTGGCAGGAGTGGCGGATATAAGTCATTCGGAATTCCGAGGAGAATCTTGGCTACTGCTCCGGCAAATATATCCCCAACCATGGTAAGGGTGTTTTGAGCATAGTGGATTGCATCAAATCCAATCGGTGCTCCGGCAGATGTTCCAATAAGAGTTGAATGGGGTAAACTCCGCTGCGCTTCGCGAATCGCACCCCAGTTATATGGTTCGGTATTTCCATTTTGTCCGTCAATCTGTAAATGGAACACGGCAAGCGGCTGTTTAAGATCTTCCTCAAAATTTTCTATTAAATTCTTAAATGCAAAGCGGTATTCGGTGCTTGTTGTACCAGTGGCATCGCTTTCACCCTGTATCCAGAAAACCGTTTCGAATCTTCCGCCAGCAGCGAAAAATCTCGATATTGCTTTTCCGTAAACAGTAGAACTATCGGAGTGGTCATTTGTATTTCTTTGCCACCATCCATGCTCAGCTTTCGTGATTAAACCTGTACCTCCGACTCCAACATTTACCAAACCGATCGGCAAGCTATCATTAAGAAGTGTCTGAAGTTTATTGGCAAACTCTATCCAAGGGCTTGCCCATTTACCACCGGTTGGATCTTGCCCGTTTTGCCATGCACTGTCATTGAGAAGCATTCGGATCTTTCCTTGAGGATAAATATAGTTTGGATAAGACCAACCTTGCGCATTTGATTGTCCGGCTATACCAAAGATATAGCCTACAGAAAGATTTGTGATAACGCCACTATCGATCTTTCCATTTGTTGTCTCCCACTTCAGATTGAAGGAATGGAGAAGTGGTACAAAGAATGAAGTATCTACTGTATTATTAGGAAGTGTAAAATAGTGCCAGTCTAAACCCGCAATATCACTTCCATTCTGATTAATAACTTTTACTTTGCATCCAGATGAGTTACTTGATCTCAAAATAAACCGCAGGAATCCGGAATCATTTACTTTTTGAATAATTCCGGAAGGAAGTGGTGAAATAATCTGCGGAGCAGAGACGCAATTACGAGAGAATAAGATTAGAAGAATCGAAACAGTCAGAATGGATATCCAATGTTTCATTTCCTTCATCCGTATGCCATCTTATAATATATACCGACTCAGATCCCTATCCCTTACGATCTTCTGTAATTTCTCATCGACGATTTCGGGGGTGATGGTGATGTGTTTTTCCATGATGATATCGGGGACATCAAAGAGAATTTGTTCTAAGAGAGTTGTCAGGATCGTATGAAGTCTTCGTGCGCCGATATTTTCCACAGATTCATTTACTTCGAATGCTATGCGCGCAATTGCTGCGATTGCACCTTCAGTAAATTCGATCTCTACTCCTTCGGAGCCAAGCATAGCTGTATATTGCTTTAGTAGTGCATTCTCCGGTTGCGTGAGAATTTTTACAAAATCTTCTTGCGTTAGGCTTTCAAGCTCAACGCGAATCGGAAAACGCCCTTGCATTTCAGGGATTAGGTCACTCGGCTTTGAAACATGAAACGCTCCGCTTGCGATGAAGAGAATATGATCTGTTCTGATCACACCATGACGAGAGCCAACACTTGAACCTTCAACAATAGGAAGCAGATCACGCTGTACGCCTTCGCGCGAAACATCGGGTCCACCTTCTTTAGATTTTCCTGCTATCTTATCTATCTCATCAATAAAAATAATGCCGTGATTCTCGGCGCGATCAATTGCTTCTTTTGTCAGCGCTTCCTGATCGATAAGTTTTGCCGATTCTTCCTGAATAAATAACTGCCTTGCTTCTTTGATCGTCACGCGCCGAAATTTTGTTTTTCGCGGCATCATGTTGCTCATCGCATCCTGCAAATTCTGTGCGATCTCATCCATGCCACCGCCGCCGATTGGTCCCATGATCTGCATGGAGGCTATTGGAGGCATCTGCGAAACTTCAACTTCAATTTCCTTATCATCCATCTCACCGGATTTCACTTTCTTGCGAAAACGAACTCGCGTCCGTTGGTTCGCCGCCGCTTCGCGTTTATCGGCTTCACCATTCACAGGCGGCTCGATTTTTTCCGGAGACTCTTCAACAGCTTTCATAAATCCGAATTGTTTCAGATCTATGTGCTCCAATGGATTGGATTGCTGCGAAGGTGGTTGTGGCACAAGAATATCGAGTATGCGTTCATCGGCAATATCACGTGCTTTTTCTTCGACAACTTTCAGCATTTCAGAACGCACCATCACCACGGAAATATCTGCAAGGTCACGCACCATTGACTCAACATCTCTGCCGACATACCCAACTTCGGTATATTTCGTCGCTTCAACTTTGATGAACGGCGCTCCGGAAAGTTTTGCAAGTCTGCGTGCGATCTCAGTTTTACCAACGCCAGTCGGACCGATGAGAATAATATTATTCGGCATGATCTCCTCGCGCATCGTGCCTTCAACCTGTTGGCGGCGCCAGCGATTGCGTAATGCAATAGCGACAGAACGCTTAGCATTATGCTGACCGATAATATATTTATCTAACTCTTTTACGATCTCATGCGGAGTGAGGACGTGTAAAGCAGTTTTCGGATTTTCTTTTTTTTCTATCTCAGAAATTGTAGCTAATTCTTCCATAAGTATCAATAAAGTGGGGAAAGACGCGATCATATCGCATCTCTACATTACGTAAGTTCTTCTATAGTCAGATTCGCATTTGTATAAATACATATCTCACCGGCGATCTTTAAGGATTCTTCAACGATCTGTTTCGGTGACATTTCTGTATTCTTTAAATATGCACGAGCAGCGGCGTAAGCATAAGGTCCACCTGAACCGATTGCAATAATCCCGTGCTCAGGTTCGATCACATCGCCGTTGCCTGAAAGCAAATAGACATTATCGCGGCTGACTACTGCAAGCATTGCCTCCAATCGGCGCAAGTATTTATCCATACGCCATTCTTTGCCAAGTTCAACTGCGGCGCGTGGCATATTCCCGCGAAATTCTTCAAGTTTTGCTTCGAATTTTTCGAACAGCGTCAGAGCATCGCTCGTTGATCCTGCAAAGCCTGCAATGACATTGCCGTTATAAAGCTTGCGGACTTTTTTTGCATTGCCCTTCATCACCGTATTGCCGAAGGTCACCTGTCCATCTGAACCAAGTGCTGCCTGTCCGTTGCGAACGACTCCGATAACAGTCGTCGCATGCATTTGTGGTATTGTACTCATAAAAAAAATTAGAAACTATCAGGTTCTTTAATTCGAAGTTTATGCTCCTCGATCACCCACAGACATTTATCTAATGGCTCTAAGGAAAAATGAAAAAGATTTGATTCAAAAACTGAGATTACATGATCTTTATCCTGTGAAGCTAATCGCATTACAACGATGCCGCAATATTCTTCTGGTGGAAATCTCCGAATATCAAGAAAATCCGTATCCAAAGTTATTAATGCTCTCTGTTCAGCTTTGCAGACTGATATAATAACGGTATCATCTGCTCCTGATAATTTTTGATCTCGTACAGAAAAGGCATCGTACCCTATCTCTCGCAGTATATCCGTAATCTCTTGGGGAAGATTCTCATCGACTTTAAATCTCATGAGGATTATGCATTAATGAGAACTCTTTCCCGTGCAAGTTCTGCTGCATATTTTATTGCCGCCAAAATATCTTCTAATATCAAAGACGGATAGCTCTTCAGTATTTCTGATTCAGGGACTCCAACGGCAAGATTATCCAAAATGACAGACACCATGATACGTGTGCCTGCAATGCAGACTTTGCCGTGGCATACATTCGGATCCGACGATATTCTTTCTCTCCAGTTCATATTAACTTATAACGAAAAAAACGGAAGAATTCTCTCAATAGAATCAAGTCCTTAAAATACTTCTAAATCAAGTAAAAACCAGGTTATACTCCATAAATTTCTTCAACTGGATCATGGCTTGTTGCCCAGGTCATTAATAATGCTGCAAAGGATGCAATGGTCGCTTTTTCCTCGTCCTCGCGGACGACAAGTCCATACGTTTCGGCGACAAATTGCATATTATCAAGCACTTTGCGAAGCTGCGCATGAGTAACTACTCCGTGCCAGTAAGCTACAGTTTCAAGAAGCATTTTTCTATGACGACGCAAGAACTCTGCGATCGAGATAGTCTTGCTGGCATCACCACGAGTTGAGCGCGGGCGAGCGATATTGAGCATATCGGTAACATAATCATCGAAATGCATTGCAAGAGAAACATTACCCGGACGACGAAGGAATTGTGCACGGCGAAGCGAAAAGTCTGCCTTTGTCCGAACACGGAATGTGGGTTTTAACGGATAAAGATCGAAATACTGCTTATGTGTGCCGTCCTTAAGATAGTCGTTATAGACCCAGCGTCTCTTCAACTCTGTCCATGAAGGTAGTCGAACAACAGGATCTTTCTCGCTATCCAAGACAACAAAGCGCTTGCTTCTGGCATTATATCCTACTATCGTTACCCAATGCGCCCATTGATTGATACAGATCACGCATGGAAGTCCTTTATCCAGATACCCTGTTAAGGCTTTATATGCCGCTTCTTCGTTAAATTTTTTGATCTCGATCAGCTTGACCTTAAAGCGCTTTGCCGCCCTGCTGAGCATCTTTTCATCGGTACCGCCTCTTGTCGTATGCGCCGCTCTGGAAATCGTCTTTTCATCCACAAATAGCCCCACAATGGCAAGGGCATGCTTAAGCGCGAACGGTCCGCACTGCCAGGTATTGGGTTGTGGATAGAAGCTCAAAACAAGTCAAAAATTAAAAGTCAAAAGTCAAAATTTTGAAGCGGGGATGTAACAGCGGAAAGGTGGATGTGACTCCCGGAGAGGATTATTGTTGGGTGTCGCAAAAATTGTAGTGGAACGGACTTTAGTCCGTTCCGGCGGACTGAAGTCCGCCCCACTATGGGATAGTTATTTCTTCGCTAAAAATTTTGCTCTGCCTTTGATGGCATCTTCTGTTCCGCGTGCGAGAGCATTCATGCTTGCCGCATATTCGAGAGCAGCTTCCATGCTCATTCCTGATGTCGTTGCAAGCATACGTTTTGTCATCGCAACCGCAGTACCGGAATTTCTTGCAACAGTGAGTGCATAACCTTTTACGGTTTCTTCCAGTTGAGGACAAGGGATAACAGAATTTATAAGTCCCAGTGAATACGCTTCTTCGGCAGAAAATTTTCTTGCTGAGAGCAATAACTCTCTGGCATGTTGCTCACCGATCTTGCGAGTGAGAAAAACAGAAACTAAAGCAGGAATAAAACCAAGTCCGACTTCCGTATATCCGAATTCCGAATCATCAGAAGCAAATACCATATCGCATACCGCTGCCAGCCCCGCACCGCCGCCAAGAGCTGCGCCATGAACTTGGGCGATCACAATTTTTGGATACGTATAAATTTTCCAGAGAAGATCGCGAAGCTTTCTCGAATCAGCAAGATTTTCTTCAGCTCCGAAAGATGAAAGTTTTTGGAGATATTCAAGATCAGCTCCGGCGCAAAAAATACCTTCGCCCCCGGTGAGAATAATAACGCGAACATCGTAATCATCTTTAACAGAGTCCAACGCTGCCGAAATTTCATCCATCATTTCCGGAGAAAGCGCATTGCGTTTTTCCGGACGGTTCATCGTGATCTTCACGATGGGATGCTCCAGATGAAGTTTTATTAGTTCGAATTTTTGCATAGAAGTGTGTAGTAAATTACCGTTTTGGTAACATTTTCACAACTATTATTGTTCGGTAAACATGCGGATCATTTCCAAAAAAATGCTTAAAAGTTTTTGGGAGAAACAACAGCCTGCCGAGCAAGCTATTAAGGCATGGTATGATGAAGTTAAGGAAGCCAATTGGAATTCGCCTAATGAACTGAAATCTCAATTCCGGACTGCTTCCATTATCAGTGAAAAGCGAGTCATCTTTAATATTCATGGCAATCGGTACCGCCTCATTGTTGATATTGAATACCGCCTCAAAATTGTTTTTATCATTTGGATAGGTACGCATTCGAACTACGATAAAATAAATGCAAAGGAGATAGAATATGCTTCACCCGATACGAAACGAAAATCAATACGAAGAAGCTCTCGTAAGAGCAAGTAAGTTGATTCGAAAGAATTTATTGCCCAACTCAAAAGAATCAGACGAGTTGGAAATACTTACCCTTTTGGTTGAGAAATATGAAGAGGAGCATTATCCAATCGCACCTCCGCATCCTATCGAGGCGATAAAATTTCGTCTCGATCAACTAGGGTTAAAGACTTCCGACCTCTCTCCGATCCTCGGATACAGAAGCCGCGTTTCAGAGATCCTTGGAGGCAAAAGAAAATTGACGTTATCAATGGTCAGGGCACTCCATACCGAGCTTAATATTCCTTTGGAAAGTTTAGTATCCAGATATTAAACCATCATGGAAATGTTAGTTTTGATTTCTCTGCTTTGTGGGCTGCTTCCCCAAAACGGAATCAAAGTCCTTAGCCACCCTAATTACCATATCCAATGAGTCTTTCATATAAAGAACTGAGTCTATGAAACCCTTGAGTGTGACATTTTCAACAATTCCTCTCTCAACACCTTGAAGTTCTCCTATACTCAATTGAGTAGCACGCATCATAGCTTGGGCTCGTGTCTCTCCAGGTATAACCTCATTGAGAACAAAATTTACTCTGGCCAATGCTTTCTCTTCACGAAGACGATCAATATCATCTTTGAGTCTTTTTGTAGTTTCTTCGTAGGCACTAACTATTGACTCACGATGAAATTCCTGAAGGGCGAGAATGCAAATAAAAAAAATGCAAATTACTATGAGTGGTTTTTTCATAATACTTCATCCTGAATGAAAAGGGATACAATATTAACTACCTTTATTTCTATAAAGAAAGTTCTTGAAATCATTTAGCACCACAACAGACTCTCTCTTAATTTAGGAATGAGGGCATTTTTCTTTTCCGGACTATTCAAGGTGATCTTGACTATCGGATGTTCAAGATGAAGTTTTATTAGTTCGAATTTTTGCATGATTAGGATTTACTTTCTCATGTGTCATTGTGAGGAGTCGCGCAGCGACGACGAAGCAATTCCCTAAATGGTGCAAAGTCTAAGTCGCTACAATTTATGAGGGGATTGCTTCGTCGGGCTAAAGCCCTTCTCGCAATGACACTAAACTACAGTTGTTTCCTCTGGTTGAAAATTATTGATCTCTTCGATTAGCGTCGAGACAATATCTGCTTCTTTAATTCTTTTGATGACAACTCCTTTGCGATAGAGAATACCCACTCCCTGTCCTGCAGCAATACCGATGTCTGCATCAGCAGCTTCGCCGGGTCCATTGACTACGCAGCCTAATATCGCAACCTTCACAGGTTTTTTAATATGACCTGTTGCGCGTTCGAGTTCATCACAAACTTTGAAAAGATCTATTTCTAATCTGCCGCAAGTCGGGCAGGCGATGATCTCCACGTTGCGGCTTGTTAGTGAAAGCGAACGGAGAATTTCTTTACCGACCTCAATTTCTTTTTCCGGTTCATCGGTCAGTGATACTCTGATCGTATCGCCGATACCTTCGGCAAGTAGTGTTCCGATCCCAACGGAAGATTTGATTGTCCCCACTCGCATCGTACCTGCTTCTGTCACACCAAGATGCAACGGATAATCTGTGCGCTCAGCGATCAAACGATATGCTGCGATCATCAAACGAACATCGGTTGATTTCACGCTGATGATAATATCGCCAAATCCGAAATCTTCACAAATTTCAACATGACGCATTGCCGATTCAAACAGCGCTTCGGCAGTTGGATAGCCATGCTTTTCGAGAATATCTTTTTCGAGCGAACCGGAATTTACTCCGATACGAATCGGCACGCGGCGTTCTTTTGCAAGAGAAAGCACCTGATGAATACGCTCGATCGAACCGATGTTGCCTGGGTTAATACGAACTTTCGCAACGCCTGCTTCAAGCGCTTTGATCGCAAAAATATGATTGATATGAATATCGGCAACGACAGGAATTTTCGAACCCTTCACGATCTCCTTCATCGCTTCTGCGGCTTCCCAATCATTGACGGTTACTCGAATAATATCGCAGCCTGCTTCTTCCACTCTGCGAATTTGCTCCAGCGTTGCTTTCGCATCGCCCGTTTTCGTCTTTGTCATTGACTGCACACTGATCGGCGCGCCGCCGCCGACAGCGATATTGCCGACCATCACCTGTCGCGTTTTGCGACGGTCGTCTTTGAAGCTGTCAAGTCCGGTTTGGACGGTAAGTATTGGTAATTCCATAAATTTTAATTTTGTGTCATTGCGAGGAGTCCGCTTGCGGATGACGAAGCAATCCCCTGATAGCTTGTAGCGACTACGAGTCTGCCGCCATTTAGGGGGATTGCTTCGTCGGGCTAAAGCCCTCCTCGCAATGACACTGAAGATATTCTGTTCAAAAATATTAAAAATTAATTTCCCCGCTCCATCTTCTTCGATGCTTCGATCAGGATATCTCGTTCTTCTTCGGAAAGATTCTGATACCCCGAAGCGGCGATCTTATCTAAGATACGGTCAATATCTTCTTGGGTGATAATACGCGTTCCACTTAATCTCGTCTTTGTTGCCGTGCCGCCGATGTCATGATATTCGGCATCAATTGCATCGTCATCATCAGTTGGTTTGCGCCGGAACATACTTCCGCCACTTCCGCCTGTTGATCTGGTATTCCAGGGATTTTCGCTTTGGCTTCGCCTATTCAAACGATAAGTGGAAAAGAGTTTTAATCCGCCATTGGTTGCAAGAAGATAAATCAAGCCGACGACTGCCCCGCCAAGATGCGCTAAATGTCCGATACCATCTGTTGAGCCAACTGACATGAATTCCAATGCAACAAATATAAATATAGCATACTTTGCTTTTATCGGAATAATAAACATCACGTAGATCAGATTATCCGGGAAGAGCAAACCGTAAGCGATCATAAGTCCGAAGATCGCGCCCGATGCTCCGATGAGCGGACCCATTCCGCCGCCTAAGAGTGGAGAAATTATAAGATGAGCAACTGCGCCGCCAAGCCCGCAAAGAAAATAGTAGGTCAGAAATTTCTTCGTCCCCCAAAGAGTTTCAAATTGCGTTCCAAACATCCAAAGAACGAGCATATTAATACCAATATGCATGATCCCTGAAGTATCATGAAGGAACATATAGCTGAATAACTGCCAGGGATAAAAATTTCCCGAGCCGAGCGGAAAAAGACCAAAATAATGAACTATATAATCATTAATCCGATTTCCGGAAATTCTAAGATTGCCGAAAAACATTTCGAATAAGAAGATACCGACATTCGTGTAAAGGAGTGTGCGAATGACCGGAGTATTGTAAAGAAATCCGTTAGGATTGCCTCGTCCGAAACTCGGACGATTAAAATTTGCCATTGTTGCTGTAATACGGGGAATAACGAAATTCCCGATAAAGTATAAAATAGTCGAACAGGTATGCGTAATGCTCTGTTCCATTCCTATACGAATCAGAAAGAGCTGCTGTTTCAACAGATCGTAAATGACGACTATCCGACCTAGTAAAATACATTTGGCGAGAAAGACATGGCTATCCCCAATCGGGATTTGCCTCGTCCTCACTCTTTTTTTTACTCTTCCAATCCATGCTCAGTGGACTTCCGTTGCTCCAAATTTGCTTGGAATTCAGGAAATCGAGACCGGATCGATCGTGCATCAATCAGGGAGAACATGGGCAGGCAGTTTGAAATCTGTTTATATGTCGCCCGATTCCGGCATCACCTGGATCAATCGCTCCCCTCAGATCTTAGGAAAAGATTATCTCGATGCCATTACTTTTTTCGATAATAAAACCGGCATTGTCTGTACGCATAACGGAATCGTTTACCGGACCGACGATGCGGGGATAAACTGGCGCGAAATTCTGACAACGCAAAGCGCCTATAGCGCTGCATTTCTGGGCACGGCTGATAATATCATCGTCGCAAATAAAGCCGCAGGCACTATTCATGTCTCGCGTGATGGCGGGATGACGTGGCTTCCGCCCCAATTTCCGGGAGGTTCGGTTGTTGATGTGCATCCGTTATTAGGCGGCGGCGCAATGGTCTTAGCCGGATCTTCACCGAAAGGACCTCTGCATATTTTCAGAACGAATGACTACGGCGCAACTTGGGCACAGGCGGCAGGTTCAGTAGATTTCGATTCGTACTCCTTCGATGTCAATCCCTGCGAACCCAATATTATTTATGTCATTAATGAAGAGGGCACAACGAAATCAAATGATATTGCCGAAATATTTACTTCCGTTGATGCCGGAAATTCGTGGCAAGTACCGCAAAGTTTTCCTATCATTCGCAATGCGTCAAAATTTTATTACAGCGGTTCGATTGCACTGACTACCAAAGCTGTTTTTGTGCAGACGATAAATAACGGTATCGAGCGATCAACCGATCAGGGCACATCATGGAAACCACTGGGCGGACCAAGTGTCACTTTTGATACGCGGCTTCTCTGCGCTATCAACAGCAATATTATTATTGCAGCCGATAATAACGGCACGATCTGGCGGACAATCACTAGCGGTGGTGATTCCCTGCAAGGCACTACTGTTTTTGAAAGTCTCTCACTGAATCCGACAATACTTTTCACCACCGATACCCTTGTAAGCTGCGACTCGCCTGTTGTTTCCACCGTTCACATGCGCGGCATTTTTTGTAAGCATCTGAAGATCGTCGGTGAAAAGATTCAAGGAATTAATTTTTCTGACTACGGCATTTCTAAATCAATCGGTGATTCGCTGACGGGAGATGATTCCGTTCTTATTTCTTTCCGTCCTCATGGAAGCGGAGCGCGAAATGGAGAATATATTATCACTCTCGAAGACAGCACCCAGCTTGCTGTGCCGCTGAAAGGATTTGGGAAAGACGTACTCTTCGTAGAACCAAAGACTCAGGATATTGCTGTGGATACGATCGGCGGATTTGCTCAAGTGCCTATCAGGTTCAATGGCTTCTTGCAAAAAGAAGATCTTGAAGTGGTATTGAATTACGATAAACGATTGATCTACAACGGTTCGATTTCCTATAGCGGTGCATCGCTCGACGTTGCGGGCGAAGCATGGAGCGGCAGAGCAAAACTGCGAATTCCTAAAAATGAATTGCAGCTTGATACTATTTCCGGCATTGCGATCTTCACGGTTTTTCCTGACAGTACGGACTGCTACAAAGTCGCGCTCGATTCGATGAACATCCTTAGTCCGTTCGCGCCGTGTACCTATACTATCGGCAATGCCGTAACTGCAACTATTTGCCCTCCGAAAGGCTGCGGAGTGATGACGCTCACAAATTATATGCTGCATGGCATAATGCCGCAATTGCGTATTACTCCCAATCCAAATCAAGGCGCAGCATTTATTTCTTCATCAGCAACTCTTGGTGATGGATCGGTGGAGATCGTTGATATGCTCGGAAGAATTTGCACAAAGAAAAGTATTTCTCTGACAAAAGGAATTCCTGCAAAATTAGAATTTAATGATCTGCAATCAGGAAGCTATTATGTCAGAGTGCGGACACAAGGATTACAATATCTGATACCGATAGCAGTAATGCACTAAACTCAATTCTGATTCTCCGGCGGTTTTATTTTTGCTTCTACAATAAAAAGATCGACGGATGAACCTTCGATGACTAATTCTCCCGGTTTTGGAGATTGATCGATGATCGTCCCAGGTTTATCAGTTTCTGATGTTTGATAACTTCTATTCCCAACTCCCAACTTTGCATTCCCTAATCGGATGATCGCCTCACTAAATGAAATATGCGTCAGATCAGGAACAGGCACTCTGCCTGCCCGCTGCCCTTGTGAGACCACGATATTTACTTTCTGATCGGTAGATATTTTTTCACCGGGATCGGGAGATTGCTTGAAGACTACCCCGCTTGCCATCGAATCAGTAAACGCCATATCGGTTTTGCCGAGATCGAGATTTGCACGAACAAGAAGAATGCGCGCATCCTTGAGAGCCTGCCCCAAAAGATTCGGCACGATCACCATCTCTTTTCCGCCGGAAACGATAAGATAGACCTTCCGTCCCGGCTTCGTCTCATCGCCGCCTTCAGGAGTTTGGCGGATGATCGTCCCCTCTTTCGCTTTCTCATCGAACTGCGTCTCGTATTTGATCGGCTCGTATCCGGCTTCGGAGAGGATGCGGATCGCATCATCAACAGGCTTGCCGACAATCTTCGGAAGGACCGTCACTTCGCCGCGCTTGACATACCACGGTAAGATGATCTTATCCATGAGCAAAACGAATGCGAAAAATCCGAGCAGTATTGCCGCTGAAAGCAAAAGCCTTTTGCACCACTTCTCTTTTTTGGTTAAGGGTTTCTTTTCTATCATGTCTTGGATACGAAAATACAATATTTATCTGACTCTCCGAAAATCTTGTATCATGTGAACAGGTTTCTCTCCTTCAACGTTTTCCTCGCCGCAATGCCATCGAAAAGTACCTATTTCATTTTTTTCATCGGAACGTCGCTCGTGCTCTTCGCAGCGCAGATCTTCGTGTATTTTCAATTGCGGCGTTTTCTGAGACTGGATTTTCCAAAATTTGCAGCAAAAGGATTGCCATATATTAAATGGTTTTTTGTTGCGATGAATTTTCCAATCCCATTTTTATTGTTTCGAAGAGATCTTCATCTCGATATTCCAATGGTGACAAATATCTTGCTCTACCCCTTCACCATATGGGAATTTCTAATCCTGATGTGGACAGTTATTCTTATTCCTGTTGTCATCATTCGCTTTATCAGATCAAGACGGCACGTAACATCACATTCTTAAGAACGTAAATACCATTCATGAATTTAGAGAGCCAGGCATCTGAGAATCATCGAGACTCAAAGTTGATAACCCGAAGAAAATTTCTTTACGGCAGTATCCTTACTGTCAGCGCCGCCGCTATTACCGGCTGCGTTTCAGGGATTATCACACGGAAAAATGTTCAGCTCTCCTATCGGACGATCGTTCTGCCAAATCTTCCTCCGCAGTTCAAAGGTCTGACGATCACGCTTGCCTGTGATATTCATTCAAGCCCATATATGTCGCTTGAAGATATGCAGGAGATCGCTGCGCTCATTAATGCGATGAAATCCGATGTTATTCTATTGCCCGGAGATTTCGTCACCACTCAAAAGAGTGAGCTACCACCGGTTATCGAAGCGCTCAGTGTACTTCACGCTCCGATGGGAGTGTATGCAACGACAGGTAATCATGAATTTTATGTTGATGCCGATCTTGTCAGCGAAGGGATCGAAAGCATCGGAATACGCATGATGCGTAACGAAAATTTCGTCTTAGAAAAAGGCGGTGAAAAACTTTACCTTCTCGGCGTTGACGACAATAACGACAACGAAGTTATTGATTTCGTTGAAGGAAGGTCTGCAAAACATATCGAGGCTCTTTATACCGGCGTACCGGAAAATGCTGCGACAATTCTCATGTGCCATAAGCCCTACCGCTTCGATGAATTCGCAAAAACAAATGTCGGCTTGATGCTGTCGGGTCATACGCATGGCGGACAGATCGTTTTCGGAAGAATCGGTGAAACCGTACTTTCGCTCAGTTCAATGGCTTCGAAATATGTTGAAGGTCATTACGAAATAACAAGCGGCACAAAGCGAACGCAGATGTATGTCTCCCGCGGACTCGGCACTGTCGCCCTCCCCATGCGCTTCAACTGCCCTCCGGAAATTACGCAGATCACGCTGGCGTAAAAAAGTCTAAACTCTCCCATTGGATTTATCTCTCCGTATTTTTGCCTAATAATCAACTAACAAGAATTGACTCAAACATCTGCCCCTCTCCATATTACGATCTATACCGATGGCGCTTGCTCTGGAAATCCGGGACCGGGCGGCTATGGCGTTGTGCTTCTTGATGAAACCGGAAACCGTCGCGAGCTATCGGAAGGTTTTCGCAAGACCACCAATAATAGAATGGAGCTTCGGGGCGTCATCGTTGCCTTGGAAGCCTTGAAGATGCCCTGTGATGTGAAGCTTTATTCCGATTCGCAATATGTTGTTAAAGCTATTGAAGAGCGATGGCTTGCCAATTGGATCAAGCGCGGCTGGATAAAATCCGATAAAAAACCTGTCCTGAATGTTGATCTCTGGAAGCGCCTTGTGCCGCAACTCGAACGCCATAAAATAAAATTCATTTGGACAAAAGGTCATGCCGGCGACATCGAGAATGAAAGATGCGACGAGCTGGCAGTCGCTGCGCTGAAAGCCGGTGATCTAAAAGATGATATTGCATGATAATCAGATTCATCATAGGCACTATTTTTACTGCCCTCCTCCTTATCGGCGGCTTACTTCTCTTTGGCAAAAATTCCAAAGACAGGTCACTGCCGCAATATGAAGGCGAAGTAAAAATTAGTGGGTTGAAAAATCCGATCGAGATCTATCGCGATAGTTTTGCCATTACGCATATTGCTGCAGTAAATGATGAAGATGCATACTATGCGCTTGGCTACGTACACGCTCAGGAGCGGATGTTCCAAATGGATTTCACACGCCGTATCGGAAAAGGATTACTCTCCGAAGTGCTCGGAGAAAAATCTCTGATCATTGATAGATGGGCGCGCACACTTGGCTTTACACGCATTGCGCAGTATATGTGGAACGCCGCTTCTGCTGAAACGAAAAAATATCTGACAAGTTATTCGAATGGCGTCAATGCTTTCATTACTTCACATAAAGGAAAATTCGGTTTAGAGTTCGATGCGCTTTCGTACGAACCCGAACTTTGGAAGCCAACAGATTGCATGATCCTCGGCAGATTACTTTCCTGGGAAATGAATTTTTCTTATTGGACTGATGCAGCGTTCAGCGATATTGCACAGTCAGTTGATTCTGCTCATCTTGCTTCGCTCTATCCGGGCTATCCGCTCGACGCTCCGACGGTGATCGAAGGATACAATTATTCGCATCCATCTTCTGTCGTAAAAACAATTGCAGATACAAGCAAAAAACTTTCGGATGCATCCATGAAAGATTTTTACGAAGGTCAACGAGAGATCCATAATGCTTTGCAAAATATCGTTGGTATGCAAGGCATGGGCGGCGGCTCGAATTCCGTTGCTATCAGTGGCAAACGCACTGCTTCGGGTGGAGCAATGCTCGAAAACGATATGCACCTTGCGATCAGCGCACCGGCACGGTGGTATCTTGTCCATCTTGAATCCAAAACCGGATTGAATGTTGCAGGCTTTACCATTCCGGGTCTTCCTTTAGTGCTTAGCGGCAGAAATAAAAACCTGAGCTGGGGGCTTACCAATGGTATGATGGATGAATGCGATTATTTTATTTTGAAGCCGGATTCATCAGGTGCAAACTATATCACACCAAGCGGCGTCAAACCGATCACGACGATAACCGATCATATTCCTGTTCGCACATTCGATGGAAGCGAAATGCGAAAAGAAAAGATCGAAATTAAATTAACCGATAACGGTCCTATCGTCAGCGATATTCATACCTTCGAACTTGCACAGACATTTGTTGCCGATAAAAAATCCCACATGCTGCCGCATTCTGAAACGGTTGTCGGAAAGCATCCGCTTATTGCGATCGAATGGAACGGCAATTTTGCTTTGACCGATGAACTCGGCTGCTTTTTCAAACTTCATCATGCCGCAAGCCTTGATGAAGCACGAAATGCAATGGCAGATTTTGCAACGCCATGTTTGAATATCAGTTTTGCCGAAGCAAAGACTGGACAAATTGCGTATCAGATCATCGGTAGAATTCCTATTCGCAACGGTTCTGAGCAACGCAATATGCTTCCGCGTTATGCCGAGAATCCATCTGATGCATGGCAAGGTTTTGCAAGTGCTCCGGCTCTTCCGCATTCATCAGATCCAGCCTCCGGATATTTTGTCAGTGCAAATAATCCTGCAACTGCATATCGCAATATACCTCATACCGAAAATTGGGAGCCGCCCGGACGCGCCGAGCGACTGACGCAACTTGTCGAATCCATAAAGAAAATGGATCTGCCTAAAATGCGTCAGGTGATGACCGATACGGCAAGCCCATTCGATAAGAACGAACTTGCTCCGCATCTGCTACGAATTTATCGCGGCGCAAATCCTGATACAACGCATAAGAACGATGTGCTCTGTAATGCCGCCCTCGACTATCTCGAAAATTGGGACGGTCAGCAAGGGCGAAATGACATCAGCACAACGATCTTGAATGCTTTTCTTTTTCGCTTGATCACCAATACATTTTGGGATGAACTTGGCAGTGAGCGACTTGCGGAATTTGTGTACTTAAATAATGTACCCATTCGTACAATAGGAAATCTTCTTAAAGATCCCGATAATATTTGGTGGGATGATGTCCGTTCTCCGCAACGCGAAACGCGAGATGATATTATCAAGCAATCCTTTGATGATGCGTTGCATTATTTATCCAAAAAACTTGGCAATGATATTCGCCAATGGAATTGGGGCAAATTGCATTCGCTCACTTATGCTCATCCTTTCGCTGCCGAATCGGATGAAGTTGCAGCGCTTGGCAACATCAATATCGGCGGTGCACCCGGCGGCATGACGACTGTTATTCAATCGAGCTATGGATTTTGGAATCCATTTTTTATGAGGGTGGGTCCGTCAATGCGTTTGGTTGCCGATATGAAAACCGACGTACTTTACGCATCACTTCCGACAGGAAATTCCGGTAATATGTTTAATCCGCATTACCGCGACATGGTCGCACTTTTCCAACGAGGCGAACTGATTGAAGTCCCGCTCTCGGAGAAAAAAGCAACGTGGAAGAAGCTGGTACTTATGCCGGAATAGGAATGTTGAATTGTTTCATTGCGAGGAGACCGCTTGCGGTTGACGAAGTAATCCCCTTGATTATTGGTAGAGACTATCGTACTACAACCTATTAGGAGATTGCTTCGTCGGGCTGAAGCCCTCCTCGCAATGACACTATTATAAACCCAAATCACCAATGCGAATCGACATCATATCAGCCGTACCGCCTTTGCTTGAAAGCCCTCTAAATGAGAGCCTTATTAAGCGTGCGCGGGATAACGGAATTGTCGAGATCGTAATTCATAATCTTCGCGATTACGGTCTTGGCAAATATCATCAGATCGATGACGATCCTTTCGGCGGCGGAGCCGGAATGGTGCTTCGCGTTGAACCGATCTTTACCATTATCCGCAAATTACAAGCCGAGCGAATTTACGATGAGATCATTTTCCTCACGCCCGATGGAAAAACATTCAAGCAGGATGATGCTAATGAACTTTCGATGAAGACCAATCTCCTTTTTCTTTGCGGAAGATATAAAGGAATTGATGAGCGCATCCGCCAAACATTTATCACCAAAGAAATTTCCATCGGTGATTACGTACTCACCGGCGGAGAACTTCCAGCGCTTTGCGTTATTGATGCGATCGTCCGATTACTTCCCGGTACCATCCATGATTCAGAGAGTGCTATGCTCGATTCATTTCAGACTGGGTTACTCGACGCTCCGCTTTATACCCGTCCTGCAGAATTCGAAGGCATGAAAGTCCCCGAAATCCTCCAATCAGGCGATCACGAAAAGATCCGAATTTGGCGCAACGAAGAAGCGACAAAACGAACCCAAGAGCGGCGACCGGACTTGCTGGTTTGAAGTCAAAAGTTCAAACTCAAAAGTCAAAAGGGTAGCGACCCCTTTTTTGACTTTAGAGTTTTGACTTTTGACTCGTTTATTAAATTGTCAATGAACAGATCGCAGCGATATCCCTTCTGAGGATCACTCTCCGATCAAGAAAAACTGGATGCGAATTTGTTTAGTAGTTGGTAGTTTAGTAGTTAGTAAAAAAAAGGTGTCATTGCGAGGAGTCCGCTTGCGGACGACGTGGCAATCTCAAATAGTTATCGTAGTTATAAATCTCAGGATAAGAGATTAAGAGTGGTGGTTAGTCCACTCATAGCTCAGTCCTCATAGCTCATAGCTCATAGCTCATAGCTACTCCCAATATCTCTTTCATTATTTTTCCATTTATCGGCGAGGATTACGCTCTAAGTGCCATCGAAGCAAAATATCAAAAGGAATAGAAGGCTGGATTGTGGGTTTCTGTATGTATTTTACGCAAAACATCGTAGGTTATTTCGCTATAAAATACATAATGTCGAACTTTCAAATGCAAATATACGCACAAAAAGTGCTTTTGTCAAGGTGCCCAAACCAAACTATTTTCAAAATCGGCGAAATCAGGCTGGAATCGCCAAAGATTTTTTTGGCAAATTTCATTTATTCGAGTAAATTGCGAAATCTTAGCTTTTTAGAGTAGGTGCCCATTGGGAAAAGGCGGTCGGGTTTCGGGGAGTTATTTTCTACGAAAAGATAATCCCAATGGGATAATCTTTTCTACTGGTCTTTACCAGAAGGTGTAACTGCTTACGGCAACTCAGTGAACAGACCCAACTGCGCAGAGTTT
>JBBQWV010000009.1:0-124988 GCA_038210275.1 Kapaibacterium sp. (SeqCode) | reverse complement strand
GACAACTTTGACAGCGATTCTTCTATTGAGAATTCGAGCCGCTTCGAGGTCTGCAGCCGACGCATTCTCCGGTTCATGCACAGCATCGTCGCTTGTACCTAAACCAACTACGCTGACGATCTTGTTCGGATTTACACCCTGCTCAATAAGCCAGTTCTTGATCTTACGAGCGCGCATATCTGATAATTCCTGATTACGTCCCGCAGGTCCTTCATGGCTTGCATGTCCCTGAATCTCGACAGTAAGCTCAGGACATTGATTCACAAGCGTTTTGATATTGTGAAGATTCTGTAAATTGCCGGACACTGAAGTATTGAATTCATCCGAATTGACAACAAACAGCGTTCCCGGGAAATTAAAGATCGTGCCTTTGACGATCTTTGTCTTATAGACCGTATCGACTTCTTTCACTACGACCGTATCACCTTTGATGATATTCGTCGTGTAGATATTGGTGATGTTCGTTGTATTTGAAGTTGAATTAGAACTGCGATCATCAGAAACCATTTTTGTCGGAAGCGGCGGTGCAAAGATGTAATAGCTGAATCCAAGACCCATGGTCAGATACGCATCCTGTCTGAAATTCGCTGGATCAGAATAATCGTCAATCCAATCGGTACCTGTCAAATGCAGGAGTCCTTTTCCGTTGAAAGTGACTTTATCAGTGATGAACATTTCGAATCCAACTCCGAGAACTCCACCGATCACGTTCTTGCTGTAACGAGCGTTGGCATTTCCTTTTAATGGTAATGGACTCACATCATCTGGCTCAAAGTTCAGGGCTTCTATTCCTGCGATAAAATAGGGTACGAATGTTTCCTCCGGGAATACTAGGGTACGAATGTTTCCTCCGGGAATACATTATAGGAGAGCATCAGTTCCCATCCACCGACGCGGATATGATTGACAGTGCCCAGTATACCAGGGCTGCCGATAGAAGTGGCACCGAAGGCATTATTCTCATTGGCTATGCTTGCATCTGTGACTTTATATCCCAATACACCGCCGCTATAAGCTGCGTGTAAGGATAAGCAGTCCAGAATATTCCAGCGGATGAACGCGTCACCCTGAAAGCCAAAGCGGCTATCGGTGTAGTTGCCGTAGTACTTATTTCCACCGGCATCAAAGCCGAAGGATATACGTCCGGCAACATCCTGAGCAAGAGTTGCACTGCTCATGAGCAGCATAAGTGATAGAGTCAAGCCGAGCATTACACTGCGGCGAATTGGTAGAGTTTTCATTATTATTTTTTTGTAGTATGATAGAATTCCAGTCCCGTTTGAAATCCGCCACGGCGAATTTCGCCCCGGAAAGGCGATGATGAACACAGAAAGTCCAGTGAAAAGAGAAAAGACGAGATATTAAACTCGGATCTCTTCATTAGTGAACCAGAAATTCGTCTATAAGGAACGACTCACAAAAGTTTGTCAGGGCACCTTTTATTCGCTACTGAATTTTGATTACGCAATTTTTCACTTTTCGGATTCTTAGAATACTCTATTGTTATACAAAGTTACGGACTTACGGGGGTAAAGTGTTATACAACTTTGATAAAATGATACATTATTCACACATTTCTGGAAACTGGGGTGCAATAGTGAATATTCGGGGAAAAGCCTGATGATTTCACTGGTTTCCCAAAAAAATGGTCATACCATAGTGGTCGCATTTAGCATCATTCAAAAAACAACACCCTGCCTTATGAGCAGGGTGCCTTTCCTTCTAGTCAGTATTGTCTTTTGGAGTTCCTCTTTTTTAGAAATCAGATCGCTAACTATGCTGTTTGAGATTTTCTGTCGGTATTCACCGATTACTTCACGACAGTAGTCGATGAAGAAGTTCTCCTTGATGAACGCGTAGCCATCATTATGATCAAAAGCAGCACAACGACTCCGGCGACGATGACGATGATTCCCGTGGTCTGGTCCATTCCCAGGACAGTGTAGGATTCCGTCTTCGAAGTAGAGGTATGAACTTCCGTTACATTCGATACGCTATCAGCTAAAGCCATCGTTGCTTTGCTGAAAAAAGCGATAGTAGTGAGCACGAGTACGGTAATTTTATTTCGCATATTTTTATCTCCGATTTAATGAAATGAATAATATCTCTTTTAACACGTCACAAAACTACGAAGCTGAAGGATGAAAATAATTACATAATTTTGAGAATAAATTATATAATTCGCACATTATTCAGACTGACGAAGTGTGAAGTACTCAAGCAATAGGGCAACCACTGCTGCCCTTACAATTTCATTTCTGCTGCTTATTTCTGCAAAGCTTTGAATGCCTTTGCGATTTGTGCGTCGAGATCAACCTTATTTTCTGGTGCACGAGGGTCAAGCGCTTTTCCGCTTAATGAACCGAATGCGATCTTTCCGTCGAAGCGTAGATCAATTGTGTAGCTTTTCTCGGCAAGCATTATTACTGTAGGTAGAATCAATGGTTTGAGATTGGCAACCATTGAAGTCCTATAGGAAAAGTTTTGTGTCACGCCAGCGTTATCCGTAAGCGTTCCGTCAATGATAATTGTCGGGCGGTCAAGCATGACAAAATCGGCAAAAGATGTATTGGTGATGAGCGATGCGTCAGCCGTATTATCAAGTTGATGCAGATCAAAGATTAACTGCGAATATGTTCCGAAGGGAACGGCAATTGTTGCAACGGTTTGTGCGGTGGCTCCAGCTTTAAAATCAGCAATTATTGGTTGAGCCGTGAAATTTCCGGTTCCTGCTGCTGCCTCATCACTGACATGCAAATGCAATCCACTCATAAGAACGCGTACGTGCGTAATGGTCAATGATTGCACAATAGGTCCGACTGCCGGGGATGCGAATTTCCCAGCTATACCCGAAATGGTCTCATTTTCCATATCAGTCGTAGCCGTGACATTCGCGGTCGTGCCGGGGCTTGTGGAAGAGCTTGAGCAGCCGGTAGCAAAAAACGCGACGGCGCTCATAGCAAAAAACACAAAAAGAAATTTTGAAAAAAATGCGTCTATATGTAATTTGGTTTTCATGGTAGTGAAATATTTTTTGTAAACATTGTGAATAAAGAAATGGGGAGGAATTTTTCGTGGGTAAAATAATAAAAAACGGATATAATCTTCGATTATTCGAAGATTATATCCGCTCAGAGTTCTTAAAGAACGCGTCTGCCCTGTATCACTCTGAAGAGCACAGCAATAATGGCAATGACGAGCAGGATGTGAATAAGTCCGCCCCCTTGGTAGCCCCCGAAATTACCGATTGCCCAAAGGATTACAAGAATCACTGCAATAATATATAGTAAGCTTCCCATATTGATTATTTGGTTTTAGATTTTTTAAAAGAAAGTGGATTAACGATAAAAATGTTTCGGGGGGACTTCTCTTCCTAAATGACTCCTCTTCCTAAATATCGTAAGTCGCCCGCCATATATAAATATCGTGGCGGACGTCAGACAGTCAAACTCCCCAATCAGACTGCCCAATGCTTACGATAAACTTATCAGTACAAAAATACGGGGTTCAACCTGCAAAAGTGTTACATAACTTTAATAATATATTACACAATTTACACATTCGCCTGGTCTAAAGAGAAAAAACATACTATTTCTTTAAAGCCTTGATTGACGACTTAAGGAAATTATCAATATCGTTACTATTCTGCGGATCGCGTGGATCAAGAACGAATGCAGATTTGAATGCGAGCATTGGACTGAAGATCAGTGCAAGAGTATTTGTACTTCCGCCATTAATCGTAATAGAACCAGGAAATTTAGCTTCCAGATTTTCGGTAATACGACTCTTATACTCAAAATTTACGGGCACCGCGATATTCGTGGGCCATATTTTTCCTTCAATAATCACTGTCGAGCGATCGTTCGTTACGAAATCGGTAAAGACCGGATCATTCAAATATGTCTGATCAATAGATGATGGAAATTTGTGGATCTCGAACTTGATCTTTTCGTATGTCCCTGATGGCAGAGTAACGGTCGAGAAAATTCTTGAGAGTCCTGGAGTGAATTCAGCCACGAATGGTCCTGCTTTCAATTCTCCATCTTTTGTGGTGTCATTCCCTTCAACGTGTAGTTTTACCGATGAGATCAGAAATCGCACACGAGTAATCTCAATAGAATCGGCGCGAATCCCTGAGGAGGCGATAGTGGGGGATTTCCCCCAAAATGCTGTGCTAGCGTGGGATCCATCAGTTTCGCCGGAAAAATTAACAGTTGCAGTATTTGAAGGCTGTGTCGTTGACGATGAGCATCCAATGATCCCGCTTATCACAAGTAAGGAGAAGAATGCTGACGTTAAAAATGCCATTTTCGTTTTCATATTATTTATTTCCAATAGATTAAATCTTTCTTCAAATTTTAAGCGGCTTCAAAAATTTATTGAAGCCGCTTAAAGATATACACAATGAATAGTATTTGCGGTTTGCTGTTTACTTCACAACGATCATTCTTCCGACGAGAACGGTGGTGCCTGCTTTAAGAGTATAATTATACATACCCGCTGAAAGCTTCGAGGCATTGAATGATGCATTGTGCGTTCCTGCATCGAAATGCTGCGAGATTACATTCGCAACTTCGCGTCCGAGTCCATCGCTTATTGAGATGGTAATATCAGTTGCAACCGGAAGGACGAAAGAGATATTCGTTTCGCCGCTCACCGGATTTGGATAATTTGCAAGAGCATATCCATCCTTTTGTGAAGTATATGCTACACCTGCATTCGATCCGATCGAAAATGGCTGTGATGTTCTTGTCATTCCATTCGAACTGGTAATGCGGATGAAGACAGGATTGTGATAGCCAGTCGGAGTTGTCATCCAAGAAGTGCTGCCGGCTGTTTCAGTTGTCGGAGTCGGAATCGTTGCTATATGCACCCAAGTAAGCGTATAGTCAAGTGAGTACTCGACTTCCATTGAAGTTCCAATATCAGGTGTGAACGTCCAGTTAATGCCCAATTGCATGTTATTCTTGATGTTCCGGGCATTATCCAAGCCGGTCAAGGTAAGCGAATTGATCGAACCCACTCCAGGAGTTTTGGTGATCGTGAACATACCGCTTGTGCCAGATACATTATTTGCATCGGTTATGCGAATGAGTCCTTGCGTTGTCGCTTCATTTGGGACATTTGCCCATGAAGCTGAGAATTGATCGCTTGAAAGTACACCAATGAAATTCCATGTATACCCACCATCCAGAGAATATTCAAAGGTTTTTATTGTGGCGATGTTTGTTCCACTCCACATGATCTGATAGTTTTGCATACCACCCGCAATTGTTTCTCCCAGTGCTGGTCGCACAACAATTATCGTACCCGGATTTGGTTTGCCGGATTTGATAATGAAGATACCGCTCTTGCCTACAGTGCCATTGGCATCGGTAATGCGTACCATTGCCATATTAGTAGCAGTGTCAGGGACATTCCAGCCATAGGAGAAGCCATCGGCAGTCATCGAACCGATCATTGTCCAGGTAAGACCTCCGTCGAGGGAATAGTCAAATGTCTTCTGTAGGGCAATATTGCTGCCTGTCCAAGTGATCTGGTAGTTCTGCGTTTTGCCATTAACGGTCTCACCGGCTCCAGGTGTCAGAACAACAATCGTGCCCGGACCCGGTTTTCCGGATTTGATAATGAAGATGCCGCTCTTTCCGATAGCGCCATTGGCATCGGTAATGCGTACCATTGCCATAGTCGAAGCCGTGTCAGGAACATTCCAGCCATAGGAGAAGCCATCGGCAGTCATTGATCCGATCAATGTCCAGGTGAGCCCTCCATCAAGCGAATAGTGAAAAGTTTTCTGTGAAGCAATCCCAGTGCCTGTCCATGTGATCTGGTAATTTTGCATTTTCCCATTAACGATCTCTCCGGTAGCAGGCGTTAAGACAACGATAGCGCCGAGATTGGGCTTGGTTGAAGTGATCGTAAAGATTCCGCTTTGTCCGGATAAATTGTTCTTGTCGGTAACACGGATAATCGCTTTTGTCGAATTTGTATCCGGAACAATGTTCCAATTATAGCTTGAAGCAGTTGTACTTGTATCAATAATTGTCTTCCAAGTTTTGCCACTGTCAAGAGAATACTCGATTTTTTTCTGATTATCGATTCCTGATCCTGACCATGTGATCTGATAGTTTTGTGTTTTACCCTTAAGAGTGTCGCCGTTGGCAGGTTTTACAACAGTAAGATTGTTTACTGTTGCGGAGTCAGTAGAAATAGACATTTTATTGGCAGCGATGTTGATAGCCCCTGCCGGACCAACGAGTGCTCTTCCATCAAGTGATGATGTGCCAAGGAAGCTGATCGCACCACGTGCAAATATTGTCCCTTTGAAAGACGAGTTATCGGCAACATTGACCGCTCCATCAACAAACCAATAGATATTGGCTGCTCGGGCATTATTCGACAATAAGATATGCGTTCCGGCATTGGCGCTTAGTTGACCGCCAATTTTAACAATAAAGATCGCATTGGCATCACCATGCGCATTGAAGGTGATGTTTCCCGATGTCGTCGTCGCACCACCTGAGCAATAAACTGCAGGATCGAATGATTGTCCGTCTGCAATTCCTACTCCGAGCACAAAATCACATGCAACAGCGGCTTCAGTCGTCCATAAAGCGCCCAAATCTTTTTTCGCAAGTGCTGTGCTGGCATCTGCAATATGCTGAGAGCCGCTGTATATTCCAGGGGGGAAGCCTTTTATACTTCCGGCATCAGTACCAATATCACCTGTGAGTACACTTAAACCCGTATTGGTGATCGTTCCTGAACCTGTGTATACTGCATAGTTCGATGCACCCCCAAAATTAGGTCGAAGAGGTGACGCTTGTACCGATTGCACTGTTTGTCCAAAAGATACTCCTGACATGAAGAGAATAGTTATGCAAGCTACAATGAATGTCGCTTGCTTAAATACTGTATTAAGATATCTCATGATGTTTATTTATTGTTAAAAAAAAAAGACATAGTAGTCCAACATCGTCCGCCGTAGCGGAGTTCGAAGCCGCCGTTAGCGGGAAATTTGAAAAAGAAGGGTAGTTGAAAAGGAAGCTGCGAGTTGATAAAAGGCTCGGGTATCTTCGGTTTGAACTAAAAGTTCTTCGTAAGGGCATCTAAACAAAGGCTTTATAAGCTATTACTTCGTTTATCGTCCAATACTAATGGAGCGGCTATCATATAATTGACTAACTGTTCCATTTATCCTGCTACAAAACTACGCAATAGAAGCATGGAAAGCATTACATTGCTTTAGGAATAAGTTACACTATTAACACATTCTTTACGGAACCCGCTGCTCTATTTTGCCATGGGGACGGATAGATAAGTCCTCAGTACCCAAATAGATACCCATTGCCAATACCATCAATACTAACACAATCCAAAATTTCCAGTCGTGATGGGCGCGTTTCCAATAGGGGCGATCATACTGCCCGCCATTTTCTTTAGAATTTGTGTCCAAGTGTTTTTTATCCATTTATGTGATGAATTAGACTGAAATCAATTTGCGGAAGGCAACCTCGCGTTAAAAAAAAGGCATCCTGAAGACTCCTTGGCCACTTCAGTAACTCATCCTTACCAAATTTCCTCTGCAAACTACCACCATTTACGATCAGATATTTTTTTATGCAAGGAAAAACCCGAACAAAGAATTTACAGAATGCCAATGAGAAATCGCAGGAATTAATCCACTATAGGATAATCTCTTGCTGGATACAAAAATACGTAGAACTCTTTAAAAATATGTTACACAACTTTCGGAAAATGTTATATCATGAACACATTAGTATTCGGCGAAAGCTATATGCGACAAATGGGAAGCCTTAATGTACTATGACAAAACTTTCACTGAATACCTTTGTGTCTGACTGTATGGTAATTTGGTATGTGCCGTTGGGAAGATCGGTTGTATTGATAATCCCTTCGCTAGGTGGAAGGGTATTTGTTAGAATCTTTCTTCCGAGAATATCTGTGACGATAACAGTAACATCAGTATTAGAAGTTGTAATAAACCTCAAATAGTGATCGGCGGGATTCGGGAATAGCTGCAATCGTTCGGATAGGGTGATGCTTCGAACAGAAGCAGTTACGGAATCTCCAGTATAGATACTTGCTTGAGCGATCAAGTTCATATCCGCTCCAAGATCTTTTCCGTCAGTCCCAGCTAATCGGTACGGACTGGAAGCGGAAAGACGGTAATCTCCTGCGGCAGTATCGGTATAGCCGATGTCATTAATAGTTTTAGGAAAAAAATTTCCTGTCGGAAA
This sequence comes from Kapaibacterium sp. (SeqCode), assembly GCA_038210275.1. Classification (GTDB taxonomy): domain Bacteria; phylum Bacteroidota; class Ignavibacteria; order Palsa-1295; family Palsa-1295; genus PALSA-1296. Next base: position 116,727 of record JBBQWV010000009.1, on the reverse strand, counting down.
GCCTGTCGCTGAACCACCTGCCTCGGCGTTATGCGTTATTTGCCAGTTATTATTAAAATACATGGCAAGCGTCGTATTCGCAGTTCCTGTTCCGCTGCCGATGAAGCCGTAATTTCCATGATTGACAAGATTGTTCTTATACACGAACGAGTCCGTCTTCGGATTACCGTCGGAAACCATATATGCATTCGTGCAAAAGCCGGTATTGTGATTGAAGACCACATCAGTCGGTCCGTTGAGCACTTCATACAACCTACCATCTCCGCCTGTGCCAAGATTATTTTCATTGATCAGATTATTTTCAAAGAGGATCCTCGAAGTACGCTGGCTGGTATTCGGAGCATCAAAGCCGGACATATTTACACCTTGTGCTATATTTTTAAAAGTATTTAATCTGATCGTAATATCCTGCACAACTGACCACGGCGCTCCGCCATTTTGATTGCGAGGCGTGAGCAGTAAACAGAATCCGCTCTGCGCTGCGGGCCAACAATTCTCAAACTTATTTCCTTCGACGAGTACACGCTGCGCATTTTTAAATTCAAGCAGGTTTTTGACCTGCCACGTTTCTTTCATCCACGTAAGTGGCTTAAAGAAATGATTACAGCGAATTTCAATATCGGATGCGACGGCATTCGGAATGCTCGGATCTGATCCGCCAAAAATCACATTTTCTCCGGCTCCTTCAAGATAGTTGTTGACGATCTTCAAGGGACCAGTCGTGCTATAGCAAGCGATTGCCTGATTATCCGCACCAACTTCTTTGAAGTCGGAGATGTAGGAATCAATAACGGATATATATGCGCCATTCATCAATACTCCTCTGCGGCTTCCGGCAATGGGGTCCCCATGAATATAGCAGCGATCGATTACGATATTATTCGGAAGACTCGCTTCAGTTTTTTCGCCATTGCCGATTTGCACGATATTGTAAACGTACTTACCTGCAAGAGGAGCGAACTCAATGCCCACAAAACGAAAGTGATGAGAGTTTGAAATTGTCTGGATCGCGCCACCACTTCCTGCTCCGACTGCGATCTTCGGCATATTCACTGCATCAGCAGGGTTTACTCTTTTTGAAGGAGCAGGTAATGATGAATATGCAGATGACACGACATAGATCCATCCACTTCCCGACGTTTTATTGGGCAATGTGAAAGGACCGGTATAAATAACTCCGGCTTGTAGTTCTATGATGTCGCCAAATTTAGCGGAATTTAAGGCAGCCTGAAAAGCGCTGCTTGATGATGCGACAATTCTTGTTCCACCGGTTGGCAAAACATACATAGTATTGATTAATATCTTTGGAAGAATTGGAGGGAGTGCAGCTTGAACTCCAAAACACAGGAAAGTAAGAATAAATAATAAAAATATATTGCAGCAACAAGTTCTCGATTGTATCATCTCGGATAAATATTTATAAGAGTTATAAAGGCAGTAAATCATTTAGTCATACTTATTAAAAACGAAAATAGCACAAAAGTTACAGTTTTATTTTGTAAATTATTCGTTACGGAACGGAATAATCGCCACCTTGTTGTAAATTTTGTATTTCCATATCTAATTTTTTACTAAACGATGAAAAAAATATTTCTTGCCTTCGTAATTATTTTTGCGATTAGCTTTTCACTGCTGAGTATTAATAGCTGCACAACTTCAACAACAACTGCAACAGTTGTACATGATACCGTCTTTGCTCATTTTTGGGATCCTGAACAGAGCGGAGTAACCGCAACGCTAATCTCCGTCAGCTTTCCGACCCTACAGATAGGCACCGCAGTCGGAGCAGGTGGAGCAATTGTTCATACTATAGATGGAGGAAATACTTGGTCTTTACAAAGCAGCGGAACGTACCAAGATCTCTATGGTATTTCATTCAGCGATGTTAATACAGCTATAGCTGTCGGAAGCATAGGAGTGGTACTCAAGACGACTGATGGCGGAGCAAATTGGATGCCGCTTGATGTCAACATCGATGTGCAATTTCGAAATGTACAGATGGTTAATTCACAGATCGGCTTTGTCATCGGAACAAGATATTTTGATGTAGATAATACACAAGGATTCGTTTATAAAACCATCAATGGGGGGTTGACTTGGACTCAACTGAACATTACAACTCCAACTGGTCTTTATGGATTATCTTTTTCTGATCAGCTTAATGGCTGGGTATCCGGTCTTCATGGGCAGATATTTCATACTTCCGATGGAGGCGCAACATGGACTTTGCAAAGCTCAGGTTTGCCGAGCAATCAACAAATTGCAAAGATCGCTTTCGCTGATGCAACACATGGGATTGCAGTCGGTCTGAATACTATAGCAGGTGATCCTACTCCACCGAGTACCGGCTTCATCTTAACTACATCCGACGCAGGAGCGACATGGACGAAGACAGTTACCACACCTGTCACTGGACTTTGGATGCCTGATGTAAATCATGCCACCGTTGTCGGATATAATGGAACAGTTATGGAAACAGCTGATGGAGGGCAGTCATGGACAACAAAGAAAGTCGGTTCACTCCGCCTATTGAACGTATTTATGAACGATGCAAATAATGGCGCAATGGTTGGTGAAAACGGCAAAGTATATATCCTCGGTTCGCATTAAGAATAGCATATAAAAATCCATTTAAAAAAGCAAAAGCCTCAATATTTCGAGGCTTTTGCTTTTTGAAGTATATTTGGATTTATCAGTAGCTTTGTTCTTTTATCATAGCTTGCTCACAAATCCCTAAGAGATTCTTAGTTGCTTGTGACAGTCTTATTCTCTTTCGAAACATCATTCGAATTTGTTGAATTCTGTTTCTGATCTCCGCCGACATTCGAAGGAGACTGTGACTTCTCGTTACTAATCGGATTAGACTTGCTGTCTTGTGGTGAATTAGAAGAATTAGAAGAATCCGAAGGATTCGAAGAATTTCTATTATTCTGGTTTGGTGTTGAATCTGTATTTGTATTCATGTTCTTTATGTAATAAAAATGAAAAAAATCTTTCATTTAACTGAGTACAAAATTACGGAGGTATTGCTCAAAAAACATTACACCACTTTAGGAATAAGTTGCATGATTCACGCATTCACAAATTCAGTTAAAGCAACTTTCTTCGATGCCGATTACCCGGAGTTGTTAGTCTGTAAGATGTTAGCAGGATAAGTGTGAACATTAGCTAAATTCAGGGCAACAAAAAAGCCGCTCCCGTGTGGCGGCGTTTTTGCTTTTTTAGTGATGTAGGGGTATTTTCAAATTATTGGTGCGCTCTCAACGAGTTTCAGGGATAAGAAGTTCGATCAAAAAAGGTAAAAGCGGTTCACCGGAGAATTCGTAGAAATGTTGAAAAGGAATCCAACCTGTTAATCTTTTTCGTAAGTTTGAATTATGGACATAGTACACCAAGATAAAAAACCGGGAAGCTTAGGGACGAAATTGGGGAGCGATAATTATTCTGCTCCACCGGGTATTATTGCGATACCGGCGGCGATCGCTGTCGTCGTGGTTGTCGGAATTTTGCTGCATTTTATCAGTGATGCTTTTCTTACGTTCGTTGCAGCATTATTCCTTGCAAATATTTTTATGCCGTTGGTGGAAAGGATGCGCAAACGAAAAATACCCGTCGTATTCTCCATCCTCTTAGTACTCGGTTTGGTGGGTGCTGTGCTTTTCGGAGTGGTGGTTATTGCTGTCACCACAGTAGGGTCAGTTGTTGAAGTTATTCCAAAATATCAACTTAAATGGGATCATGTCTTTTTGCCGTGGATCATGGATCTTGCAGGCCACATTTCTCCGGATTTACGTCAGCAGGCAGCCGATTTCAAATTTTCATCAATCATACCGCCGGAAAAGATCGTCGCTGCCTTATCCTCTATTACTTCATTAATAAGCAGCTTCACACTCATTCTGCTCTTCATGCTTTTTATCGTAGCTTCGCACGGGCAGTTTAGGACAAAGATCGAACGGGCTTTCCCGCCTTCGGGATCATTCCATCTGAAAAAAATACTGGAAAATATCGAGGCAAGAGTGCGAACGTATCTCGTGACAACTCTGGTGATCAATACTGTTGCAGGTGTTGCGATGACAGTTGTTTTGCTCATCTTCGGCGTAGATCTTGCATTGCTCTGGGGGATGCTCACCTTTCTGCTGATGTTCATTCCGAGTATTGGTTCTATCTTTGCAATAACGATGCCGCTTTTGGTAGCATTTCTGCAATTTGATACATTGCTGACTCCGATAATTTTATCGGTGATCGTGATCGTCTCCCAACTTCTGATCGGCAGCTATATCGCGCCGCGTGTAATGGGGTCGTCACTGAATTTGAGTCCGCTGCTTATACTCATTTCAATCATTTTCTGGGGATGGGTATGGGGTCCGCTTGGGATGATCCTTGCAGTGCCCATCACCTCTGCAATTACGATTATCTACGAACATATTCCACCTCTCTACCCGCTTGCCGTTTTGATGAGTTCTGGGGAGGAGAGAAAAGGGAAGAAGAAGGGTACTAAGTTATGAGTTTTGTCCGCGCGGCGGATGAATTATTAACTCAAAACTCACAACTCAAAATTCATGCCTCACAGGCTCCTTTTTTTTCTGTCGTATCTTTGTAGTCACGGGATGCGGCATTTTATACCATATATCCTCGCCGCTACGGGGAGAATGTATGCTTGTTGTTTGTGGACAAGAGGGTGCCGCTTCCGTTTTTTATTTTAAACGGCTCGTTACTCTCATTCACTGAACCACCTCCTCCGCAGCCTTGTTTTTCTTTTATCATTATCTCCTGCAGACCCCATGAAATAATATCCCCGCCATCTGCTACAGTGCAGTTCTCTATATAGGAAGTGTGAATCACTACAATCAAAGTTTTCTACGTTACTAAATCGATGCCAGCAAAAAAAGATAAAATCCAACCGCCTGCCACCAAGCAGAATTTTCCTGTTGTGGGTATTGGCGCATCTGCCGGCGGGCTTGATGCTTTCAAGCGGCTTCTTGGAGCGATATCGGAAGATTCCGGAATGGCATACGTGCTCGTGCAACATCTTGCCCCTTCGCATGAAAGTTTTTTGCCCGAAATTCTTTCCCGTGCAACGAAGATTCCTGTCCATGAAATTACTAACGACATTAAACTTGCTCCCGATCACATTTATGTCATCCCTGCCAATAAAATTCTCATTTCTTCCGATGGAGTTCTCAAGCTTGCTGCCCGTGATAAGAAAAACCTGAATCTTACCATTGATGTATTCTTAACATCACTTGCGGAAGTGCATACCAGTTTCGCAGTAGGCGTGGTTCTCTCCGGCACCGGCAGCGACGGCACACTCGGGTTGAAAGCTGTTAAAGACCACGGAGGCATTACCTTCGCGCAAGATAACGAGTCTGCCGCATACGACAGTATGCCACAAAGCGCAGTGAACGCAGGAGTCGTGGATTTTATTTTATCGCCGGAAAAAATTCCGGCGCAGTTGCTTCAAATTGACCGCACATTTAAAACTGCTTATGCTCATGCTGATGATAGTGCCGATGAGAATGGGCTTATACCGAAGGACGATGAAGATGTTCTTAAACAAATTCTTTTGCTGGTTCGCCAACGAAGCGGCGTTGATTTCACATACTATAAGCAGCCAACTCTTCGCAGGCGCATTGCCAGAAGAATGGCGATCGACAAAAAGAAAAGTCTTGCCGAGTACCTAAAGTTATTGCGCACTGATAAAGCCGAACAGGATGCACTGTTTCAGGATATGCTCATTCCCGTTACTTCTTTTTTGCGCGATCCGAAAACTTTCGAAACAGTCTGCGATACAATATTCCCTGCGCTGTTCAAAGATAAACCGCGTGATGAACCGCTTCGTATCTGGATTGCCGGGTGCTCCACCGGACAAGAAACCTACTCCCTTGCTATTTGTCTTCATGAATTTTTAGGAGAGAAATTATCTGCTACAAGAATACAGATCTTCGCTTCCGATATTTCCGAGAGCGCCATTAAAAAAGCACGCGCAGGAGTTTATACTAAAGCCGATGTCGAAAAGTTTTCTGACGCTCAGTTGAAAAAATATTTTACAAAAAATAACGAGGGTTACGAAGTGAGCAAACTCATCCGTGATATGTGCGTATTTGCTCCGCACAATTTTTTGAAAGATCCTCCCTTTGCAAAAATGGATCTGATAAGCTGTCGGAATGTCCTGATCTACATGGATGCGTTCTTACAGAAAAAAGCGCTGACGACGTTTCATTATGCCTTGAAAGAAAATGGATACCTTCTGTTGGGTAAATCCGAAACGATCGGTGCCTCGTCCGATTTGTTTACGCAAATTTCCAAACATGACAAAATATATTCTCGCAAGAATGTGCCGGGCAGGTTTATCCATGTCGCAACTCAGCGCAAGGAAGAATTTCTTGCGACAAAAGATAAAAAATCCACAAACCAAGAATCTGTTCGTACCGATTTTAGGAAAAGTGCTGAGGAAATTCTGCTCTCAAAATATACGCCTGCAAGTGTCGTGGTGAATGAACAGTTAGATGTTGTTCACATTCATGGCATTATCACGCCTTTTCTCGAAGCGCCTCAGGGCAAACCCACTTACAGCCTTCTGAAAATGGCGCGCGAAGGATTAGCGTTTGAACTCAGAAATGCCTTACACAAAGCAAAAACAAGCGACACAGCCACGCTGAAAGAAAATATTCCAATCAAAATAAACGGAAAAGAATTTCTGGTTTCAATTAATATTGTTCCGCTTACCGATACCGTAGAGGCACATTATTTAATCCTCTTTACGAAGGTTGCTGTCCCAAATGCTGATGAAAAAGGGAAGAGTACGTCAGCTGGAAAAACAAAAAATAACGATGCTCAATTACGCAATGAACTCTTAGAAAAAGAATTGGCACGTACGCGCGAAGATATGCGCAGCATCACCGAAGATATGGAAGCTGGCAATGAAGAATTGCAAAGCGCTAACGAGGAATTACAGTCGAGCAATGAGGAGATGCAAACCCTTAATGAAGAATTAGAAACTTCGAAAGAGGAATTGCAATCAACCAACGAAGAACTCATCATCATCAATCAGGAACTGCTTGATAAGCAGGAGCAGCTCAACTCCGCACGGCATTATTCCGAAGCGATTGTATCCACTTTGCGTGAGCCGCTTATTGTGCTTGATAGATCGCTATGCATAAAAACTGCCAATGCCTCCTTCTACAAAAAATTTAATGTTGAAGAAAAGGATACAGAGAATCAATATTTTTATGAAATACAGCATCAGCAGTTTGATGATGTGATGCTTCGCTCGCTGCTCGAAAAAATTCTTCCGCAAAAAAGTCGCGTCGTTGATTTTGAAATTATTCTCCAATTCCCTTCCCTTGGCGAACGCCATCTCTTGATAAATGCGCGGCAAATTGTCAACGAAAAGACAGCCGAGCAATTAATCCTTCTTGCCATTGAAGATGTGACGGAGAGAAAAGTCTCGGAGCAGAAATTAGTCATAACTCGTGATGAGTTAAAAGAAAAGAATAGATTAATTGAAGAAAGCGAAAATAAACTTCAAAACTTTTCGCGCGAGTTAGAAATTAAAGTAGATCAGCGAACCAAAGAACTGCAAACTTCCGTCGAAGAATTAAAACAAAGCAACTTGCAGTTAGATCAATTTGCTCATGTTGCCAGCCACGATTTGCAAGAGCCGCTCAGAAAAATAACTACTTTTTCCAAGCGCCTTCAGGAGAAACATAAAGAAGGGTTAAATCCTGAAATAAAAAACTATCTCAATAAGATCGAAGGGTCATCCCTTCGTATGTCCACACTGATCCAAGACCTGCTTAACTATTCACGTCTGCTTCAACACGAAAAACTTTTTGTGCAGACGGATCTAAACGAAACGCTGAAAAATATTTTAAGTGATTATGACCTGCTCATTCATGAAAAGAACGCTACCATAAAATTCGATGAGCTTTCGGTCATCAGCGCCATGCCATTGCAAATGAATCAACTTTTTTATAACCTGATCGGCAACGCGCTGAAGTTTTCGAAAGAAGGTGTGCTGCCTGAAATCACTATTAACTCGCACATACTTTCAAAAAAAGAAATCGCCAAACATCAGAGTCTTGATCAATCTGTTTCGTATTGCGAAATTATTTTCAAAGATAACGGCATCGGCTTTGACCAGATATATTCCGATAGGATATTTACCATCTTCCAGAGACTTCATTCGAAAGACGCCTACGTCGGCACCGGTATCGGATTAGCGCTGAGCAAAAAAATTGTCGAAACCCATCACGGCGAAATTTATGGTAATTCCATAGAGAATGAAGGCGCGGAATTTCATATCATCCTTCCGCTGACACAACCGGTGGTGTGAAACTGAACCGTGTCATTGCGAGGAGTCGCGCAGCGACGACGTGGCAATCTAAAAACTCCCGGCGAAGGGAACCAGCAAACCGAAGATTGTATTCTATTAGGCATGAACGAGATAATATTTTTGATCGAAGAGGACGAGGTCGATGGCGGTTATCAAGCCAAAGCGCTTGGTGAGGCTATTTTTACTTTCGGAAAAAATAAAGAAGAACTTCTCCATAATATCCGCGAAGCAGTTGACTGTCATTTTGACGAGGGAAAAGCTCCGAAGATCATCCGTCTTCATTATGTCCACGACGAAGTATATGCCTCCTAAAACTCCTCGTGGAATCTCGGGCAAAGAATTAATAAAGGCTCTTTCTCTTCTCGGTTATGAACCTATTCGCCAAAAGGGAAGTCACGTTCGAATGAGAACTGTGGAGCATGGCGAGCATTTCGTTACGGTACCTCAGCACAACGCCATCCCTGTCGGTACGATCAATTCCATTCTCCGGGAAATAGCCGAGCACTTCGATATGCCGAAAGAAGAACTCTTAGAAAAACTTTTTTGATTCTCGGTTTTTTGGTAGTGGCTCAGTTTGAATTTACTGTCATTCTGAACACGTTCGTTTAGCTCAGTGCAGGCTCCGATTTTTTATGCAAAGCATAAAAACGATGTGAGGAATCCCCTAATAATTGGTAGAGACTAAGGGGCTACAAACTATTAGGGGATTGCTTCGTCGGGCTGAAGCCCTTCTCGCAATGACACTCTCCAAGAGTATTTCTCGGATTCTATTTAAATCCGCCGACAACCTTTCCGAGGGATTTCCGTAATGAGATCCACAGGAATTGCATGAACTCTTCGTCTTTGTGTCGTGTGACCGTTGCAGTACCACTCTTTGCCAATTCATCTTTTTCTGCCTTGTTATCTCCTTTGAGTACGAATGTATTTGCAATAAATGTCTTAATTTTTTCGAGGATACCCGGACTTTTCCTCGAATCGGACGCTAAGACCTTCATCGAAAAATTAGTGTAGCGCGGGGTGACTGTCGTCGTCGCAGTGCCGGAGCGAATATTCATATCTATTGTTCCGCTCTTGACCATTCCATCGGTTACTTCCAACTTCTCGAATGGAATCAGCCACGTATTTAATTTTTTCACATTAAATCCACCGATCGTTGCATGAATTTTAAGATTGAAAGCTTTATCCAAAAGCGGATAACTTGCCTCTACTTTTAATAAGCCCTCCCCAACAAAATAAGTAGAGACGGAAATTGCCGACGGCTCGCCGAAATTTTTACTGAGGCTATCTGAGCAAATGGGACTTATAGCAATTCGTGACCGATCAAAGAACAGCACACCGGGTTGCAAACTTCCTTTTGCTGCTCGCTCTCGAACCCTTATTTTGCCATCATTCATCACCACCGATCCGATATTTAATTTGATCGGCAGCGAACGCAGAAGATCGTTTGGCATTGGCGCATCGGCAGGATGAGTATCCGGCGGTCTGCGCCGATCAAGATAGGAATCAATATACCAAGTGCCCGCCTCAAATTTTCGCATCTCGATCATATTGATGCCTGCGAATAATTTTGTGAAATTTATTCCATCCATGCGAAGATTCGTACAGCGAAAATCTATCGCCGCTTTAACGACACGATGTTTCGCGGCATAGACGTCTTCGGAATAATTTGGTCTATACGAAAAGCTGTCAATCGTCAGCAGCGAATCGGATAAACTTGCTTTGAGATTGCGAACGCTGATGGTATAGAAGCTATCCTTGGTAACATAATTCACCGAGGGTAATGAAAAATCCACGCGCTTTGAATATAGTAACGGATTTTGTTTTTGATCTTCCGAATTGTATAAGAAATCGGTTAATCTTACCGAGAAGCCCTTCAACGCTGGCTCATCGCCGGGATGAGATTGCGGCGGTAGAAAAACATTAATATCTTTCGCGACAATGGCATCGAAGGAAACAACCGGATCTTTTTTGGGAAGCTGCCCAAGACGTTTTAATGAATCTCCGATAACGTCGGGCGATGGTGTTTCCAAACTTGCATCGGTCATATACACCTTCGGAGTGTTTATTTCCATGGTATTCAGTGAGATCGGATTTCCCCATACGATATCCCACAAGCTTATGCCAGTGAACCTGACCGTGTCAATAGTTATTTGTCTCGGGACCATTCCATTCTCGGAGCTGTCATAGCGAACCCTGACAAGTTCGAATGTCTTGCACAGCACGGTTCCTTGCGAGTATTTGATACTGCCTAATGTAAGTGCATACCGTCCGTGTGTTGCAATCCGCGTTTGAGCGCTTAACTTCGGGATGACAATACTATTAATGAGGCCGTCGGAAAAGAAATTAAGAAACATCCACCCTGCTAAAAATAAAAAAAGAAAAAAGCCCGCAACAATATAGAGTGCCTTTTTCCAAAAAGATTTTTTTCGCTTCGTTTTTAGTGTTGACGGAAGTGGTGTTTTATCTGTCATTATATGGCGGAGAGTTCGGTTGCATAAAATAATCTAAAGGTATTTAAGATATACGGGGAGTATGCAGTAGAACCATGACCAGTGCAGAAATGGCTCCCGAGAATCAGTGAATATGAGAATAATGTAACATTATGCGAGAATTATGTAACATTGTTATTTCGTTATATGCGTAAATTTGCATACCAAACTCTATATTATACTTTCTTTCTCAGAAAATATTGGATGAAAGTTGGTAGAAAGAGGATGTGAAGAAATCGCTGAATGACAATGATATTCTAGACTTCTCTGGCCAATAGCATTTCCTTTGAAATAGCATTAAAAAAAATGAAAATATTTTATTTTTTAGCATTCTCGCTTTTATTAATCACAGAGCTTAATGCACAGGTCACTGCACCGGTAGATTCTGCCAAACTGTTAAAGCAGGCTCTTCAGGATACGAACCGGATGAAGCAAAATACACCTATTGCCAATCCTGTCAAACAAGCTATTGTGGATACCAACACAAAAGTGAATATTGTCCCTATTGATACCAATTCCAAGAAAATTTTAGTTAAGGACACGACAGGGCATATTTATAATCTTTACCGTGGCTTGCTTAATGATGATCCGATCTATAACAAAAGGAGTCCCTGGTGGCAGCCTGCTCTGAAGGTTGTTTTGCAAAATGTTCTTCTGAACTTGTTTGATCATTACGTCCTCAATTTAGATTTTCCTGTCGTAGGATTTAATTCCTGGAAACATACTGCAAATCCCTTCTTTTGGACAGACCGTTGGAAATGGGACGAAGATAGATTTGGAAATAATTTTTTCCTTCATCCGCTTACCGGAGCAGGGTATTTCAATTCGGCACGCGCATCGGGAATGAATTTCTATGAATCAATGCCCTATGCTTTCGGAGGCAGTTTAATGTGGAAGATGTTCGGAGAAAATGCAGGATCCTACGATCCGGTAAATCACCCTGAACTAAATGGAAGACCTGAAAGGGAAGATATTTTCAATACGACTATATTAGGCATATTCGGCGGAGAAGTGAGCTATAGATTAAGTTCGAACATCCTTGATGATCGGACAAAGGGAACGGAAAGATTTTTCAGAGAATTAGTTGCAGGTATTATCAATCCAGCAAGATTTACTGCCCGCCTCTTGCAGGGCAAACTTACCAGCGTTACCACTGAAGAAGTCTATCAGAAAGAGCCGCTGGATGTGGTGCTCTCAGGAGGTGTACAGGTGCAGGGATCGAAAAATCCTCGAGTTGTTATTAACGCCGATTTTGATTACGGTGATCCTTTCGAAAAAAGAGATCGAAAGCCTTTCGATTATTTCACTTTCCGTACCGATGTAACCATAGGAGAGGGACGGAAACTTATAACCAACATTACCGGCGAGGCATTACTCTACGGAAATAATATGAAAGTGGGCAATACCGAAATGTTAACCGGTGCATTCGTGCATTATGATTTTTGGGATAGTTATAATTTCGAGTTAGCAACGATGGCATTTAGCGGCGGAATTGTTTCAAAGTTTGCAGTAGCACCAAACGCAAATCTTTATACAAATTTCAATCTTGGCATTGTACCCTTCGCCGGAAACAGCAGAGAATACGGTCCGGATACATCACAGTTAAGGGATTATTATTTTAGTGCCGGAGCCGAAGCAAAATTAGAGGCCACACTGAATTACCATGGTTTTGTAAGCGGAACATTACTTGCATATTATTATTGGCTTAATACGATTGAGCGCCCTTTAATTACTGGCAGACCGGGAAATGATTATATTGCCATACTAAAACCCAGGATCGAATTCCATCTTTTTGATAATTTTGGAATTGGATTTGAACATCTGATCTATCTTGATGACCGTGTTTATACTGATAACACCCCAACTATCCATACATCAAAGTCACAGGACAAGATTTTCCTGCTTGTGTATTTTGCAGACTTTTTACATAATAGATAAACCATAATCATTTCTTTAAAAAATATGAAAAATAAATTTTTTATTGCCGTACTCTTTTCCATTATAAGCACATCTGCTTTTGCGCAAGAGACGTATCGCGATACGACGTCTTCGCATTTTCCATATAATTTTTCTCAATTCTGGCGAGAGACGGGACATTATTTCACGACACCATTGCATTGGGGTGGCAATGATGCAATCGTTATCGGCGCCTTTGTTGCCGGTACCGGAGTGGCATACGCTTTAGAAGGTCCGGCACGAGATATTATTTTTAATAATAAAGTCCTGTATAATAGTTTTCCAGCAGCTGCCGGAAATTTTTATGGAGGTCTCTATATGCCCTTCATTCTTTTTGGAGCGTATGGTGGATACTCGCTTATCACCGGAGATATGACGGCACGTAAAATCGCGTTTGAAGTAGGACAATCATGTTTATATGCTGCCGCCATCACGGTTGCGTTAAAAACCATTGTAGGCAGAGCGCGTCCTTATGCCAATCAAGGGAAATTCGCTTTCCATCCATTTGGCAGTTTAAGTGATGACTCGTATCATTCATTTCCTTCGGGACATTGCACCGAAGCCTTTGCACTCTCCACCGTTCTTGCTTTTAATGCTGATCCGTTGTGGCTGAAAATTCTTGCATATGTGCCTGCTGCCTTCACACCTTTTGCGCGTGCGTATCAAGGATATCATTGGATATCTGATTGCGTGCTCGGAGCGGGCATTGGTTTTTTCACAGCTAAATGGTGCGCTGATGCTCATGGCAGAGAGGATGATGCTCCGCCAAAGACAGGAAGCTTAGAAGTAAAATCTTTGTGGCCGTTAACGGTAAGTATGGTTTTGAATTAATGAAAATCCGAGGTAGGGATTAACACGTTAGGAATTTGATCTCAAAACACTAAAGATTGATCTTTGCGGAGCCATTGAGGAACCGTTCGAACGTCTTCTTCGTCTTGCACTTGCAAGAATTGAAAATATAACTTATTTATGTCAAAAAAACAAGAAGTTGTTCCGGCGGTTACACAGTGGTACTCCGTAAAAGAAAGCAAATATCACGATAACCTTAAGTGCAGTACAGGTAAGGAGATACTCGGAAAAGACCGTAAGCCCGGCACCGGAGATAAACCCCTCTGTATTCTCTGCGACGGATTGAATAAAGCAGGTAAATAGCCCGCCTCTATCCATTAGTCAAGTTTGAAGTTTTATCGTTGCGCTACAGATTTTTCCACAATTGAATGCGGTTTGAGGAATCCCATAAAGGCATTTAAATCGCGTGTAAAGCCGGGAAAAGTGGCTAATGGTTTATCATCCGGCGAGACGATCACATAATAGGGCTGCGCAATCGTGCTGAACCTCGCCTCCTCCATTACTCGGTTCGAATCATTAAGCGGCGAACCATCATCGGTATAAAGCCTCGCAAGGATGAAATCTTTAAAGAGACCGAGTACTTCAGGCTTTTTAAAAATTGTTGCCTCCATCGCTCTGCAATTGGTACACTGATAGCCGGTAAAATCTATGAAGACATTCTTTCCTTCACGTTTCGCCTGAGCTAAAGCTTCATTCAATCTCGAATGCCAAAATAGAGCAGCATTCTCAGCGCTTGGTTTGGCAGCATTAGATCCAATCGAAGCAGTCGTTGCCGGATTCTCATCCATGACTGGCGGCAGAAAAGCATCAAGTTCGCCAAGTCCTTTTCCTGCAAATCCGGTGTACATATAAATTCCGAATGTCAGAAAAATAATCGCAAAGACGGCGCGGATCGGTCCGATATGCTGTGACGGAGTATCATGAGGAAAATTAAATTTGCCGAGAAGATACATCGTTGTGATGATGGCGATCGACATCCAAGTTGCAATGACAACATCACGCGTGAAAATATGCCAGTGATAAACAAGATCAACATTCGAAATAAATTTCATAGCCGCCGCGATCTCCAAAAACCCCATCACCACTTTCACGCTATTGAGCCATCCGCCGCTTTTGGGAAGCGCCTTCATCATACTTGGGAATAGCGCAAGAAGAAAAAAGGGAAGCGCGAAAACTGAGGCGAAGACCGTCATGCCGATCAGAGGCACAAACCACTGCCCTCTGGAAAATGAAACCATCAGCGTTCCGACGAATGGAACAGTGCATGTAAAACTTGTAAGAGAAAAAACAAAGCCCATTAAAATGACGGAGACGATCTGATTTTCATGCGTTGATGCTTTGAGGTGAAGCTTATTGAGAATTTCATTCGGAACGCCTAATTCATATAGCCCGAAGAGATTTAAAGCGAACGCCACAAAGATCACCGCGATGAGAATATTCACTGCCGGATTTGCCGCAAATTTATTGATGCCCGATGAGCCGAAAAGCAAGGCAAGCAGAAAGCCAAGTACCACAAATGTAACGATAATACCCGCCGCATAGAACGTCGCATCTTTCACTGCGTGTTTCTTCGAACCCTGATTGCGCTTCGTAAAAAAACTGACAGTGATCGGAATCATCGGGAATACGCAGGGCGTAACAAGTGCAAGTAAACCAAAGCCCATCGCCGTCAGAATAAAACTCCAGATTGATTCGCTGGCGATCTTATTCAGATCATCAGCCGTCGTGCCATTTGATGTTGCTGAAGGAGGTGTAGGAGTTGCGGCGAGCGTTACAGGTTTGGAAGTTGTATCAATGGTTGCTGCTTCCTTCGTGGTATCTGCTTCTCCATTACCGGCAGTAACCCCAATCTGTAGAGGTTCTTTGCCAAGAAAGAGCATCGGAACGGCGAAAGTAATTGCAGGGATGCAGTTACTTTCGTTACACGTCTGATAATTTATCCATAAATAGAATGGATCTTTACCGATCTTTGCCGATTGCTTAACTTTTATTTTTGCAACAATATCGAAATCGGAATAAAATGCTTTCGTCGTTGCCATGAAGTTCGAATCGAAATTCGAAACTACTTTTCCCTTTTCTTCGAAACCTATAAGTTGAAAACTATTTGCCAGATCATCAGGTATAGCCATCTTCATCGGCGAACTGGCTTCATCATTGGACTTTGAAGAATAGACATGCCAATGCTTTCTTACCTTGAAATGAATCTTCGCATCAAAAGTTTTGCCTTGAGAAAAATCCTGTTTGGGATCAACCGAAAGAGAGAACGTCGCGCTATCAGGGGCAAACTTTTCGCGGGGCTTTGAAAGTTTTTGGGCATAAGAAGTTGCACCGAAAGGAAATAGCCCGATCAGAAGCAGAACAATGAGGAGTTTACTTTTTTGCATTATAAAGAAAACGGGCATACGAAGTTGCCCGTTCCAATTACTTATATATTGTATTTATACGGAATGTCATTGCGAGGGATCACGAAGTCCGCCGCGGCGGAACGAAGCAATCTGAAAACTTACTTCACGTTATACGTCGTCACTCCGTTCTTCGTCTTTTCGCGGATCTTCGCTTTGGAGTTTCCATCGGCGCGCATTTCTGCAAGGCGTTCTTGGGCTTCGATACTGTTCGAAGTAGAAAAACCGCCTCCCGAAGAATGTCTTGCCGCTGAAGCATGGTGTCTCTTTGGAGTTGGCTTTGCTTCGATTTCATTTCGTGATGAAGGCGACGGAACATCGTCTTGCTTGTCGTTCATGCCCATATTTCTTGCAGGAGCAGAAGCCGTATCAGCCTGAGCAGGATATGGTGCATTGTGAGGCATTATCATCGGTGGTGGCGGCATAGTATTGCCGAACTGATGAAAATTATTTCTGCCACGTTGCAGAACAGAAATAAGAATGATCGTAAGCGCCATAATGCCGAGCACGCCGACAATTACGCTGAGCACATTCAACGGCGACCACCAGCTCTGTCTTGGCGGCGGCGTTCCGTAACCGGGTCTAAAGTCTTCTGCCATAGATTTTTCGTTTATATCAAAACCCAAAGCCTCGCCTTTTGGTGCTCTCGAACCGTAAAGTAATGCCTCTACGTCTTTTTCAGGGATTCCGTAGCGCTCTGCAAGTCTTTTTACAGGTTCGCTGCCGGAGCCGCTTCCTGAGTCTGGGGAAAATACTATCTGTGGTTTCACTGCTTGATAACTGTTTCGTAAAATACAAATCTATGAAAATTTTTGCCTCGTTGTCAGAAGAATGATTATTTTCTCCACAGCGCAGAGTTGGTATTACAATCATTTTGCTGGTGGCACGGTATTTCTTACCGTAAATTTACGGAAGATTTCTGACGTAGCCTATGAAAAAACAAAAAAATCGCAACAAAGAGGAGACCCAAACGACGAGCCGCAAGCAGGATCACGTCGAACTTGTCGTCTCGCAACAGGTTTCCCATCGCGAAATCAGCGCCGGATTTGAGCATCTGCGCTTCGTCCATAATGCTATTCCGGAGATCGCGCTCAGCGATGTTGATACGTCAACCGAATTTCTCGGAAAGCATCTTGATGCACCAATCCTCATCTCCTCTATGACTGGAGGCTATAAAGATGCCGAGCGCATTAACAGAGCGCTTGCGGCGCTGAGTGCAAAATACGGCACGGCAATGGGAATCGGCAGCGAGCGTCAGGCATTCGAAAATAAAACGTATCACGATTCGTTCAAAGTTGCACGAAAAGAAAATCCGCTTGGGCTGATTTTTTCGAATATCGGCGCAGTCGAAGTTGCCCGGCTTGCAAAAGAGAAAAAGATCGGCTCGATAAAAATGATTATTGATCTGCTCGAAGCCGATGCGCTGATCGTCCACTTGAATCCTCTCCAAGAATTAATGCAGCCAGAAGGCATTGCGGATTTCCGAGGAGTGCTTGCCGGCATCGAACAATGTGCAAAGAAACTCGGAGTACCGATCATCGCAAAAGAAGTCGGAGCTGGTATTTCAAAAGATGCGGCGAAGAGATTGATCGAAGTTGGCGTGCGCGTCATTGATGTTGCCGGAGTAGGGGGGACAAGCTGGGCAGGAGTGGAAATTCTGCGACAAAAAAAGAAAGACCGCGCAAAGCTCGAGCCATTTTGGGATTGGGGAATTCCGACTCGTGACGCGCTCAGCCAAGTACGCGAACTTCGTGAGACAATGACATTCGGCATTATTGCAAGCGGTGGAGTCCGAAGCGGAGTGGATATTGCAAAATCACTTGCGCTGGGCGCAGATCTTGCCGGAATTGCAAAACCGCTGATCACATCACTCATGAATCACGGCGAGAAAATGCTCAGTAGAACGATGGAAGATTTTATCACGCAGTTAAGATATACGATGTTCCTGACCGGCTCACAAAATCTTGGAGAGCTTGCGAAGCAACCGTTACGCCTGTTTTAACGTTCGGTGACGCAATGAGTTTGAATGAACAATTTCTTCGCTCAACCGAGGCATCACGAGCCGCAGTTGAGATCAGGCTTTGTGAGATTATCCCTGAATCTCCAAAAAGTCTTTACGATCCTATCCGTTCTGTTTTCGAATCACCAGGCAAGCGTATTCGCCCGGTGCTGACCTATCTTGCCTCGCTCGCTGACACCAAAACCGATTGGTTGCCTGCTGCATGCGCTGTCGAACTATTGCATAACTTCACGCTCGTCCATGATGACATCATGGATAACGCCGACACAAGACGCGGTGAGTTGACCCTGCATAAAAGGTACGATCTGAATACGGCGATACTTGCCGGCGATACGATCATCGCGTTGGCAGAGGAATCACTTGCTTCAGGGGAGTATCATCTTTCGCATGAAATGTGCCGCGAGTTTTCGTTTGCTTTCAGATGCGTTTGTGAAGGACAGGCGTATGATAAAGAATTTGAAACGCGCACAGATGTCAGTATAGAAGAATACATCCGCATGATCGATCTCAAGAGCGCGAAGATGCTGGAGCTTGCTGTGGTGCTTGGCGCGCTTGCATCCGATGGCGAGAACGTCGAACCCATGCGCGAATTTGCTCATCATACCGGAATTGCATTTCAGATCCGCGACGATCTGCTCGATCTCGTTGCAGATGAAGCTGCGCTTGGCAAAAAGATCGGCGGAGATATTCTTGAAGGCAAGCGCACCTATCTTTTTCTGAAGGCGATGGAGTCATTTGGTTCATTAGAGTCTCACGATCAGGAAATGCTGCTACGCATCCAAAATAGAAACGCCACAGAAGATGACATTCATCATGCGAAAAAACTTTTCACTCATATTGGAGTTGTTGCTAAAGCAGAAGAAGCCATCGAACAGGAGACTGCAACAGCACGCAAAAGCGTTGAGAACATCCGCAGTTCCGAAGTTAGAAAAGGCTTAATGAGTTTTAGCGAGTACTTGCTTACACGAAATTTTTAAGAAGTGATAATACGTCAAGTAACAATACTGAACAGAGCAGGTTTGCATACACGTCCGGCTGCGGCAATCGTCAAACTTGCAAGCGAATTCAAATCCGAATTTTATATAGATAAAGACGGCTTCCAGATCAACGGCAAATCCATTATCGGCGTGATGACGCTTGCCGCAGCCCAAGGCTCCATGCTCGAACTCAGCTTTGACGGACCGGATGCTGAAGAGATGGCGGATGCGATGACAGCCTATTTCGCAAAAGGTTTTGAGGAGATGTAAATAAGAACTCCCTCGTTCAGATACTTTGGGAGAGGGTTGGTGTGAGGGGGAGAGAACTGTTTCGCCTGCCCTTTGTTTTATTACTATGCTTACGCAAATAGATATACCTGAAAAAATTTCCAGACAGCTTTCCGACCTTGCCGAGGAAAAGGGTGTGAAGAAGGAGGATATTATCCTCGAAGCAGTCGAGAAATTTGTCCGTAAAAATGATTTGACCCGCGAAGAAATCCTCGAATTGCGTAGTCATGCCCGCGGGATTTGGAAGGATAGAACAGACCTACCCGACTTTGTTGCTCTCCGAAAGTCCATGGACCGTAAGTTGAATTGGGGCGATGATCGTTGATACAAATATTCTTATTGATTATCTGCGAGATAAAGACGAAGCAATAGAATTTATCGATGCCTCTAATAACCTTTTCGCTGTCTCCGTTATTTCCATAACTGAATTATTTGCTGGAATACGTAATGAACGGGAGATTACTGATATTCAAGACCTTCTTGGAACAATGGAGATTTTATCGCTTGATGAAGAAATTGCCGAACGTGCAGGACATATCTTGAAAAAATATAGCAAGTCACATAATATAGGAATCGCCGATTCTCTCATCGCAGCAACTTCGATTATCCATAATGAGCCGCTTGCAACATTAAATGTGAAAGATTTTCCGATGCTTGAAAATGTTTTTAAGCCTTATTAACCTCCATACTTTCTTGCCACTTCTGCCATTTTAAAATCCGTCGGATATAGAGACTTTGCCATTAAGAGAAAAATTACGAGCGGAATAAAATGCAGATAATATATGGGGTTCGGTCCCGTTGCTGAAACGGAGAGATTAAAGACGATCGCCCCGAACATTGCTGCGGCTTCGATCAACGCAAGACGCACGATCACAGACATACGGTAACGCATAAAAAGGGTTGGCACTTCACCGACGATGAGAGTCCTTGTTTT
This sequence comes from Kapaibacterium sp. (SeqCode), assembly GCA_038210275.1. GTDB lineage: Bacteria > Bacteroidota > Ignavibacteria > Palsa-1295 > Palsa-1295 > PALSA-1296. Next base: position 96,477 of record JBBQWV010000009.1, on the reverse strand, counting down.
TATCTTCCCGGATAAGATCCCATCACCTACGAATTTTGCGATGGCAAGAAGGGAAAGCGTTATAACGATATGGATGATTCGCATGATAGAAGCAACATTCGGTCCGCGATCAGGATCAGCGATCACCCCATTTGAGTCAAGCATGGACGTCCCGCCATTTGCAAAGACGATCGCAAGAATACTCAGGATAGTAATTCCGACCGAAAGCGCAATGATGATGATCTTGAGCGGCTTCAGTTCATTTTGGGTATAGGTAAATTGTTCTGTCATGTTTGATTCTTATTAGAGATTCATCTTTTTTAAGATTTTTTTGAAATGGGATACACCCGGGTAGATATTATTTGCTTTAAAGAGAAACGGTATAAGGAAAGCGAAACAAGCAGAGATAAAAGGATTCTTTCCTGCTCTCGAGCTATCTATAAGTCTGGGAAGTCCCATGAGTATTATTCCTAATGCAACGAGAGAAAGATTTATAATTACATATCTGCGATATTTCATGAATGGAGTTGCGGGTTCTCCGAACCTTCCACTTATCACAATCCTGCCATCAAGAATTCTATCTCCTAAAAATTCGGACAATACGAAAGAAATTGCAGCCATAAAAATCGGGAAATAATGCAAAATGTCAAAATCGGAATCTTGCTTCGGATTAATCGCAGCACTATTTCGTGCCATTATCAAGAGAAATATATTAAATAAGATCATAGAAATAGCTAAAGCTATGATGAATATCTTCACAGGCTTCAACTCTTTTTCAGTATATATGAATTCCTCCGACATGATACAAAGATACGAAACTTGGAAATTAATAATGAAAAATTGGAGCAACAGTCGCAGAGCGACGCAGTACCCATAGCCCAGGGTGAAACCCTGGGCATAAAGATCAAATAAATTTTTAAGCCCTGAAAGGGCGAAGTTAGATTGCGATCCGAAAAATTTTTGATATGATGACGATGAACAATAACATCGCCCTTTCAGGGCTTCCGGTTCTTTTATCCATAACCGAACCCAGGGTTACGCTTCGCTTCACCCTGGGCTGCTGGTACTTCGTCCCTTCGGGACTTTTAAGAAATGAATTCGTACTCCCCTGAACATCTGACCGCCCGAAACCCGACAGCCTTTTCTCCTTAACTGCCTCCGCAAATTAACTAAGATTCTATATTTTAGTTGAAAAAATATTTTTGGCAAAAAAATCTTTGCCGATATTAAGCCGGAAATGCCAATTCCGAAATTATTTTTCTTTGGGCACCTTGACAAACAACTATTAATGTCGTATGTTAATAGTGAAGTTGATAGGCACCTATGCTTAGTATATAATTTTTCGGCATTTGATCGGGTAGTCTTTAGTCGTTAGCAGAGGATCAAAGATCATACTGCGTCGGCGCAGACTCCAGCCAATGGGGATTGTCGGGCGGACTAAGAGTCCGCCCCACTGGAGAAGCCTGTCCCATTAGACTTTAGGATCCAATTTACATTTATAATTCATAACTCATAACTCATAATTCAAAAAAATGAACACACAACAGACAACAAAAAACTATCCCCGGTTTGAGAGGGAGGCAGTTAATATCGTACTCGGCGAATCTATCGGATCGAATGTTTTTTCGGGCATTCGGCATGGCGCTTCTATTACGCGCTCCGGCGAATACGGAAATGTGCTTTATATCAATACCGTGCAAACGTCACGTCAGTTAGGCGAATCAATTCGCAAAGTATTAGGCGCAGAAACAAAATTTGGGGAAAAGGATAAGGTAAATACCGGTATGAGTATGTATTTCGAAACCATCCATCGCGGAGAAGTTCCGCGAAAAGCGTATGATATATTGGAGTACGTAAAATGGAAAGGCGTGAAAACAATTATTATTAATTCGTGGGAATTCTCATCGAAAAATTATCAGTTTCGCGAAGAATTATATTTTATGCTGATCGAAATGACAGAAGGCCACTGTTCGGTTGATGAAGGTGAACTTACCATTTTGGTATATGCACAGTCGCCTTCGAAAATACCAGAAGCCGGAAAAGCCCAGCGCGGCGGCTTAGGAAAATTAGCAGGCTTGGCGAAAGCGGTTATAGTGCTTAGTGAGGAAACGGAGTCCGTGGTCGATAGTCGATTGTCAATTGCCGGGCAAGAAAGTGAGTCCAGTGGAACGGACTCTCAGTCCGTTCGTCAAGAATTGGATGCAGTCTCTGGCGGACTAAGAGACCACCCCACTGAAGATTCCCATCCCACTGAAGTGGATGAGGAGTTAGAGGAAATCAATGTTCCAACTGAAGTTGGTCCAAGTTTTCCGATTCCAAGCACGCTTGCAAAAATGCCGATACACATGAATAATTTTGTACCGAGTAAAGAGCCGCTTGCCAGCGCACCTCGGATGTCTGTTTTAAACAAACAACTTCCTGAAAATAAAGAAGTTGCAGAGGCTTCGGCGGAAAATTCGGTGACGACGAAACCGCGAGTATTGTTGTTGTAAAATACAAGGATTTTTTACAAAGGTAGGCGCAGGGTTTTAGCCCGCGAACGCATTTCATCGTGAAGATTAACGCGAGCTAAAGCTCCGTGTCTACCAATTCGAAGAGTCATTGAGTAAGAATTGCAACTCAATTCTATTTTCTTCGTATTTTCCCCCAATAACTTTCAACTAAAAGATTGCTGCACTATAAAGGCATACCGGCAAATGGAGGGATCACGATTGGTCCGGCATATCACTTTAACCGTTCGTTGCTCGTAGCCGAGGATCGAATGCTGGAGAAAGAGGAGATCGCTCCGCAGCTCGAGCAATTGGAGTATGCGATCGAGAAGGCGAAGATCGAGCTTGAAAAGATCAGCGCTCTTGCCGAGCATAAAGCCGGATCGCAAGGCTCGGCGATCTTCGAAGCCCAACGCATGATGCTTGCCGATACCTTTATTCTCGATGCGATTAAGAGCCGCGTTAGATCTGAGAAAAAATCTGCGGCATTTGTTGTAGATTCGGAGTACAGCCATCATCAGCATTTCCTTGCGACCAGCGAAAATCCATTGCTTCGCGAACGCGCCGATGATGTCGAAGATATTAAGCAGCGATTGCTTCGTCACTTGCTCGAAAAGCAAAAATGGATCTCGAAACTTGATCATCCGGCAATTGTCGTTGCGGAATTTCTCACCCCCGGCGATACGATTCTTTTTTCGCGGCAAGAACTTCTGGGATTTGCAATTGATGGTGGCGGCTCGACAAGTCACGTCGCAATCCTTGCCAGGTCTATCGGACTTCCGGCAATCGTCGGAATGCACGGTGCTGCGGCGCACGTCGAAACCGATGACATCGTCATCTTAGATGGCGATCGCGGCGAGCTATTCGTAATGCCCGATGACGATACCCTTGCACGGTACGGTGAACTGATGATCGAACAGCAAGCGAAAAAGAAGATCATCGCTGCTCGCGGAAAAGAATTGGAATTTCCTGCACGAACGATTGATGAAAGAAAGATCGTCGTCAATATGAACATGGAGCTTATCAGCGATGCGGCCATCGAAGAAGCTCAGCAGAAGAGCAAGATAAAAGGGAAGGCAGTTCGTGGTTTGGGATTATTGCGAACAGAACATTTTCTTTCGGCGTACGATGAAATTCCATCAGAAGAAGAACAGACGAGAATTTATTCCGATCTTGCAAAGCGTTTTCATCCGGCGCCGATCACCATCAGGACATTCGATATTGGCGGCGATAAATTTATTGGCGGCGGGTTCCGTGAAAAAAATCCTTTCTTAGGTTGGAGAGGAATTCGTATTTCTCTCGATCAACCGGAAACCCATGTTGCACAGCTCCGTGCAATATTGCGGGCTTCTGCCGGAAAAAATGTGAAGCTTCTGTTTCCGATGGTAACGACGGTTGATGAACTCGAACGAACACTTTTTCATCTCGAAGAAGCAAAGCTGGAATTACGTAAAGCGGGTGAAGCATTCGATGAAAATATTCCGTTCGGAGTGATGATCGAAGTTCCGGCGGCTGCATTGCATGCTCCGGCATTTGCCGAGCGTTGCGATTTCTTATCAATCGGCACCAATGACTTGACGCAATATACATTAGCTGTTGATCGCGGCAACGAATTCGTCGCGCATCTATTCGACGAACTTCATCCTGCAGTGCTGCGCCTTATTGCAATGACCGTCCGCGCCGCGCATATTCAGAAGATACCGGTCTCGCTTTGTGGGGAGATGGCCGGGAAGCCGATTGCGCTACCATTTATTATCGGCATGGGAGTTGATGAAATTTCCGTTGCGCCGAATAGAGTGATGATGATGTCGCGGCTTATCAGAAAATTAAAATATAGTGAGACGAGAGCTTTGGTGAAAAAGGTTTTAGGAGAATCACAAACGATACCGCAGCTAAAGCAGACGCTCTATAAATTCTTGCAGAAGAGAAATTTAGTTGAAGATTTTCTGACTCCTTTGGAACGGGAATTGATCGAGGGATACGGGAAATAATTATATTAGTGTCATTGCGAGGAGTTCGCTTGCGAACGACGAAGCAATCCCCTAATAGTTTGCAGCACATTAATGACTGCCATTCTTGAGGGGATTGCTTCGTCGGGCTAAAGCCCTCCTCGCAATGACACGTAATTAGGAATTCTTGAATTCCTGAATCGTTCGTCTCATGACAATATCAAAAGCTTCCGGCTTAATAAGTCTTTCGAACCGCTCATCATAAAGGACGGTATCAACACGTTTCGGTTTATGGAAAGTATCGAGTTCGGATTTATCAAGCGGAGTTGGCATTTCGCGAAGTCCGGCTTCGGCAAGCATTTTGCCGACTTCGAAAGGAGTAGTAACACCGGCATCGTAGATATTCCAAATGTCGTTCCACTCTGATTGGGAAGTAAGACAATACTTTACTGTCTTGACGATGATCTCCATGCTTGACATGGAATTCGGAGTCGTTACTAACCTGGGATACGAATTGAGTTTCGAAATAGTATTTCTCGGCGAACGCTGATTTGAATAAACTTGGCGCGGGCGAAGAACGGCGACGTTCTTCGAATCTTCATTAAGTAATAGCTCATCACAAGAGGCTTTCGTCCAGGTATAAAGCGCCGCAGGCCTTGCTGGATGCTGTGGTGTGAACGGTTTGCCTTCTTCATCGAAGGGACCGTCCCAAATACAGCCGCTTGAGAAATGCAGGAAGCGAATAGGGGTAGTAAGTTTCTTATTGAGCGAAGTGATGCGCTGATAGAGCAGAACTGGAGCTTCGATATTGCACCGAACTGTTTCGCGAGGATTTTCTTCGCACCATTTCAGATCAGTTTTTCCGGCAGCATTAATAATGGCATCGGGTTTAATGGCGGAAATTTCGGCGGTAGAAAGCTCGTCAATGTCGCGAGTCCAATGATGGATATCATGCTCGGTGAGAGCATCGCGCATTGCAGTTCCGACTTGACCTCTTCCGATAATTATAATTTTCATCTTATGCTAAACTTTGCCACCAATTCTGGTTCGTTAAATACCAATCAACTGTCTGCTCGATTCCCGTTTCGAACGATGTCTGCGGCTCCCATCCGAGTTCATCTTTCGATGAACTCCAATCCATCGCATAGCGGCGGTCATGCCCTGGGCGATCAGTAACATGGGTAAGGAGCTTTAGGAAATTTTCTTCGGGAACGTTGCTCTTTTTTGCAAGAGCTTTGAGAATAGTACGGGAAAGATCGAGATTTGTTTTTTCGCTCGAACCACCGAAGAGATAAACTCCGGCAGGTTTTCCCTGTTCAATAACTTTGAAAATACCATCGCAATGATCGTTGACGAAGATCCAGTCTCGGACTTGCAATCCATCGCCGAAAACAGGAATGCTTTCTCCGCGAAGAGCACGGGTGATGATCGTTGGAATAAATTTTTCGGGGAATTGGTAGGCTCCGTAATTATTGGTGCAGCGAGTAATGCGAACATCATAGCCCCAGGTATGATAAAATGAAAGGGCTAGAAGATCGGCTCCAGTTTTTGTGGAAGAATAAGGGCTTGATGGTTTTAGCGGAGAGTTGCGCTGGAACATTCCGGTTTTTCCTAAACTGCCGTACACTTCATCGGTTGAGATCTGAATGAACATCGGAACTTCGGCACTGCGTGCTGCTTCAAGCATTGTTGCTGTTCCGAGAACATTTGTTTCGCTGAAAACTCTTGCGGCGTGAAGCGAACGATCAACATGGCTTTCAGCAGCAAAATTTATGACGACATCAAAAGCTTTGCCGCCGAATTTATTGCTAAATGCTTTCTCGACGGCATCCTCATCGCAGATATTTCCTTTGATAAAGAGGTAATTTGCTTTGCCTTCGAGATCGGAAAGATTTTCTCTTTTCCCTGCATAGGTAAGTGCGTCGTAATTAAGGACATTATACCCACGGTTTATTGCCATCCGAACGAAGTTCGAACCAATAAATCCTGCTCCGCCAGTGATGAAGAGATTCAAGATAATTTTCTGTTGTTAAAAATTAGGCGCTGATGCTACTACCAATTCATTGGCTTTTGCAAGTGAAGGAAACGTACCGGCATCGCTCCAATAGCCTTTGAACATTGAGTATCCGATTCTGCCGGCTTCGATGTAGGCATTATTGACGTCGGTGATCTCCAGTTCATTTCGTGCTGAAGGTTTCAAGCCCTTAATGATCTTAAACACATCGCCGGGATAACAATAGATTCCGGTCACAGCAAGATTCGATTTCGGCTCTGAAGGTTTTTCGATGATGTTGGCGACTTTTTTTCCTTCGACGACGGCAACACCGAATCGTTCGGGATCTGCCACTTCTTTGAGGATGATCTGCGCGATCGACGAATCTTTCATGAACTCTGCGATCGTTGTATTAATACTATCTTCGAAAATATTATCGCCGAGAATAACGCACATCGGTTGTCCATTGGCAAAACGTTCGGCAAGAGCAAGGGCTTGAGCAATTCCGCCGGCTTCATCTTGAACTCGGTACGTGAGGCGGCATCCGAAATCTTTTCCGGAGCCGAGCAGCGAAATAAAATCGCCCATGTGCTCAGTGCCGGTAACGATAAGTATATCAGTAATTCCAGCTCCGACGAGTTTTTTGAGCGGATAAAATATCATCGGCATTTCGCCGATAGGAAGCAAATGCTTATTGGTGACTTTCGTGCAAGGATGGAGCCGCGAACCGGTTCCGCCTGCAAGAATAATACCGACGCAATCTGAAGATGGTATCATGGAATTTTCGTTAAGAGCGAATATAACAGCATATCAGCGAAGAAGATTTTATATCTCAAGCGATTATTTTCTTTAAATTTCTGCGGAGCTTACTGTTCGATTCTTCGTTGTAAAGATTCATTCAATACTGAGAATTCATGCCTGAACCAAAAGTATTATTATTAGGAGGAAACAGAGGGCGTTGGAGCGCAAAGGACTCATTAGCAGAAGCAACTACGATGAACAGTGGCGAGGCATGGATATATGCTTTTGGCGGAGATTTTATTCAGAACCTTGCAGCCAAACCGGCTGATCTTCAGGGATATGACATTATTATTGCTAATTGTGATTCCTTCGCGATAAAGCATTTATATGAACTAATGCAATCCAGGCCTTCCGGAGGTAAGTGGGTTAGTCTTCTCGAAGGGGATGCGCTCGATTATATAAAACCACGTCCTTATGTTCGGGATCTTCTTGATGGCTCGGACTTAGTAAATTGTATTAATAAGCATACGCTGAGTTTCTTCAGGAAATTTACTTCTGCCAAAGTAGAATATATCGGGTTTCCATATCCTGCAGAAGGAATTCGCGCATTATCGACTCCTCTCTCCCAAAGAAGAAGGGAGATATTTCTTGCACCTATGCTACTCAGCAGGTGGATGGAATATTTTTGTGTGAAGGATATGGGAGTACCGCTCTATGGTTATGAAAAACGTTTGAGCAGGCGTTTGAAAACTATTTTTAAAAATCTCTATACTCATGGAACACTTGACCCAAATCACTTACGAACAAAAGCTCGTTCACTGTATAGGGATTCGGGAATTGAGATCAGGCAGGAAACAGGTCTCGCAGAATTTTTCCGGCATAATGGAAGTGCATTGCTCTGGTTGAATTTAGATCATCGGTATACATGGGGACGGTATGTACTTGATGCTGCAGCGTTGCAGGTGCCTATTGTCACTACGCGTTCAACAGGACATGCGGAGAATTTTTTTCCGAAAACGATGATTGAATCGGAATTCGATATTGATGAGGCAACCGATTTAGTTCAACGACTGCTGAATGATAAAGATTTTTATGATGAAGTTGCTCATGTCCCGATCGAAAAATTTGATGAATTTCGTCCTGAAGTCAAGAAGAAACAATTTTTAGATGCACTTTACTCGGAGAGCATAATAACATCAGAAAACGTAAAAAGCAACAGCAGCATTATTGTTTAATCGTATGACATCTGATCCCCGATTAGTTCTATTAGGTGGAAATAAAGGATTTTGGCATGCAAATGACCGTCTTGCCGAATCGGCGACTATGACAGGAATCGAGTCCTGGGCTTTTGCGTGTAACGGAGATTACAGGCAGGCAATACGATGCAAGAAGGAAGACTTAGCGAACTATGATATTATCATTGCCAGTTATAATCATTCCGATACGGACAAACTGATCAGATTGCAAGAAGGTAGGAGGAAGGGATGCAAATGGGTAACAATGATCGAAGCGGATGCTTTGACATACATAAAACCGCAGCAATTTATGCGGGAGTTGCTCGATAATTCTGATCTGATTATTTGTATTAACCGGCATACTGAATCATTTTTTAAGAAATTTACAACTGCAAAAGTTGTAAATCTTGGCTTACCCTATCCGGCGGAGGGAATCAGAGCTTTATCCACTCCTGTGAAAGAAAGGCGGAAAGAAATTTTTCTTGCTCCGATGCTTTTAACCAGATGGACTGAATATTTTTGTGTTCGGGATCTGGGCGTTCCGTTCTATGGATATGAGAAAAGGCTTTCGCGTACACGAAAAACGATCATCAAGAATCTGCGAAAACACGGAACAGTTGATCCGCAATTCTTTTTCCGGGAAGCAAGATCGCTTTATAATGAGCCGCAGTTACGAATCGAACGAGAAACATCTCTCCCCAATTTTTTTAGGTATAACGGAGCCGCCTCCGTTTGGTTGAATTTAGATCAGCGTTATACATGGGCGCGATACGTTCTTGATGCAGCAGCGTTGCAAGTGCCGATCATAACGACGCATTCAACGGGGCATGGAGAAGACTTTTTTCCTTTGACAACTATTGCAAATGAATTTGAGATAGATAAAGCTGCCGAGCTTGTCAAGAAGTTATTTTCGGACGCAGATTTTTACCGCGAAGTTTCAACTATTCCTATCAATAAGTTTGATCATTTGCGACCTGAAGTAAAGAAAAAAGAGTTGTTCGATTCATTATATTAATTTTAACAGGTATAACAATGATACCATCAGCAGAAATTATTAAAAAATTTAATGCAGTCTCATCAGACTATTATGAGCAATCTCGAAAGGAGATGCTTCCGTTTATCCCGACATCGGTTAAGAAACTTCTTGATATCGGATGCAATAAAGGGGCATTCGGATTTCTAATAAAATCTGTTTATGGAGCAGAGGTAACCGGGATTGAACTTGACTCAGCTTTTGCATCGATCGCCGCTGAGCAACTTGATAAAGTCATCGTAGGAGATATCAATATCGTGCTTAAGGATCTACCGGATAAATATTTCGATTGTATCAGTTGTAATGATGTGCTTGAGCATCTACTCGATCCCTATTCGGTGCTGACGGCGCTCAAATCAAAACTTACTTCCGACGGTGTCATTGTTTGCTCATTACCTAATGTACGGTATTGGGATAATCTCAAAAATCTTCTTCTGAAAAAGCAATGGAAATATATGGATCACGGTATTTTAGACCGCACCCATCTTCGGTTTTTCACAGAACTGAGTATGCGTGATATGTTTGATTCTCTTGGATTCGAGATCGTGCGGATGGAGGGGATCACTCCCACCAGATCGGATAATTATAAAGTCTTTAATTTTTTAACAGGCGGTTCATTAAAAGATGCAAAGTATTTACAATTTGCCTCTGTAATACGACCGAAAACTATCGCATAATGTATCATATTATTTTTCGCACCTGCGACCTTGTGCACTCATTGCATAATGCTCCGCGTCCTTTTAATTTGGATAAGCGGTCGCTCATCAAAATATGCTTCAAGAGTTTATATAATGCTGTTAAAGATTATCCGCACAGGATCACCATCTTAGGAGATAGGCTTTCAGATGAAATGAAGGAGTTCTTCGAATCCTATCCGGTCACGCTTCTTAATGAAGAACTTGGGAATGATAAATCAATTCGCAGGCAAATAGAGATCGCTCTTGAATCCGCGGAAGATGAATGGATATATTTCGTTGAAGACGATTATCTCCATACCCCTGAGACATTCAAATGGATTGACGATCTGATCGTTCATCGTAAAGAATATATCTCCTGGAAAAGAATAGCCCGGCAATTCCGTTTTTTACGAATTCGATTAGATAACCGACCGCTCGTTATTCACACTCCTGATTACCCTGATCGTTACCAGGCAAAATATATGTGCTTCTCAATGATATTTCTCTCGAAGTATTGTCATTGGAGACAAGTGAGGAATACGACTTTCACTATTATGATGGAGGGGAAGACGGTTCGTAAATATAAAGATATTTTACTCCGCTCCTCGATCGGAGCTGATGACGGTTTCCTCAGCAGAAGAATGTTCGCAGGTTTACGTTTAGGCAATAAAGCTCTTTGCGTATCTCCGGTTCCCGGAGTTTCGACCCACATGCACGAAGAGGTGATGACCCCGCTCGTGAATTGGGAAAAGATTATTCATGATTTGGAATAGATTTAAGAATTTGATATTCTAAACCTATTTTAAATTCCATGCAAAGTTAAGACCGGAGCTTGCAGGAGAGGTATAAACTCCCAACGAAACGTTTTTATTTTCGATGCGATGCATTTCCGGAACGAGAATTCCGCAGAGTCCGCCTACGAAACCTCCTACGACAATATCACTGGGAAAGTGGCGCAATGCGATCAGACGGAGATATCCCATTGCGAGAACGGGAATGCTTGCGAGTGAGTAAATACCAACCTTTTCCCAGCCTTCGATCTGTGGATTGTAATCACAATAGACTTTCGCCATAAAAAACATTGAGGCTGCCGCCGAAGTAGTATGACCGCTAAAAAGAGAGTTACGGTTGCCGCCATCTCTTTCATGATTTCGCGTTGCTTCATCCTTTGCATAATAGACAACGGGTCTGAATCTATTCTGGAAATATGCTCCGAACGGAGAGAACTGGAACAGATCTGATGCGAATGTATTTACTTCCAAAAGCAGAAGAACAATATCGTCCCAGTTTTTTCTGTAACGCTCACCAAACAAAAGCGTAAGCGGTAAGGCGGTGAGGGCTGTTTGGAGACCGACGGCAATATAGGTATAATCTCTCGAAGGCTGTCCGATATTCAATGCCCACCTATCGAAACCATTGATGGAAGCTATACTCGATGGCGATTGTGCAGCGTCGAATTCCTGGTCCGTTATCAGAGGTTTAATAGCCGATGTATGAGCAATAAGCAAAGCTGCTTGGCCTCCAACACCGATTGCGAGGCTACCCCAGAAGTTTACATGATACACATGACCGATGATTCGCGAAGAGTCCTCAGTGTCTTTGGTGGGGTTGTCCTTAATCACAGGTTTTTGTGCATTGCTCTGTGCTTGTGAAGAAGAGCAGAAAAAAACAATAAAAAGAAGTAAAAACGTAATTTTCATATTGGTTTTTGGATAGCCGGGAAAAGTAAGATTGGGGAGAGTCAAATTATTATACAAAATTATGATCTGAATAGTTTTACTGCCTATTTTTTTTCTTTTTATCTTGACTCGTTTTTCTCGCAATGGTCGAAATACGTATGCTGCAAAATTTAAAAGCCATAAACCCTTTATTTTCATTGACCAAGGTAGAGACAATTTGTACCTGTTGATAACTTTTTACCCTGTTCATAAGATAGTGGAAAAGTATGTGTAATAACCTCTTGCATTTTGACCTTTAATGTGCGATATTTGTAGTACATTTCTCCTCACAATTCGAAAAAGTTGTGGGTTGAGTTGAGTTCATAGAAAACTGATACTATCCGGAACCGAGGCAGAGTGCGAAACTCACCACAATTCTATAACAGACACAAGCCGTATCTGCATTAAAGTAGCCTTGCCGGAAAGAGTATCTTGCCTTCTTTGAATTAAAATGAATTAGAATTAATACCGTGTGATACTTTGGCGCTAGGATTTGCTGCCCCTTCCTTTTGAAGTAGCGCTGACATCTCGCGTGGAAATAATCATTTAATCGTCATCTTTGTTTTGTATATATAGCATACAATACGCGTATGAAAATTAGCCGTCGCTTCACTAAAAAGGGCGTTAGCCCATTCGATCAGTTCGAGTACACGCTTCGTTCAAGCGTTCTTCGCAATCCTGACGGAAAACCCATTTTCGAAATGCACGATATCGAAGTACCGAGCAAATGGTCTCAGGTGGCTACGGATATCCTTGCGCAAAAATATTTCCGCAAAGCCGGAGTTCCTCAGCGTGACGGCAACGGTAATCTCTTGATCGGAGAAGACGGCAAGCCCATTATGGGCGCAGAGCGTTCGATCAAAGATGTGGCACACCGCCTCGCAGGATGCTGGCGCTCATGGGGTGAAGACCATGGCTACTTCGATACGAAGAACGACGCGGCAGCGTACTACGACGAAACGGTCTTCATGCTCATGATGCAGATGGCTGCTCCGAACTCTCCGCAGTGGTTCAACACAGGCTTGGCTTGGGCGTATGACATCAAAGGTCATGCTCAAGGGCATTGGTTCGTTGATCCGAAGACGGGTGTAATGACGCAGTCAACTGATGCCTACACGCATCCTCAGCCTCATGCCTGCTTTATTCAATCAGTCAGCGATGATCTTGTCAATGAAGGCGGTATCTTCGATCTCGTTACTCGTGAAGCACGAATTTTCAAATACGGTTCAGGCACAGGTTCGAACTTCAGCGCATTGCGCGGAGCAGGTGAAAAACTTTCAGGCGGCGGACAGTCGTCAGGGCTGATGAGCTTCCTGAAAATTAATGACACTGCTGCTGCTGCAGTAAAATCAGGTGGCACAACTCGACGTGCTGCGAAGATGGTTGTTCTGAATATCGATCATCCGGATATTGAGCACTTCATCAATTGGAAGGCGAACGAAGAGCAGAAAGTAGCCGCACTTGTTGCCGGTTCAAAAATTTGCGATCTCTATCTTAATACCATCATGAAGATCGCTGCCGATGGCGGAGCAGATCGTCATGAAAATCACGATCTTGATATTGCGATCAAGAAAGCGCTTGCACGCGGAGTGCCGATGAACTACATCGTCCGCGTTCTGCAAATGGTAACGATGGGATACGATCACATCGACTTCAAAGTATTCGATACCCATTACGAAGGCGAAGCGTACCAGACTGTTGCAGGGCAGAATTCGAATAACACCGTTCGCGTCACGAACGAGTTTATGAATTCCGTCATCGAAGATAAAGAGTGGGAGCTGACTTGGAGAACTTCGAAGAAAGTCGCGAAGAAAGTAAAAGCAAAACATCTTTGGAATCAGATCAATCTTTCGGCATGGGCATCTGCTGATCCGGGATTGCAATACGATACGACCATCAACGAATGGCATACATGCCCTGAAGATGGACGCATCAATGCTTCTAATCCTTGCTCGGAGTATATGTTCTTGGATGACACGGCTTGCAACCTTGCATCAATTAATCTTCAGCATTTCCTTGATGAAGAGACAGGAGTATTTGATGTCGAAGGCTATCGTCATGCAGCGCGTCTGTGGACGATCACCCTTGAAATTTCCGTGCTCATGGCGCAATTCCCATCCCGTGAAATTGCGCAGCGTTCGTATGACTTCCGTACTCTCGGTCTTGGCTACGCCAATATCGGTACGCTCTTGATGGTGCTTGGCATTCCGTATGATTCGCCGAAAGCATTGGCGATCACCGGAGCTTTGACTGCCATTATGTGCGGCGAATCTTATGCAACAAGTGCTGAAATGTCACGCGATCTTGGCGCATTCCCTCGCTACGAAGCGAATAAGGAACACATGCTTCGCGTCATCCGCAATCATAAGCTTGCTGCTTACGATGCAGAGCCTGAGCGTTACGAAGGCTTGACGATCAAACCGATGAGCATCAATCCTGAACTCTGCCCTGAAGATCTTCTCAAATCAGCACGCGAATGTTGGGACCGTGCGTATGAACTTGGCGAGCGTCATGGATATCGCAATGCACAAGTCACCGTTATCGCACCGACAGGCACGATAGGCTTAGTGATGGATTGTGATACGACAGGTATCGAACCGGATTTTGCAATCGTCAAGTTCAAGAAACTTGCCGGAGGTGGATATTTCAAAATCGTGAATCAATCGGTTCACAAGGCACTGACGCATCTTGGGTATTCCGAGAAAACGATCGAAGAGATCGAAAAATATTGCAAAGGCTACGGCACACTTGTCGGATGTCCGGCGATCAACCGTTCATCGTTGAAGATGAAAGGCTTTACTGATGAGAAAATAGATGAAGTCGAGAAGCAATGCGATAATGTATTCGATCTTCGCTTTGCATTTAATAAGTGGTCGCTTGGCGAAGACTTCTTAAAGAAGCTTGGCTTCACCGATGCGCAGATGAATGCACCGGATTTTGATATGCTTGCTTCGCTTGGTTTCACGAAAGATGAGATCAGCAAAGCTAATGATTATATCTGCGGCACAATGACCATCGAAGGTGCACCCGGTCTTAAAGATGAGCATCTTCCTGTTTTCGATTGCGCTTCGAAATGCGGAAAGTACGGCGTGCGCTTCATCGCTTATGGTGCACATATCCGTATGATGGCAGCGGCACAGCCGTTTATTTCGGGTGCGATCAGCAAGACGATCAATATGCCGAACGAGGCAACCATTGATGATATTAATAATGCGTACATGGAATCATGGAAGCTGATGCTCAAAGCTAATGCGCTTTATCGCGATGGCTCCAAGCTTTCGCAGCCGCTGAATTCCATCAACGAAGAAGGCGATCTTGCAGAGCAGATTCTCTTTTCGGATCCGGAAGATGAGACGAAAGATACGCTCGATGCTGCGCAGATCCATCAGCTTGTGAATGCGCAAGCCGAGGAAGTCGGGTCATTGACGGCACAGCGTCATAAACTTCCGGCAAAGCGTCGTGGATGGCTGCGCGAAGCAACCGTCGGCGGACATAAGATCTATCTCCGTACCGGCGAGTACGATGACGGATCAGTTGGCGAGATCTTTATTGATATGTATAAAGAAGGCGCAAGCTTCAAAGGCTTAATGAATTGTTTCTCCGTGCTTGCCTCAAAGGCATTGCAATACGGCGTGCCACTTGAAGAGCTTGTTGATACGTTCACGTTCACGCGCTTCGAACCGGCTGGTTCGGTGCAGGGGCATGAGGCGATCAAGAATGCAACCTCAATTTTGGATTACGTCTTCCGTGCACTCGGATACGAATACCTCAATAGAACCGATTTCGTCCACGTCAAAGCAATTGACGAACCGAAACATCCTGAGCATCAATCTGCCGCTTCGCCTGCTCCGACGATGGAAGCGCCAACAGAAGATGCAATAGTCGAAATGCTCAAGAGCGCAAATACCGGCGGAGTTCTCGAATCCGAACCCGTCATGGAAATGAGCGCCGCCACCACAGCAGAAACACGCAAAGTAAAATACCGCGAAGCCAAAACAAAAGGCTACACCGGCGAGCAATGCCCAGCCTGCGGCTCCATGCGAGTAAAGCGCAACGGCGCCTGCACTGTCTGCGAAGATTGCGGCACGACGAGCGGGTGCTCATGAGGAATTCTTTCATGAATGAGTAAAAGAAAAATACGCCTTGATTTCGAGATCGATAAGCTGACGAGTTCTATCGAGAATGCTTTAACCGGTGAGGTATTCGTGACGGACATTATCAGGCTGCATCATTCTGACAAGACGCTAATCAAGAAGAAGGATTGGCAATTTGATTGGAGTATCGAACTTAACGATTCTGATTCGGAAGTCTATGCTCTTATAACGCGTGAAAATCCCGATATTTTTCACTGACTCGTGAGCATTTCGGATGGCAAAGACTATATCGAAATGAATTTGATCGAGAGCGCTACATTTAATATCGGGGTAAAAAAGCTTTATGAAGGCGTTGCAGGTAATCTTGTTGCATTTGCCTGCAAGGTTTCTTTTCAAAAAGGATACGAAGGAAATGTTGCTTTTTATGCGAAAAATCAGCTCATTGAGCATTATGAAAAAACTCTCGGAGCAAAACGTTTTGCGTACTCAAGAATGTTAATTAAAACAGAAGCAGCGCATAAATTAGTAACTCTTTATTTCAAGGATTTCGACAATGCCGATAAATTTTAAGGAGCTTCAGAAAATGGATCTGTATATCCAGAGAGGTAAACCGATGACGGCGGAGGAGAAGGCTCTTCTCAGTAAAATTATTGCCGAATCTAAAAAGAAGAATGCAAAGCTCATTGCACGCATCGAAGCTACGATGAAAAAAAAGAAAACCGCAGCAAAACCGAAAAGCAGAAAAGGAGTTAGGACTTGATTAACCAATGCCCAGCCTGCGGCTCCATGCGCGTAAAGCGCAACGGCGCCTGCACCGTCTGTGAAGACTGCGGAACTACGAGTGGCTGCAGCTAACGGGATTGATTTTTTCAGAAGGCTGAGTTGGAAACAGCTCAGGCAATGATTCTGATTTGTTAATTTGGTTCGATGTCGTCATGCCACTTGCCCGTTGTTGGTCGGACAAAATGACGATGAAATAAATGCTTATAATTTAGGCATTATTTCAGGATACATTTTTTTAATGAAACAATTGAAAACTATGGAAACACTTAGAATAAAATTTAAACTACAAGCCCTCGAATTTGAAATAGAAGGGCCCGTAGGAACCGTACAAACTGAATTTAGTGATTTTAAGGCTTATGTAGCGTTGCAGTTATTACCAAAACTTAGTCCGAATAAATTGGATGGGGCCGTTGCATACGGTAGTGAAGCCCCACCTCTGCTTACGATGCCAAATACACTATCCATTGAGGAATCGGAACTCCCATTACTTAAGGATATAGTAATAAAAGATATTCCAAAAAGTGAACAGGAATGGATTTTGATCTATTGTCTTTATTCGTCGAACCAAGGAAAAAAATCTTTTACAAAGGAAGATGTAAGATCGCTCTTTAAAGAATCAGGAAGATATACAGAAAATCGCAGAAAGAATTTTACCTCTGAATTAAATTCATTGGTTGATGAGAATTTCATAAAATCCAAGAACGAAACGGAATACATTATTTTAGATACTGGTGTACAGGATGCTAAACGTATTTTGTCTGGTTCACCTACGGAGCGAAAAACAGCTAGGAAGAAAGTAGATTCAAAGAAGAATAAAGATGCTGTAAAAGGACAGAAGTCTTCACCACATACTGTAAACTTCGTAGATTTCAAAGCTTCAAATGACAATATTAAAGATCTAAAACTTTTCATTGGAGAAAAACTACCTAAGAACCAAAACGATCATGTTGCAGTAGTAATGTATTGGTATCTTAAGAATAAAAAAATAAAGAAAAATATGCTCCCGGAAGAAATTAATTATTTCTTAGTTATTGCGGGCATCAAGCCACCTAAGGCGCTACGACAAGTCTTTGTAAACATGAAGGAGCTTCATTTAATAAGTCGAAATGAAGAAGATGGAAGTTTTGATTTAACTTCTGTTGGGAACCAGCACGTCGAAAATAAGTTACCTAACCTCAATGGAAATTGAAGAGTTTATCCTTCACATACCAAATTTTAATCAGCTAAGCGCAGCTTCGCTTGTTAAGTACTTTACTTACTTTTGTCAAGTAAATAGGGGTTTGGAAGTTGTAAGACCAATTGACATTTTAAATTGCTTTACTGAACTACATATTAACGCTTACTCAAATATTCCTAGTTATATGAGTAAGCACGCCCAAAAGAAAAACAGTCAAGAGTTTTTAAAAAGAGGTCTTGGCTATATTCTTTTAATGGATGTCAGGAAGATTATTGAAAATGAAGTTTCTTCAAGGATATTAGCTGCTCCCACCGATTCTTTATATCCACTAGATATTTTTAAAGATACAAGGGGTTATTTAATAAAATATGCAGAAGAGGCGTCTTTGTGCTATGATTACCACCTTTATAATTCCTGTCTCTTTATGTTGAGAAAAATCTCAGAGATTATAGTGGTTGATTTGTTTGAACGAAATAATCTTGCTAATTCCATTAAGAAGGGAAATGGAGATTACTTCCAACTTGGTGACTTGATAAAAGCTTTGATAAGTGAATCTTCCTGGCGTTTATCCAAAATCATTCGGGAAAATTTTCCTAAAATTAAACTTCTCGGAGATTCAAGTGTTCATAGTAAAAGATTCAATGCCAAGAAGCCAGACATCGATCATATGAAACTGGACATTCGAATAGCTTTTGAAGAGTTAATTGCATTGGTTGACTATCCAAATTGGAAAAGTGTTTAATAAATCATAGTCTCTTTCACAATACTATCACTTAGATGTGCAGAATAAATCTTTCGATATAACTATGGCTATTTTGATACTACAAATTGACACCGAGAAAGTGCGAAAGCGGTTTGTTGAAATCTTCGATCTTTTTGGATCAGATCTTGAGAAACAAATTGATACGTTTAATCAATGTGTAAAAGAAAATGGTTACACTTTGCCTGAAATCGAACAAATATTTGTTTCAGTTCAAAATAGATTGGGCAAAGTACACCGTCGCTTACTTCGCGGATTTCATGTGTGGACTTTTCAAGAATTGAACCATCCATTTAGAGGAGCTCTTGTTCTCTTTGAACAAAATCTGATAACACTAAAGAAAAGAAGTGACATCTCAGAATATAAAGCGATGCTGCGTGATAGTAATCAGTTCTTTCAGTTACTTGCCGAGATTGATATTCGAGCATCATTTGAAGATATTGGGGGAAATACAACTGCTCATAACCCTGTGGCAGATTCAAACAATGATTTTGACATTCGTGCTGCATTTACTGCCGCCACAATAAATGCTGATGTCAAATGGATTTTCAACGATATTACAAAAGAGCATGGAGAAAATCTTTTTAATGCAATTCAACTTCTTTCTTCTAAAAATATTCAATCTGGAATTCGGATTTTGATGCCAAGTAATTATTTATCGGATAAGCAAGTTATTGAGGGGGCCATTCAACTTGAAGAGATGCTGTCTTTATATCAAACTGTAGGTGAATCTGAAGCATATGAAGTCCAAATAACTCAAGGCGGTGCAATTATTAGTCTCAAAAATGAAATTGTAGAGCAACAGAAAGAAGAAAGAAAGAAAGGAATAAAAGATAAGTTTGTCATACAAGGAATAACTATTGATAGCTCATTCCATGGCCTGTCACTGGTGGAATATGAGGAAGAGTACAATGGCTCCGAATTCAGTGCAGTGCAATCCAATTTTCGGAATGCTGCAACAAAGCAGTTGCCACGACAGACTGTTGATGAAGCTACAAATGCTGTATTTATTGGAACAGAGTTGCCTCATGTGCTGGATGAGGTTGTTGCAGTTCTTTATGGAAAAGACGTTGAGTTCGGTGAGCATGAATTTTCAACAAATCCGGAAGGCTTTTTCTCAGACATATCTGCAGAAGGAGAACCTGGGTTAGGCCATGTACCGTGCTGTGTTTTCTTTAATCTGCGTTTTTCTTATGGACTTGAGAAAAACAAAGTAAGCATAATCCGGAAGGCATGGCCATTCTTTCGCAAAGATTACCCACAAGACAAAAGAAAAACTCTTAATGAATTTGCAAAACACTATACTACAAAGGTGATAAATGTCGATTAATGTGCAAATTCTTCACTTCCGCAACCTCTTCTTCTCCAAATCCTTGTAGTACTGCTTCAGCCCATCTGAGCAGACGGCAGTTAGTCACTTAGTCAAACCCTATACAATATGTATAGTGACTAACTACTCCATAAAGAGTAAGTTAGTCACTTAGTCACTTTGTAGGGGATTTGGCGAAGTGACGAAGTTCTCCTCGGGAAGTTAGTCACTTTGCCACTTTGCCAAACCCTATACAATATGTATAGGGGCAAAGTTCGGGTTGCTGCTGTCCTTTGAAGTGGACGCGCCCAACTCCGACAGTCCGACATACACTATACAAAGTAGTATAGTGTCGGACTTAGTAGAGAAGGGTTAAAGTCCGACAGCCCCGATTTCCGTAGGTATTTGTCGGACTGTCGGAGTCGGACTTCAGTAGTTTTAAGAGCGCAGTCAGCGAGAATTATAGGGAGGTCGTCGTAATTTTCGGTTTGAATAGCAATATGGCAGTGCAGCTGCTGAGCCTAACTTACAACGGAAGTATTTTTCTTCTCAGCGGTTGGAAGTCCCGAAACAGCATCTCTCAAATTTCCAATGAGTACCACAACTCCGACAAGCGCCTGAAGTAAGAAGAGAATATGGGCACTTGGCAATCCTTTCATGATTGCAACGATGATCCACGAGATTCCAATCAGGACAAGTAGATATTTAAATATTTTTGCAGATACAAAAAGGCCAATGATAAGAAAAATAAAATAGAACAGGCAGATGTATAAAAAATAGTACTCTATCCCGCTTTCAGCCCAAGCAAGGTCGACGCTAATCAGAGGCAAGAGCGAAAGAGCAAAAATAAGTGATAGAAGCTTAAGAAATATTTTCCAATTCATATTTACTCTATTTATCCGAATCGATAAAAAACGAGCATAAAGTCTAAGTAGTTGCGCGCCAACGTCACCTATCATGATAAACTACACAGGTAGTCAAGCTATTAAATCTTTAAGAATCTTCGATTGGCACGTTGACAAACCTTTTTCTTTTTCGAATATTGAACCTGCAATGGAAGGCGATTTTTGGGTTTACTTCCAGTGATTTTTCCGCTTAAGCGCTTGCCATTGTTTTTCGAATCGCTTATGACCTTTTTCGTCGTGATCTTCATACAGCGTATAGCCAAGGTCAACAGCTTTATATTTTGCGTTAATTTTGTAAAATTTCCAGTAATCCCTGCCAGACATGGCATAGCTTTTGATAATATTATTCACTGAATCATATTCGGCATTGGGGATGTCTTCAAAACCTTTCACTCGGTGAAGTGTATGCATTGCTGTATCGACGATATATAAATAATAGTGCAAATCACTTCGCGCACTCGAACTACTGTAAATTTTCATATCTTTTACATTATCCGGAGTAAAATTCTCCCATATAATATAATAATCCTCAAAGGGATCAGAAATGGATAACGAATCATAAATAATGGACTTCTTTCCAAAGCAACCATCCTGAGTCAACGTCAACAGAGCATTATTTCTCATTCCGTAATCGCCGTCTCGATCAAGTACGAGTAGGTGCACCCTATAATCATGTTCCGGATCGCCGAAGATCGTGAATGATGTGTCGAATAGAGGTTCAGCCGTTTGTGCAACAGTTGATCCGACATGATAAGCTAAAAAGGAAAAAAAGGATAGTATATATATTAGCTTTCGCATGCTAATGAAACTTTGGGAAAGTAGAGTTAGTTGCCGTCTACCGAATGGGTACGCGTCCGCACTACTAAAATTTCATAACTTCAATTCCGTTTACTGCTGTTTCCATGGTTTCTATCCGCCAAAGAGGATGAGTTTAAGAACGCTTGGTATTGGGCCAAGATACCGGGGAGTCGAGTAACCTTTATTGTCATACACCGTAGTTTCTATAATGCAGAAACATACGTTCTACACCGGACTCAAAATTTTCGCACGAATAGTTACTGAACTGATCTCAGCATGTTTTGCACTAGTCGTAGGATTTATCAACCTATACTCGATAAGCGAAGGCAATGGTAATATCGTCTATACCACCTTCGTATGGATAAGCGCTTTTATCCTAGCAAGATTTATTATACTTTTTCTTTGGAATGTCTGGAAGCTGATCGCACAAACGTTCTCGGAAAAAAACAATGAACTTCCTGCTCCCTACATCGCATTCCGCGCGGGTAAACCACGCTTTTTTCTATGGCTTGGAAATATCGTTCAGTTCATTACCGAGATATCTATGCTCAGTCTTGCACTGGCGGTTGCATGGATATTTCTGAATGAGAGCCATCGTTATTTTATGGATTTCCTCGCCTTCAGCATGTGCATCTTTCCCTTTGCAAGAGTTCTGATTTACTTTTTCTCCGCATGGAATGTGAAGCCGATTCTCACAATCCCGAAATGAGGAGTAAAATTTTTGAGGGGAATACTTTTGGAAAAGGAGGTAAATGAAGCCATGAAAGAAGAACTTATAATCGAACCCATCGAACTGCCAAAAGAACCGATTCATTCTCATCCCGAATTTATCATGAGGGATGGAAAAGAATATGTTCTTTTGCCAAAAGAGGAATTCTTGCTTGCCGTCCGACATCTTGAAGATTACGAAGATCACTACGCAATCGAAGAAGCCAGACGGGAGAATGCAAACCACCCCTTAATCCCTTATGAGCAATTCAGAAAAGAGTTAGGTTTGGGATGAGAGTATAATTAAAATGCGCTCTCCCAGAAAGTCAGTCAGTCAAACCCTATATAATATATATAGTGACGTACTTCTTCGGAGAGAGTAAGTACGTCAGTCAGCCACTTTGTAAGGTATTTGGCGAAGTGACGTAGTTCTCCTCGGGAAGTTAGCCACTTAGTCACTTAGTCAAACCCTATACAATATGTATAGTGACTAACTACTCCATAAAGAGTAAGTTAGTCACTTAGTCACTTTGTAGGGGATTTGGCTAAGTGACGAAGTTCGGGTTGCTGCTGTCCTTTGAAGTGGACGCGACCAACTCCGACAGTCCGACAGTCCGACATACACTATACAAAATAGTATAGTGTCGGACTTAGTAGAGAAGGGTTAAAGTCCGACATCCATTATTTCCGTAGGTATTTGTCGGACTGTCGGAGTCGGACTCCAGTTGTTTTAAGAGGGCCCTTCGGTGAGTTTTATTGGCATGGCGCCGTAATTTTCGGTTTGAATAGCAATATGATCCTTGCGGTGAAATGTGCGGTTAGCTCGGTTGTTAGCTAGGAGGGAAGCGAATCAGATATTGATGATTTTTTTGAATTTTTCAAAGAAATCAGAAAGTTTTACTTTGAAAGGAAATCTTGGATTTATAAATGTTTGAGTGCCATCTTCGAGATAGATTACCGGATCAAAGGCAGTGGAATTTTCAATGATATAGGTATTATCGGCAACTGTGGCAGCTTCCGCAAGGTAACCGATCGAACCGCTCGAAGCGTGACTTCACCTTCTCCTCAGAGACATTATGCCCACCCTGTTTTACACGTTCGGCAATTCGCATGACGTTCAGATCTGGATTTTCCGTAAAAACAAAATAGAGATATGTCTTGTATCCCATCTTTCTTGCTTGTTCGAGCAACTTAATCTTGGAGCGATGGGACATGACCGTTTCGATACAAAAATTCTGGTTCGTTTCAAATAACTTCTGGGCCAGGTAACTGGCAATTGCAGATGCAAGGTAAGAATCAATAAATGTATTATTGCCGACGATCAATTTATTGTCCTGTATACGTAATGAAAGCAATAATTCCTCTTTATAAATAGTGTTATCCAGAAGGGTGGACTCGCCAATTACTATCTTAAATTCTTCTTCATCAGGAACAACATGATAATCAGTAAAATCAAAATATTGATGTTGTCGCATCTCTGCCTCGATCTTATCTGCGGCTACATAAATTTTTGTATGGATCGTACCGGTTACATTGATAAGTTGGTTGTAAAGAGTAGATTTTCCAGAACCATTTGGTCCGGCAAACATCCGGAACCTCTTTTTATTGGTGTTCAAGTTCGTGGGATCTGGCATAGTCCCTAATCAATTTTGGCAGAATATTTTCTTGTTTGTGTTGGTCCAAATAAGACTTCATTTTCCCTAACCTTTTGCATTCGACAACGAATATCTTTCCATCTACTGAAAATACCATGTCATGGTTTGTCCGGATCGAATCATCTAGAACATTCCAAAAAGCTTTAACCAAACTTTCTGAGAATTCAACAGGTGTTAGCTCTGGTTCGTCTATAACTATTACTTTGTTAGACTCCATTTAAGTAAATATTTGAATCAATTAGTTAAACGAACCTGAAATCCAAAAGGTTGTCACCTTATTCCCTCAACCACCTCTTCTCCAAATCGTTGTAGTACTGCTTCGGTCCATCTGAGAAAATCATCACATCTATAAGAAAAAATTATCTCGAGATGATAATTCTTTTCGAAGTAAGAAATGCCTCTCCGGTATTGGACTCGCCTGTGATACGGACTATATAAGAGCCTGGTACTATGCTTGTGGCATTCCACTTCCAGTTTGTCGTCTT
The DNA here is from genome assembly GCA_038210275.1 of Kapaibacterium sp. (SeqCode). Lineage (GTDB taxonomy): Bacteria > Bacteroidota > Ignavibacteria > Palsa-1295 > Palsa-1295 > PALSA-1296. The sequence continues at coordinate 71,989 of JBBQWV010000009.1, read as the reverse complement.
CCGAGAAGCGATCTCTTTGCCGAGCAGATCGTAAATTCCTATCTCTGCCGTCCGGACGCCGCTTGTCAGGATATTGACATTATCTCTCGCAGGATTCGGAGTAACAGTAAACGAGACATCGCTCGGAACTGAGTTTGCGACTCCTGATGCCGGAACAGTACCTTCTAAGCTTGCACCCGTCTTGCATATGCTGCAGGTGACCGACAATGATGCCTTCAACGTTCCGGTAGCACCTGCACCGGGATGGAAGGTGATCGTAAATGTTGGCCAAGGTTTACCACCACCAATAGTGATCTCCGATCGATCGACGGTAAATGCACCGGATCCTATGCTAATGGTAACAACCGTGCCAGGGAGACCTTGTACTGTCACCGTCTTGGTTTGCGAATTTCCCATTGCGGCATTGAAAGACCACGATCCGTCATCTATTGAAATGTCAAGAGGGCAAGCTGTTGCCGTCCTGTTCAAAATAGAAGATGAGAGCAATAGCATAAAAATGCCGCTCAAGAAATACTTACTATAAGTGTTCATATTCTTTTTCCAAAAGTGTACGAAAAAAACTTACTTCAGCCTTGATATTAAGGTCTTTTATGGCATAAAAGTTACAGCTTTTTTAGAAAAGTCTCGACTCCGAAACCATTAATGTTGGAACTTCGGAATAGGTGGCTAGCTTTTTTAAAGAGGGGAAAAATGCTGCGAAACTTAAACTTCAAGTTTTGGGGATGAGGTTTTTGTCATACAACAAAGATACGGAACCACCCCATAGGTGCCCATTTGTTTTAAAGAGGGAAGAAGTTATTATTTAGTAATTAGGAGAAGAGAAATAAGTGAGGTGTGCACAATTATATCCTTGAAAATTAAGGGGTTAGATAAGGCTTCAAATCAAGCATAAATTTCAAAGCTCAATGCTTAAACGTTCTTGCTCGGGAAACTTAGTGCCGGTCGAGGAAGTTGATTTCCCCGATGAACAAACAATTCACGATCCGCCTGATAACTCCCGATGATGCCGAATCGGCTTTGGCAGTGTATGCTCCGTATGTCATGTCAACAGCTATTACTTTTGAAGAAGAAGTCCCCACCGTTGAAGAATTCAGATCGCGGATCGAGAAGATCACCGAGCAGTATCCGTGGGTAGTATGTAAGTCGGAGGGTAGGGTTATCGGATACGCTTATGTCAACACGCATCGTGCAAGGCCTGCATATCGCTGGTCGCCGGAATCGGCAGTATATATCGCAAGTGATTTTCATCGGAAGGGGATCGCAAAGATACTTTATGAGACGTTATTTTCTATCCTGAAACTTCAAGGGTTTGTCAATGTCTTCGCAGGAGTGGTTATTCCGAATATCAAGAGCGAGGAGTTCCACAAAGCATCTGGGTTCGAAGAGATCGGTATCTTCAAACAAGTCGGTTATAAGCTCGGCTCGTGGCACGATTCAAAGTGGTTTCAAATGCACTTTGCCGGACGACCGGAAAATCCTCCCAGCCCCAAGCCAATTACTACTTTTACAAACAGTTTTGAATTGAAGAGTATACTTGAAACGGCGAATAAAGAAGTGAATACTATTCACTCAATGGATAAAACCATGGGCGGATTATGATTCGCAGCATTCCTCCTTTTATTTCCATCTTGTCTGAGGCGGAATTACTTTTTTTTATTTTCTGTTAATTTTACATCCCCAAAATAATCTCCGTAATCCCCAAGAAGTAAATTGCCAACAATAATAAAAAAGGTATTACTATGAATAATGTAAACAAAGAGACTAATGACACTCCCGGATACCCCGTCTATCCTCCGGGTGATGATATTTATTCCAAAGGCATCGAGGAATCCGATATTAACCCGGATGATGTAACATCAAAGAAAGCACCGAATGAAATTCCCGGAACACTGAATGAGAAAAGCTTCCGTGACGATATGACAGGTGAAGACCTTGATATACCGGGCAACGAAGATGATGAATCTACTCCAGCAAGCGGAAAAGAAGATGAGGAAAATAATTATTACAGCTTAGGCGGTGATAATCACGAAGATCTCGAACAGGATAACGGATAAATTTTTATAAGGAAACAAATGGAAAACACAACATCAGCATCGGTAACAGATAAGTTTATTTGTGATCTCTGCTCAGAAGAGTTTGATTCGGTCACTGCTTTAGAAGAACATAAACTTCGTCACGGTCGCCCAGGACGTGTACATGAAGATAGTGAACGGAGCTTCCGCGGCGATATAGGAGCTGCAGGATTGCCAACTTCCCCAATTGTTTAACTAATAATTTTTAATAAAATATCAATGGATACAAACAGACTTTCGAAAACACTTGCCGCCGCATTAAATGCGCAGATGACAAAAGAAGCGCACGCTTCGCAAATCTATTTATCTTTTGGCGCCTGGGCAGATGGAGAAGGGTACGAGGGAATTTCTAATTTCCTTTTTCGTCATGCTAATGAAGAGCGCAATCACATGATGAAGGTATTTGAGTATATCCTTAAACGCGGCGCGAAAGTAAAAGTGACGGCGATTCCTGCTCCGCCGCCTGATCCGAAAAATGTGAACGATCTATTCGAAAAGGTTTTCTTGCATGAAGTCGATAATACGAAGGAGATCTATAAGATCGTAAAGATGAGTCACGACGAAGGCGATTGGGCAACATGGAATTTCATGCAATGGATGGTCAAAGAGCAGACCGAAGAAGAGACTCTTGCGATGGAGTTAATAGATAAGGTCAAAATAGCCGGAGGCGATAAAGCAAGCGGAGCAGCACTTCTTGAACTCGACAAGGAATTAGAAGAAACCCCCGACGATGCTGTATTAGCACAAGATGTGACGACGGATAAACCGTAACTTCGAAAGAACTTACTTCAAAACTTATTTTCCCGTTACTGCTACTTTTCCTACAGGCAGCATTTTTCCGTAATGATCGAGAACAATGCTGTAAATACCTCTTGGAAGTTGCGAAAGATCAAATGTCGCTTTACCTTGATCAGAGGTCATTGCACTCATCACTTCTCTGCCAAGAATATCTATCAAATGCACCGTCCTTAAATGATCGACAGTGACAATTGTAACTTCTGTGGTTGCAGGATTCGGATAGATATGCGTATTATAAACAATTCGTTCATAACTTTCTACTTTTAATTTAGCAGGAACACCAACAGCTAAAATGCCTGCTGTTCCAGGCATATTACCTTGTGCAAAAGAAATAATGGGTCTTCCGCTTTCTGTTGTTGTAAGCGCTGAAATATCATTATCGGGAAAGCTTGTGTCAATAATATTTGAATCAGGTTTCCACGTAGCACCCCTATCGGTGCTCAGGAGAAAGGAGTGTGCATAATTTGTACCTTGAGCGAAAATAGTATCGTGATTAATTGGACTTACATATAGTACATCGGATAAGTATCCGTTATGATAATAAACCGGAGGCTCCCACGATATACCGCCATTCGTTGTTCGTTCTATTAAGCCGACACTCACAAAACCATTATTGGTATATAAAATGCCGAATGTAATGATGGTATCTCCATTGAAAACGCATCTCCCTAAAACAGAATTAACTTTTATTGAATCGGGAAAAGTATCAAATACCGGCTTTGTCGAGTCGAACGTTACCCAGTTATCTTTTGTCGAATAGATAGTACCCGTAGCGTATTGAAATACTTTGAACACACCGTTTCCATAAGAATGACATCGGACAATGCCGACTCTATCGAAAGGTGCATCAGTCCAGGTTTTTCCGCCATCACTGGTAGTATGCACTTGTCTGTAGCCGCCAGAGGAAGCAATTCCTTCAAGTGAGTTGAAAAAATGAATATCCGTCATTCTGTACGAAATATTCAAACTTTGTTTTTCCCATGTTATCCCTCCATCCAAGGTATGCACTATTAATCCGGTATCGCCAATTGCGATAGTATTCAAGGAATCAATCTGCTGAATTTGGTGGATATTCTGAGTACTCGTTTTCGGTCGAGGTAAACCGGGATCTTGATTGTTCCATGTTAGTCCCCCATCAGTGCTGCGAAGAAAAAGAATTTTTAACCGGAAGTTCGGTTTAGTAGATGCCTCACATGCTGCCGTGCAAACATCACCAAAACAGGAGATACAGGAGAAAGAATAATAATATGCTGTGTCCTGCTCAGAATGTGTCCTATGCCAATGATACTGAGCTTCTACTCCTGCCGATGTCAGCAGGAGTACGGAAGCAATTGTACAGATTATGATTTTCAGACTATTCATAAACCTTATTCAGCACAAGGAATAAAATAGCAAGTATTCTCAAGCCAAACCGGTGGCGCCGAGGCGCAATCAGGGGTCGTGCCGTGAAGTTCATATACACAGCTGCTTGTATGATTCATACCGTCAGTGGGATTGAAACAAACTGAACAAGTTTTTTCGCAAACAGGTGTCCCCGGACAGCCAAAAACAATCCTATCGTAACCAGTCGTGCCTGATGAATTAACCCAGGGTTCAAGAAGCATTTTGAAACATGACCGCCGATACACCGATACGATCTTGTAACCGGATGCACCGCAAGGGGTGGGGTTAGGATCTTCTTGAAATATCCCATCAACAGCATATTTAATCAGATTGTGGAGATCAATCCCGTCACAAGCGCTCGGATCAGTATCCGGATCTTTTGAAACGTGGTCAATGAAATACTGTACTATTGTACCTCCATGTCCATTTGGTACTATCCGCTTACAATAGTAAATATCAATGATACAGTCTATGTTTCCAGGAATACTGTAGTGGAAAGGAGTGGGAACTGATGTCCACTCGACAAATCCAGTTTCGCCAGCAGTAGGATGTATGTCCGTTGGACATTCAGCCATCGACTGTGTTGTAAAGAGCAGGAAGGCTACAAGCATTCCTACTCCATAAGTTAGAATTTTTTTCATAAGAGTAGTTTGATGAATGATGATGAAAATGGAGATCAAAGTCTTTCCTCAAATCTATTAATCTCCAAAAAAAGAGTTTAGCCACAATATCTCGCTTATAAACATTTAATATCGCTTATAAACTCTTGAAATATAAGGAATAATCTTGTATTATTTTTCCCATGGAATTAGAAGAAATAATTGGGAGTAATGTGCGGGGATTTAGAAAGCGGTTACGTCTCACTCAGGAAAGATTAGCCGAACACGCTGACCTTCATCCGACTTTTGTCGGTGATATAGAACGCGCAGATGCAAATATGTCCATAGTGACTTTAAAAAAAATCGCAAAAGCGTTAAAGGTGGAACCTCAAATTTTGTTGATCAAGGGAGCTTTCTTAGAAGCAGAAATCTATCAGAAGGTAGATTTAAAACAAGAAAGTAAGAAAAAATGAGGGTTTATTTCTTCCTCTTCACTACTTTCTTTGCGGCTTCGATAATCGTTATGCTTGTTAATCCGAACAACGCCATGAGTTCGTCGGGGTCGCCGGAGCCTCCGAAGGTATCGTGAACGCCAACAAATTCCATTGGAACGGGGTGCTCTTTCACAATAAGCTCAGCAATAGTACCGCCTAAACCGGCAGTGATCTGATGTTCTTCAGCGCTAACGATCGCGCCACAATCTTTTGCTGCTGCTAAGATCGTTGCATTATCTAATGGCTTGATAGTTGAGACATTGATGACTCGTGCATTAATTCCTTCTTTGGCAAGTTCTTCTGCTGCAACTAATGCTTCCCATACCATCGGCCCACAGGCGCAGATCGCAACGTCATTTCCTTCGCGGAAAACTTGTGCTTTGCCAAGTTCGAAGGGAGTATCATCTTTCGTAAACATAGGAGTATCGGTTCTGCCAAAACGAATGTATGCAGGTCCGACATATTCACCAATAGCAACAGTCGCTTTTTTTGCTTCAGTAAAATCGCAGGGCACAACAAGTGTCATATTTGGAAGAACGCGAGTGATCGCGATCTCTTCGAGTACTTGATGCGTTGCGCCGTCAGGTCCGACGGAAATTCCTGCATGTCCGCCACCAATCTTTACGTTTGCATCATTATAACAAACGGAGATACGAAGCATATCCGTATTACGGCAAGCGGCGAAGGCACCATAACTTGCGAAGAAGGGGACTTTGCCCGAAAGGGCAAGTCCTGTTGCAACAAGCGTTGCTGAAGCTTCCATGATTCCCGTTGAAAAGAAGCGGTCAGGAAATTTCTCTTGAAAATACGATGTCATTACCGAGCCGGTGATGTCACCGCCTAAGACCACAACATTATCGTATTTTTCACCGAGCGTGACGAGTCCTTCTCCGAACCCGAAGCGAGTAGCTTTTTTTCCGAGCAATTCAAATTTTGGTGTCATTCCGTTAGTCGAAGCGAGCGGTTCTGTGATTGGTAATTTCTTTTTTATAGTTTCCATTATCTCTTAATTTTCTAACTCTGCAAGTGCTAATTCTGCCTGCTCTTTATTCGGCGGCTTTCCATGCCAGCGGTAATCGTCATTCATGAAGCTGATGGGATGTCCCATGTATGTTTCAGCAACGATGCACGTTGGTTTTTCTTTTGTCATTGCAGCTTCGGCATAAGCAGCGCGGATCTCCGAAATGCTATGTCCATTGATATGGATGGTATGAAATCCAAATGCCTTCCATTTATCAGCAACGGGATCAACTTCCATTACGTCTGGATTTCTGCCGTCGATCTGGCAATGATTGCGGTCAACAAGCACACAAAGATTATCAAGTTTCCAATGCGCTGAGAACATTGCTGTTTCCCAAATTTCGCCTTCTTGCAATTCGCCGTCTCCGGTAATGCAATAAACTCTGCGGTTATTTTTAGAAACGTGCTTATCGGCAAGCGCCATTCCTGCGGCGATACCGAAGCCTTGTCCGAGCGAGCCTGTCGAAGTTTCAATTCCCGGCAATCCCATATCGCGTCCCGGATGTCCTTGTAAGCGCGAATTTAACTTTCGAAGAGTGAGCAATTCTTCTTTCTGCATATACCCGGCATTTGCAAATGTCGCATAAAGCACAGGAGCCATGTGACCAGCTGAGAGCACAAATCTATCACGGCTTTCCATCCATGGATTTTTTGCATCGTAATTCATTACGCCACCGAAATAGAGCGTTGCCATGACATCGGCTATTCCGAGCGGTCCGCCGGAATGTCCACTCTTTGCTTCAACGAGTGAGCGAATAATATCGCGGCGAATTTCTTTCGCAGCCGATGCGATATACTCATCGGTATTATCTTTAGAATTCTTGAATGGAGTAAAATTCTCGTAATGATATTTGGAAATAAGATCAGGATTCGGAACAGGTCGTTTCGCTCCGTGAAAACCTGTTTCAAGCGGATAGATATGGAAATTGTGTGATGCCATTACGTGTGTTAAATATATTTCGAAGTTGCGAAAACAATTTTTCTAATAGAAGAGTCCGCATATATTTTATTAACGGTTGTAAAATTGAAAAGTTAATCTTTCACCTCAGCCACCTAAAGAACGTCCTCTAAAAAGTTAAAAAGAGGCGTTTTTGAGCTACTTTCATTACCTTTTTTTAAATTACGTGTGACGGGCTTTTTTTCTGCTTATATTCGCATCCTCAAGTTCCTGCATTTTGAAGTTACAATATTGAAAAAAACTCTTTTCACTAACAACTACTATAGACCATGAAACATATCTTAGCGTTACTTTGCATTTCTACACTGCTTCTATCTTCATGTATGAAGAAAGAAGGCGCAACATCCGAGACGACGATGAAAACGGATTCGACGAAGACGAAGAATATCGAAAACTACAAACTCGTCACCGCCATGTTCAGCTCCGGTAAAATGGACGATCTGAATAAATATATTGATGACAATATGAATGAGCATACACCATGGCCCGGAATGAAGCAGGGTTTGGCTGGTTTGAAAGAGGGAATGGCTGGTTTTAGAGCAAGTTTCCCCGATCTTAAAATAACTCCGAAAGAAGTTACTTCCGATGGTGATTGGATCTTTGCTCATTATAACATGACGGGTACAAATACCGGATCATTCATGGGAATGCCGGCAACCGGAAAGAAAATCGATATTGATGGCATGGAGCTCATCAAACTTACCAACTGCAAGGCTACTGATCACTGGGCCTATGATGAGGGCAGAAAAATGATGGAGCAGCTCGGTTTGATGCCCCCTATGGATGGACCTCATCCTCCAACCGACGGCAAAATGCCTCCACCTGATATGAAAAAAGGAAAGTAATTTTCTCTCTTATAGCATAAAGGCAGCATCCGGAGGAATCCGGATGCTGCCTTTTTTACGTTTGTAAGTGAAATGGTGCGAACGCACTACGGGTTTTTGGATGTTACAGATTATGTCGATTCATTTTAACACTAAGCGGCTATGACTAAAGCAGATATCGTCAATCGCGTTGCCAATGCAACAGGAGTCACCAAGCTCGAGACGGAAATTCTCGTCGATGGTTTCTTCAAAACGATCTCCGAGGCGCTTGCCGAAGGCGAGCATTTTGAGATTCGCGGGTTTGGGACGTTTAAAGTCAAGGAGCGGAAGCCCCGAATTGCACGCAATCCGCGCACAGGTGAGCCTGTGCCGTTGGATGTACACTTTGTGCCGACCTTCAAGCCTTCGCGTGAACTCCGTGCCATGATTGATGCGAAGATGAAATCAAAAAAGTGAGCCCCAACATAGACCTGATTAATCAAATCTTATCTCCCTTTCCGACACATTGAGCGCCGAAGAACAGAACTCGTCCCCGAACGAGAATAAACCATCTACCCGCATCGAAGAAATTCTTCTTGAACGTCTGAAGAATGAACCTGAAGTTGCGTCACAGATCAGCCAACCTATTTTAATAAGTATCATCCTACTCGTAATTGTTGTAGGAGTTGCAATTTATTTTCTTTCTATAAAACCGGAAAAATTTGCGGAGGATCCTCATGCTAAACAGGAGCAGCAAGGCGCTGCCGACTCATCGCAGATGTATTCGAAGCGGATGAAATTGCAGCCGATGGTTGATTCACTTCGGGGAGCGATCGCCATTGATCCGAACAATGACGAGGCTCATCTGATGCTGGCGAATGTCTATTACGAATCAGAGTTTTGGGATAAGGCAAAACCTGAATATGAATTTCATCTTAGTAAACATCCTGAAGACGTTGATGCCCGCGTTGATTATGCCTTTACCATCGCGCAATTAACAGGCGATTTTAAAGCTGCTGTTGTTGAAATTAACAAGGGATTAAAGTACGATCCCGATCATTTGAATGCTCTTTTTAATGCCGGAATTCTTTCAATCCGCGCAAATCTTGACAATAAGAAAAAAGCGATCTCCGAAGCGAAAGTATATTTCCACCGCGGCCTCACCGCTGCAAAAAAACAAGGCAACGACAAAATGGCAGAGCAAATACAAGAGATACTAACGAAGCTCGAAATGCCTGAGCCGCCGAAGGACGGGGAGTAATCGTAACTACGACTTCTCTATTTTATTATCTAATGAAAGCAAAAGCTCCGGAGTGCGTAAGTTTCGTATTGGGGCGTCAAGTTCTGAAAGATCTGGAATAATATTTTTTCCTTTTTCGATTCCTAATTTACTCATTTCGCGGGCACTTGGAAGGACTGAGGTTTCAAGTGAACCGACAGAGTCATTATACTTATCGACACTTTTTTTAAGTTGGCTCCCAAGTTCGTGAAAATGTTTACCAAAGACAGAAAGTCTATCATAAATCTTTTCAGCTAAATTTTTGATTTCTTTCGCATTCTTTTCAAAGGCATCCTGGCGCCAGCCAAATGCAATGCTATATAAAATTGCAACAAGTGTTGTTGGGCTTGCAAGTAATATTCGTTTCTTGGTGCATTCTTCCCAAAGGGTTGCATCAGCTTGCATTGCAGCATTGAGTATTGACTCACTTGGAATAAACATTACAACAATGCCCGGAGAGTCATCATAATATTTCCAATATTGAATTGAGTTTAGATCTTTCGCGTATGTCCTAATGTTATTTGCCAGTGTTTTCAGCCGGGCATCACGTTCTTCTTTTGTCGTCGCAGATACTACATCCATATATGTTTGAACCGGGGCTTTTGAATCTACAACAATATGTTTGCCATCGGCTAAATGAAGAACAAGGTCAGCTCTTCTTTTTTGGTTATCGATAACCATATCGACTTGTTCGTTGAAGTGAACATTTTCTTCGACTCCAGCCATTTCAAGAACGCGGCGTAATTGTTGCTCACCCCATGCCCCTCGAGTTGTCGGTTGACGTAGTGCATTAACAAGTTGTGAGGTTTCGGCTCGTAAAAATTGTTCGGATTCATGCAGATTTTTAATATGAGTTTCAAGTGATGAATATGCGCCTATTCTTTTTTCTTCTATCTCGCGGTTAAATGCTTCAAGTTTTGTAAGGTTCTCTTTTACTGGTTTCAAAAGATCATCTAACTGTTCCTGACGAGAAGAAAAATTAGAATTTGCGAGAGTGAGAAAATCTTTCGAATTATCAGAAAGAGCCTTAGAACTTACGACACCAAAAGCCTCGGTAAGTTTTTGTTTAGCTTCATCTAAAAGAGCAAGTTTTTGATCGATCGATTCATGATCTTTTTTTCTTGCTGTTTCAGATTCTGCAAGTTGTGTTTTTAATTGACGAAGCTCGTAGTTTTCCCCCTCAAGCTCAGGGATCCTTGCAGCTTCGGCTTCATAGCGAGAGCGAAGGCTTATCTGCTCCTGTAGTTTCTGATTCAGGATTGCAGATTCATTCTCCTTTTGTTTTACTTGCTCGGAAAGCAATTCCTTCTGTCCTGCAATAAGTCTTGATTTTCCTTGAGCATATAAATAGCCTATGATGATTCCGATAATTCCGGCAATAATTCCGATGATAATACTTCCTGTCATTCTAATTAGAATATTGGTGCTTTTGAACCCTGTCTTAAATTTCCGTATCTTTGAATCTGGTAGTATGGATTACTACTCCGTTTTGTGAAACCATACTGCGGCTGAATCGTTCTATTTTGGACAGAATTTTATTTACTTGGAGAGTACATCATGGATAGACGCTCATTCTTAAGATCCGTCGGCGTTACTGCCGCTGGTACAGCAGTCGCAGCTTCATCATCATCCGCTGCGGATATCACCTCATCGCCTGCCGCCGGAGGATCACCGCAATTTTCTTCGCCTTTGAATAATAATCGCCAACGAATTCTTTCGAGCGATCTTTCGCCTTGGGCACCATCATCGGGGCAGTGGGATGTTCATACGATCAATCATCTTTATCGCCGTGCAGGTTTTGGAGCTACGCAAGCTGAGATAAAAGCGGCAAGCGGCAAGACACCGTCGCAAGTTGTTGATGCATTGCTTGATGACAGCATTCCGATGCGTCCTACCATCCCACCCCTGCCAAGTTACTCAGATGACAAATCTCAGCCACCGGCATGGCTTCATGTTTCACCGTTAGTGTATAATAATTCTACGGTTGAGATGAATGATTATTCGTTTGCAAATATGAAGATTCGCAGCCACTGGGCTGTGCAGATGAATCAGCCTGAGGTCATGCTTCGCGAGAAGATGACTCTTTTCTGGATGAATCATTTCGTCGTCGAAGCGAAAAAAGTATATTTCCCGCAGATGATGTATAACTTTCTGACGTACTTTCGACAGAATCCGTGGGGGAATTTTAAGAAGATGGTTTCGGATGTGACGACGATGCCGGCAATGCTTTATTATCTCGATGGTATTTTAAATGTCAAGCAAGCGCCGAACGAGAATTATGCGCGTGAAGTCCAGGAGTTATTCACGATGGGCGTATATTATAAGAACGATGTCACGAAGCCTAACTACACGCAAGCTGATGTTGAAGCTGTAGCGCATGCACTTTCAGGTTGGACGGTAGATTCAGGCGCTCCTGCTCCAAATGTGCTTCCTGCTTTTTATGACGTGACCAGGCATGACGCTAGCAGGCAAATGATTTACGATACTACACCCAGACAATATAATCTTAAGGCGGCTAATGCACCTAATACCACGGAGAAGGATCTTTTCGACCATATGTTCGAAATGCGCGGAGATCAGATTGCCTGGTATATTTGCTCGAAGTTGTATCAATTCTTTGTCTATCATGATATTTCCGGAGATTCTGAAAAAGCGATCATTGATGCAATGGCTGTGACATTCAAGAATAGCAATTGGGAGATCAAGCCTGTGCTCGCAGAGTTACTCAAGAGCGCTCATTTCTTCGATGAGGCAAATATCGGAGCAGGGATCAAATCCCCTTACGATCATCTTATCGGTTTACTTAGAACATTCGATATTCCGATTGATGAACTTGGCGGTGGAACGCTCTTCAATTATGCTGTCGGAGGCTCGCAAGTATTACTCGATCCACCAAATGTCAAAGGTTGGCCTGGACATCATGCGTGGATTAGTACGACGACACTTCCTTACAGGGATGTTATTCAAGCAGCACTTGCTGGAAATACAGGCACTCTGCCTACGCTGGGAGGAGTAGATGGTTATAGTGTTTCAAATACTTACCCGTCAATTTTATTACCTGACATTTTAACTTGGGCAAAGCAGCTAACAAATTTTAGTGGGGTTTTTGATGACTTCGTAAAGGAGATGGCGACCTATCTCTGCGCTCATGTGCCGTCTGACACCGTCTTGAATACAGTTGTTAAGAATGGATATCCTGCGGGGTATGAATGGGCTTCGCTTAACGATGCAATTAAAATACCAATTCTTCACATACTCTTGACACGTATAATGTCACTTGCGGATTTCCAACTAAGCTAATAAAAGGAGAACAATCAATGAAACGTCGCGATTTTATTAAGACCTTGCCGCTTGGCGTTGCCGCTGCGGCTATCCCATTCAGCGTTGGCGGATTATTTTCCGGCAAAGCCTTTGGACGCTCTCCTGCGCTTGATGCACTGCTCAATTCGCAAACCGATACGGATAGGATTCTCGTCATCATTAATCTGCAAGGTGGCAATGACGGCTTGAATACTGTTATTCCTTTTCAAGACCCAATCTATGATTTAAAACGTACCAGCGTAAACGGATCCGTTGGGTATGTTACTCAGGCTGAGAAAGCCCTTCTTAACCCATACCAACTTCGCGGCAATCTTGCATTGAATCCACCGCTCGGAACGAATTTTTATAATATGTTCAAAGACGGTAAACTTGCTATTGTGCAAAATGTCGGTTATGATGATCCCAATCTTTCACATTTCCGGGCTACCGATATTTGGAATTCAGCAAGTGATTCAGAGATCGTCGTTTCAACTGGATGGATGGGAAGGTTTCTTGAATCGCAGGTACCCGCAGATTATCCGTTATCTCTGAACTCACCTGATCCACTTGCGATTGCAATTGATTACTCAACCACTCTTGCCTTTCAAGGTAATAGAGCTGTTATGGCATCAGCAGTTTATGATCCGAGCAATTATAATCAAGCTACGTATTATGCCGATGGTACGCCACCAGATACGAATGCAGGTCATGAGTTAAGTTTTGTACGATCTATTCTTTCTGAGTCGGATGCTTATGGACAACGATTCAAGAGTGTATTCGATAAAATCGGTCATCCGAATGCCACAAAGAATAACGTGACATATCCCTCGAACAATACACTTGCTATGCAATTGCAGAAAGTAGCATGGTGCATCAATGCGGGATTAAAAACCCGCGTCTATTTTGTAACACTCGGCGGATTCGATACACACGTAAATCAGAATAGCAAAGACATTTTGGCTGGGCAAGGATTGCTTCACAAATATCTCGGTGATGCAGTCTCACTATTCCAACAGGATATTGAAGCAATGGGCTTTGGCGATAATGTCATCGGCATGACCTACTCTGAATTCGGTCGTCGAGTGAACCAGAATGGCAGTAACGGTTCGGATCACGGCACAGCCGCGCCGATGTTTCTTTTTGGCAAGCAGATCAATGGTGAAGTATATGGAAACACTCCGAAGCTTGATACGGCAAGTTTGGATGCAAATGGTAATCTTGTGCGCGAGTTTGATTTCCGTCAAGTATATGCCGCACTCTTAACGCAATGGTTTGGAGTTGATGACTCACTTCGTAAAGCGATTCTGAATAAGTCTGATTTTACACTGACGGCAGATTTCAAAAATGCAACGAATGGCTTTCAATTCCCGGTCAATGGTGCAAGCAAGATGCAGAATTTGATTCTGAATCCTGCTACCGGTGGCGTATCTCAATCACAAAGCTCCTCATTCACCCTCTATCAAAATCAGCCGAATCCTTTTATTGGCTTGACTACAATCGGTTTTACTCTAAGCGAAGGCGGGCGAGTACGTCTGGAAGTATTTGACGGACGAGGTTCGCTTATCTCGACTGTCGTAGATTCCTACTTTGGACGAGGTGAAAATAAAGTCGTCTTTGACGGTAGAAACCTACCAAGTGGCACGTACTATTGCCGTCTTGATGTCGGTGGGAAGACGCAGACCCGACCGATGATGCTGGTGAAATAAGCATTAATCTGTTCTTTCAAAGGCTCACAACTGTGAGCCTTTTTTTATATATTCCCGTCAATTTCCGGCAATCCTTCCCATCGGAAAACTCCATTTTCCGTATTTCTTACGAAATGTTTTGTATATTTGTTTTACGGAGTTAGGAAAGTTGCCACGCTTTCCTTGTTTGTTTTTTCACGAGGATACAATTTCAGGGTTTCACCATACATGGATTCATGTCGGTCGAACTCTATTTAATAACCTATGAGTCTGCTCTCAGATCTTGTTGCTACACTTTTTCCCGAAGAGCTGGAAAGCGTTCGGAAGATGAAGCTCGAAGGAAAACAAAAAGCTGCGATGGCGCTTGTCATCGAGCGGCTGAATAATCATCCTCCGCCAGTAGAGGAAGCGAAGATACTTGGCATTACACTCAATCATCTCTACTCGATCCACTCAATTTTATTGCAGCGCACTTACGAAGTGCTTGTTCCCGATGGGAGAGCATATCTTCTGATCTTCTTGCAAACACGCGGTTTAGGTTTGCATTGCAAAAAAGAGATACTTGCGCAGGAAAAAGAATTGCTCGAGAAAAAATCGGCGCCTTTGAAATTGGAGCGCTTCTATATGCAGACGCTGAATGTCTTGCAAGCAGTAACTCTGGCGCATTTTAGTCCTAAAATATTATCGGAATTCAGCCAGCGTTTTCTTTCAGTTGAGCAGCCGCCGCATCCACATAATTATTTTCATATCAAGGTTCGCGAACTTCTGATTAAAGAAATATTAATTACTTCCAATCCGAAAAAGAAAAAGCCAAACGAAGTCAAGTATATTCGCGAAGAACTTCTGCGGCTCGAACAAGAACTCGGAGGAAGCGACCATCCTTTAGCGCCATATTTTCTCGAAAGCGCTTTCATTATATATTATGCGCTGCTTGAACCGGATATGGAAAAGCAGGAAATTCATCTTCGCAAAGCGCTTTCACTGACAGGCAATCTGCCGGCCTTGCTGCGCGCTGAAGAAAAGATCAGGATGTCTTTGCGTATAGCTAATCTCAAATTGTCGCAAGGGGAATTCCATGAAGCGCTTGCGCTTTATGAACGACAATATGAAAAGTACGGGATCGAATTATTCCGAATGTTTGGCTATCATCTCGAAAGGTTAGTACGACTGTATCTGATAACGGGGAAATACACCAACGCCGAAGAACTCCTGCATGAAGGTTATGAGAATCACATTCGTCGTGGCGGCTCACCGGTTGCGACTTCAGCCGTGATCTTTCACATCGAACTTGCCTTGCTTCGCAGAGATGCGAATAAATGCAAGAAATATCTGGAATTGGCGTTTCAACTTAATACCGGAAGCGCATTTGCCGTTGATCTGGAAATTGAAATTCGTCTGCTTCAAGTAATGTATCACTATCTCATCGGCGATCTTGATTTTATTCATCACTTGATCATCCGCGCCCAAAAATATCTTCAACGAAAAGGCATTACGCTGACCACCAGTAATAAGGTGCAGTGGTTTCTTTCCGTACGCGAGATCATCCGTGCCGATCATCAGAATGAAAATCCTCCAGAGTTCGTCACCGAGACAATTGAGAAGCTATTAAAAAGTCCGGATGCCGTCTTTGGTCTATTGCTCCGCAGGCTCATTGATGAAGATGTCCCTGCGTATTTATCGAACGCAGCTTAACTCAGAATGACATTCTTGTAAACAGAAGTAATCTCAATAAAAAAAGCCCGGCAGTATTTGCCGGGCTTTTTTATTGCTATAATTTTCTGATGTTATTTCGTCAGAACAAGCTTTCTTGTCGTCACACCTGTAGGTGTTTGCATTCTCACGTAATATGTGCCATTTGGCAATCCGTTCATGATGTAAGGAATATGGTATGTTCCTTGCGCCATCAGCATATTCGTAAGCGTTACGATCTGATGTCCGAGCATATCAAGAACGGTAACAGTCACACGTTCCGCGGAATTGAGATCGAAGGAAATATCTGCTGAACCACGTGTTGGGTTCGGTTGGATCATGAAGTTCGCAACGCCAATCTCTTCGGAATACTGATGCACAGAACCTGTGTTTACGTGAACCGGGATGGATAAACATCCTGGAGTCACAGTATCGACACTTGTGCAATTATTAGAATTATTATCGGTCGTCACTGCGATAACAGCGAAGGCATCTGGTGGAGGCGTATGGCTGGTATCGGGATAATACGAAATAAATTTAATGTTGAAAATTTCCTGAGCGCCACCAACTAATCCTCCTGCAGTATTGCTGTAATTGACTTGACTCTTGCCTACTGTTTGCTTGGTCCAGTTTGTGGGTGTGCTTGAAGTATCAATCTCCCAACCGTTGGTTACAGATACAGACAGAGCACTAATATTGGTAGTACCCCTATTCGTTAGCGTAAAGGTTTTGACACAAGAATCACTGCTGAGATTTTGTGTTTGAACGAATGTATCACAGATGTTGATAGTCGGTGTACAATTGATCTTAACAGTGCCTGTATAAAGCGGTGTACCGGCAGTAACACTTGCATCATCGTAGGTTGCCCATGTCGCGGTAACATCAGTGCCCGGTGTTTTGGGAGCAAAAGTAAATGATAAGTCCTGTGCATCTCCGGTCTTCATTTCAGTCGATGCATCGCTTGATTGAAATTTTATCTGCGTTGCCGAGATATTTGTATAACTCCAGCCCGAGGTGCTTGCCTGATCTCCTGTTATCTGGCCCGAACCTGATGGGATAGTGATCGTGATCTGAGCGAGATTTGATTCGGGTTTAGTGTTATGGGCATTGGTGACGCTCAATTTAAAACCACATTCCTTTGCACCCGGTCCTATGGATGCGACATCGCCTGAAGGTACAGAAACAGTACATTTCTGGGTGAGAGTACCGGTACTAAGCAGCGTGACTTTCGGGGGGTATGGGCTGCCAGCGCGGTCAGTTTCCCACCCAATATCAAAGTTTGTTGTTGTTGGTCCATTGACCGAGAAGCTAAAACCTTTTGATATTACTCCTCCGCCAATGCCATGATTGGCAGAATCTGCAAAAAAGACAATACTATCTGCCGTAACGATTGATTTCCAGTTTGTCGGTGCACTCGGAGCAGAAACAAATGTTACTCCGGCGGTCTTGCTTTTTAAAGTGAGTTTGACAACACTCGAAGGAGGCAACGTGTTTGAAACATGATAATTTTTCAGAGTCAAGCCCCATAAGCATCCGTTAATTGCCTTCACGCTGACACTATCACTTTCGCTCGCTGCTGCAGTTGCCGTATTGGAAGTATTAAAGATCGTATCGCGGTCAATAAAAGCGTCTTGTTGGTCATAAGCAAACCAGACAAAATCAAACTTACTGACTGTCGTGTTAGCCCTTAAACAGACTTTCCATCCACCGATCGCTTTTCCGGGAAGGATCGGATTATTATCTGTGTGGAAATAAGCTGTATAGGTTGTTACCGAGTCAAGAAACCAATCCGCAGCCGGAGTGACTTTTGAAGGGCGCAAGGTCCCACCTGTCGGATTATTTAATTTGAATGCAACAAAATAAATCGGTATGGATTGGTTTCCCTGCAAATTTTTGTTAATAACTGTGAAATTAAAGCAAGGGTCGGCTCCGCTTTGTTCAGTAATAATATAAGCAGAGTCTATTGCTGAATATTCCTGAAACTGGGTGCAGATCGTTTCGAACGTGCCGGAATCAATGCCTACGCCGCTGTTTAATGCTACCCAACTAATTTGGGCACGGTCATCAAAATTACCGCCGATATAATCAATAAGAAATCCTCCTTGGGATGCGTTTGGAATAATGCCGCCATTATCTGAAGTTGCACTTGCCTCAGTGCTTGTCCCGTCGATCGTTCCCGACCAATGGGCTGGGGTTTTGAAGTCCTGATAATTAAAAGTGGTATTGGTTAATCTCAGCCGAATCCCATCAATGTTTTTTCCGGCAGCATTATGATTCGTGAATGTGACATTGAATACACATTGGCTGGTGGTATTATGTACAGGCTTGACGGTTACGACGTCAACCTGAGCATGGGCGCTTGAAACGCACACCAGGATAATGGGGAGCATTAGACAAAATACAATAATTTTTTTCATACCTACATTAATGACAATTAAAAAAATAAAACCACAAAAAGACACTTTTCTACGGGAAGAAAGTTATCGCGTTATCTTAAAACCATTTACCCTACCCCGAAGATTCCGTACTTTTGCATAATTATGTACCTACAGAGGGATTCAATTTTGACTCCTCGCTGCTAACATAAAATTACGAAAAAATAATGACCGACCCCAATAAACCGACTTTTCCGCAACGAAGTGTATTGTTCGTTTCCAGCGAAGTCTATCCCTACGCCAAGACCGGCGGCTTGGCAGATGTAAGCTCTGCCTTACCTCAGGCATTGCGTGAGTTCAATCATGATGTCAGGTTGATCATGCCGAAGTATGGATTTATCGGAGAGAAGAAGCAGAAGATCCATATTATCAATAGACTTCAAGGGATGGATTTTCAGGTTGGCGACCGTATGGTTACGGTGAATGCAAAATCGAGCGCCATCCTGACTCCGCGAACCAGAGTACAGATTTACCTAGCCGAGAACGAGGAATATTTTTCCAGGATGGGACTCTACTCCGATCCGGATACAAATATTGATTATCCTGATAATGACGAGCGCTTTATCACTTTTAGCCATGCGGTGCTCGGATTATGTAAGCGGCTGCTTTGGAAGCCGGATATTATCCATTGCAATGATTGGCAGACAGGGCTGATCCCTTTGTATCTGAAAGAGGCGATGAAAGACGATCCGTTCTTTCGTGGCACAAAATCTGTTTTCACGATTCATAATCTTGCCTATCAAGGAAATTTCCCGGCTACTTCATATCCGAAGACAGGGCTACCCCTTGAACATTTTAATCCAAATGGAGTGGAGTTTTATGGCAATATGTCATTCGTCAAAGCAGGTATCGCTTTCGCTGATGCTATTACGACAGTTAGCCCATCGTATGCTGAGGAAATCAAAACGAAGGAATTCGGATGCGGAATGGAAGGGCTTCTGACAAGCCGGAAAAAAGATCTTCACGGAATCCTGAACGGAATTGATCTTGCAATCTGGGATCCAGAAAAAGATTTAAATATTTTTAAGCCTTTCGACCGGACGAGACTTGACATAAAAGAAGAATGCAAAGTTGATCTTTGCGAATCTATGGGTCTCCCATATCAAGAGGGTACGCCAGTGATCGGACTCATTGCTCGGTTCGTTGATCAAAAGGGAATTGATCTTATTGTTGAAGTCATGGAGCCGTTGCTGAAATCCGGCGCTCAGATTGTTGTCCTTGGTTCTGGCGAGAAGAAGTACGAAGAATTCTTTACCAAGCTGATGAAGAAACATCCGAAGCAAGTCGGAGTATATCTCGGATTCCATGATAACTTCGCCCATAAGATCGAAGCAGGAGCAGATATTTTTATCATGCCGAGCGCTTATGAGCCGTGTGGATTAAATCAGATGTATTCGATGCGTTACGGGACGATTCCCGTTGTCAGGCGAACTGGCGGTTTGGCAGATACGGTAACCGATCCGCTTGATGCAACGAAGAAAGATCCAGCGACCGGATTTATTTTCGATAAATACGATGCAAAATCATTCTGGAAAGCGTTGGAACGTGCCATTGGAATGTACACCAAACATCACACCAAATGGCGCGAACTTCAGAATAATGGAATGCTGAAAGATTTTTCATGGAATCGCTCTGCGCAGGAATACGCCGAACTCTACGAAAAGCTTTTGGCTAAACCCTGAGGAATATCACAATAGTAGAACTTGATTCTTGGTTGGGATTTGACAAACTCCCTTCGCTTCATTGCTGTTTACTCATCATACATGCACAAATCTCATACCTTCGGGAAGAGTAATCTCTTCCTGATCGCAATTTGCGGAATCGTTCTTAGTCTCTCATCCTGCACGGAAAAAATTTCCGGCATCGGAGCGTTGTACTTAAAAGATACGGTTTCAACCGGAATTCATGCCTATTCGGATTCCTCAGCGTTTATCTTTCAACCTATTGTTAAACAAACATTTATTGCCGCTGGGCAGAATGTCAATCTGACAATCAATTCATCGGCGCTGATGATCGGC
Source organism: Kapaibacterium sp. (SeqCode) (assembly GCA_038210275.1). Taxonomy (GTDB): domain Bacteria; phylum Bacteroidota; class Ignavibacteria; order Palsa-1295; family Palsa-1295; genus PALSA-1296. Next base: position 51,456 of record JBBQWV010000009.1, on the reverse strand, counting down.
AAAGTTTCAGGAGATATTGAGGCATGGGCAGCGATGAAAATGCCTATCTTGCCCGACACTATAGGTCAGGTACTTACCGATACACTGATTTTGAGGATGAGATTTCCATATCTGTATGGTGATGCAACAGACCAGAAAATTGATTTCTCGGTTTATACCGAAATAGGAAATCAAGTCAATGATTCGACCAAGTCGCTGACAATAGGAAATCTATCTCAGATCGTCGGTACGTATAGCGGGACTGTCACGTCTGATTCTCTTCTGACGATCTCGATCCCTCTTGATACCGGAATAATGAATAAGAATCTTCGGACGGCTTCTCTTTCATTAGTTCTTGTACCGAATTCAAATATGAATACGGTTCGCGCATTTGCTTCGAATGAAAATGGCGATAATACATTCTCGCCAACTCTAAAGTTATCGGTAATAAATCCTACCCGGAAAGATACGGCGAAGATTACCAGAAATCCGACAATTGATTTTGCTATTGTTACGGATCATGCTGCGCCTCCACCGACTGGAGAATTTGCTTTGCGCGGAAGTTATGCCGAGCGAGAGAGGATCGTGATCAATCTCAAAAATATTCGTACTCAGCTTCAGCTCAATCCATTTGTCACGATCAATAGCGCCTTGCTTCAATTGCATAGTGATTCGAAGTTGCATACTTCGAGCAATGTACCTCTTGATACTACTCCGCCTGCGCTTGCGGATATACCGAATGGCTCTGTCGGAGATTCAGGGCGTACATTTCTTGGATACGGATCTCATGGTACTGTAGATCCTGATATGTATAGTTTTCAGATTCGCGACACGATTGAACATGCATTGCGAGCCGGTGAGGATAGCGTTGTTATCGAACTTCGTGCAGGGTTTGCTTACCGCATTTTCAATGGCTCACAAGTTGATGTCGAAGATTACAATATTAATAGGTGGGTGTTTTACGGCATGGATTATGCTGCTGATAAAGCAAAACGTCCCGCGCTCATCATCTCGTATTCCTTCCTACGCTAATTTTTTTGCCAAAGAGATAATGTATAAAAATACTAAACAACAATCAGTTATGGCAAGATTAGCATTTGCTCTCGTTCTGGGGAGTATGTTCTATTCAACGGAGTTGCTTGCTCAAGGCTCTCCATACGATTTTATCGGGTTCGGCGATCCTATCGTGACGCAATCTCCACGGCTTGAGGGTATTGCAGGTTCTGCAGTTGCCAGTACGGAGTCACGCACGATCAACGATGAGAATCCTGCGGCATGGTCAATGATGACTCGTGCTCGCATTGAGGCGAGGTTGGGATTTGCTTATGATAAAAGTGATCTCGGCTCGGATGAAGGGATTCAGAGAATTGTAAAATTTGGAGGAGTATCATTTGGCACTCCACTCTGGGATAAGTTCAAGTTCGGGTTTGCTTTCGGATTTGCACCGATCACGAATGCAGATGCGCAAATGGTGCTTCCCGATACAATCGGCTCGACTATTTATAAAAGGGAGGGTGGGCTATCCCAATTCTATATCGGACTTTCAGCTCGACCGATTTCTGCTCTTAATATCGGAGGACGAGCGGATTTTCTTTTTGGAAATATTCGTACTATTATTCAGTCCGACGCTGTCCAAGGAATTGAAACGGTCCCCGGAATATTTCAGCGTGAATATTCGATGAGCGGAGTTCGGGGGACATTTGGATTTCTTCTTACGCTTGATTCGCTTGTTCCAGAATTACGTGGTTTGGCGATAGGCGGTGCATACTCATCTGCTGCGGCAATAAGCTCAAAACAACGAACTGTTGTAACACCCGTTAATTCTGCTCTTGATTCGACGATCGAAAAGATAGGTTACGGTTCGTACCCATCTATGATTCGATTGGGTATTGCGACGCGATTGGGCGACCGATATAGGATAGAAGCAGATATTTCCGGACAGGATTTTTCGAATTCATCGTTTTATTCTCCGACAACTACTATTATCGGAGATCCGAATCTTGGAACATCGAATCGGTATTCAATCGGAATTGAGCGATTGCCGATCATGGGAGATGAAAGCAAGGGTGTTTCGTTTTGGAATAGAGCAGGGTTAAGGCTTGGTGCAAGTTATGCAACATTGCCTTTTAAACCTTCTTCGGTGATAGCGCCCTTTGCAAAAATATCGGTTAATGAGATGAGCGTTACAGCAGGACTGGGATTGCCGATGAATTATGAATCAATGTTTGATTTTTCCGTTTCAGCGGGAGTTCGCACTCCATCAATTACCGGAGGCGCTCCGAAAGATTTCTTTTTCAAGATGGGAGCATCAATTAGTTTATCGGAAAAATGGTTTGTACCACTTAGGAGAAATGACGACGAATGAAAATAGCAGTTGCATCCGATCATGCCGGATTCGAATATAAAGAAAAAGCAAAAACATATTTGCAATTAAAAGGATATGACGTTCTCGATTTTGGGACGAATTCAACAGAGAGCGTTGATTATTCTGATTTCGGACACAAGGCAGCAGAGGCAGTTGCAAGTGGTGAGGCAATATACGGAGTCATCGTATGCGGAAGCGGTATCGGAATTTCAATTGCAGCAAACCGCCACAAAGGTGTTCGTGCAGTTGATGCCATAAACGAAGAAATGGCAAAACTTGCACGTGAACATAATGATGCCAATGTTCTTGCGTTGGGTGAACGTCTTATTCCTTGGGAAGAGGCGCAAAAAATTATTGATGTTTTTCTCGCAACCGGATTTGAAGGCGGAAGACATCAGAGAAGAGTTGAGAAGATAGATAAATTTTAATTAGTAATAATTGGATATGAATCTTACCATCCAAGATAAAGACGTTGCCTCTGCCATTGCCGATGAACTTGGCAGACAGCAGCATGGCTTAGAACTTATTGCAAGCGAAAATTTTGTTTCCGCACAAGTTCTTGCAGCGCAGGGAAGTGTACTGACCAATAAATATGCTGAAGGCTATCCCGGCAAACGCTATTATGGCGGATGCGAATTTGTTGACGTTGTTGAAAATATCGCGCGCGATAGAGTAAAAAAACTTTACGGAGCTGAGTACGCAAATGTGCAGCCGCATTCCGGTTCACAGGCAAACATGGCTGTCTATTTTACTTTCTTAAAGCCCGGTGATGTTGTTCTCGGAATGAATTTATCGCATGGCGGACATCTGACGCACGGACATCCGGCAAATTTTTCCGGTCAGTTATATAAATTTGCCGCATACGGCGTACATAAAGAAACTGGCTATATTGATTATGACGATGTCGAAGCAAAAGCAAAAGAGCATAAGCCGAAGATGATTACTGTCGGAGCAAGTGCTTATTCACGCGATATTGATTTCAAAAGATTTCGTGAGATTGCCGACTCAGTTGGCGCCTGGCTTTTCTGTGATATGGCACATCCCGCAGGATTGATCGCGAAGGGACATTTATCAAATCCGCTTCCGCATTGCCATATTGTTGCATCTACAACCCATAAGACATTACGCGGTCCTCGCGGAGGAATGATCTTGTTAGGAAAAGATTTCGAGAATACTTGGGGCGCTATCGCTCCGAAGAGTGGAAGAGTGAAAATGGTCTCCGAGCTAATTGATTCGACTGTCATGCCCGGCATTCAAGGCGGTCCGCTTATGCACGTTATCGCTGCAAAAGCGGTTGCATTCGGCGAAGCATTAGATGATAGCTTCACAGTTTACGGAGCGCAGGTTATCAGCAATGCACGTAGGCTTGCTTCACAACTTGTTGCAAGAGGCTATAATATTATTTCCGGCGGCACCGATAATCATTTGATGCTTGCCGATCTCCGCACAAAAAATATTACCGGAAAAGCTGCCGAAGAAGCGCTTGATAAAGCAGCGATCACAGTGAATAAAAATGCTGTTCCGTATGACGATAAATCTGCTCTTATCACAAGCGGAATTCGTATCGGTACTTCTGCAATAACAACGCGAGGTATGAAAGAAGCGGAGATGGATATTATTGCAGATCTTATTGACCGCGTTGTGACGAATTCGAACGACATGAAAATAATTGTTGATGTGAAAGAAGAAGTGAAGAGCCTGACTTCACGCTTTCCTCTCTATTCATAAAAAAAGTCTCTAATTAATTAATGCCAGCCGATCCACAACCTGTGCCGCAAAGTGATATTGAGATGTCCATTTGGGATCATCTTGAAGAGCTGCGTCATTCGGTGATCCGCGCAGTGCTTGGCATTGTTGCAGGGATGATCCTCTGTGGGGTTTTTACTGACTGGATACTTGAAGAAGTTATTCTTGGACCTGCTCGAAAGTATGCCCCTAAATTTCAGTTCATCACGACAGAGATCTACGGTCAACTTGAACTTTATATGCAGATCATCATCTGGGGTGGAGTTATTGTTTCCTTCCCGTACACAATTATTCAGATCTGGAAATTCATTGAACCTGGTTTGCATAGTCATGAAAAAAAGTATGTCCGGACTATTTCTTTTTATACAGTTCTAAGTTTTCTCGTCGGAATGGTGTTTTCGTATTACGTTCTGCTTCCGATGACCTTGAACTTTGCTTCGGACTTCGGAACAGAGTTTATTAAGATCATGCCGGATGTTCATAAATACTTGTCTGTTTTTTTAATGACGATCATTATTTCCGGCATCGTCTTTGAACTTCCACTAATTGCATATTTTCTTGGAAGACTTGGCATTTTGACTCCTCCATTTATGCGGCATTACAGAAGGCATACGATCATCGTTCTGCTATTGGTTGCAGCAATTCTATCACCCGGCGGCAACCCGCTTCTCCAATTAATTTTATTCATACCACTTTGGGTTCTCTTTGAGCTATCTATCTATGCATGTGCTCTCGCCTTTCGTCAACGCAAGAAAAAGGAGTTGCTTTCAGCCTGATGCAATATTCTCTGAAGGACATTCTTTCCCCGGTTAAGCATGAAGCTGATGAGTTCAACAAGCGCTTTAAGCGGTCGATGCTTTCGACTGTTCCGCTTGTGAATCTTATTGCAAAATATCTTGTCAGAACCAAGGGCAAGCAAATTCGTCCGATGCTTGTATTACTCTCTGCTCAAGCTTGCGGAGGCGTAAACGATGCAACCTATCGGGCAGCAACGCTTGTCGAGCTATTACATACTGCAACGCTTGTACATGATGACGTCATAGATGAAACTGATACACGGCGAGGCTTTGCCAGCATTCGTGCACTTTGGAGAAATAAAGCCGGAGTGCTGATGGGCGATTATCTTCTTGCACAAGGTTTGCTCCTGACCGTCAAGACGAGCGAGTATCATTTCTTAGAGATCACTTCCACTGCTGTTCGCAGAATGAGCGAAGGCGAACTATACCAGCTTCAGAAATCCCGTCAACTCAACATTGATGAAGCATCGTACTTTAAGATCATCGCCGATAAAACAGCTTCGCTCATTGCAACGTGTTGCGAGATCGGCGCGGCAAGCATTTTACCAAAAGGTGAAAATACTGAGCAGCGCGAAATGCTCAGGGCGTATGGCGAAGCCGCAGGTATTGCATTTCAAATCCGAGACGATCTTTTTGATTATGAAGACAGTGCAAAAATTATCGGCAAACCTACCGGCAATGATCTGAAAGATAAAAAGCTGACACTTCCACTTATCCATACTCTTTCTACTCTCGAGCCGAAAGAAGAACGCCGCATCCGAGCACTCATTAAATCGGGTAAGGCATCGGAAGGCGAACGAAAACTCATTATGAATCTTGTAGCTGCCACTGGAGGATTAACCTACGCGAAAAAGAAGGCGGAAGAATATTCAGCGACAGCACGCAAAGCAATTGAGAATCTTCCAGATAGTCCTGCTAAAAAATCGTTGATGGATTTTTCCTATTTTGTGATTGAACGGGAGAAGTAACTATCCCTTTACTGCGCCCGCAGTCAAACCCGCAATAATTTTCTTCTGAAATACTGCAAATAGCAGCAGCACCGGCAGTGCGGATAACCCAGCGCCAGCCATCAAATGTCCGAGATCAACAGATTGCTTCCCTTGAAAAAAAGTTAACGCAACAGGTAGCGTCCGCATGCTTTCCGTATTGGTAAACAGAAATGGAAAGAGAAAGGCATTCCAGATATTCAAGAACTGATAAAGAAAAAGGACGACAAGCGCCGGACGAGCAAGAGGGAAAATGATCTTGTGAATAATATGAAAAAGTGATGCACCATCAATTCGCGCAGCTTCTTCAAGTTCTTTTGGAAGCTCGGAAATATATTGTCTCAGAAGAAATATGCCGATAGGAGATACTATGAATGGAATCGTTAATGCAAAATAGGAATTGATCCACCCGAACGTGACGACCTCGCGATACAGGGGAATCATCACTACATACACAGGAACCATCAATACGACAAGTACCGACGCAAAAAGTGTTTTCTTGAACCTGAATTCCATCCGAGCAAAGGCATAAGCTACATAAGTGCACAAGATGCAATTACCTAATGCAACAACGGTACTAATAAGAAGCGAATTGAAAAAATAAATGCTATAATTATCTGCCGAAAGAATATCCGAGAAATTCTGAAACGAGAATCCCTTTTTGAAAAGCTCAGTCAGTGTTGAACTGCTTGACGGATTATCAGAAAGCGAAAGCACCATCATCCACAGAAGTGGAAAGAACGTGATAAGCGATCCAACAATGAGGACCGAATAACTTATGAGCGATTTATTCTTTGTCTTTCTCAATTCACAATTCTATACTCTCGTTTGTAAATGTCCCGGAATTCTGCCACCGAAGGGATCGCCGTCTTTGCCATGCTCTTCCTCTTTCGCCTGTGCTCTGAGTGATCTTACCAGCACTTTGTTTGCCGGCGTATCAACAACAATGATGCTTGATCCCGGCAAAATAAATTCTCCTTGTGTCACTACGTCAACTTTATTTCCGTCAATAAGCGCTGTGCCTGCCGGACGAAGGGGTGTGATAGCCGTGCCTTCTTTACCAATGAGCAGTCTTTTTTCTGCAATGATGTGGTTGTTGTTTCCTGAAACAGTTTGATTAATAAATTTTTTCAACCAAGGCCAACCCGGTGCATATTTAAAGATAAGACCAACAAGGATAAGCAGCCCCACAAGCGAGATAGCCAACGTAAAAGTCGTATCGTTGAGTCTATCAGGTGTCAGAGTTGATATATCTCCTGCAAGTGCAAGAAAGATACCGAGGAAAATTCCTATAACTCCAAAGATCGCTCCCGTACCAAATGTAGGGATAGGCGTTAACTCAAGTAAGAAAAGAATAATACCTGCAAGGAATAAAAAGATCGCAATGATTGGCGCGACTTGCGTTATATACTGTCCTCCAAAAAAGAGAATGAGACAGATAACAGAGATCAGTGTAACAATTCCGAAGTGTCCTGTCTTGATCGAATAAAATAGACCAGCTAATCCGATCATGATCAGAAGAGAACTTACTATTGAGATTGTGAGAAATCGGATAAGTTTATCACTCAGATTTTCAGACGCAGTCGTGACTTCTGCATTTTGAACATTAAATATTTTCAGGACCTCATCTATTGAATTGGCTTCAGCATCGAGGTATTTTACTTTCACGGCATCCGCAGTTGTCAGTGTCAGAAGTTTTCCTTTCGGTAAAAAAAGTCCGGAAGAACTATCCAAGCCAAGCGATTCATCAACCATCGCCTCGGCGACACTGGGATTGCGCCCGTTGCGTTCGGCAGTTGTTCGCATTTCAGCGCGCATATAGCTGATAAATTTCTCAGACGCTTTTGTGCCCGATTGATCAATAGGCGTTGTTGCACCCATTGTCGCACCGGAAGCCATCGCAATCTTTTTTGCCGAAAGGGTAATTAGTGAGCCAGCCGAGATCGCGCGCTTATCAACAAAAGCAATCGTTAGTGGGACTTTTGCGTTAAAGATAGCATCGCGTATGCGGGTTGCCGCATCAACTCTGCCCCCAAATGTGTTGACATGAAGTAATATCACCGCATTATCTTTCTCGGCTTGGGTAGCAGAATGCTCAACGTACGATACCATGCCAAGATCAACTTCACCGCTGATCTCAATCACATGGACTGCTTGTTTCGTCTGGCTATGAAGTGATGACGAAACACATAGCAAAGTAAAAAAAAAGGAAAGCAGAAGATGTTTCATAACTGATACCCGAAATTGTACAGGCATACTTGAAACGTCAGAAGTCGCGGGAAGAATTCAAAGCATTTTTCCCTCTGATTAAGCACTAAGAACTAAGCACTCAGAACTCCCAAATTTTCCCGTCTAAGCCATAGGCAAGTCCTTATAAATGAATGAACTAAGTTTAAGCAACAGCACAAGAATAAGGTTTTTCAAATTTATCAGGTAAAAGCAAGTTGGCGAAAACCAGTTTGAGCACCACCTAATCCCTTAAAAATCAACCAACTAATATTAAACATTCGCAATTCTTTTTCCCTTTTTAATTTTTTTATTTTACCTTTTTCCAAAAATTCATCCTTCCGCCTTCATCCTTACCCACAGGGTGCCCATCATTGCAAATCCAATATACGAAAAATAAAAAAAAAAACATAAATCAGATATTTGAGTATACTTGCTATTTTTCAAGATAAATTATTTTTTCGAATTGTAATGGAATACCTCTCGAATTTAAAAGAACATGAGGTTTATCATAATCAATGTCATAACCATCATGGGGAAGATGAATTTTAAAAGGATGAAGTATAGTATGATAAAAAAAGTCTTTTATGACCAACTTTTTAATCCGATCTGTAGAATCAACAATATATACTCTACTTGTCCAATCTGATATTCTGTCGTTACGCTCAAAAGTCATATACCCTGTCGAATCACCACCACCATCCGTGGCATAAAAAGTATAACTAAGAGACCCTCTAATAGTCACGGATTTACCAGTTGAATCTTGTGTAAGAAAAAAAAATAGTTGATCCCTGTCGATATTTTGCATACCAAAAAAAACACCGAATGTCATGTTATTCGGTAAAATAAGTGTATCATGGGTTGCATCTAAAGTATTGATATAAATACCAGATAATAAATTCGGATTGGGAGTTAGTGACATATATAAATTGGTATTAATAAAATATTTTTTATCTACAGAATTGTAGGAGCATGATATGTGGAAAAGCATAAACAATATTAATAGAATTTTAAAATTCATAGGATGCTATTAATTGTGAACAATACTAACTGAACCTACACCTCTTCCATTTTTACATGTTATCACACCTGTATCAGGATTCCAATCAGGCGTTGTTGCACCCATTGACGCACCGGAAGCCATTGCAATCTTTTTTGCAGAAAGGGTGATTAATGAGCCAGCCGAGATCGCGCGCTTATCAACAAAAGCAATCGTTAGTGGGACTTTTGCGTTAAAGATAGCATCGCGTATGCGGGTTGCCGCATCAACTCTGCCGCCAAATGTGTTGACATGCAGCAAGATGATAGCATTATCTTTTTCTGCCTCTATAGCAGAATGCTCAACGTACGATGCCATTCCGAGATCTACTTCACCGCTGATCTCAATAACATGAACACGCTGTTTGACTTGAGAGTAGCCGGAGCAAATATAAAAAGAAAGCGCTATGATGAGAAGAAAGAGGCGAGTGATCTGTTTCATAATCGAAAGCCCGCATTGAATGGGTGCTATGCAAACATTTTTGTATCACCGAAGAATTCGCCTGATATTAAAAATGATGTGGGAAAAGACATTTCCGTTCTGGGGGTTCCAAATGCCCTATATTTGCACAAAATTATTCTTTACTAATGAACAAATTATTCTTCTTTTTTGCAATCGTCCTACTAATTGGTATCGGTTCAAGTTCGCTTGTTGCTCAAACCTTCGAATGGGCGGATAAAAGCAGCGCAACGGTGCTTGGAAATGGAAATGCGATCGCTGTAGATGCGCATGGGAATAGTTATGTAACCGGAAGTTTTTTTGGTAAAATTTATTTTGGTACTACTGAACTTACATCCGAAAGTCGAGATATATTCCTTGCCAAGTATGATGCGAAAGGGAAAGTACTTTGGGCAAGGAGCGCAGGCGGCTCAGCCGATGATTTTGGTAACGCTGTTGCAATTGATAAAGATGGCAATTGTTACCTTGCAGGATCCTTTGCTGCGACGATGATACTTGGCAAAGATACGCTAAAATCTCATGCACAGCATGATATTTTTATTGCAAAATATAGTTCAAAAGGCGATGTACTTTGGTGCAAAAGCGCTGGCGGCTACTACGAAGATCATGCAATGGCGATCTCAGTCGATAAAGTCGGAAATTGTTATGCTGCCGGATATTTCAAGGACACCTTATGGTTTACTCCGGAGAAAATGATCGTCGGCAAGCGTATTTCATATTTTGATATGTTCCTTTCAAAATACGATAGTAAAGGAAATTTTCTTTGGGCGAAGCCTATCGGCGGATGGAACTATCAAACTCAGAATGAAGGACTTGCTATCACCACCGATCCAAAAGGCATAACATATCTTGTTGGGTTTTATAGAAACGACGCTGAATTTGATAAAATTCAGCTGACGAATAAAGGTTCGTATGCAATGTTTGCCGCCAAATATGATGCTGATGGTAAACCACTTTGGGTAACTACTTCTACAAATGACCTATCCTCAGTGGTCGGAAAGGGAATAGCAATTGATAAAAAAGGGAATTCATACATTACAGGGACATTTACGGCTTCTGCCGGTTTCGATACTATCAATGCTGTCAGTAAGAACATGGGGTATCCGGAAATGTTTTTGGCGAAATATAATTCCGCCGGAAAAATTATTTGGCTTCGCACAAGTCAGGGATTCGGTTCGAAGTCGCCGAATGCAGTCGCTGTGGATGCACAAGATAATCCCTACGTATTCGGAGTTTTCCGGGATACGGCGATATTCGGTTCAGTGGGAGTGAGCGGAATAGGGAGAGAAAACATCATGCTAATAAAATATACTGCCGCCGGAGAACCTGTATGGGCGAAGCAAGTTGGACGCCATGGAATCGTAGTTGGCAAAGCTATTAGCATTGACGCGGCGGGGAATATCTATATGACCGGAAATTTTTCCGACACTGCAGATTTCGGTAAAGCCCCCCTCGTCGCGAAAGAAAATACGCAGGATGCGTTCATAGCAAAACTTTCTCCGCATAAGATTGTGACAGAAAAAAAACTTTCCGATCCACCTGCCTCTGACTTTGCATTCCTCTCGTGTGAGATCAATTCTAAATCGAGAATGGCAACGGTAAAGTTCTCGATCCCTAAAGCAACTTCTGTTGTGCTCGAGGTATATGACATTATGGGAAGGATCGTCGAATCTTTTATTGAGGGACAACGTGATGCCGGAGTTTATGAAGTGAAACTCGATATGAAAGGCTTTGACGGAGATGGCGAATATTATTGCAGACTTCAAGCAGGGAGCGAAAAGCAGACAAAAAAGATGGAGCAGAAAAAATAATTTTTTTTGAAACCACCGACTATGACTATTGCTAAAAAGAAAGTTTGGCGCATTCTCACTTGTTTGCTGCTACTTCTTCTATCTGCACCATCTGTGCATTCGCAATTGCTTCTCCCTACCGGAGGCAATCATCCGGAACTACATTGGAATGAATTTCAAACTGAGCATTTCCGCATCATCTACCATGACGGTCTTGATAGCATTGCCTTCAAAGCAGCGCCTATGGCTGAGGAAGCATATCGTGTCGTGACGACGAATCTTCAAACACCACTCACATCTAAAGTAAAAATTTATTTATCGGATTACGATGAAATAAAGAATGCATTTGCATTCGAAGATGATTATATCTTTATTTGGATGCGCGGAATCCTCGATGATCTTCCTTATGGCTTCCGTTCGAGCGGTAGTTCGAAGTGGCTTCGTTCCGTCATCACCCATGAATTCACTCATATCGTTATTGCTCATGCAACAAAAGATGTTTTTTCTTTTCTCTCGCCTATAACTCAAGTGCCTCGCTGGTTCAATGAAGGGTTAGCGCGTTTCATGGAGCCTGATGGATGGACGAGCGATCTCGACGCCATACTGCGTGTTGCAACGGTTTCGGGACACCTTGATCTCGGCACAACAGATGATTATCTTTCAGGTGGATTGACGTATGAGGGCGGGCAATCTTTCATTCGGTATATTGCATCGGTTTATGGAGACTCTGCACTCGTGAAAATATTAAAATTCCGCGCCGGGATATTTTATGATTTCCTTGAAGGCGTAAAGTTTGCAACAAAAAAATCACTTGATGATCTTGAAGAAGAGTGGCATAAGACACTGAATGTATATTTCAATTCGAGATACGGGCAAAAAGAAGAAGCAAGTGAATTTGCCCGCAAAATCCCTACCGGACTTGCTATCGTCCTCGCCGCCAGATTAGAACCGGGAGGGAAACGCATCGCAATGGTGGGCAGTCATACAAAGCAAAGTCCTTCACGTCTGTATCTTCTTTCTAACGAATCATCAGACGATTCAAAAGTTCTGAGCGATGAACCGGGTTTCGAGCCGGTGATTTCGTGGTATCCCGGTAAAGAAGCGTTATGTATTTCAAAATACCGTGTTGGCACTAACGGAAATTTAATCCACGATCTTTACCGTGTTGATATTCCTACCGGTGAACTGACGCGTCTCACAAATGACGGAAGATTCGAAGAGCCGGATGTCGCTTTGCAAGGAAATAGAATAGTAGCGGTGCATTCCGAAGAGAATCATTCTGATCTCTACATTCTGGGAGCCGATGGTTCGAATCCCGAGCAATTAACAAATTATAACGATGCTAATACTCAGGTCTATGCACCGCGCTGGTCACCTGATGGGAAGTATATTACCTATTCAGTTTTTCGGTCGAACGGAATGCGCGATGTGGCGATGATAGATATTCAGACGAAGCAAAGTACGCTTATCACTAATGATTCGCTTAATGATCGCTCAAGTATTTTTTCACCTGATGGAAAAGAAATAGTTTTCCTTTCGCATCGTAATGGAATTCCTAATTGCTATCGGACTTCTATATCCGCAGATGCCTCAAAAAAAATTACTCAGCTTACCGATATTGCCGGTGCGATCTTCCCGTGGGATTGGTCTGGTGCAAAAGACTCAATTCTTGTTACGTCATTCGATGCCCGAAATTCTGTAGGACTTTATTGGATACCTGCCAAGCGCGAAGTGAAGAGCGCTGCGATGCCGATCCTTAAAACGAAATATACCGATTGGCGCACAACTCACTTTCCACTTATCACTCGTACCTCCGACTCAATACCTTCTGTTGCATTAAAAGATATCGGTTCATATAATTCACTTGCTCATATCCGACCTCTTTTTCTTCTGCCATTTATTGCAAGCGATAAGGGACCCGTCGGCAATGCAGGCACAAGATACGGATTATTTGCAACGGGATTTGACCCCATGCAAAAACACATCGTTAATCTGCTTGTTGATTACGGAGATGCCAGCAAAGAATTCGGCGGCTTCCTCAGTTATACGAACCGTCAGCTTTATCAAAATATCAATCTCACCGGATTCCACTCTACCGGATTTACCAGAACTCTTGGTGGCACTGCGCTTTACCAACGCAGTTTTGGCGGATCATGGACGGTCAGCCAAGTTTTTTCCGATCCAAATTCTCTGACAGCTTCCCATACCCTTGCCCTTACCGGAACACTTCGAAAATTGCAGCCGGTGAATACTCATGATTTTGACAGCTTGCCGTTCGCTCAAACTCCGATCAATTATAAAGCCATTGATCTTGCATTGCAATATATTCTTCTGTCGAAAGATCTGATTCTTCGGAGTGAGATATTGCATGCCAATAAAAAACTTTCCGGAGACTTAACCTATACCCGCGCAAAACTTAATTTCAATTATAAAATTCCTTTCAATGAAGACCGAACGGTAATGCTCGGACTTCGCGGTGCGGCGACAGCACAATTTGGCGATCAGATCCCGCAGGAATATGTCGGCTTCACGACCGATGAAGTTTTTCAGAACGGATTCAATCCTCTCTCACTCGAATACAGCTACCGTCTTCGCGGAATACGCCGACCGTATTATGGCGACAGGTTGATGCTCGGCTCAATTGAATTTATCATTCCTGATTTCCTTTTCGGCGAACTTGTGCCGATCATCGGCGCATTCTCGCCTTCACTTGTCGGATTCTTCGACATCGGAAGCGTCTGGTACGATAAAACTCCTTCGAACTATCCGGCAGTCCCAACAAGTTCGCTTGCCAAAACAAACTGGCTGCAAAGCTCCGGCATAGAACTCCGAAGCGGAGTAGAAGGCATCTTCACCGTCGGCGGCGGAGTAGGCTGGGAATTACGCCGCCATCCACCACCTGATTGGTACTTCAGAGTCACCACCTATTTTTAGGAAGCTGATAGCGAATAGTTCAGAATTAGTGGGACGGACTTTAGTCCGTCCGTCAATCCCAATCCCGATACCAAAATTCCCCAAAGTTGCCCCGTAACCCTTTATATTTCATCAACATCGCTCTGCACATAGCAAAGTCTTTAGTTATTAGCCTTTAGTCTTTAGCAGAAAGCCACTCCAAATCACTGCCCCTAATTTCATCCTTAATCCTTCATCCCTCATCCTTTCCCAAAACTCCGGGTGAGCGACTGTAACTCCTTATAATTCAAGTATATCGTTGTGCACATTTCACAAATTTACAGTTTATAAATAGCTGTAAAAAATACAACGTCATTGCGAGACCGGCACCAGCCGGTCTCGCCTGCCCGCCGTGGTGGGGCAATCTAAAATCTACGAGGGTATAGGTGCTCATCATTCTTCCAACAATATACGACATAAAATCCCCTTTGTCAAGGTGCCCAAAACCAGAATTCATCAAAAAGGCACCTATTATTTTTTAATCCGGGTTCAAGGTTACCTATCGACATTTATTTACTGAAAAGCCTCAGTTGGTACTTTTATACCAGGTTCTTTTAGTCAGTGACAACGGGGAAACAGTATGCAAACGAATTATCTCAATGTATATGATTTTAAAGACCTACCTAATTTGTAAGAATCTAAGAGAATACTCGTTGTAAAAAAAGGCTTGACGCTAATAAAATATCCGATATTAGGTGAGAAAAGCCACTCTATACGAGCAAATGATTTGTTTGTAATTCCATTATTTATTTCAAAAGTAGAGTCCACTTCATCAACACCGATAAATGGATTAGGTATGTATGGGGATGAATAATCCTTCTCATTTATAATCGATACAAAAATACTATCTTTTATGATTACTCGTTTGTTACTAAAGGTTGAATCAAGGAGAGTAGTAACTTCTGGTCTCCAATTTTTTATCGGAAGAGAAATCCATTTTCTGAAGGGAGGAGGCAGATATATTGAAAAATCTCCGTTAGGTTCATAATTAAAATATTTATGGAAAGTTGTATCATGTCGTTGATCAATATATAGTATATCCATAACATTTGTTTTGCCAAATAAGGATAAATGAGTTTCCAGTACAGAATCTTTTGAAATAAATGCGGAGTCAAGAAGAATTCCGCCATTTGTATCATAAGGGGTATCCAGAAATACAAATACACTTCCTTTTCCTATTTGCAATACTTCAAAAGCTACTGGGGCAGGTCCTTTTGGACAACCAGTAAATAGGATAGAAAAAAAAATGGCATATAGTATTGTAAATTTTTTTCTCATGGTACAAATCTTATTCTTCAGTATTAGATTGATTAAAATAACAATAATTCAGCCTATACTGTATCAAAAAAAATGATGCCAGTCCCACACTAATGCCACCAGTATCACTGTTGCAATTAAGATCAGGCATGTCGTTTAGGATAATAGTTCTGCGATCCAGCTTGTGTGTAATAGGTTTTTTAAAGAACTGACACTGGTAATTATATCGACTACAAGTTGGGGAATCTGTCCTGCAAATATACGAAACAAAATCCCGTTTGTCAAGTTTTTAACCCGTCGCTGAAGGGCACCTTATCGACATTTATTTTCATGGAAAGCTTAATTGGGTTTCTAAAAAGTCATCATAAAATTCATTGAAGCTGTATTCTTACCGCCGAAAGATGGAAGGATATACATACTATGCTCTTTCTTTTCCTGTGGATGAAGAAAGAGATTGTATAATAAACAGGAACCCATAGATGGAAGAATACCGAGAAAAAGATAGTCTTTTAATTGATATTTTACATGGCTGACATTCCCTTGTTGTTGAAAGCCATAAATGCCACCATAAATAAGATCGGATACAATTGCTGTACTCAAACCAATCCACAACGTATTCCACCAAGAAGCTTCGCATCCGGAACTCCATTCTGAAACTGGTCCTAATGTTAACATTAAAAGGAATAACGCTTCAGGGAATAGGAATACTTGTATATTGGCGAATTCAGCGGCATTTTGTTTTATAAATGTACCACGCCATATCCATGTATTAGCTAAGCCCCAAGTCAATGTCGTTGCTGCGATTTCTAACGGAAGAGATGGCTTGCAAGAACATATTGTATCTTTTGCAATAAAAGATGAATCCTTGATCTGGCAATAAGCAGAATTAGCTTCAGATAGGAAGAATAAACCTACAAGTATGGATAAAATTATTTTTTTCATAATGCCCCGACTACAAAACTAAAAACTACCAAACTTCTTCTAACAAATATACGAAATAAAATTCTCTTTGTAAAGGTGCCTATCGTCATTTATTTTCAGAGAAACCTTAGTTCTTGAATAGATTCGTTTCTATCGAGAAAGATAACTAACTACTCTTTCGAATCGAATAGGATGATGCTTTGAGTTTAACAAAACACCTGCGAGAGAATCAAGTTTTATTTTGCTAAATTCTTTTTTCTCAGCTTCGTTCGCTAAATAAGGCCAACGCTCAAATTTTTCTTTCACTTTCGCAAGCCAAATTTTACTTGCTTGTAAGGCTTCCGGTGAAGAAGAAAATCCTAAAGACTTGTATATTGTATCAAGCACAAGGGTTCTCTCCGTCCCGTGTCGTTTGGACGTTTGATCATACCAAAGCGAATCTTTGATATAAACTTGGATTGACCACCCACGAATATCGCCCCATGGATGGAGTCTTATGTATCCGGGACCATTTGTAGTAATATCGAAACCATAACCGCTATAGTCCCAATTTCCGCGAATCATTTCTTTATTGCCGAGTGAATCAGTTGTTAAAAGAAAAAACTGTGTCTTTCGGGTACCCATCATTAGACACAAAGTATCTTCTGAACTATATTTATTAACAAACATCCATCCCGTAAACAAATCTTGCTTTGGATGGTAATCTAAATATAAAGGATCTTTTAAAGCAGGATTCTTACGCAATGAGCGACTTGTCTGAACAAGCTGAAAAAGTGTTAAAATAATGATGAAAAATCTAAACATACCTTTTTGTAACGCAAATTAAGTTAATGTAATTTCAAAGCATTGTTACTTCTTGACCAGCCTAAATATTGTAGTTCGTACCATCGTCGAGGATTACTTATCAACATTTATATTTGGGAAAGCTTAGTCCAGTATTAGAAAGAACGAAGAGTATTAATACGCCGTTTTATCGAAGGCTTCAAACGATCTATTTTAAAATGAAAAACGTATTCTCAATTACTGCTTTGTTCTTAGTCCTCACCTTTGGAAATCCTTCTCAAGTGAAGAAACAACTACCAACTGGAGCTATTCAAGCTGCACAATCCGGCGATACAATTGCCCTTAAAAAATATTTAAATGATGACTCATCGCTAATTACTGCAACAGATACCTGCGGGTTTACCCTTCTTTATATAAGTACCGCGTGGTATCATGTTCAGGCGAGTAGATTATTACTTTCTTTAGGCGCTGACCCCTATGCTGTAGATAATCGTGGATATAGTATTCTTTTTGAAACAATGGACGCCAGTCAATATGAGATGTTAAAGCTATTTCTTGATTTCGGTTTCAATATCAATTATATTGATTCGACACATGAGAACTGTGCCCCTTTATTATGTATGGCTGCTAAATATTCTACTTCAGAAATGGTTTCATTGCTCTTGCAACGAGGAGCTAAAGTAAATATTAGGCGGTTTTCAGATGGTAATACTCCACTGCATTCTTGCTTTAGCTATACTTCGTCTATTAAGGATCGTTATCATACTATCACACTTCTTTTAGATTCCGGAGCTGATCCGAACGCAAAAAATAATGATAGTCAAACGCCATTATTTAAAGCGTGGGATTATGAAGATACATCTGTAATAAGCCTTCTTGTGCATCATGGAGCAGATATTAATGCTGTCGATTCTTTGAATGGTACTCCGCTTATATATGCAGTATTAGACCGAAGGATTGATGTCATTAAAGCTCTTATTGATAATGGTGCCGATATAAATTTAAGTAGTATTCCCAGCTCTGCACTTAGTATGGCTGTCGGTCTTGGAGAGTTTGACATTATAAAATTTCTTCTAGAAAACCATGCAAAGGTAAATAAAAAAAGCCGTGAGGGGAATACGGTATTACTCAGAGCTGTTGAAAAATATTATCTAAATCCGCGAGCGTATATGGCGGATCCAGATTTACTTTTACAATATAAGGTGGAACAAAAGAAAATAATATCGTTACTATTGCACTATGGCGCTGACGCCAATGCTTCAAATAATGATGGAATGACACCTCTAAAGTTTATTCAATCAAAATCTGACACGGAAATTGTGAAATTATTTAAAAAATAACTCGAAGAGTTCTTTCATTTCATAAAATCCTCCTTAAAGAACTTAAAATCCCACAAATTCCCACTCTTAGGTAAAATCTTCGTATATTTGCAATGTTGTGATTAATGCCTTATGCCAAAACTGGCGCTGAAAAAGCGCATTCGGAAAATTCTTAAGACGCCGAAGCTCCTGCTTATTACGGCGACGATTCTTGTCCTCTCTACTACTCTGCTTTTTGCGAATAAAGGAATCTGGCGCCACGTCTCGCTACGTCGGGATGTCAGCGCACTAAAATCCGAAGATGCTTCGCTCGATATAGAAGAGCATAAACTTCAGTCGCGTGTTGATCTTCTCGGCAAAGAAGACCCGACAATAATCGAGCGCATTGCCCGCGAACGCTATCACTTGAAGAAGCGGGATGAAATTATTTATCGCGAAGACAGGAATAGTCATTAGTCTTTAGTCGTTAGTCATTAGCAAAATTTTTTCTGCTAAAGACTAAAGACTAACAACTAATGACCGATTCGACACCCGACACCCGAAACCCGACTTCCGATCTCGCCATAGGCGTTGATGTAGGGGGGACAAGTATTAAACTTGGCGTTGTTGATCTGATCAAAGGCAAAGTTCTTCGCGAAACTTCATTCACTACTCCGAATGCCACAGCCCGTGATACGGCTGCACTGCTTGCCCGCCATATCAATGTGCTTATCCATCAGTATCCGGATATTACTGCGATCGGTATCGGAGTACCCGGCGCGATGAATTTTGAAAGAACATTGGCGCAGTACCCTCCGAATTTTCCGAAATGGGAAGTCGAGCCATTTGCTGAATATGTAAAAGAAGCTGTTCCGATTTCTGAATTAGTTGTGATGGATAACGATGCCAAAGCGGCAGCGCTTGCCGAGCAGAAATTCGGAGCAGGCAAAGGCGAGAAATTTTTTATGCTTGCAACGCTCGGCACCGGAGTGGGCGGAGCGATAGTCGCCGATGGGAAAATATTTCGCGGAGCTTTTGGCGGAGCAGGGGAGTTCGGTCATATCATGATCAACTATCAAGGACCTGAATCCAATAGCGGAATTAAAGGATGTTTGGAAGCGTATCTCGGGCAGAAATATCTATCAGCGCAGACACTTGATAAAGTGAAAGCAAGCAAGAAGCCATCTGCGCTCAGGTCATTTCTGCCAACAGGAAATCTTGAACCGAAAGATATTTATGAAGCCGCACAAGCCGGAGATTCTTTTGCGAAAGAAGTTTTGTTTGAAGCGGGGACAATTCTCGGCATCGGTTTTGGAACAGTTGCTGCGCTGCTTGATATTCGGCTTTTTCTTGTAACAGGTGGAATTTCGCAAGCAGGGGATATGATACTTGATCCGGCACGAGAAGCATTGAAGGCGCACTCGCTAATACATCAACGGGACTCAGTCGAGATACGCCCAGCAAAACTTGGAACAAAGGCAGGGATTATTGGCGCGGCGTTGTTGACTCAGGGAGTTCTTAGTTCTTAGTTCTTAATGTGTCATTGCGAGGAGGGCTTTAGCCCGACGAAGCAATCTAAAAAATTTAGGATTACTGAGCTATTAAAGATTTTTAGATTGCTTCGTCGTCCGCAAGCGGACTCCTCGCAATAACACAAAAATAAATATCATCACAATATGACATTCATAGAAAAAATAAAATCCGCACAGGCAAAAACTAATTCCAAACTTTGTATCGGCTTAGATACAGCGCTCAGTGCCGTACCGGAAATTTTACAAGGAGAAGCAAACCCTGTACTTGCATTCAACAAAGCTATCATTGATGCAACAAAAGATTTAGCATGTGCCTATAAGCCAAACATTGCATATTATGAAGCGTATGGAGTGAAAGGTATTCAAGCACTTGAAGGAACACTGGCGGCGATTCCAAATGAAATTCTGACCATCGCTGATATTAAGCGCGGCGACATCGGAGCTACAAGTGATCAATATGCTTTGGCATATCAGGAGCAATTTGCGTTTGATTCAATTACGATCAGCCCTTATATGGGAACAGATTCTGTTGAGTCTTTTTTAAAAAGAGATGACCGAGGAGTATTTTTTTTAGGACTGACATCGAATCAGGGCGCAAAAGATTTTCAATATCTTGAACTCAAGAACGGAAAAAAACTTTACGAAGAAGTGACAGATAAAGTGCGTGAATGGAATAACGCAAAACAAAATTGCGGACTTGTTGTCGGCGCGACGAAACCGTCGGAGTTAAAAGCATTACGAGACCGCGCTCCCGAACTACCTTTCCTTATCCCCGGAATCGGCGCACAAGGCGGCTCGTTGGAAGAAGTGTTAGCAGCAAATGGCAATGGCTTGGCGCTTATCAATGTCAGCCGAGCAGTATGCGGAGCATCGAAAGGAAAAGATTTTGCAGAAGCTGCAAGAGCGGCAGCAATAAAACTTGTGGAGCAGATGAGATGATTACAACCATGTCATCGCGAGTGACCGAAGGGAGCGTGGCGATCTAAGATCTTTAACTATGGAGCAAATCTTAAATTTTTAGATTTCCACGTCGGACTAATCCGTCGCGGCGGACTCCTCGCAATGACACAATAAAAAAACTCCGATAGAATGAAATCAGATATACTTGCCGAATCACTTTTACATGAGATCTGGAAAGATCAATCCAGATTTCTTGTGCAGCATCCTCTTTTATCTGATGGAAGTCCTATTATAATAAATCATCCGGGCGATCATAACGATCATCGTGGCGGTCCGGATTTTATGAATGGCGAGATCGTGCTTGATGGAATCCGCATTAAAGGCGACATTGAACTTCACAAAACTGTCAGCGATTGGGAGCATCATGGTCATTCCGATGATAAAAAATATTCGCAGGTTATTTTGCATGTTGTCTTAGATGCAGACTTGGACGAATTACAAATGGCTTCTCCGAAAATTCCTGTTCTTATCTTACGCGATAATCTTGCATTCGATCAGCGCACATTTTGGCAAGAGCTTTTCGAAAAGCAATTTGCCCGCGCTCCTGAACTGCCGTGCTTTCCGCATAATCTTTCTGTGCCGATGAAATTCAAACGAAAAGTCATTCGGCAAATGGGCGAAGCAAGGTTAGATGAACGAATAGCGCGAATTGTTCAGGGTGTTGGAAGCACAATCACTGACGAACTGATTCTCGATAAAGTGTACGAACTCATTTTTGATGCTCTGGGGTATTCCGAGAACAGAACTCCGTTTATAGAACTCACAAGACTGCTTCCGGGATCGCTTTTGCAAAAAATAAGAGAAAATGAAAGCGCAAATGATCTCCATGCAATTTTTGAAGCTCTGTATTTTGGAACATCAGGATTGCTTGTAAAACCTCAACAAGAATTTACACTTGATGTTAATGATCATCTTTTAGATCTATCAGCAAAGTGGGAAGCGCTAAAAATTGATTATGATATTTCCGAACAACTCGGAGAAAGTGATTGGGCATTTTTCAGACTTCGTCCACTGAATACCCCCTATCGCCGCATTGCACTTGCTGCGGTTTTGGCTGAAAAATATTTTTCTCGAAAAGATTTTTCTATTGACGAAGATATAAAATATGATCTCAGCGATTCTCTGTTCTGGGAAAGCCATACCTCATTTAAACAATCGCTTGAGCAGCCTCATGCACTGCTCGGCGAAGAACGCAGACGTGCGATGATGATTAACGTCATTCTTCCATGCCGGATGGCAATTGAGACTGAACGAGCAAAAAGAAAGGGCATTTCGCAGGAAGATATTCAGAAATTAGTCAAACCGCTACGTCAGCAATGGGCAGAATATCCTTCGAGGGCAAGCGCGCAGTATCTTCAGGTGATAGAACAGGAGCTTGTAGAGTCCGAAAAACTCAATACAACGCTTGGCGAACAAGGCGGATTATACTTATTCCGCAATTATTGCACTGCCAAACGCTGCGATGAATGTCCTGTGGGCGAAAGACTAATTGAGAAAGGATGGAAACCTACAAGGTAGATTTCGGTGTTAGATGCCCGTTATCAAGATTTAAGCTTAAAGTTTAAGCTTGTTTGCGGGAGTAACTCAGTTGGTAGAGTGCAACCTTGCCAAGGTTGATGTCGCGGGTTCGAATCCCGTCTCCCGCTCTGGTTGGCCGGAAATCTTACTTGCGTTTAAGTCTTTTCTTGGCTACTCTTGATGACGAGTCCCTCATATTCCAATGATCGAGATAATCCATTGCAATTGTTCTATCTCTAATTATGATCAAATTTTCCCGATTTCTTTCCTCTGCATTTCTTGAATAGTTATAACTTCCGGTAATTGTTATGACTGAATCTATAATCATAACCTTATTATGAGCTAAACCAGCAACCCCATCTATTTTTACACTTATTTTTTCTGTATTAAGTTGACGCAACGCATCTTTTTCTTTTTCTCCAGTTTCAGCCTGTCTATCAAGTATTAGCCTTACATTCACGCTGTCTTTGTGCATTTTGATTAAGGCATCAACAATTGGCTGTGAAGTAAGACTATAAGCCTGGACAAGTATTTCGGATTGAGCATTCTCGATAGCTTCAACTATTGCTTCTTCCGCACCGCCGTGTGGTGAGAAATAAACCCTCATTGAATTTTCGTTGCTCGATGTGCATGATCCAAATACTAACGCACTTATTAGAAAAAGAGAAAGATAGATTTTCATAGGAATTTAGGTGATGATGTAAGTTTTATGCTAACAGAACACATCCTCTAAATGTTATCTGTTATTGTAAATAGAGAAGAAGTGGACTTAACCCCAAACGCTCAATCCCAGAACCCGGATCTTGATCGCGACTTGCGCCGCGAGAGATTTGCTATGCGTTCACTTTTAGAATTTGCCCGTACACTTACTCCCGATCTTGGTCCGGAAGGAATTCTCAAAAGTGTACTGAGAACGATCATGGGGAAAGGACTGATCACCGAAGGGTTTGGATATTTGGTGGCGAAGATGGAACATGGTGACCACCGGTATCATTTGACAAGCCGATCAGGATTTCGAAATTTTGATCTGCCGCAAGAGATCTCGTTCGAAATGCTTGAGACGTGGTTATTCTCACCTCCGGAGAGAACACATTTTACACTTCCGATCTTCGATTCAGAGCAGCAGGAGATCATTGCATTTCTTGGTTTTGGAAAATCACTTTCTCCGGAAGCTGATGTTGCCGCAGAACAAAACTATCTTGAGTCGCTTTCCCTTCTCACCGGAATTGCTCTTACCAATGCAGCGCTCTTCGAATCCGAACGGAAGCGAGAGCGATTTGAAGCCGAACTTCGATTAGCCCGCGAAATACAGCAATCACTCTTACCTCAAGTATTGCCTGAAATAAATGGACTTTCTTTCAATGCATATTCCAAGCAAAGCGAACTTGTCGGCGGTGATTATTATGATATTATTAAACTGAGCGAAACTAAGGCATTAGTTGCAATCGCTGATGTTGTTGGGAAGGGGATTAGTGCGGCAATACTAATGTCAGGTCTGCAAGCATCTCTCCGAGCGCTCATTGCTCCGCTTCGTTCCGGGCAGATCGATCTAAAAGAAATGATTGCCGATTTAAACCGCTTGATCTATGAAAGCACAGCTTCAGAGCGCTACATCACTGCCGTCTTTGCAGTTATTGATAGTGGAAGCGGAAAAATAAGTGCTATCGTCTGCGGTCATCCAAGACCGATCTTGTATTCCATTGATGGAAAATTTTCTGAAATCCCGACGGGTGGCGTACCTCTGGGAGTAATTTCAAATTATGATTTTACCGTTTCTGAAATAAGTTTTCCGGAAGGTTCAGCCATGGTGCTTTACACCGACGGATTATCCGAAGCAGTAAGCGAAGGGCACATGATCGGTACAAAAGGAGTAGAAAATTTTGTGCAGCTGTTGGAGACAAGTGGTAGCTCGATTGAGTCAGCTCTTTCCGATAAAGCTGTTCTTGCAGTAAGCGATGATATTACGGTTGTCATTGCGAAACGAATTAGTGCTGAAGGATAAACTGGGAGATTCTTCTTTTCGGTTTTCCGGTATTAATACTTCTCTTCGCCGCATATTCCCTGCCGACTTCATCGTAACTCATCAGCATCTTTTCGAAACTCCGTTGCCATGTTTGTTCTTGCCCGTAAAGAAATGCCTGCTTTGCCATTTCTTTCATCCGCTCAGGATGATCGAGAAGTGATTCGATCTTCTCAGCCATATCTTCAGCGTCGCAAGGTTTTGAAAGTAAACCGGTAATACCATTTTTAATAAAACCGCTTGCGCCGCCTTTATTTGCACAGACTGGCAGAATACCTGATGACATTGCTTCCAGCGTTACATTGCCAAATGTTTCTGTTGTTGAAGGGAAGACAAACATATCGCTTGAAGCGTATGCAGTAGATAGGCTTTTCCCTGTCTGATAGCCGAGAAATATGGCTTCGGGCATGAGTACTTCGAGATCTTTGCGAACCGGTCCGTCTCCGGCAATGACAAAGGCAATGTCATTGCGTTTTGATTGAAGTATCCGATATGTTGATGCTAAGGTCTTAATATCCTTTTCCCATACAAGTCTGCCTGCGAATAGCAATGCAGTCTTTCCCGCAATGCCAAGTTCACTTTTCCAATGTTCGGAGCGATGCATCGGATGAAAAAGCTGAGTATCGACTCCATGAGGAATGAATTCGAGATTCTTCATTCTATGCTCGCGAAGTTCATCGAGAATTGGTTCGGATGGGACGAACACCCGGTCGCAACTATTATAAAGATTACGAAAATACGACCAACTAAAGCGCTCTAATATTCTAACCCGGTAATATCGGGCATAACTTGCAAAATGAGTATGATATGTCGCAACAACAGGAATCGAATGCTTTTGTCCATACTTGATCGCTGCATAACCAAGCGAGCAAGGACTATTGATATGAAGAATATCTGGTTGGAAATCTGCAAGAGCCTCGTCGATCTGTTTCTGCCCGGGAAGCGAAACTCGATAGCCATTATTCAAAGGAAATTGAACAGAAGGAATCTTGTGCATCGGCACAGGTAATTCATTTTCTGTCGGAAGTACTGGGGAAAAGAAAATATGCGGGATACCTTTTTCCTGCAAATACTCACTTGTTCTATAAAGAACCCTCGTCACGCCGTCCTGTCCTTGCTTCATTGATCCGGCAAAATAAGCTATTCTCATCGTTATATCCTCTGTTATAAATGTATAGAATATTCCGAATGCAAAAATACCCGACAGGTATTGGCTAACTATAACCTAATGATTATGAAATTGTGAATTGAGAAGAAGAATAGAGAAATTGAGATGCTTGTCATTGCGAGGATGGCTTTAGCCCGACGAAACAATCTAAAAACTTAAACATTTAGCTAAAAGTTAGAGATTTTAGATTGCTTCGTCATCCGCAAGCGGATTCCTCGCAATGACACTTTTTAAGGGATGATTCAAATCGAAGGAACTACCTATTCTCCTATTTTTTTGAACTTGTTCTCATTTGGAGACGTTTGATAAATCCTTGTATTTTAAGGCAGATGCCATGTGCCCGTAGCTCAGTTGGATAGAGCATCAGCCTTCTAAGCTGAGGGTCGTTGGTTCGAGTCCAACCGGGCACACTTCCTTTAAGAAAATATGAGATCGGAAAGCTGAAATATGATATTTGTAAATATGTCTCTATAGATTCATAGTTCAGGTTTCATATTTCCAATTTTTCTAACATGGCGGGATTAGCTCAGTTGGTTAGAGCGCCAGGATGTGGCCCTGGAGGTCATGGGTTCGATCCCCATATCTCGCCCAAATATCGGAAATCGGGTTTTGGAATCTGCCCTCAATAACGAGGGCTTTTTTCTTTCCTGTAATCCTGAATTAAGAAATTATGGTACGAGTACGTTTTGCCCCATCGCCAACAGGTTTGGTCCATGTCGGATCACTTCGGACGGCACTATATAATTTCCTTTTTGCACGGCATCATGGCGGCGTGCATATTCTGCGCGTTGAAGATACTGATCGCACACGCTATGTTGAAGGCGCGGTAGAGAACCTGCTTCGAACAATGGAATGGGTTGGAATCACTTTTGATGAAGGTCCGGCACATGGCGGAGATTATGGTCCTTATACTCAGTCAGAACGCACGGAGACATATCGGAAGTATGCCGATGAACTTATAAAAAACGGTAAAGCATATCCTTGCTTTTGTACTTCAGAGCGTCTCGATGAAGTTCGCAAACACATGCAGGCAACCGGTCAGCCGCCGATGTATGATCGTCACTGCCGAAATTTGACTGATGAGGAAATTGAAGTCAAGATGGAAGCGGGGATTCCACACGTCGTACGTTTACGTATTCCACTTGGTGAGACAATTACTTTTAATGATCTTGTGCGCGGCGATGTCTCCTTCGATTCCAAAACGATCGACGATCAGGTGCTGCTCAAATCCGATGGCTTTCCCACCTATCATCTTGCAAATGTCATTGACGATTACATGATGAAGATCAGTCATGTTATTCGTGGTGAGGAATGGCTTTCGTCAACGCCGAAGCATGTGCTTCTCTACCGGGCATTCGGTTGGGAAGATTCGATGCCGAAGTTTGCGCATTTGCCACTGCTACTAAATCCTGATCGCAGTAAGCTCTCCAAACGTCAGGGCGATGTTGCGGTGGAAGATTTTCGTGATAAAGGGTATCTTCCTGATGCACTTATTAATTTTGTCGCACTTCTCGGATGGAATCCTTCGGCAACAGAGGAAATCTATTCGATGGAAGAGCTTATCGCGCAGTTTGATCTTGCGAAAGTCAATAAAGCCGGAGCAGTTTTTGGCAGAGAAAAACTTGATTGGTTTAATGCAGAATATATCCGCAAGAAATCCCTTGATGAACTTTTGATTTTGGTAAAGCCAATTGCAAAAGATCGCGGGTACATGGTCAGCGATGAGTATTTGAAGAAAGTCATTCACCTCATGCAGGAGCGTTCTCGCTCCATCTTTGACTTTGTAGATTTTGCTGGATATTTTTTCAAAGCTCCAACAGAGTTTGAAGAAAAATCAAAAGCAAAAAATTGGACACCCGAAGCAAAAGAGAGAATAGCGCAGTTATTGCCTCAATTCAAAGCTCTCACCGATTGGACACATGAATCTATTGAAGGTATTGTCCGCTCTTATGCCGAGGCGAATACTCTCTCAGCGGGAAAATTAATCCATCCCCTTCGTCTTGCCGTGAGCGGCGTTGGCATGGGACCGGGAGTTTTCGAATTGCTGGAAGTCATTGGCAAGGATGAAGTTTGCAGCAGATTGGAATATGCAATTGCGAATCTTTGAAGCTTTCTGCAACAAATTCAAGCGAATTGCGTTTATTTAATGACTACATACTATTTATTTTGCTCATGAAGAATTTTTTCTTATCTTTTCTTTTCTTGCATTGCATTGTCCTTTCAACTAAGGCTCATGCAGCTACCGACTCAGTCAAGGTTATCCCCTCGATGTGTTTTGCCGTAACAGATGTTAATGGCGACGAGACGACATTCAAAACCTACCTCGGTAAAGGACCGCTGCTTGTAAATTTCTGGGCGTTATGGTGTGAGCCATGCAAGCAAGAAATGAAGGCGTTTATGTCGTTGTCGGAAAAGATGAAACAGAAAGGTGTTTCGATGGTTTCGATCAATACGGACAAGGTGAAGTCTATTGCCAAAGTTCGCGCATGGGCGAAGTCTCAAGGGATTATGCAGCCAATGCTTGTTGATCCTGATGGCAATATTGCCCGTGATCAATTCTCGATGGAATCTCTTCCGTATTCTCTTTTGCTTAAACCGGATGGATCGGTTTATAAAAAGCACATTGGGTTTACAGCCGGTGATGAAGTGGCGATAGAAAAAGAGCTTGATGAACTTGTTGAGGAGTTGTCGAATCAAAAGTAATTTTGATCGTATTCTTGTTTCTGTTTTTCCTAATTATTTTTAGAGTTGTGAAAAGATTTTTCCCCTTGCTGCTTTTTATAGCAGCGCTATTTTTCATTTTTTTTACCACCGGCGTTCATGCACAGGTTACAGCTGTGGGGTCGAACTTGCTTCGGATAGGATCGGGTGAATCCAATGCCACCAACGGCGATATTGAGCGCAAACGATATCTCGAAGAAATCGCAAATGCCCGCATCTTTTTCGATAATATCACCGTCGGTTTACGCTATGAAATGGATGATCCGAGCGAAGTGGGTCAATCTTTTCAAGGTCTGCGACGCAGATGGATCGAATATAATAAAGATAAACTTCTGCTCCAAGCCGGCGATGTATCAGCACTTTATGGAAGGGGATTGGCGATCAATGCCTTTGAATCACGCCCTCTGAATTATGATTCATGGCTTGATGGAGTTAAGGGGGAATACGAGTATAAGTGGAAAAAAGAAGATTTTGATTTTCAGCCCAGCCTGGGAGTCCGCATGGTTGCCGGTAAACTTTCATTCCATGACGTAGCCGATACCAATAAGCCAGTACAGAATATTTCCGCCCGTGCTATAAATGGTCAGATTGGATTTTTCGGAAAAAAACTCGTTCTCGGAACATCATTTGTCCAAGCATTCACAAGCGTGACCGAGCAGGGATTTAGCGGAGGTGAGATCACCAATCGCGAAGTCAATCAACCTGAATTCTATCTTAATTTCCTGACAGGTTCTTTCGAAGGCTTTTTTCAATGGACAGAAATGCGTTCGCATATTTCGCAAGTTCGGAATAATCCTGATTCTGCCGGCAACATAGGCCATGCTGTTTATGGCTCACTCTCATATGCCGGGAGTGATTTTGGTTTAACATTCGAGTATAAAAATTATTCTTATTTGGTTAGCCAGCCCGGATCCAAAAATAGCAATTATTTCTCAAAACTTCCGATCTCGAATCCGCCTGAAGTCTATAAAGAATATACTTATACTTCTCTGACACGGACAACCCATGCTGTGAACTTTGATGATGAACTTGGTTTTCAAATAGAGGCAGATATTACTGCAATCCCCGAATATGTCATTACGCTCAATGTCGCCGCCTCAAGTGAGCATAATAGTTATGGCGATTCTTTAGATAAGAATTTTTTACCGATTTCAAATGGCTCTGCATCAGTTTTGCCGAAATTTTCAGGCAATGGATTCTTCCCATTTTGGGAAGCGTATGCAGAGGTCGAGCATAACTTCGGTGAGCTGGATTATGTAAAAATATTTGCACATCGTCGCAGTAATGTCATTGCATATAGCGCAGCAAATGGCGGCTTGACAGATCTTCAGCGCAGCACGACGGTGGGTTCAAAAGTGCAATTTCAAACGACAAAATCACAAAGTTTGCTTGCATCATTCGAACATCAATGGATGTATGACACACAAAAACCTTCGAACGGTCATAACCTGAATAACGAATTACTGACACTGCAATATTCTTTCAATCCTATAATTACTTTTGGCGGAGTGTTTGATTATTCTACTCAAGATGATGCAGGGCGGCATTTTTGGCCACAAGGCTTTCTCTCATTTCGTATAGGGGGTTCTCATACAGTACTTGCAAGTTACGGCGCCGAGCGAGGCGGCCTAAATTGCACCGGAGGTATCTGCCGTGTTGTTCCTGCTTTTAATGGTATGCGTGTTACGGTAACAAGCCAGTTATGAATCTATCGGGTTAAGCACGAAATATCCCCTAATAGTGTTGGCAATGGGGTATTAATAATGTTTATAAATAATGATGAAACGACTGTTATTCCTTGCTGCCTTTTTTTCGATTTTAATATCTCATTCAGTTTCTGCGCAAATCCTTGCCGAAGCTTTTCGTAGTATCGGTTGTGTAAATTGTGTCGGCATTGATGCTCAATATCAGGCATTCATTGAATCAAATCCCTCACTTAAAGTTCAGATCGTCTATTTCCACAATAATATTTCTACGATCGATGATCCATTCTATGCTATCTCTAAAGCTGATGTGGATGCACGGATGAATGCAAATTTTTATCAAGTTATTACAGACCCGATTTTGTTCGTAAGTGGTTTTAATGCTGGAGCAGGAGCTGCTCAAATAGACAATTGGAAATCGCTGACATCCAATCCAGCCGCCGCTGCATATACCGGTACACTCTCTGCATCTGCTTTGATCGACCCGAATGGCAAAGTCATTGTCACTCTTCATGCTGGTGGAACGAGTGGCGGCAAACAGGTCAGACCTTACGCTATGCTTGTTGAATCAGGTATAAAATTTGCGAATGACGAAGGATATGGTAATCCGCCGGATAGTATTTGGAATGATATGTTTCGCGCTACTATTCCGGGTTCTCAAGGTGGCGATCCATTCGTTTTAAGTGGTGCAAAAGATATTGTTCTTACCTACGATCCAACCGGCAAACCCTGGGTGTTATCCAATTGTAAGATCGTCGCTTTTTTGCAGGAAGTAAATCCACAAGCCTCGAGTAATAATCATAGGATCGATGCTCTTGCTATTACTTCGATTACAACCGCAAGTGTTTCAGAATCGAATAGTACTTCAGCAGCTTCAATTGGCGCGCCCATCCCCAACCCCTCAAGTTCAACAACGCAAATCCCATTTCATATTGTAACTCCTGCAAATGTAAAGATCATTGTCTGCGATGATCTTGGCAGAGAAGTGGAGACTATCTATAATGGATTTGCTGAAGGCTCTTCTTTTGCTACATTCACACCAAAGAATCTTTCTCGCGGAATTTATTATGCTCGTATGTATGCCGGCGGAAATTACATTGGAATGCAGAAGATCATCTTTGCTCCCTGAGATTTTATGAAAATCGCTGAGTTTCTTAAAGCCTTTAATGAGGTTGTGCCCCTTTCTGCCGTTGGGTATGCCAAAGATGCAGTGGGTTTGCAAGTTGGGTATGAACGAAGTGCCGAGCTAAACAAAGTTCTTATAGCTTATGAGATCACCGATGAAGTGATTGACGAAGCTATTGCTTCAGAAGCTAATCTTATCATCTGCTATCATCCTCTCATTTTCCCCAACATTTCATCCGTCACTGATTCGACAAGAACAGGCACGCTTATTCGCAGACTCATAAAAAGCGACATCGCACTTTATGTAATTCATACTGCCTTTGATACTCATCCGGAATTTGGCACAAGCCGTTTGATGGCTGATGCATTAGGGTTAAACTCCGTTCGTCCGCTTGTTCCGCTCACAGACTTGCTTGAGAAGATCGTTGTCTTTGTTCCAAAAGATAATGCGAACACAGTTCAGGAAGCAATGTGGAAAGCCGGGGCGGGGAACATCAGCGATTATGATGAATGCTCTTTTTCTGGCGATGGCATCGGCACATTTCGTGGGAATGCTGAATCAAATCCAACTATCGGGAAACCTCTCGTCCGTGAGTCCGTAGATGAAGTACGACTGGAGATGATCTGCGAAAAATGGAAAGCCGCTAACATCATTGAGATGATGAACGCAGTGCATCCCTACGAAGAAGTTGCTTACGACCGCTACCCGCTCATGAACTCTCATCCAAAGTTTGGTATGGGGTCAATTGGTGAATGGAGCGAATCAAAAAGTTTTGATGAGGCTCTAAAACTTATTTCGAAAACTTTCGGAACATCAGTTCTGCGACATAACGGTGCGAAGAAAGCGAGTTATAAACGAGTCGCAATGGTTGGCGGCGCTGGGATGGAGTACTATTCTTCTGTAAGATCGCAAGGCGCAGATATTTTTATAACAGGCGACATCCGCTATCATGAATTTTATAAAGCATTGCATGATAATGTGCTTTTAGTCGATGCAGGTCATGCCGAGACAGAACGCTTTGTGACCTCCGGAATGCTGAAAGCGGCTAACGATGCCTGTAATGTCGTAAATTTGCATAACGAAAGAGCGCAATCGCTCGTTATAGAGTCGAATGTTAGCCCCAATGTAGTGAGATATTACCAATAAAAAAAGAACTACCGTGAACGAAGTATTACTGAGTTTGTATCAATTGCAGCGCATTGATTCCCATATTGATGAGCTTGTAGCAAGTCGTGGACAGTTGCCTGAACGGGTTGCCGAATTACGCTCAATTCTTTCTGATAGAGAAGCGATCCTCGCCGATATTGATAGCCGCGTTACCGTAAATGAAGCGGAAATGGGCAGCATCACCGGCGTCAGTACCGATCTGCGTGAAAAGCTTGACAAGTATAAAGGTCAGCAGTTCGAAGTAAAAACAACTCGCGAATACGATGCGATCAGTTTTCAGATCGAAGACGCGGATAGAAGGCTGCGCGAAGATGGCGACCGTATGGGGCGGATCAGCATCGAACTTGAGAACGGAAAAACAGAAGCCGAAGAACTTCGCAAAGAGCTTATCGAAATGCGCGAAGAGTTTGAAGATTCCGAAAAACTCCTGAAGCAGATGATGGCAGAAACTGCCGCCGAAGAAAAAGAACTTCAAGGCGAACGCAAGAAAATTCTTCCGAAGATCACGCAGAATTACATCAGTATCTATGATCGTGTACGTCCGGCGAAAAGCGGCGTTGCTGTTGTTGCCTTACGAGGCGGAGTCTGCGGCGGCTGCTATAATGCCGTCCCTCGCCAGCTTGTTCTCGAACTCAATCGCGGCTTAAAGCATACGGTCTGCGAATACTGTGGACGCATCATCGTCGGCGAAGTGATCGGTACTGCCATCGACGGCGAACCGGAGCCGGTTAATCATGAGGTAGAGGTGGAAACCGAAGAGGGTTAATGATAAATTTTGCTCGCCATCGGGTGATCGCGTTCATTGCTTGCAATGGATGAGGAAAGTCCGAACTCCGCAGGGCAGCGTGCCGCTCAAGATGATTCGTCATACAAGACCGGGCAGCGAAGAATAATCACTTCGGTGAAAACACTTTACTGACAGCGCAGTGTCACAGAAAATAAACCACCGCTCTCTTCGGAAAGCGGAAAGGGTGAAACGGCGGTGTAAGAGACCACCGTGTTTCGGGTAACCGAAACAGTCACGATAAACCTCGCGCGGAGCAAGACCATGTAAGAAGTCCGTTCACCTTCGGGTGAATAACTGCTGCCCGCAGTATGGCTTCGGGTAGGTCGCATCAGATCAATGATCGCCTCTCTTTATTTAATCGTAAAGATCAGACAGAATTCGGCTTACAGATGGCGAGCGATTTTCAAGCCGATAGCTAACAGTACAAAATTTACTGTTAGCTTTTTTTTATTTGCATGACAAACACCAAACAGAAACACGATCCCTATGCAGCGCTTCGCGTTCGGAATTTTCGTCTCTATATCCTGACTCGTCTTGTTAATAATATCGGTTTCCAGATTTTCGATGTAGCCGTGGCGTGGCAGATCTATTCTTTGACCAAGGATCCACTTTCACTTGGTTTGGTTGGGCTTTGTGTCGCTGTTCCTGCAATAACGATTTCACTTTATGGCGGACATATCAGCGATAGAAAGAATAGGCGTACTATTTCTTTAGTCATGCTCTACCTGCTGACATTAAATGTCCTTGCGCTTCTTTTCATTTCGCTGAATATTCACGAAGTATATGCTGCCTACGGTACCGCTCCATTTTATATCATACTATTCTTAGGCGGTCTTGAATCAGGTTTGCTTGCTCCTTCTATTATTGCCTTCAGTTACTTGCTTGTTCCTCAGGATCATGCACCAAACGCTTCCGCATGGCGAAGTTCTTCCTGGCAGCTTGCAGCAATTGCAGGTCCTGCTTTAGGTGGATTGCTTTACGGATTTATAGGAGCAACAGGCACCTATGCGATATCAGCATCGCTTACTTTCAGCGGCACATTGCTTATTTGGTTTATTCCCAGTCAGCCAGTTGCCTCACCTGAGAGTGAGGAAACAATTTATGATAGCTTGAGAAAAGGTATACAATTCGTATTTAAGAACCAAGTTATTGTAGGAGCGTTATCCCTTGACCTTTTTGCCGTACTATTTGGCGGAGCAGTGGCAATGCTTCCGGTCTATGCCAGCGATATACTTATTATCGGTCCGCAAGGAATGGGCTTACTACGCGCTGCTCCGGCTATTGGGGCAGTGATCGTTGCATTCTGGATGGCACACCGTCCGCTTAAAGGTGCAGTGGGAAAAAAGCTCTTTATAGCGGTGATAGGTTTTGGGCTGACGATCATCGTCTTCGGTATTTCTAAAAGTGTACCACTTTCTGTTTGTATGCTCGCTATCGGCGGAGGGTTCGATTCTGTTAGCGTTATTATTCGTTCGACGTTATTGCAGCTTTCAACTCCTAATGAAATGCGCGGCAGAGTGGAAGCGGTGAATATGATGTTCATAGGATCATCAAATGAGATCGGAGCATTCGAATCCGGAGTTGCGGCAAAGATATTGGGAGTAATACCCTCGGTAGTTTTCGGCGGGTGCATGACACTTGTTTCAGTCGGAGCAACATCTAAGATCGCTCCGGTGTTAAGAAATCTGCAATATGAAGAATTGCTTACCAAAGTTCAAATTGAGAAAGAAGCAGCATGACCAGACTTGAAAAACTTCAGGAATTTCTTAAAGCCGATCCTAAAGATAGTTTTACTCATTATGCCATTGGGTTAGAATATCTTTCGATAAAAGATTTCCCTAAAGCCACCCAAATGTTCGAAGAGCTTATCGCTCAAGATCCCGGTTATGTTGCGACCTATTATCAGCTTGCCGATTGTTACCGTCAGATGAAAGAGAAAGCAAAAGCAAAACTCTGTTATCAGAACGGGATAACTCAAGCCCGCAAAGCAAATGATCTTCATACTGCAAGTGAGCTTGAAATGGCAATGGATGAAATGGAAGAAGAAGATTAATTATTTTTATTAAGAATGAAAACTCTCGAAGAACGCGCGATAGAATTTTTTATTAGTGAAGACGTCCTTACCTTCGGTGATTTTACACTGAAGAGCGGACGCAAATCACCATATTTTTTTAATACCGGAAAACTCTGTTCCGGCAAACAGCTTGGAATGCTTGGGAAATTGTTCGCTGAGAAATTGCAAGCAGAAAAAGCGTTTGAGAGTGCTTCAGTAATTTTTGGTTCAGCTTACAAAGGCATTCCGATTGCAGTTGCAACGTCAATTGCTTTGGCAGATTCTAATAGATCATCAATCCGATCAGTCAGTGACCGAAAAGAAGCAAAAACGCATGGTGATGCAAGCGCATTTCTCGGTGTGATCGGAAGCGGCGATAGCGCTGTTATTGTTGATGATGTGATTACCACCGGAGGTACAAAATATGAAGCTATCCAGAAGCTTCGTGAAGCTGGTTGTGAACCTTTAGGATTTATTATTGCCTTTGATCGTGCCGAACCCATTGCCGGAAGTACATTAACATCAAAGGCAGTGTTTGAAAAAGAAACCGGATTGCCAATGTATGCCCTTGCGACTGCATATGATGTTGCGAAGATCAAACCAGAATTTGCGGGGATGTTGGAAACATATCTCGCTCAATTTAAATAAATTTATTTTCCTTCCCACATCAATCCTTCGCACGGAATGTGTTCGGAAGTTACAGCTTCATCAAGCGCAGTGCAAAGTGCTTCATCAGCAGCATAATGTTTGCACGATGCACACATGACATTACTCTCGATCTTCCGTACCCTGGTAAAATGTTTTCGGTACGCAAGTTGCGCAGGATAAAGTACAAAGCCACCTATTGCAAAAAAGAAAAAAGTCCACCAATCACCATAATTTTCAACATACCCACGAGCCAGCCATAATCCGATAATGACAAGGGCGAAGCGAAGTAAACCCCAGTAGATGATTGAGCCCATGGGCAGTTATTAGTTTGTAGTATTTAGTTTTAGCAATACGGGACGAAGAGTTGTCTGTTCCATGCTATTGGAAGCATTGTCAATTTATAAAATAATGTCATTGCGAGGAGGACTTTAGATATCGAAGCTTACCTATGCACCTTTACGAACCCGCAAAGCATATTAAACGTTACCTTCTCCATGGCTAAAGTATTGCTCGGAATGAGCGGCGGGCTTGATTCTTCGGTATCGGCATTGCTCTTGCAACAGGCAGGGCATGAAGTTATCGGCATGACGATCAAGACGTATAATTATGACGATATTGCAGGGTCGAATCCTGCGAACGATACTTCCTGCTGTTC
Organism: Kapaibacterium sp. (SeqCode); assembly: GCA_038210275.1. Classification (GTDB taxonomy): domain Bacteria; phylum Bacteroidota; class Ignavibacteria; order Palsa-1295; family Palsa-1295; genus PALSA-1296. The sequence continues at coordinate 14,800 of JBBQWV010000009.1, read as the reverse complement.
TCTCGATGGTATTAATGATGCACGTCGCGTAGCTATGAAGCTTGGCATTCCGCATTATGTTTCCGATATGACAGAAGAATTTGGCGGAAAGATCATTGACTACTTCAAGCAAACATATCTCGAAGGCAAGACTCCGAACCCTTGCGTAAAATGTAACCGTGAAATAAAATGGGCAGCAATGCTTCGCAAAGCCGATGCGCTGAATTGCGAATATATTTCGATGGGGCATTATGTAAATCTTCGCGAAGAGAATAACCGGATGGTAATCTCGCGTTCGAAAGATGCGACGAAGGATCAATCGTATGCGCTATGGTCAGTTCGTAATGAAGATTTTCGCCGCACACTTTTTCCGCTAACTCCTTATACAAAAAAAGAGATCCGAGAAATTGCGTATGCAAATGATCTTCCAGTTGCCGGAAAAAAAGAAAGCTACGAAATTTGTTTTGTTCAGGATAATGATTATCGCCGCTTTCTGCGAGATAATGTTACTGGGTTAGCAGAAACTTCGCCTCACGGTAAATTTATTTTGAATGATACTGTTGTCGGTGAGCATGATGGTGTGCCTTTCTATACGATCGGTCAGCGCAAAGGACTTGGATTAAGTATTCCGTCTCATCCCGAACCGCTTTATGTAACGGGGCTTGATATAATCAACAATACTGTTACACTCGGCGATGACGACGAGCTTTTTGACTCAGAATTAATTGCATCCTCAGTCAATATGGTGAAGTATGCTGAGCTGCCATCGGATGGATTACACGTTTCTGCGAAGATCCGTTATAAAGACGAAGGCGCCCCTGCGATGGTATATCCGTATGGAGAAGACCGTTTCCGTGTTATATTTGAAGAGCCGCGCCGTGCGATCACACCGGGACAATCTGTTGTACTTTATGAAGGCGATGATGTTGTTGCCGGAGGAATTATCGAATAATTTTATTAATCTATCATTACTATGAAAAGAAATCACATACAAATTCTTGGAACGACGCTGGCTTGTTTATCTTTAGTGTTGCTTTTTGCAGCGTGTGGAAATAATAACGGCCTTTTCCCTACTACACCTCTTTTGCGTGGAGAGATGCAAGCAACAGTCAGCAGTTTTGGCACATTCTATTCGAAACAAACATTAGGAAGCGATGACGGCTCAAAGTACACCATCATTGCTGCAGTCCGTACAGCCGATGGTTCGAAAGATTCAGTATCGATCACGCTTGTTGCTACCAAACAGGGGATTACGCCTTATACGATAGACTTCGCATCAGATCCCAATTCAAAAATGGTTTACTGCATTCTTCAGCCGAATGGTACTTGCAACACATACGACGTAGGACAGGGTACAGGTACTGGCTCACTCAAGATCACAAGCGCAATTGCAGGCGATAATGTGCAAGGGACATTCTCCGGGACATTCCAAAATGTAGCAGGCTCAGGTTCTGTGACGATTTCTGACGGAGAATTTTACGCGCCTTTTTAAGCCGAAGTTATTTCATTTACCTTGTCAATTTAACTCTATGAGACGTAATAAATTTATTATAACTGTAGCGTCACTTTTCTTGACGCTTATTTTTATTTCCGGTTGCAGCAAGAATTCTGTACCAGACGATACCATACCTTATATCATAGTCACATCGCCCTCTGCCAATCAGGTTATTGCAGGCGGTACGCAAAACTTCCAGATCAGTTGGAATGGGTCCGGTATTGCAACGCAGAAAACGATCGAGTACTCACTTGATAATGGTGCGAATTGGTCGCAGATCGGTGTTCTGAATGCTGATGTAAATTATTATAATTGGAATGTTCCGAATGTTGCCACTACTCAAGCAATTATCAGAATTACAGATGCAAATGGTCTAAAAAGATCAAGTGAAGTTTTTACGATAACTCTGACTGCTACTTTAGCAGTTGGCGAAATGGATGCAACAGTATCCGGCACGTCCTTCAAATCAACGAATGGCAAGGCATTAAATGGTACCTTGACTGTAACGGTGAAGGCTTCTTTGAAAAAGCAGAATAATGTGAATCTTGATTCCGTTTCAATCACCATGGTTATTGCCAAACAGGGTATTGTGCCATATACAATTGATCTGGCAACTGATGCAAGTTCTCAAGTTACATATTGTATTGTTAATCCGTCGAGCGGCACGTGCGCAACCAGCTACACTGCAAAGAAAGGTATTGGATCAGGCACGATCACGGTTACGAGTAATACGCCGATCATCGAAGGAGTATTTAACGGTATTCTTCCCGAAGTTGGCGGAAGCGGCTCGCTTACGATCACCGGCGGCTCATTCAAAGCTCAGCTTAATTAATCAGGTATTATAATGCCCCTACAGTCGAACGAAGAACTTCTTGCTAAACTCCGCGCCGAAGCGTTGCTTGGCGGCGGTGCGAAACGTATTGAAGATCAGCATAAAAAAGGAAAACTCACTGCCCGTGAAAGATTAGCTCTTCTACTTGATGAAGGTTCGTTCGAAGAGTTTGATATGTTTGCCCGTCACCGTTCCAATGATTTCGGACTTGAGAAACAACGACCTCTCGGTGATGGAGTCGTAACAGGCTGCGGCAGAATTTTCGGACGAACAGTCTTCGTCTTCAGTCAGGATTTTACTGTCTTCGGCGGATCGCTTTCAGAAGTTCATGCGGAGAAGATCGTTAAGGTGATGGAAATGGCGATGAAGGTCGGCGCACCCATTATCGGATTAAATGATTCAGGCGGTGCGCGAATTCAAGAAGGTGTGGTCTCTCTTGGGGGCTATGCCGATATTTTTCTTTTGAATACGCTTGCTTCCGGAGTTATTCCGCAAATATCAGCAATACTCGGTCCATGTGCAGGCGGTGCAGTGTATTCACCTGCGATCACCGATTTTGTTTGGATGGTCGAAGGCACGAGCTATATGTTCGTCACCGGTCCGAATGTCGTGAAGACCGTGACGCATGAAGATGTAACAAGCGAAGAGTTAGGCGGAGCGGATACTCATGCCGAGAAATCTGGCGTTGCGCATTTTGCAAGTGCGAATGAACTTGAATGCATTGAAGGGATCAGAAAACTTCTGACCTACCTGCCACAGAATAATAAAGAGAAAGCGCCGATACTTGCAACCGATGATGCACCTGATCGCGATTGCAAAAAATTAAATTCTGCTATTCCTGAAAGCGCCAATAAAGCATACGACATGAAGCACGTCATCGAAGAAGTCATGGATCAGGAAAGCTTCTTTGAAGTTCATGCAGGGTTTGCGCCGAATATCATCGTCGGATTTGCAAGATTGAATGGTGAGTCAGTCGGTATCGTTGCCAACCAACCACTTGCTATGGCAGGTGTTCTTGATATTGATGCAAGCACCAAAGGTGCACGGTTTGTCCGCTTCTGCGATGCGTTTAATATCCCACTCGTCGTCTTTGAGGATGTGCCGGGATTCTTACCAGGTACGGAGCAGGAATGGCATGGGATCATACGTCACGGTGCAAAATTACTCTACGCTTTTGCCGAAGCGACGGTCCCAAAAATTACTATTATCACTCGAAAAGCTTATGGTGGCGCATACGATGTAATGAATTCCAAACATATTCGCGGAGATATGAACTACGCTTGGCCCACAGCAGAGATCGCCGTGATGGGAGCAAAAGGCGCGGTTGAAATTATTTTCAAAAAAGAAATTGCCGAAGATTCTGATCCGGTAAAGCGTGAAGAAGAATTAATCGCTGAATACGGCAAGCGTTTCGCAAATCCATTTGTTGCCGCAGAACGCGGATACATTGATGATGTGATCGAGCCAAGTGAGACGCGGCTGCGGCTTATCCGATCACTACAAGTTTTGAGAACAAAGAGTGTCACCAATCCTTGGAAGAAGCATGGGAATATACCTTTATAATAATTTTCATTATGATTGAGGAAAAGGATATATTCTTTGAAGTAGTAACTCCTTTAGATTTTAAAGTGCGAGTGACTAATGAGTATTGGCAGCTTATCACTACAAAAAAGCATAGAATTCTCATTGGTAAAGAGAAAGAAATTATCAACGCTCTTGAGCAGCCAGATCAGATACGACGAAGTAGAAGCGACAGAAATGTGTATCTTTTCTATCAAGTAAGCAGTTTAAACAAATGGTTATGTTCAGTTGTTAAGCGCCTGAATGGGAATGGTTTTCTAATAACAGCTTATATAACTAATGCCATTAAAAAAGGAGATATAATATGGAGCAAGTAAAAGTATGTTATGACCCTGTTGGCGGAAGCCTTACCGTGTGGTTCGGCGATCCTGAAAAGGAATCTATTGCTGAAGAGATCGGTGAGGAAATTATTCTTATGAAGGACATAGACGGCAACTTGCTTGGATTTGAGAAATTGAATGTTTCTTTCGAATCTCCTCAACGGGTACAGTTTGCTGTCGAAACGGTACCCGTTTGAAAATAGGTTTTACGGTATCATCAAGCTGAAAACCTTGTTCGCAACTCCGTAGTGGTTTCCTGGGGAGTTGTTATTGTGTACCGCGAAAGAAAATTGATAAGAACTGCCATGTGCAAATGTCACGTCATTATTATTACTTGCGGTTGAAAGTTTACGCTGGAATTTCACCGTCCACATACCATTCGAGTAAAAACCTTTCGCCTTTACGTCGAAGTAATCATTTGATGGATCACTCGGCGAAGACACTGTATAGGCGGATACCAGATCACCTGCTGCCCATGCATTATTTGTTGCGGGATTAATGGATACCCCACTTGCGAATGAAGCGGCAGTTTCCTTGGCGATAAAATATTGCTTATCCAAATTTCTGTTTGTGCCAGCGGCAACATAAAAAGGAAGATTTCCCGGATTGTAATTGACGAGATTATTTTCGTAGTTCTCTGCATTGCCATCATCTTGTATAGTTTGGTATGCCGGATCACCAAGCGAGAGTCTGTCATCTGCATATCCGCTTCCATTGCCTTTTCCCGCATGCCAATACCAAAGGTCATATCTGCCATCTGTTTCCGAGAACATCCCTTTATCCCATAAAGCCGTTGTCGTGGCGTGACAGAGCATTGTGCATCCATCAGCAGCAAATGTTTTCGTGCCGCTCTTTCCAATATGCATCGGATCCTCAAAGATGAGGCTGACGCCGTCTTCATAAGTTGATGCATCAACTGTCCAATTCGTAGCAGTCTTGGGATCGCCGCCTTTGAAATGCAAAGGCTGAGTGAAATAATTCGGAGATGGATCGCTATATTGAACCAGAAAATAAATGTTCGTCGAAGAGACAACCGATTTTACCGTAACCTGAAACGGAGTCGTGCTTCCGGTAAAATTATTTCCTATCGGAGAAACGGTTGCGACCAATGCAGTCGCGCTATTCCAGATCGGTTCGACATTCTCCGGGTCAACTCCTGGTGCATCAGCATCGCTTGCAAGCTTAAATGAATTTAGAGTGGGGTTTGTATCGGTACCTGTCGTCTGAGTCGGGCTGTCTTTTTTTGAGCAGGAAATGAGCAAGACAGAGAGAAGAAAGCAAAGGCAGAAGTAGGAAAGAGATTTAAGCATATTCGTATGATAAATTGATTCGGCTATAAAGGTGGAGAACGATACAGTTTGCTGTGCTGTTTTCCGCCCGTCTGAAAGTAACTTTATCAAAAATACGACAAAGATTGCTCTTAGGCTTGAAAATCGGGGCGTGGCGCAGCTGGTAGCGCATCTGGTTTGGGACCAGAGGGTCGCCTGTTCGAATCGGGTCGCCCCGACAATTATATTGGAGTGTCCTCCTAAAATACTACATCTTCACCCATTTCTGTCGAAATAAGGCGTTATTTGTTTGAACCTCAATAACATAAAGACCTGCTTTCATTAACGAAATATCAATAACTATCTCATTTCCTTCTGGGTGAATGATTGAGATCATTTCTTTTCCGGTAATATCATAGACCGCAATTTTTTGGCAGACGATGTTTTCGGTTAAGTATATTTTTAATTGCTTGCTTGCAGGATTTGGTGATAATCTGAATCCTCTGTTCTCCTGTAAGTTTGAGGGTACGGCAGAGTTGATTGTCGTCGTATCAGTCTCGAATGCTCCAATATCCGGCGCGGAATTTTTGAAATTAGTATTAATACCCGGAATGATGAGTCCTTTATCGATCAATGGACTTACAGTGGAAAGAGTAAAATCATTTTTCAAAAGAGATTTGAAATTCGGCTCAAAACTAAAACCACTTACGCTTATATCGTTACTCTTCGTTCTCAATTTTAATACTGAATCTAATCCGACGACTGACGTAAGTTGATCACATGTATTGATCCCATTGACGGGTTGGATGATTGCAAGAGTACCACTTGAACGGTTAAAATAATTATCACTCTTCGAATCGAAAGAATAGAGTGAGTCATTACCGACTCCATCGAAGAAGAAATTCGATTTTCCTTCGCTGTAAAAAATATTATTTCTGCTATAAAGTTTTTTCCATGTCGAAAACCACAAGTACATATTAAATCCAAGAGTATCTGAAGAATGAAAAGTGTTATTAACGAGATAGATGAACCCAGGAAATTGATTGCCTCCTCCGGCGTTGAGTTTTAATCCTGTACCCCAAATCTTATTGCTGATCGAACCGTCGCAATCTGCGAAGAAAATATCATTCTGGTTTTCCCTCTCTGAAATATGATCGAGAAGATTACGGAAGATGTAGGTAGGTCCATAAGTTGGAAGGATAAGCGAAATTGCAACAGGACAGTAGCTTACCCTATTATTCCAAATACGTGTATTGATACAAGCTGAGGTTGCATCAATTCCATCGTAACAATAGGAAATATCATTGCCGTAAATATCATAATCTTCCATGCGGTACGTCTGCCCAAATCCCAAACCCATGCCGCTGACTATTCCCTTAATAATATTATTGCGAATAATATTTCCGCTTATCGTCACTCCATTTCCGGGACTAAAAAAGATACCGGCGTTTTCCAAATATCTTCCATAGCTTCCCGGTTCGAGATAAAGAATATCTCGAGTTTGTTTAAATGCTCCATGTGACCAATATCCTGTTCCGTCGATCATACTGCAATGTTGTACGATGTTATTATTGCACCCACCGTTAAAACTCACGGGAAAGTTCGTATAAAGAAAAGTACAACTATCAACGACAACATGATTAGTATTGGTAAAGCTAAGTGTCCAAGAAGGATAAGAAGTAGTCGGATTGCCGAATAAATCAAAATCAGATTTCCCTAAATTGTAGTAGCGGAAGGTAATGCCTTTGATATATAAATAGTTATTAAAATTGCCGCCGTCAACAGAGAGGCACCAAAAATGTTTTGAAAAAATAATACGTGAAGCGTTTGGATCCTTTTTATCTTTTGTCTTTATATATGCTGTGCTTCCTCTTCGGTAAAAACCCGACTCATCATACCCAAGATTACTGAGGCTTGGATATGTAGGTGTCAAAGAGTTAGGGGTGAGAAAGGCATACGGATAAAGCCTCGTGCTATCGAACATACATAGTGCATTATAGGCAAGTTCAGGTTTGATCGTCGCTACGTAGAGATCAGGATCGATCTGCGTCTTTATCCATTGATACTGTGTTGTGTCGCCGCCTTCAAAGATAACTTTTTCACCTTGCGCCGCTTCAATAATGATCGGAGTGCCTTCTGAACATTCAGTATTCAGGACTAAATTCATCTCGCCAATATCATACGTTCCGCCGAGTAAGATAACCGTTGTTCCGCATTGTAAACCTGATGTAAGAAGCGTTTTAAAACTTCCGGGTTCTGCTTTTGTGTACTGTGTACCACTTCCATTCGTAGAAACAAATTTTATATTGGGAGTTGAAGTAATATCAGGTTCTTTGCGAGTAGTTATCTCATCATCAATGAGTATCGCATGATATATAGGTGTAGAATCAGTGAGCAATATTTCGACGTCATATTTAGTATCGGCGTTTAAAAAAAATAAGCTTCCACGATATTGACGAAGAGAATCAATGACGAGGCGCGATGGAGGAAATGCTTCGAGCCAAGGATTTCCCGGTGTTCTATAATGGATAGTTATAAGCGCAGTAGAATCCGGATCATAATCATTTGGCAAGAGGACTTGATACCCGACGCTGTTAATTGTTGAGTAAAGTTTAAGCTGCGGTTGGGCAATGACCTGCCTACACATCATTATAGCAAGAACGAGAAAAAAATATTTCATAAAGATCTGATGTTCGGGGAATGTGTACAATTACAGAGTGAAGAACATTATATATTTATTAATAATCACCGAAGCGGAACTTCGCAGAATGTTGGATTGTAGTACACAATGATAGTAACGCCTGTTAGGTGAGGCTACTGAATGAAAATATGCTGCTGCCCGGAAATCTCGAGAGAGGCCAATGGGTTGAACAGGTTTTGCCGGATTAAGGCTTAACATAACGCAGCTTTCTGATGGGATCAGAATAAGTTATTCAGTGCTAAAACTCTTACAAAGGGGCAAAAAGTAAAACTCGTATTCCCTCATGCGGAATCCGTGTTTTCCATAGCCCCGTTCATGGGGCTTTTTCGTATCCGTAATTCTCCCCGACACGCGTTTCACCAATTGCATTCTGCTAAAGACCCACCTCGGCGGGCAAGCTAAAACTAAGACTAACGACTACCCACATTGAGCTTCGTTCGCTCCATAGTAGAATTTCCGCGCAAGATCCGCATTGCTGACTTTATCGTCATCGCAGCGCTGGGCGGTTTGATCTATTGGCTTGCGGTGATCGCACGTCAATGGGGAGCACACGTCCAACCGACATTTCAGATCCATACGGAATTCCGCTACCTGCCGCTCTATACGCTGTTTTCGATGACACGCGGACTTGTTGCCTATCTCATCTCTCTTCTTTTTACGATTGCTTATGGCTACGTGATGGCGCATTCTGAGCGTGCGGAGAAAGTGATGATGCCGCTGCTTGATGTGTTGCAAAGTATTCCTGTGCTTAGTTTCCTTCCCGGATTTTCGATTGCGCTCATTGCGATCTTTCCAAATAATAATATCGGCTTAGAACTCGTCTGTGTACTTGCAATTTTTACCGGGCAAGTATGGAATATGACCTACGCATTCTATCGCGCACTTAAAGGCATTCCGACTGATATGCGCGATGCCTCGGAAAGTTTTTATCTCAGCAAAAAAGAAATTCTCTATAAGCTCGAACTTCCTGCAAGCGCGATCCCTCTTGTCTGGAATTCGATGATGTCTATGGCAGGCGGTTGGTTCTTCCTTACTGTCTGCGAAGCATTTACGCTTGGCAATCGTGATTTTCGTTTGCCGGGGATCGGCAGCTACATGAGCGTTGCCATTGATAAAGGCAATACGCCTGCAATGATCGCAGCAGTCGTTGCGATGGCGGTAATGATCATCGTGCTGAATACACTTCTCTGGAAACCCTTAGTGATCTGGAGCAAAAAATTTCGGATGGAAGAAACGTCTGATGAAGTGGTTGAGAGTTCTTTCGTCTTAAATATTCTCGAAGATTCGCGTCTGGTTCGGTGGATTTCCGAAAAACTTTCTGTTCGAAAAGAAAAAGAACGAGCGAAAGATGTTGCAAAAGAATTAGATGAGAAAAAACTTTCCGCGCAGCGTTTACTCAGCCCCAGAGGCGCGAAAGATCCGGTATTAAAGAAAATTTTTGGATGGGTGATTGCTGTGCTTGCAGGCGCTGGTATTATCTACGCAATTATTGATGCAGCGTTATTGCTTATGCATGGTCTCACGCTGGGTGATTGGTCATCAATCGGTATTGGGACATTCGCAACATTTCTTAGAACGACCATCGCTGTCGCCCTTGCCGGATTATGGACGATTCCTGTCGGAGCGATCATCGGCATGAATGCAAATCTTACGCGGAGGCTACAACCGCTGATCCAATTCATGGCATCATTTCCCGCGCCAATGATCTTTCCGCTCGTGCTTATTGTATTGGCGCGGTTCGGAATTTCTATCGATGTCGGAGCAGTTCTGCTGATGCTTTTAGGTACGCAATGGTATATGCTTTTTAACGTGATCGCCGGAGCGAGTTCGATCCCCACCGATCTGCAAGAACTTGCGACGAGTTATTCGCTTCCGCGCAGTTTACGCTGGCGCAAATTAATTTTGCCTGCGCTGTTTCCTTCGATCATCACAGGAGCGATCACTGCAGCAGGCGGCGCATGGAACGCCAGCATTATTGCAGAAAATTATATCGTGCCGGGCAAAGAGCATCTGACGGCAACCGGCATTGGCGCGATCATCAGCATCGCAAGCGAAAAAGAAAATTTTCCGATGCTGATCGCAAGTACGCTTGCGTTATGTTTCGTCGTAATTTGCATCAATAAATTTTTCTGGCGGCGGCTCTTTGCACTTGCGCAGGACCGCTATGCTTTAAATAAATAGTATATAGTCATGGCATTTACATCTACAACGCCAATGAGCGCATCTGATACGACAGAAGTGACGCCAAGCGGAAAAGAGCTTGTCGAACTTCGCGATGTATCTATGAGCTTCGCTACTCCGGGTGGAAAGTCGCTGCATGTGCTGGAGCATATCAGCGTCACCGTTGCCGAGCATGAATTTCTGTGCTTGCTCGGTCAATCGGGCTGCGGAAAGTCCACGATCCTCCGCATCATGACGGGCTTGCTGAAGCCCTCACTTGGCAGTGTACTCGTCGAAGGCACACCGATGAAAGGATTTAATCCGCTGACATCTATCGTCTTCCAATCATTCGCACTTCTGCCGTGGCTGACCGTTGAAGAAAATGTTGCGCTCGGATTGGAAGCATTGAAAATGCCGGAGGCAGAGATCAAAGAAAAAGTAAAAGCAGTTATTGATTCTGTCGGTCTTGAAGGTTTTGAAGAAGCATACCCCAAAGAATTATCAGGCGGAATGAAGCAGCGCGTTGGCATTGCACGCGGACTTGTTGTAGAACCAAAAGTCTTGTGCATGGATGAGCCATTCAGCGCACTTGATGCGCTGACTGCAGAAAATTTACGCGATGAAGTACTGCATTTATTTCATTCGCATGATACGACTCTCAAAGCCGTGATGATGGTCACGCATCTTATTGATGAAGCTGTGCAGATGGCAAGCCGCATCATCGTGCTCGATGCGCATCCGGGAAGAATTAAGGCAGAGTTCGCGAATCCGCTTCCCTATCCGCGCAATCCGCGTTCGCCGGAATTTCAAGAGCTTTCGAATAAAATATATTCGCTTATTACTAATACCGTTTTGCCGTTTGTCGAAGAAGCAAAAACTGCGGGACGTGCAGAAATTATTCCGACCGTCAACATAGGAGAAGTTATCGGACTCTTGCACATGCTTTCGGAATATCAGACAATAGATATCGGCGAGCTATCGGAAAATATCAGCCACCCGTTCCACGAAACACTGCAGATCGTTAAAGCTGCAGAACTTTTGGAATTGGCCCAGACTCCTGGGCAGAATGTTGTTATCACTCCACTCGGCAAGCAATTTGTTGAAGCAGATGTGAATGAGCAAAAATTATTGCTCAATAAGCAGATTCGCAAACTCAAGAACTTCCAACTACTGCTCGAAACACTTGCAAATAATAATGGAGAAGTCCAGCGCGAAGTGTTGATCGAAGACTACACATCACGAATGCCCTACGAAGATTCCGGAGAAGTTCTTGATACCATAATTGACTGGGGAAGATATGCCGAACTCATCGGCTATAATTCCAAAGATGAAGTGATTTATCTTGATACGGGTGAAGAAAGGGACTAAGGGGAGGGGAAGTCAATAACCGTTAGTCTCTAGTCGTTAGCAGAAAGCTCTTTCTATTTTTTCAGTTTCATTTCACCGCTCGAATCTGCGACCTTTCGTCTTCATCCTTAACCCCATAGACAGGTGCTCAAAAAGCTAAGATTTTATATTTTATATTAATAAAATATTTTTAACAAAAAAATCTTTGGCGATTCCGGGCTAATTTCGCCGATTTTGAAAATAGTTTGGTTTGGGCACCTTGACAAAAGCACTTTTTGTGCGTATATTTGCATTCGAAAGTTCGATATTATGTATTTTATAGCGAAATAACCTACGATGTTTTGCGTAAAATATATACAGAACCCACAATCCAGCCTTCTATTCCTTTTGATATTTTGCTTCGATGGCACTTAGAGCGTAATCCTCGCCGATAAATGGAAAAATAAAAAGAGAGATATTGGGAGTAGCTATGAGCTATGAGCTATGAGTGGACTAACCACCACTCTTAATCTCTTATTCTGAGATTTATAACTACGATAACTATTTGAGATTGCCACGTCGTCCGCAGGCGGACTCCTCGCAATGACACTTTTTTTTACTAACTACTAAACTACCAACTACTAAACAAATTCGCATCCAGTTTTTCTTGATCGGAGAGTGATCCTCAGAAGGGATATCACTGCGATCTGTTCATTGACAATTTAATAAATAAGGCAAAAGTCAAAACTTTAAAGTCAAATTGCATTTTACATAAAAAAACGGCTTCGCAATTTTTTGCGAAGCCGTCTTAAAAGGATGCGAAACGAGAGTTACTTCACAACGATCATTCTTCCGACAAGTGTGGTAGCACCTGCATGAAGAGTGTAGTTATATAACCCGGCTGAGAGTTTCAAAGCATTAAAGGGTGCATTATGTGTTCCAGCATCGAAATGCTGCGAGATAACACCGGCAACTTCGCGTCCGAGTCCGTCACTAATTGTGAGCTTCACATCACCTGCAATCGGAAGAACGAAAGAGAATTTCGTTTCGCCGTTTACCGGATTCGGATAATTCGTCAGGGAATATCCGTTGGCTGTTGTGCCGGAATAGACGCCGGAGCCAGTGATATTGAACCTGCCGCTCATGCCTGAGTGTCCGTTAATATCGGTGATACGAATTCGCCCTTCCGTCGTAGCCTTAGTGGGCACATCCGACCAATTGAACGTTGTGGCGTCGGAATTTGCGAAACCGATAATAGACCAGTTTGATCCATTATCTTTAGAATACTCGAATGTCTTTTGTGGGGCAATTCCTTCTCCGCTGAAGACAATTTGGTAATCCTTCGTACCGCCGGCAATCGTTTCGTTTTCAGCCGGACGGACCACAACAATAACTGGCGAATGGGTCGAGGTAATCGTAAAGAAGCCGCTTCTGCCCGAAAGCCCATTCTGGTCCGTAATACGGACGACGGCACCGCCTGTCGAATTCGTATCCGGGACATTCCAGCTATAGTTGAATACATCGGCATCAATAGTGCCGATCGTTTTCCAAGTCTGGCCGCCATCGAGCGAATACTCGAATGTTTTATGCGTTGCAATACCGTTGCCGGTCCAGGTAATCTGGTAGTTTTGCGTACCACCCATAATGACTTCGCCTACGACTGGACGCGTCACGACAATACCCGGCGATTTACTGCCGAAGATCGAGAATATACCGCTCTTTCCTGTTACTTGATTCACGTCCGTGACACGGATCTGCGAGTTTGGCGCATTTGTATCCGGGACATTCCAAGCAATAGAATTATCATTGACGTTCGCTACGCCGACCGCTTTCCATGTTTGACCGCCATCGAGCGAATAATCGACTGTTTTTACCGCACCCATCGGACCCACCCAGCGGATCTGATAATTCTGCGTACCACCGACGATCGTTTCGCCAGCAGCAGGGCTGAAAACAATGTATCTGTTCGTATCTTTACTCGCTATAATACTGAATATTCCGCTTTTGCCGGTTATTCCATTTGCATCGGTGATACGGATCTGCGATTTTTTTGCAGTTGTATCGGGCACATTCCAGTTAAAAGAAGTCGCGTCTGTAGTTGCAACGCCGACCGGTTTCCAAGTAAGGCCGCTATCCAATGAATACTCGATTGTTTTTACCGATGGCACTGCGGGTCCCGTCCAACGGATCAGGTAATTTTGGGTGCCGCCGATGATTGTTTCGCCTGCTGCAGGGCTGGTAATCGTATATTTCTGCATATCCTTGCTGGATTTGATGCTGAAAATACCGCTCTTTCCTGTTACTCCGTTCACATCCGTGATACGGATTTGCGCATTTTTTGACGTAGTATCAGGCACAAGGGTCCAGTTGAAGGAATTAGCGCTTGCATCTGCAACGCCGACCGGTTTCCAGGTTAGTCCGCTATCGAGTGAATACTCAATTGCTTTTGGAGCACCTATAGTCGGGCCAACCCATCTGATCACATAATTTTGTGTGCCGCCGACGATGACTTCACCCACTGCTGGACTCGTTATCGTATATGTCTGCAGGTCTTTTCTGGATTTAATAGTAAAAATACTGCTCTTGCCGGTATCGAGGTTTGCGTCCCGAATGCGAATCTGCGATTTTTTTGACGTCGTATCGGGAACATTCCAATTAATAGAATTGGCCGCCGCAGTCGCCACGCCTATCAGCGTCCATGTGCTTCCGCTGTCGAGCGAATACTCCACCGATTTTATGGCTGCAGCAAGGGGTCCCGTCCACTGAATCACATAATTTTGCGTGCCACCAGTGACGACTTCGCTGGCGGCTGGCTTAGTAATCGTGTATCCGCTCAAAGATTGCCCGAACGATAAGCCGGCGATAAAGAGAACAGCGATAAAAGCTCCCGCCGAGGCAGCTTATTTTCGCAATGTAGTAACATATTTTTTCATCTTGGTTGTTTTGTATTTAGTAAAAAAACGGAAAGGATTTGCTTCGAAACGAAGGAAGAAGTATGGGGGGGGGGAGGATATACTCCAGTATCGTTTATAATATAACTAATGGTAGAGGAATTGCTATACCCTTTGCTCAATTATCCTGTTACAAAGTTACGGAATCTGTAACCTGAAAGTGTTACATGATTTTCAGGAATAAGTT
>JBBQWV010000008.1:0-135696 GCA_038210275.1 Kapaibacterium sp. (SeqCode) | reverse complement strand
ATCGGTACTCTATTTTGGGGGATGGCGTATGGGCGGATGGGCGGATTGAGGGGGAAGGGTGGTTTTCTTCAAAAAAATATTTGGCGATTCTGTGCCGGATTCGCCGTTTTTTAATAAAAAATATAATTATCGGAATTATTTTGTTTTTTTTAACGTTTTAGGGGTTGCAAAGGATAAATAAGTATTATTTCTATACTGTATTCTTTGCATCCGCATCTAATCGCGACGATTTCTCATCCTGAGGAATCTGCTTAATAAACCAAGAGACATACCATCAGCCGATCCTTCGGACCGTCTCCTATTTCCATCAATCAACTACACTATGAAAACACTATGCCCAGAATTACTCCGGTTAACTTTGCCAAAAATAAACTTAAACTCACCATGTGGAATAAATTCTCCGCGCTCTTCGAAGCCGTTCAATCGGGCAAGCGAAGAATACTTGTCCGATCCGCAAACGGAGTCGGCAAGACCACTGCACTTGCCGCGCTTTGCAATTGGAAACTTTCGACTCATAAAGAATGCATCGTGCTCACTACTTCATCGAGCGAGAAACAGCTGAAGCATAATCTGTGGGGCGAGATCAGAAAGCAGGCTGCGCTTGCAGGACTTTACGATCCCAAAGACATCACCAATACGCGCATTAAGCTTGACGAAAAAAGATTCATGGTTGCTGTCAATCCTGCAAAGCCTGAATCGGCGCAGGGATATCATGCGGCATCTATCCTCATCGCTATTGACGAAGCAACGGGTGTGCGCCGAGATATTATCTCATCGCTTATCGCTACGGCAACGGGCGATGACGTTCTGGTCGTGATGATCTATAATCCGATGTCCGAGGATTCCTATGCTTTCGAAGCCGAGCAATCGGGCGAATGGGAAGTCATTACTATTTCCGCGCTTGAGCATCCGAACATCACCAAAAATAAAAATCTCATTCCCGGCGCAGTGACGGTTCGCTCCACCGAAGAACGCCTTGCGCTCTGGAGCGAACCGACGGAGCCGAATTCGCCGGACGCATTCGAATTCAAAGGCAAATGGTGGCGGAAGACGCATGAAGTTTGTCGTAGAATTCTGGGCGAGTGGCATTCGGGACTTACCGACGGCTTATTCTCGCAAGATCTGATCGCATCGTCGCTCATCATTCAGCCACAGCGCGGCATAACCGTGATGGGCGTTGATGTTGGCGGCGGAGGACGCGATGAAACGATCATTGCAAGATTCGATGGCAACATCCAGCTTCCTTTTATTACCGTGCATTCAGCAAATTATGATGATATCGTCAGGGCTATTGCGGCGGAATATAATAACGGTTTCAAAACGATTGCGATTGATGAAACAGGGATGGTCGCTCGGCTTACACCGGTCTTAGCAGCTCGCGGAATAAATGCGAAGTCCGTAAAATTCTCGCAATCACCGACGCGCCTTCACGATACCCGCGAGCGCAAGCTTGCCAATGCACGAATGGAAATGTATTATAATCTGTTTGATGAAATGCATGAGGGAAGGATTCGCTTGCTCGATGATGCCAAGCTCCATGCCGAACTCAGAAGCATGCGCATAAGCCAATCCGAAACCGAGAGGTACTTCCTCGAAAAAAAGGAAAAGATAAAAAGCAGATTAGGCAGAAGCCCCGATAGAGCCGATGCCACAGCCCTTGCCCGCTACGCACTACTAACCGAATGGACAAACTTCCGCCCCTTGCTTTTGTGAGGGGGGGGTGTTATAATTTCGTAACTTTGCAAATAAACAAGGAGAATATTGAGCATGATAACAAATTGGAAAATTGAGAATTTCAAGTCCATTTCTGATGAGAAATGGTTTGAGTTCGCACCTTTAACAGTATTATGCGGTGCGAATAGCTCAGGAAAAAGTACTCTTATTCAAAGTTTACTTCTTATAACGCAAACAATAAAATATGCGGTACCATCCAAGGCGATCTTGCTCAATGGATCAATACTTAAATGTGGCAGCTATAATGACATAGTCTTTAATTCGGAATTTAATAGAAAAATTAGTTTTGGTTTCAAACTCAGTCCAACAAGTGAAGAATTTTTAAACTCAGGTTTGTCAGCAGCTCTACTTAATGCACTTAAACCAAAGGACGGCAATTTAAAAGACATCTTTGTTGACTTTAGATTACAACCTACTTTATCAAGTATACAGCCATCGTTAGACGAAATGAGTATTCAATTGGAATACGAAAATGTTGCCGATTTGAAAAAAGAACAATTACGAGTTAGGTTCACTGATGAGTCTCTTGAAAAGAAAAAAAGTAGGCTCAAAATAGACAGTATTCCTTTGCCTTCAGATGATTCCAATGCACTACAATATGAGATCCTTGGTGATAAAATTTATATGAAAAGTTCAGCATCTTACCAATTACCATTTTCGGGCGAGTATTGTGGCGTTATCTTTAAAAATTTCCTACCAGACTCGTTAGAAGTTTTATATGAGGAAACTGGTGATAGTGCTAGTAAAACTCTTGATATGATATCCGGTTTCTCAATTAATGAAAGTTTATACAAGAATTTTCATATTCCTTTACCTTTGAAAAATAGGCTATTGGATTTGATGGCAGATTTAGAAAATGACCTTAGTACAGATAAAACAGCAAGTAACTTACGTCCACATAGATTAAAATTTCTAGATCAATTAAAAAATAATTTTTCTGCAGCAGATTGGAATAACTATGGAGCATATTTACAGAACCAGAAAATAACAGCAACTCAAATTTTATCAAGTAAGAGAAATGAATTACTCAACCTTGCTCGCGATAATAAACCGGACTCATACAATTTACAATCGGTTCAATTGTCACCACCTCTAGATATTGCGTCGCGCTTTAGTAAAGCTTTTTTTAGTAGTATGGTAAAATATTTAGGGCCCTTGAGGGAAGAACCAAAACCCCTTTACCCCTTACCTGGAGGTAATGATCCCAAAGATATTGGATATAAAGGTGAACTTACGGCAGCAGTATTGAATCTATATCAAAATGAACAAGTGAGATATATTTCACCTGAAAGTTTATTAGGATTGAAAAGGGAGCTTTCTTTACGTAGAAATAATTTAAAACAAGCTGTCCAAGATTGGATGTCATATATGGGAATAGGATCGAGTATATTGCCTACAGATGAAGGTAAACTTGGTCATAGACTCACTATCAAAACAGATATGGATGATATTGAACATGACTTAACACACGTTGGAGTTGGTGTTAGTCAAATTTTGCCTATTCTTGTATTATCATTACTTGCTGACCAAGGTTCAATATTAATTTTTGAGCAGCCAGAATTACATCTCCATCCGAAAGTTCAATCTAGACTAGCAGATTTTTTCTTTTCAATGACATTGCTTGGTAAACAATGTATAATTGAAACTCATAGTGAATATCTTATTAATAGACTGAGATTATTAATTGCTCAATCGCAAGATGAAAATCTAGCTTCGAAAGCTATCATATACTTTACGGAAAAGGAAGGGTTAAATTCCCGATATACACCTATCAAAATAAACCGTTTTGGTACAATACTAAATTGGCCTAAAGGTTTTTTTGATGAATCTATCGATAATGCTTCAGAAATAATAAATGCGTCAATGGCAAGAAAACTACGGGAGAACGAACAGAAATGATTGGAATACTAGCCGACTCATCATTCCTTTACTTAAATCCTTCTTCAACACACTCAGAGGTCGATGGATTTGCTAATAGAATTCAGGAATGGTCGAGAGCAAGTAATTCATTAGATTTCAATTTAGTGGTTTCAAAGAAAATTAATAATCATTTTGCTGATATCGAATATTACCCTGATTTTCCATCAATATCGGCATGTCTTGCAAAATACTCAATAGAGTACATTGATAGACGTGATCTTTTAAAAATAATAACTACGCTGCTGACGAACAATTTATTGGAGGATGTCATTGAAACCAATGATTATCTTGCTGATGACCACACGTGTTCAGTCCCTGCCAATTTAATTTCGTTGGGAGAATCCCAGAAGTCATTCATTTGTGACTGTATGAGATTATTGACATTAGCTGAATATGCAACAAATAGGAATAGACGATGGTGCTATTTCTTACAAGTTCCTCATTTATCTTTACCACAAAAAATAGCTCATGAATCTAATTTTACAATCATTGATTCAGATAATCAGATATTAACATCGATCCCCTTACCTTCTCGTTTAGAAAGTCAAACTATTTTTCTCTCTGAATTGAACAATTATCTAGAATCTATTCCGATTGAAATTTTATGGCAAACTCCAACTAAATTGCGAGTTGCCACTATGATATATATTCTAACACACTATCAGTATTCTCTCGCCGAA
This sequence comes from Kapaibacterium sp. (SeqCode), assembly GCA_038210275.1. Classification (GTDB taxonomy): domain Bacteria; phylum Bacteroidota; class Ignavibacteria; order Palsa-1295; family Palsa-1295; genus PALSA-1296. The sequence continues at coordinate 131,362 of JBBQWV010000008.1, read as the reverse complement.
GTAGAATCTTTACCTTTTACATTTGGGAAGAAATTTTTTGCTTCTCTCGAAAACAACTCAGTATTTTTAAATAAAACTGAGAGAATAGAACAAATTTTAAAAACTCTTTCAGAGACAATATTAGGGCAGAATTTATCTAAAAGACATGCATTACGGGAAGGTTCTGGGCCAGAAGATCCTCAAGTAGTAAAAAATGGAGAAAAGGCATGGAGAAGAGACATAGATTATGAATTTCACCTTCACTATTGGGAAGTTGACGGAAAGATAAGGTTCGCTAAAATCGGTACACACAATGAATTTGATATCCCTTACGAATAGTAATTGATTTTATTTAATAACCACCCCAACCCCTCCTTGAAAAGGAGGGGCTTTTAAGAAAGGTTGGTCTGCCATATCACCTTTATAGTGTATAATCAATCATTGTGAACGTCGTTTCCCTGCCGCCGTATTTGATGTATTCTTTTGCCCAGTATCCGAGTGAGGGCGCGTACCAATAGTCGACTTGAATTGAGCTTCCGTTTTTAAATCCGTATTTGATGTTTGTCAATTCATAATAGACTCGCCGCGAAAGTTTTATGCACTCTATGGGCTGTCCTTTAATCATGAGCGTTTCTTTACCGAATACGATAAGCGTATCACGTTTGATTGCGCGGGTATCTTGCGGATTGGAATTCGATATAACCGAATCATGATAGTAGGCTTCGAACCCATGACCGGGATCAACCGAAAGAGGATACCACGTCCATGAATCTCTTCCGAAAATATAATCGGTTGATCCTGCAATATCAATATCGCCGTTATCGCGGTAGGAAACATAAAACGAATCGTTACGGAAATATCCGTTAAACTTCAGCGCGGCTTTTCCGCCGATAGTAAGAGCAGTATCGGTCACGGTAAAGATGAAGGTAGTATCGAGTCCTGTGCCGGGCGGATTATTCACAGCCTGCATACTAAAGGTTGCACCCAGCCTCGGCTTATGAAATGAAAATGGCGTTTGGTGCGGCGGCGGCAGCGCATTATCCGCCGGCGAAGATGGATTGCTGCATCCGGAAAGGAATGCCAATGCTGTGAAGATCAAGAGTAGGTATTTCATGATGCAAAGATACGGAGGGATCGACCTCACCCCGGCCCTCTCCTCATTCGAGGAGAGGGGGATTTTTATTTAATTATTTTTTTTATTCCCTCGGCTTGGATAAGGAGAGAAGAAAAAAAAATATTCCCTCTCCTTGAATAAGGAGAGGGTTAGGGTGAGGTTTCCTCTTTTCTTCCTGACTTCATGACCTCTCCAGGGGCTCGGGGCTCGACCTCACCCCGGCCCTCTCCTCATTCGAGGAGAGGGGGTTTTTATTTAATTATTTTTTTATAATCAATTACAACTATGAAAAACTCATATCTTAACAACGTACCTATTACTCATGGCGAAGTTACTGTCGTTATTTCTTCTGATGCGGAAAGCCTTCTGAAGCATTCATGCAAACTTGCGAACTCTGCATCTGATGCTGGGCTTGGCACGTTGCTTATTAATTGCGGCATGAGCGAGCGGCGCTTCCGTGAACATCTTGGCTATCCTGAAACAAAAAAACGCGCGATGCCTTTTATCTCCCGCACATCCCATAAAGGCGATCTTATCGGCGAACGCGTTGGGATCGATCAGTGCATTGAAGAAGCGGGTATCCGCGTCGTCATCATCTCCGGTTGGGAATGGACTTCTTCAAGCTACCGCAGAAAAGAACGGTTGCTCTTTTATCTCCGCGAGATCATGGAGGAAAAAAATGTAGCGGTCATCATCTATTCACTCACCACCACAAAACCTGTCGTCGGCAAAGTTGACCGTGCAGGGCTTGGGAAATTACCGACCATTGCTATGGCTATCGTATTTGACGCGATGAGCGAGACTCTGGAATCCGCCGCCCCGAAGCCGCCGGCACTCGTCATCCCCTCGGTAGATTTTATGCGGGCTGCAGAGGAGGGAGCACAATTACTTGTCAGTAAAATCAATAACTTACAGGGGATAAAATCGCCAATTCCGGGAGAGAGAAAAAATGTAAAATTAAAATGTAAAACGAAAAAAATCGGGGATGGAAAATTGAGAGCGATCACACAATGATTACCTGAATATTGGAACAAGAATGAGCAGAATACGTTAATAATCTTCTATGACATTTCTTGAAGCATTAAAACATCGCCCGCTCGTATTTGACGGAGCTACGGGTACGCATTTACAGGGGCAACACCTCACGTACGATGATTTCGGTGGCGAGCATCTTGCGGGATGTAACGAATATCTCGTCCGCTCGAAACCGAGCGCCGTCGAGCTTGTCCATAAAGATTATCTCGAAGCCGGCGCCGATGTGATCGAGACCGATACGTTCGGTTCAGCATCTATCGTGCTTGCCGAATACGATCTCGGCGATATAGCTTACGAACTTTCGAAGGAAGCCGCGGTACTTGCAAAAAAAATCGCGAATGATTATTCGACAAAAGATAAACCGCGCTTCGTAGCCGGTTCTATCGGACCGACAACAAAACTTCCATCGCTCCTGCATATAGGCTTCGATGAAATGCGCGAGACGTTCTATACGCAGATGGCAGGGTTGCTCGATGGCGGTGCTGATCTATTCTGCATCGAAACATGCCAGGATATTTTGCAAATGAAATGCGCACTCGCCGCTTGCCAAGATCTCTTTGCCGAACGCAAAAGACAAATTCCGGTCATTGCATCAGTAACTATTGAAACAATGGGCACGATGCTCATGGGTACGGAGATAGCCGCAGCGCTTACAGCACTTGAGCCATTCGATTTCATAAGCCTCATTGGAATGAACTGCGCAACAGGTCCGAAGGAAATGGAAGAAAATGTACGATACCTTGTGCAGAATTCTACCAAACCAATTTTCTGTATGCCGAATGCAGGCTTGCCGGAAAATATCGGCGGCGTAGCGCATTATCATCTCACTCCCGACGAGATGGAAAAATGGATGAATCATTTTGTCGCGGATCTCGGAGTTTCGGTCATCGGCGGTTGCTGCGGCACTCGTCCCGATCATATTAAGAAATTAAGTTCGCTTGCCGAACGCATCACTTCGAAAGAACGAGAAGTTACCTGGACACCAGCGGCTGCATCAATTTATTCAGCTTCTCCACTTGCACAAGAACCGGCTCCGGTAATTGTCGGAGAGCGTTGCAATACGAATGGCTCGAAGAAATTCCGCGATCTGATCTTAGCAGAAGATTACGAAGCAGCAGTCGGAATGGCACGCGAGCAAGTGAAAGAAGGCGCACACATGCTCGATCTTTGCGTAGCATACGTGGGACGGGATGAAGTCCGCGATATGCGAGAGGTGATGAAATTTTTCAATACGCAGGTCACGCTCCCTGTCGTAATTGATTCAACGGAATATCCCGTGATCGAAGAAGCATTGAAGCTCTATGCCGGACGCGCAATTATCAACTCCATTAATATGGAAGATGGCGAAGAGCGCATGGCGCATATTCTGCCGCTATGCAAACGTTACGGCGCTGCAGTGATCGCACTTACCATTGATGAACTTGGCATGGCGAAATCACGAGAGAAAAAATTCGAGATCGCCGAGCGCATCATTGATCTCTCGGTAAATAAATTCGGAATGAGAGAAGAAGATCTCATCTTCGATACGCTGACATTCACGCTTGGCTCAGGTGATGATGAATTCCGCAAGTCCGCTATCGAAACGATCGAAGCGATTCGAATGATCAAAAAAGCTCATCCGAAATGCAAAACGATTCTCGGAGTTTCGAATGTATCGTTCGGACTCAATCCGCATTCGCGGCATGTACTGAACTCAGTATTTTTGCACCATGCGATCGAAGCTGGACTTGATATGGCAATCGTGCATTCAGGAAAAATTATGCCTCTGCATAAGATAGATGAGCACGGCAGAGAACTTGCCCGCCAACTAATCTTCGATGAACGGAAATGGGAGCCGGTGAAGAAGGCTGCATAATAATTATTTCCGAGAATAAAATGAAGAATTCTATGACTATCAAGTATTCAATCCTCATCACAAAGCCGAGAGAAGTTGTATGGGATTATACCCAGAACTACGAATATCGAACAAAATGGGATAGCGCAGTGCTTGATACATCGGTCATACAAACTGAGCCAGAAAGGGTTGTGAGAGTGAAAACCAAGGGGAGAACAAAGATGACCTTCGTTTATAAACTCGATGACAGACCCAATAAAACTTCTTTGGCTGGACGTGAAATTGAATCTCCTTTCATAGAGTCAGCCGGCGGTTCATGGACATACGAGGACCAAAGCGGAGGCACATTATGGACTCAGACCAATACAATTATCTTTAAAAATAGTATCCTATTGCCTCTGCTGCTACCTCTCTATAAGATGATGTTTCAAAACCAAACGAAACAGGCAATGAAGAAAGCAAAAGGACTGATAGAAAAACTATGAGATTGATAATAATTTCCTTGAAGCAAAACCCCCATTCGCCCGAATAGAATATCATTTACTTTACTATAATGATCCGATTCTTCCCCCTCATCATTATTGCAGTTCTTTTTGTGTTATCATCAAAAGCAACTGCGCAGTCTTCCGATACCTCCGGGAAGATCCGTTTCTATCTTGCTTGTGAGAACTGCGATTTCGATTTTATTCGCAAAGAAATAACGTTTGTCGATTATGTCCGCGATCCCGGGCAAGCAGATGTTCACTGCTACGTTGTCCGTGAATCTGCAGCTAACGGAGGATCTCGCTACACATTCACTTTCCTTGGTCACAAGCAATTTGAGAATGTTAATGACACCTTGCGATTGCTTCAGAAAGAATCAAGTACTCTCGAGGAATTTCGTACTGAAACAGATCACATCCTTTTGCTGGGACTTACGCGTTATGTTTCGCATTCTCCACAAGCCGCACTTCTGACAATCGGAAGTAAAGCTTCAGATACAACTTCTGCACTTACCATTGATCCGTGGGATAGCTGGGTTTTCAGCATTGATCTGAATGCCAATGTGTATGCCGAACAACTTCATGGAAATTATAATTACTATGGCAACCTCACAGCTAATCGAACTACGGCAGATTGGAAAATGCGATTCAATGGCTTCGGAAGTTATAATGAAAATCGTTTTGATGACCTGAATATAAGAAGTATTGCACGATCAGCTTCATTCGACGCTCTCATTGTAAAAAGTATTTCCGATCATTGGTCATCAGGTCCATCTTTCTCTGTTGGTACGTTAACATACAGAAACCGGAAATTATATGTGAATGCGTATGCGGGTTTAGAATATGATATTTTCCCCTATTCCGAATCCACTTCAAGACAATTACGACTTTTTTATAAAATTGGCGCCGAAAAATTCTCCTACTTTGACACGACGATCTTTAATAAGACTGAAGAGCTGGTTGGCTCACATGTACTCTCAGCCAGTCTTGTATTTCAGCAACCATGGGGCTCTACTGAATTTACTGTTGCCGGTTCTCAGTATCTTCATGATTTATCCAAAACAGAATTGAATGTCTCTGCTAATCTTCAATTACGTTTATTCGAAGGTCTCTCGCTAAGAGTTCAAGGAAGCTATACCAGTGTTCATGATCAGATATTCCTTCCCAAAACCGGGCTGTCGAATAGCGACGTTCTGCTGCAACTGCAACAACTGGCAACGAGTTATTCTTATAATTTTTCCGTCGGTCTTACTTATACATTTGGATCAATTTATAATAATGTTGTGAATCCGAGATTTGGAAATTAAGCTAGCCTTTTTTTTGAAAATACAACACAGACGTGATGTAAACTCGGCAGAACTATTCCCCCTAAAACCGCCTTTCCTATGAGTAGTTGTGTGACTGTATCGCGTATTCCCCATCACTATGAACATGAAATTCGCCTGGAAAAGGATTCTCAGGAAATTTTCCGTTCTCTATTCCTGCGCAGCAGTAGTTGCCGTAGTGTTATTCCTCGGCTTCTCCGATTCCTATTCTCAATGGTCTGATCAAGCTCCGGGCGTTTTCCCAAACATTGGTGCAAGCGGCGGTATGCTGCATTTCAAAAAAGGAGTATTGTGGGGTGGATATAAATCGGTGTCGTATTCGCTCGATACAGGAAAGACTTGGACAGTAAGTCTCCCTTCGTTCCTAGGCGTGGGGGAAACAGTGCAGAATATAGATTTTTTCGACGCTCTCAACGGTCTGGTTCGCACTAATAATTATTTGTACATCACAGTCAATGGCGGCGCATCTTGGAATTCGCAAGTCGCTCCGGGTACGACCGGAAGCCGCTATTCGGCATTCGCAGGAACAGCAAGTACCATCGTCAGTCTTGCAAGAGAAGGCGCTTACACTTCAATCAATGGCGGTGCATCATGGGCAAAAACGTATGCAGGATCCACACCGAATATTGCTGCCTACCGTGGAGCAGGAACGATGGCGATCTTCGAAGCCGATCATATTATTATTTCAAAGAATGACGGGCAGACATGGGCAGCTCTTCCACAAAGTTTTTCTATCGCCGACTCCTATACATTCATGTGGGATCCCTGTGATTCGAATACACTCTATCTTGCCAACGAAGATTATTTCAGACGTAATCAAAATTGGTCAGAAGTTTTTGTGACTACCGATAGAGGGAACACTTGGGTTTCAAAGCTTCAACGCCCATGGGCATATTTTAACGGCGCTATGGCTGTTGTTCCCGAAGCAGCTTTTTTCCAGACTGTATCGAACGGCATTTACAGAACGATCGATTACGGAGCAACGTGGGATTCGATCAACGGACCGGGTAACTCCGCCGATACAAGATGGCTTGTCGCACTCACAGGAAATATTCTTGTTGGTGTTGATCAGAATGGTAATGTTTGGCGCACTGATAATAGCGGAGGTCTTCCGATCTCGCCCGAAGCGCCGATCTTTTCTCCTCCCCTACCCCAAGTGTTTAACTCCTGCACTCGCGATACGATGCTCATAACTACGCTTGCCAGTCATTGCAAGTCGTACTATATTATTAAAGCATCTATAGCCGGTCCTGATTCCGCACTCTTCACGTTGAATCCGACAAAAACATTGCCGAATATTATCAACAACGGGAATCGCGATTCAATAAAGATCATATTTGATTCGAAAAAACAGACCGGATCGTTCGTCGATACCATTCACATTCTTTGGCAGGGAGCAGGCGGACCGCCCCGGGATACATCGTTTGTCATTCGGATCACTATTAATCCCGCGCCTATTCAATTTGTTTTTATTCCACCGGTCGTAGTATTCGATACGATTTCACCATGCGGCGGAAATCGCGATACGACTATACTCGTAAAAAATACGGGTTGCGATTCGATCCGTATTTCAAATGTGTTGTATGCTCTTGGTAATGCATTCAGCGTTGATACAATAAAATTGCCGGTCATCCTCGCACCTGATAGTACGTTAAGGATCAGATACCACTTTCATCCGTTTGCACCGGGATTTTTTAATGCTTCAGATGTGATCACTGCCGATTGGAAAGGTATTCAGGTTAGTCATAGCATATCTATAAATGGAAGAGGGACGACAACGGGTTTTTCTGGTGCGGCATTTAATTCGTTTCTTAATCTTGATACTGTTTCTGCTTGCAGTCCTTATCGTGACTCGGATGTGACGATCACCAATCTCGGCTGCGATACGATGCGAGTCACCTCGGCTACCGTTAATCTCGGCGCAAATTTCAGCCGTGATCCTTTAAACTTTCCGATCCTGATACCCCCAGGGGGGTCGGTGACAATCCATTTTCATTTCCATCCTTCTGTCGTCGGTACGTTTAGCTCCGTCGCTACTTTTGTCGTGGATTGGCAGGGATATTCACCTGCAAATCTCGATGTATTCTTAAAAGGATCAAGCAATCGTTCGAAAGCCGGACCGCTCGTAGCCGACACTGTTATTGGTTTTGGTACTGTCTCAGCTTGTTATCCATTCGGCGATACTACCGTCACGATCAGAAATCGCTCGTGTGATACTCTGAAAATTCTTTCAGGACCGGGATCTCTCGGCGGAGATTTTGGAATGGATCCGATCAAATACCCAATCATTCTTCCCCCGGATAGTTCGTTGACTCTTACATTCCATTGCCTTCGATCAGGAGTTGGTAATTATAAAGGCAGCGCGAAGTTTGTCACTTCGCGTGAAGGCATTGTGCAAAATCTTTCTCTGCTCATTAATGGAAAGATCAACTCTTCAGTAGCAGGAGCTTTAGTGCAGAATGCACTTGTTGATTTTGGAAACGTTACAACGTGCGATCCATTACGGGATACGACTATTATCCTGACGAATCCCGGCTGTGATACGCTGCGAATACTATCGGGTCCCGTAGCGCTTGGTCAAGGTTTTACTATTGATCCGCTTCAGTATCCTATTATTCTGCCGCCGAATAGTTCGGTCTTCCTCCGTTTCCATTTTAATTCACCGGGCGTTGGACCTTATGTGATACAACCGCATTTCCTTACTGAACGCTCCGGAGTGAAAGACTCTTTCGATCTTTCCCTGCATGGAGTCGGAGTTGAAGGGTCAAGTCTTCTCTCGCTCTCGGCTTCGGATTTTTCGTTTAATCCTGTCTCTTTCTGCTCGAATGATTCTGCAGAGATCAACTACACGAACTTAGGGTGTGATACGCTTTTTGTTACTCCGTTAGGAGAAAGCGGCGATGCTGATTTTATTTCTTCCGCAGGATCTGAGAAAGCATTATTGCCTGGAGATAGTATTCATATTCATGTCTATTTTCTGCCGCAGAAACATGGACAATGTCTCGGCTCATACCGGCTTCGCTATCGTTCTCGGTTCGGAATATCTCGCGATACGATGCTTGCAATATCGGGAATGGTCACGCCTGGCAAACGCCGGTTGAATCAATCTTTATCTGCAATAGATTTTGGAACAACGACACTTTGTGGGGCACCCGATTCTGTGGTCATCTTTACCAATCAAGGATGCGATACATTGACGATCGAAAGCGCGGCATTATCTGATGCCGGATTTTTGATTGGGGAAAAGACATTCCCGATCATTGTTCAACCGGGAGAAAAAATTATATTACAAGTTGCAACAACACTCGATACAGCAGGAGGCAAACCTCGTTCGTCCGCAAAACTCAATGTCTCCTGTACAGGTGATACGGTGATTACGCCCATTGTTTTGACACGAGAATATTCATATCCGAAAAAATATCCCTTACGCTTCGAAGTGGCCAGTGACGGACATCATGCTGGCGATACTGCAAAAGTGAGAATCATAGCAGATAGTTTGCCGAGTGATCTTACAACTTTGGAAGCAACATTTTCGGCAACCAATCCTGATATGCTCACATATCTTTTTGCCAAGAGCACAAGTTCCATTTCTATTATAGGCAATACACTTACATTTACCGGAAATCCTGTCGTGGCGCCGAAAGGAGTGTTGGCAGAACTTTCCTATAAAGTGTATCTTACAAAAGATAGCATCAGCACATTCTCTCTTTCCGGCGTTCGATTTAATAGTTACAATGCCGACTACGAGAATTGCATAGCGCTTTCTACCGATAAGCCAAGTGATTCAGTTCTCTATAATTTTGCATGCGGCGAACGTACTATTCAGAGTGCAATGAATGACGATCTTGCTGCCAGATTACTTGGTGTTTATCCCAATCCGGCACGCGGAGAAATCACGCTTGATATTAATACGATAAAAGCAGAGGATTGCAACATCACGATCTCCGATGCAAAAGGTAATATAGTTCTTCGTTCGCATAACGTGCATCCCCAAGGCAGAAGCGGAATTTCAGTAGATATTAGCAATCTCCCTTCTGCTGCATATTATGTGAAGATCAATGCAGGGGCGTCGCATCTTGTGACGACGTTTGTAAAAGAGAAGTAACTCAGACTGTCATTACGAGAAGAGCTTTAGGTCGACGAAGCAATGACACTGGATTTTTCATCCTTCAGCCTTCAGCCTTTCCAATTACGTCTTCAGCTTCTTCTTCTTTGCTGCCGGGAAGAGCACGTTATTGAGGATCAGTCGGTAGCCGGGGCTTTGTTTGTGGAGGCGAAGATCGGTGGCGGGGTCGCCTACTTTATGTTGGTAATCTTCGGGATCGTGTCCGCCATAAAATGCAAAAAAGCCTCTGCCGTAATTGGAGTAGAGATAGCGGACAAAATCCGTGCCGTTATTCTCTGCAAGGATCGTCGTATTCTTTTTGACGAAGCGTTTGTGGAACATCGTTGTTTGCCCCATGAAGCCTTTGATAACATTGACGTGATCTTGCGTCAGCATGGATGGCACAGGATCAAACTTTGCGCTGAAATCAAAAAGCGTAAAGTAATCATTCTCTTCGGTGCCGATCTCATTTGGCTGTATGTCAATATCCGAATATTCATAAACCATCGGAGAAGTTTCGAGTCTGAAATTCTCGAAGGCAAATGTTTTTTTGAAATCAAGCTTCGAAGCAAAATCCGGGTCCATCGGATCGCCATCGAAAACAGCATCGCAAATATCGGTATTCTCGGCAGAGAGCGCAATATCATAACTATCGGTTGCCGAACACATAGCGAACATGAATCCGCCATTAGCAACGTAATCTTTTATTTTTCGCGCAACAGCTTTTTTTAACTCGCTGACTTTTGTAAATCCAAGTTTCCTTGCCTCTCCTTCAAGCAAACGGACTTGCGCCTGATACCACGGATCGAACCTTGCGCTGCCATAAAATTTTCCGTACTGCCCGGTGAAATCTTCATGATGCAAATGCAGCCAATCGTATTTAGCAAGTTTACCGGAGAGAACTTCTTCATCCCAAATTTTTTCGTAGGGCACTTCCGCATAATCAAGTGCAAGCGTCACAGCATCATCCCAGGGCTGGAATCCGGGCGGCACATAGACGGCGATCTTCGGAGCTTTTTCAAGTTTCACCGCATCCATATTCTTTGCTTCGGATTGAACAAGTGCATAAATTGATTGTGCACTTGCACCATCGAGCTTCTCGAAACGCACTCCGCGTATGCGGCATTCAGCAGCGAGGAGGTCGTCGTAATCCGCCATGAAACTGCCGCCGCGATAGTTTAAAAGCCAGTCAACATTAATGCCCTTGGTCAGCGCCCAATAGGTAATACCATACGCCTTCAAATGATCGTTCTGCTCTAAATCCATTGGGATAAGGAGTTTAGATTGGGCAAAAGCTGAGGATGCGAGGATAAGGAATAAGCTAAGTAAAATTGAGATCTTCTTCATGCTATTAAAGACAAAAGATAAAATGGAAAAAATCCCGAATGGCATATTCAGTTAGCATCTCATTCCGAAGGAGTTGCGAAGCGACGACTGAGGAATCTTCTCACGGATTGTTGCGCATTAGGTTTCAGGTCATAAAATTCTGCCCTATGAATTATTTGGAAAATGGTGCGGAATTGCGTATATTTGTTGGATGAAAGAGATACATAATACCCTTGTGTTATTAGTCCTGGCTTTAATTAGTTTTTTTATGCCCGGAACAAATGATGGTTTTGCCCAAGTAAAATGGCTCCCAAAAAAGATAACTTTTGCAGTTCCTTTTGCGGAGACCTACTATCAATATAGTGATTGTCCAAATGAAGGCACAAGGGACACAGTGTCTGATAATGATGGTGGTCTCAGGTGGTTAGATTATTCAGGAGGTTACGGATATTCTATCACAAATTATTCGCGAATAGATAACACTATTTCTATAGAATATTCCTATAGTCCTGGGCAATCTAATTACTGCAATGCAACAAACAAGATTACTTTTTCATTGGATAGTCTTAACGGCAAGATACACGATTTTTTTATGAGCTATACAGGTGCGGATTATCAGAATTTTTATGGATGTGTGAGTAATTCAATAAACATTTCTTCCTTAGATTTTTCAGTTGGAGATAGTATTCTATCAGCAAGCAGCAACGGCGGTATCTTCATGAAAAGTATAATAGGAGTTGCTTATTCTCATTCATGGTGGGATTTTTGTAAAAATGATCCTGGACCGCATCATGGCCAATGGCATAAAGGATACGGTTTTGATCATCTTCTTCCAGATACGACATCTTACAATTGTTCGATTACATTTGTTAGTCCTGATCTTGTCAACTCAGTACAATCTATTATAAAGAACCAAAGCTTCTCTGTCTCAACTTCCATACCCGACCACCAAATAAATTTCACCCTCCCCTCATCGAGTCATCCTCAAACTCTCTTCATCTACGACATCCTTGGAAGAGAAGCGGCAAGGGAGGAAATTCCTTCGGAGATAACGCAGTATAGCTTGCCATCATCGCGATTTGGGAGCGGGCATTATTTTGCGCGGCTTGGGAATTTGAGTGCGCATTTTGAAGTGTATTGAATTAGTATCCAAGACGGACGGACTAAGAGTCCGTCCCACTGGAGAAAACATCAGCTTTAGGGCTAAACTATCTCTCCGAAGTCTTGTTATATTTGCCTGATTGCTATTCCCTGGCAGTCGGTTAAACCAGAATTCACAGAACCAGACATTGCAGCATTTTCATTTTCATCGTTCGGAGCAGGAAACACTGTTCAAAATTTCACCGTCATCAGGTGATGGCGATGCTGTGACCGTTTCTCTGGGCGGCGAGTGGCGTATGGGCAGCGGCTCCGGGCATCCGGCAACACTCTTTGATCCGAAGCATCCGATCGGCGATGTGCGAAGCATCACATTTTCTCAAGATGGATTAGCATTCTGGGATTCCAGTCTCGTCTCTTTCTTAAAAAGAACAAGAGATGAAGCGCATGAAAAAAATATTGCGATCGATATTTCGCAGCTTCCTCTTGGCATTCAAAAACTTCTTGCATTATCAGGCAGTGCCGGCAAAACGGATGCTGAAATGCCTGTTTATAAAAAGCATTCTTCCATTCTTCTTGCTTTAGGTTTTTCTTCTTTGCGATGGACGCATACCTTCGAAGATACGCTGGAGTTCATCGGCGAACTCATGAAGAGCTTCGGGAGATTCTTTCGCGGCAAAGCGCATTTCCGCATGGTTGATCTGCTGCAAATTCTTCGTGATTGCAGCGCGAACTCCGTGCCCATCGTTACGCTGATCAGTTTTCTTTTCGGAATTATTCTTGCCTTCATCGGCGCAGCGCAACTAAAAATGTTTGGCGCGGAAATATATGTTGCCGATCTTGTCGGGATTGCAATGGCGCGCGAGATGGGACCGATGATGACAGCGATTATTCTTGCAGGGCGCTGCGGCGCTGCATTTGCCGCGCAGATCGGAACAATGACGGTGAATGAAGAAGTAGATGCACTAAAGACAACAGGTATATCACCGATGGATTTTCTTGTGCTGCCCAGAATTTTTTCGTTGGCAGTGATGACACCACTGCTTTCGCTTTATGCTATATTTATGGGCATCTTAGGCGGCGCAATTATCGCGCAGCTCATGCTCGGCATTAGCTTCCTGCAATTTGTTACGGAAGCGAAAATGATACTAACACCGATGCAATTCGGACTCGGACTCATTAAAAGTTTTATTTATGGAATTCTGATTGCGTATGCAGGCTGTCTGCACGGAATTCATTGCGGTAAAAGCGCTCAGTCAGTAGGCGTGGCAACCACATCTGCGGTTGTGGTAGGAATAATCACTGTCGTAATGGCTGCGGCGGTAACAACATATATTTATAACGTACTCGGAGTTTAAGTGAACGAAGCGGCAACGATATTGCAAACAACTTCTGCGGCAAATACGCCAGGCGAATCGCGTGAGGTGCATATTCGAGTGCGCGATCTGACAATGGCGTATGATGGTCTCGTGATCCAACACGATTTGAACTTTGATATTTATCGCGGAGAAGTGTTCATTGTGATGGGTTCCAGCGGCTGTGGCAAAAGTACATTATTGCGACATTGCATCGGCTTGATCCGACCGGCTGCCGGAAGCATCTTTTATGAAAAAATGGATTTTTGGGGTTCGACAGAAAAAGAGCGTCAGCAAATGATGCGTCGTTTTGGAATTCTCTATCAAAGCGGCGCATTATGGAGTTCGATGACGCTTTCGGAGAATATTGCGACGGTGCTTGAACGATATACCAGACTTTCCAAATCAGAGATCAAAGATATTGCGTATCTAAAATTATCTCTGGTCGGATTAAGCGGCTTCGAAGAATTTTATCCATCGGATATCAGCGGCGGTATGCGAAAGCGTGCCGGACTTGCACGGGCTATGGCGCTTGATCCGGAAATTCTTTTTTTTGACGAACCATCGGCAGGCTTGGATCCGATCAGCTCGCGCAATTTAGATGATCTCATTTTAGAGATCAAGGAAAGTATGGGAACAACTATTGTTGTAGTCACGCATGAATTGCCGAGTATATTTGCAATCGGCGATAATTCGGTTTTTCTGGATGCAAATACAAAAACAATGATCGGGTACGGAAGTCCGAAAGAGTTATTGGAAAATCCGCCGCAACCGATCATCAGAGAATTTTTAACACGAGGTGAACAATGAGCAGTAAAATAGTGGAGACTTCCAAACCGTTGCCAAGTTCTCAGAGCATCCATGCGGGTGTGAATGCCCGGCTTATCGGAGCATTCATGCTCGGGGCAATAGGACTCATCATCGTTGTCTTTCTTGTCTTCGGCAGCGGAGATTTCTTTAAGGACAAAACGAAGTATGCGATTTATTTTCGTGGTTCGGTTGATGGACTCAATACGGGTGCGCCAGTGAAAATTCGCGGTGTACAGATCGGCTCTGTTACCGAAATTAATCCGATGATGCACGAGAATGGAGATTTTGCTGTCGAAGTAATTATCGAAACAGTCGGCGGCACAATCCGTGAAGCAATGTCCGAAGGAATTTTAAAGCCTAAGGTCAATGGTATTGACGACATGGTGCAGCGAGGATTACGTGCGCAATTACAGAGCCAAAGTTTTGTCGTCTCACAAAAAATGATCATCGTGGATTATTTTCCTGAGACTCAGGCAATATTTGCAGGCATTAATAAAAAATATAAAGAAATACCTTCCATTCCGACAAAGGGTGAAGAATTGGAGCAAAGTTTACAACAGATAGTCAAAGAAGTAGGGCAGGTTCACTTTGCAGAAATAGGGAATTCGATTCAGCATACATTCGGCGGGATTGATACTTTTTTTATGAAATTAAAACTTCAACCACTTATCGAAAATATCAATACGAATGTCAATAGCATCGGTGCGCTTGCAAAACGGATGGATACGATCGGCACGAAAATCTCAGAAGGTGTGAATACCACAACTTCAGCAGCAACAACTTCGCTTAGTGAATTTAATAAACTGGTGAAACGGTGGCAAGATCTTTCTATCGAAAATCAATATCTCATGAAACAAACCCTTCAGGAAGTTCTTACGACTACGCATTCGATGCGAAATCTGATTGATTATTTGCAGCAACATCCAAGCGATATACTTTACGGAAAATAATTTTATGAAAATATATTTAGTATTTTTTCTTTCAGCAGTCTTTTTATCCGCCTGCGGAAGTTCAAAACCTTCTCATTATTATACACTTACTTCGGTACACACCGTCACCGGCATCAGCAAAAATAATGCTGTAAATTCAAATATTGCGGTTGGCATCCGGACTTTAACACTTCCGGACTATCTACTCCGCCCGCAGATGGTCAAGCGCACGACAACAAATGAACTACAGATAGCAGAATATGACCGCTGGGCTGAACCATTGGAGAATAATTTTTCCAGAGTGCTGATCGAAGATCTTTCATCGGATATTCCGACGAATAATATTGCTCTTTTCCCTTCTGAAACTCCTGCCATTACTAATTTTCAGGTCTTACTTGAAGTCACAGAGTTCGAGCGAAACGCAGGTGGCACGTTGACCATGACGGCAAGGTGGGGAGTAGCAAAAGGCGAAGCAATAAATTTCCTTATGGATAAGCGCACGTCATATACCGAACAAGTCAGCGGCGACAAGTTCGAAGAAATCGCCGCAGCGATGAGTAAACTAACGGGAAAACTCAGCGAGGATATAGCGGCTGAAATACGAACGAGAGCGGGAGTTCGAAAATAACGATACTTCCCAAGGGTGTCATTGCGAGGAATCCCCAAGCGGATTTCTCGCAATGACAACTTTTTTTTTACTTCCCTAACTGCGATTGAATATATGCAATCGCATCGGCTACTTGTTGGTCGCTGAGAACATCCTTCGCATAGAACGCCATGTCGCCCGAACCGAAGCGAACGGTCTGCACTACATTATTCATATCTTGTGCAGCTTTGACCATTGGCGGTCCGATCTTTTTATCTTTAATGCTGTGACAATTACCGCATGATTGAGTAAAGATCGTTTCGCCTGCTGTCGGATCACCGGGAAGTTTCATGATCGCTTTGACTGCCGGCATTGCAACTTTCGCATCTGGTGGATCGTCATTGAAAGTTGGTTTTGCAACCCATTGAATCTTCAAGTCTTTTGTCATCGCACCGGGATTTGAATTTAATGAAGTAAGATATTCATTCAGTGCATCTACTTCATCTGCGCTCAGTGCTTTATCTACTGTCTTGATATCAGCACGTTTCTGAAACACCGCAGCGCAGAGCGCTCCGCCGTATGCATATTTTTTTAGATCGTCACCTTTATACATACCGTTCCAAGTCGCAGTGCGGCTTGACACTCCGGCAAGCGTATGTCCCTGACGAATCTGATTGGGTTGCGTTTTAGAAGTTCCATCGGCATGACAGGTCGCGCAGGCAACGTGCACCTTTCCGAGGGACATATTATAATAGATAAGCTGTCCTTTTTTTGCCTTGTCATTCAGAGCAGCTTCTGTTCCAGAAGCAGCAGGTTGATTTGGAGTAATAACTTTCGTACTGTCAGCAGACTTGACGGCGGACTGGTCTTCTTTTTTGCAGCTTTGGAGAGTAAGAGCAATTAGGAAAGCAGCAAACGCTGCCAATGGAATAAAACGTAATTTTTTCATAACTCAATAGTAAAGTAATTATAATTCAGTGATCGGTTTCCTTGCAGCAAAACCGCCTTCGATCGGATGCCATGCAAGAATTGATTTCTCGCCGAGCATATAACATAGATAGACTTCTTCGCCGTTCGCACGAAGTGACGGAAAATCAATCAGTCCTTTATCCAAATCTTTGATCTCAATACCTCGTTCATTCAAATCACGAACGCGAAGAACAAGCTCTTCCATTTCCTGCGGAAAAACTTTCTGCCCGTTCGGTCCCATACCTCCGAAGTATTGATGCCGCATGACATCGTAACCTTTGCGGTCAAGTTCTGCTTTCAGCCGCACAATCTCTTCGACGATCGGGATCACGTTCTGAAGTTCAGTTTGTGCTTCAGTTAAAATAAAATGTTTTGTGTACTGCATATTTATCTTCTCTTAAACATCGCCTTAACAATATGCCCAGCCATACTCGGATTTTCTTTCAAACGCCGGATCGAATATCCATACCAATCTGCTCCGAAAGGAACATAGACGCGAAGACGAAAGCCCTCAGCGATAAGTTGTCGTCTCATCGGCTCTGTCACGCCAAGTAACATTTGAAATTCATATTGCCCCTTTGTCAAGCCAAGTTTTTTTATAATATCTTTTGCGCCTTGCACCAACATCGCATCATGTGTTGCGATACCGACATACACTTTATTACCCAGAGCATATTCAAGACATTTCAAATAGTTATTTTGTATTTCTTCAAATCCCTTAAATGCAATTTCTTCGGATTCGATATAGATACCCTTGCAAAGTCTGATGTTTGTCGCCCCCCCGTTTATCAAATTTCTTATATCGCTTTCGGTGCGGCGCATGTAGGCTTGCAGAACAACTCCGATATTAAATTCTTTTCGCAGTTTATTGTAGAGATCAATGGTCAATGACGTATAGGGAGAATTTTCCATATCGAAGCGAACAAAGATATTTCCATGATCGCGAGCAGTTTCAAGAATAGTACGGACATTTTTTTCGCAAGCTGCTTCATCAATTGCAAGTCCCAGCGATGTAAGCTTTATCGAAAGATTTGAATCAATTTTCTCGCGCTCTATGGTTTGCAAAACTTCGCAGCAGTATCTTGTATTTTCTCCGGCTTCGTCTAATGAGTGAATATATTCGCCAAGCACATCAACTGTTGCCATTGCTCCTTCAGTATTAAGCATCCGGACAACTCGCACGGCATCGGTAAGTGTATCGCCTGCAATATAACGCTCACTAACTTTCCGAACGATTGATTTCGGAACAATAGGAAGCGCTGCAGCAATGAGTTTATTAAATAGATTCACTGGTTATGGTTTGAGAAAATAGATAACTGGACGGCTTGCGTCAACGAGCATGAAGCCCATTTCACCAAGAGGCATAGGAATCCCGGATGCAAAACCATGTTGCGCGCCTGTTATGGCAAGCTCGCCAAGCGCCTTTCCTGTCGAGAGATCAAGCGTATAGAAAATACTTTGCGCCGGCACTGCAGTCTGGGTGGAAAAAGTCAAAGTGAAATATGCATATTTTTCGTTGATTGCAACCGGCATAATAACAGGATACGTAAAACGGCGCTGCCACAGTTTTGTTGTATCATCTGCATAAAAAGCATCTATGCCGCTTTCGAGATCGCCGCCCGAATCTCTGAAGCCGCTTGAAAGAATTACCGGTCCGTTTGAGGCAATGTTGATTGGCAAGTATGGCACTTCATGTGAATATTCTTGCTTCAGCCGACCGGATATATTACTAAAA
The DNA here is from genome assembly GCA_038210275.1 of Kapaibacterium sp. (SeqCode). Lineage (GTDB taxonomy): Bacteria > Bacteroidota > Ignavibacteria > Palsa-1295 > Palsa-1295 > PALSA-1296. The sequence goes on along the minus strand of JBBQWV010000008.1, from coordinate 112,680 downwards.
ACACCAACGTACATCGCACGCTCATCAGATCCGGGCTTCATAGCAAGATAGCCAAATGCAAGTTTATCTTTATTTTTCCCACAAAGGCAGAGATTTGAAATGATCCGTAATTCCGGATTATTGAATCGCTTTTGGAAAACCTGGTATCCACTACATTCCCCCAACATATTATGAGTATTAATAACGCTATCACTTGCTGCAAGGATGTGATGTGTTTTCGGATCAAAAATTATAGAGTAATAGGGCGCTCCATCTGTCGAAACTGAAATCATCGCTCCTGAACTCGTGCTAAAACTTTCCAGAAAATTTGAACCTGTTGTTTCATAATTTACTACTCCGGTGTTTTGTCCTGCAACGATGAGTTCGGTATCAGCAAGAATTGCATTACCGGGATTGACGCCAAAAGCAGTATCTTCATGCTTCCAGAGAAGTTTTCCAGCCTTATCAAAAGCTTCAATCGAACCCGTCGAGTGGATAACAAAAAAACGGGAAAGATCGGAAAGGATAGAAGTAATATCTCCCTTAGTGCGGCTGCTTGCAATAATTTCTGTCTGCTTTTCACTGCCGCTAAAAATCTCATTCCCTCCCGCAACAAGATACTGAGAACGACCACCGGAATAGGTAAGCGAAGAAAGACTTCCATTATAGCCGAGAGTAGCTGTTGTTACTTGAACCGGCACTCCGATATTCGGGACAAATCGCGAGCCATCCATTCGAAAATCAAAACTTGAGTATTGCGGCATTTCGTCCTGCTTGGAGCAACTGCAAAGCAGGCAGAAGAGAGAAAAAAAAGCGATGTGTAAAGTTTGGCGCAATGATAAAATATTTCGAACGCCTTTAAACAATTTTTTTGATGAGTTGTTCAGCAATCTCTAAATGATCTTTGCTGCCTTTTGCGCCGATCTTCGCGGCTTCAAGAATTTCATCCTTTGTAGCGCCGACATTTCTCGCTCCGAGAATATGCGAATAGAGCTGCCTATCCCATCCAAGATTAGTGAGCATCGCAACTGTGCATAGCTCACGAGTCTTGATCTCCAACCCGGCACGCGAGAGGGTTTTTCCATATCCTTCGATCATCGCCCACGAAGCAAGTTCGGGACTTAAGCGAATCATCTCTTCGCGGACTCTTTGGGCATTTGCCGCGTAAACTTTTTTATAGAGTACCTCGCCATTTTCTGCATGAACTTGGTAAGCAGTTATTATATCTTCTTTATCATTTAAATGGAGCGTGCCGCTGCCAAATACTTTCGTTAGCGAGCGAACCGATTCAAGTCCAGCCGGGAAGCCTGCAAAAAGATAGGATTGTAAAAAGACTTCATAAAGTTCGGCTCTCGAAGATACGCCAGATTCTTTGATCTTTCGTAATTCTTCGATCAGCTCCACCCTGTATTCGGAACGAGAGGCAAGAGTGGAAACACGGATGAGAGAAAGGGTGCGGTTATCGAGCATTGATTACAAAACTATTTCTCGTCCATTCGGATCAAGAGGCTTTTTTAACTCTGCAATTACAGCTTTTGCCACTTCATTTGGCTCAATAATTTTTCCGCTTTTATTCATTGCCCCGAGTTCTGCTTCGGCTTGCTTAGGAGTTTTTCCTGTTTTTGAAACGATGTTGGCAATGCTTGTCTCAAAAATGTTTGTCCGGACAAATCCGGGACAGATCGTCGAGACTTTGATATTTAATTTTTCAAATTCTTTTGCGATCACCCGCGAAAGCCCGATCAGTGCATGTTTCGAAGCGGTATAGGCAGCAGTATAAGGGAATCCTTCGAGTGCCGCAGTCGAAGCGATATTGATGATCTGTCCTTCACCGAGAGCTTTCATATCCGGCAAGTATGCGCGAATAAGATAAAATGCACCATCGACGTTTGTACTAAACGCATTCTGCCAAATTTGATCTGATGTTCCTTCTATTTTGGTTGAGGGTGCAACGCCGGCATTATTTACGAGAAGTGCAACCTTGCCGAGACGATTCGTCTTCGCATACATTGCGGTAACTGCTTTTGAACTGGTAATATCGCAGACAAATGCAGTCGCCTTTCCGCCCTTTGCGGAAATCTCTTGAGCAACAGCGCTTATTTCATTGAGCGAACGGGCAACAAGAAGCGTGTGAATACCTTTTCCGGCAAGAGCGATTGCAATTGCTTTTCCAATTCCTCGTCCGGCTCCGGTGATGAGTGCGATCATAATTTTATTTCTTCTTCGTTCGTGCAGCAATATTATGAGCTGCGTTTGCGAGCTAAAGCCTCGCCTCTATCTTTGACACAACCTATTAAACACAATCTTTGCAGGTTTCTACCCGTGCAATGTATTTGGCGTCAGTTCAGTTTCAACTGAATACTGAAATCCCTCGCGTAAACTTCCCGCTGCCCACTTTCCGTCGTGACGAAGAACGAGAAAACCTACCTGCATATCATCAGTGAGATGCTTATCTTTCTTGATCTTACTAATAGCAAATTTCATTGCTTCCTCAGGAGACTGACCTTGCCTGAGTAATTCGACAATATGAAAAGCTGAGCACGCTCGCATAACAAGTTCGCCGTTGCCGGTAGCAACTGCGGCGCCGATTTCGCCATCAACATATAATCCTGCTCCTATGATCGGTGAATCACCTACTCTGCCATGCATTTTGAATGCAAGCCCGGAAGTGGTGCAGGCTCCGGCAAGTTTACCGTTCTTATCTCGTGCAAGCAGACCTATCGTATCGTGTGATTCGTTCAGCGACGTGCGGTCAAGCTCTTTTTTCTTTCCATCTTCCGAATATTCAAAAACATACTCATGTTCGCCTTCTTCAGATCTTCTGAGTCTGACGTTCAAACCGTCAGGCAACTCTTTCCATTTATCGTAAAGTTTTTGGGAGGCATCAGTAAGCAGATTTGATGTAGTGAATCCTTCACGCTGAGCAAATCTTTCCGCACCAATTCCCGCAAGCATCACATGAGAGGTTTTCTCCATCACTTTTCTGGCTATCGAGATCGGATGAAGATAATTTTGGACGAATGCTACTGATCCGCAATTCCCATCGTGATCCATGATCGAGGCATCGAGAGTCACCATGCCAAGTTCATCCGGAATTCCGCCTTTACCAACGGACATACACGTCTCATCGGCTTCGCAATACCGAGCGGCAAGTTCAACGGCATCCAGAGCGGATGATCCATCTTTCATTGCAGCGAAGGAAATCTGATTGGGTTCGACACCATGTTTCCAGGTTGAGAGAGCTTCCATGAATGATTATTTTGTTATTACGATTGTCTTGCCTTCGCGCCATCCCCAGCTATCGGTGCTGAGATAATACGCCCCCGAAGAAAGTAATGAAACATCCAAGACGATAGTATTCTCTCCGCGTTTTGATGCGATAGATTTATCCAATACCACCATACCGCTTACACTAAATAATCTGAGGCGAAGAACTCCGTCATTACCAAGTGTCAGAGGAAATGAGATATTGCCGTTTGTGGGATTCGGAGTCGGATTACCGAGATGATAAGCTCCTGCAATAATTACATTCCCGGGAAGATTGCCGCAATGGATCACCTTTATAAAGCCGCTATCAACGGCTGTTCTTGCATAATTACTAACAATAATATTATCAAGAAGAACAGACGTCGTATCGGTAGCGCCATAAAGCGCCATCATTTGTAATGTTGCAAACTGACCTTTTGTAAGAACATCTGTTCCATTTGCTGAAAAAACATAAGTGCCGGGAATAGTCTCACTATTATTTGAAATGTTCCATTTTATTCCACTCATACTGAGCGGCTCGACTAAAGTCGGATCATAATGCAATGAGCCTTGAACGGATCTGATATTCGTACTTGAAGAAATTGTATCAACCGAGATCAGATATGTAAAGGTATTCCCCGCAGTTTCGGTCGCTCTTTCCAAACCAAACTTCACAAAGGGAGAATCAACAATTGGTAAGCCTGCACCAAATAATGAAACCGAGAGAAATGCTCCCGATGAAAGCGTAAAAATTTGTTTTGTCGAATCAGCGTTAACAATTTTCGGACAATAACTATATACGATCGTCTTACTTTCAAACGGATTGAGAGAAATAGTATTTTGTGAAAGCGGTTTTATATAGAATGGCGGCACTACCGCTGGGATCTTGAGCAATGCAATATTATTGCAGGGATTGGTAACAATAATCGAATCGTCTTTGCATGAACTTGTATCAAGTACTCCAAACGAAATTGATATTTTAGAAAAAGTGAGGTCGCCATTCAATCCGATACCGCTGATCGGAATACGAAGAATCGAATCGCCGCACTGACCATGGATGACAGAGAGGAGTGTATCATTAAATTGTCCGCTTATAGTTGGAGTAAATTCCACCGTACTTCTTAATGAATCACGCACGGATGTTGAATCAAGAGTAAGCTTGAATGGCAAACCATGTAACAATTGAAGTGATCCGATCAAGATCGAATCTGCGCCCATATTATAAATAATAAATTTTTTTGAATCAGTGCTACCAGGGCACAGAGATCCGAAATTCAGAACAGAATCAAATCGGAATTCCTCATGTATTCCATAATAATGCAGAATTGTTGAATTCGATGAATCGGCATCCGAGGCAAAACTAATGATGACCGATGTATCTCCCTTTTTTGCAGCACAATATCGAATGGTAAATTCCGTATCGGTTTGAGGCGGAATGACAAAAGGCAAAGTTTGTGATACAAATGTTGCACCGCTAATACCGGTTACATTAACAGCATCATTACCAAGTGATGAAATCTTAACTTTGATTGTATCGCATTCACCAATACAAAGTCTTTTCCCTTGCAAAACTTCTTGTCCGATCAAGACCTTTCTTATCCCGACACCATGTATCTTAACTGAATCTCGTTTCTCCGTAAGAATAAATGACGAGTAAAAATCCCCGGTATCATTCGGACAAAATGAGATTTGAATTCTCACAGAGTCCTTGGGAGCAATAAGAGTATCTTTTGTTGGGGAAATAATTGCAAAGGGAGCATGACTTACTGGGTTAATGCTGAGAAGTGCAGAGTCTTTTCCCACTGAATGAGCCACAAGCGACAACGTATCACACTTTCCAATATGTACTCTTCCGAAATCGAGAGTCGTTGGTTTGAGCGTAATTCTTGTATCTTTATCAATACCGCAACCGATGACAACTGCCGTGCGTAGAGTATCATTTGAAATAAAGGAAAGTATAGCCGTATCTTTTCCAACTTTCGTCGGACAATATTTTATACTTACACTATCAGTAAGGTAATATCCAAGATCTTTCTTTGTCTGACCTACAGTAAAATTAGTATTCGAAATAGTGATTGACTTAATATGCAAACTATCTTCACCCTGATTCGAAAAATAGAAATTTGCGTTGACGCACGTATCCCCAATCTTATAGCATCCAAAAATAAGTGTATCCTGATCTAAAACAAGATGCGGAGTCGGAACAAGTCTGATAATGCCGCTCGATAAATGAGAGAGTAATCGTTCAGGTTCAAAATTAGCAAAGCTTCGTGCAGGATTTTTTATCTCTGCCATTACTGTAACAAAAAGAGACGAATCATGCCCTGCCGGAAGAAAGGCTTGCCAAAGCATATTCCCTTTTGCCCCGAACCTAGGAGTATTAATGAAATTCCAAGCCGAATGTTGATTGCGGTAATAGATGCGCATCGAATCCGTCAAACTTATTGAATCGCCTGCTGTACCCTTCACAGACACAAATGGTCCATTCAGTCTTAATGATGGAATCTCCAAAGTTGGTCCTGATATTGGAGTGCTCGAGAAAAAAGAATTTGGGATGATCGGTGTATGTATATTCCCATCAATACGAATTCTCCCAAAGCTTCCTACACCGCCTTTACTGATCTGCTCGATTCCTTTCCCGCCAAGTCCGCCCGAGCCACCATTTGCTGTGATGAAAGCATTATTTACCGAAATTCCGTTTCGACCGGAGAGGATCAGCCCACCTCCAGACCCCCCTCCCCCTCCTGCGTCATTAGAACTAATTCCTGAAGTCCCACTTGTTCCATTTGCGGATAGAAAACTATTTACAATTGAAAGCGTGTCAAATGAAATAAGAGTTAACGCGCCACCACCGCCTCCGCCGGAGCCGGGGTTTGCATTTGTATCAATATCGCCGACATGATTTCCCCCGCCACCTCCTGATCCGCCCTGCATCGGAATAAGGAATTTTCCGCCATACGCTTTTCCTCCGTTAATTCCTACACCTGCTCCCCTTGTCCCTTCATTCGCAAAGGCGCCGCCGCCACCGCCGAAAGGAACACCCGGTGTTTCACCGCCTGCCGAACCTCCCCCATACCCGCCTTCATGCGAAGTATCATTACCACCACTATAAATTCCACTTGAACCATACGGGCAGCCCGCACCACCACCGCCGCCTTGATCAATGTTCGGAGCGATGAATGAACTTGCACCGCCAAGAATTCCTGTTGAGGAAGCGCCACCTGATGAAGGAGTTGAATTTGTACCCGAACCTATATTCGACGATGAGTAATCCGAATCACTTCCGCCACCGGTATAACCTGCTCCTCCAGTTGAGGAAAATCCCGCTCCCCCACCGCCGCCGCCTGGTCCGCCATTAAGGGAATCGGCTGAAACGGAAATTTCCGCAAGCCTCAAATGAATTGGTCCTCGTGAAAGAAGTGTGACAGGATGGTAGTGAGGATTGCCGGCTGCGAGAGTATCATTATCTTCCTTTGAAAAAGTAAAGAGTCCTCGATTTTTAATGTCACTACCAAGAAATTCAATCTCATCCGCAACGATCGTATTGCCAGCACCATTAAAGCTGAACAGGGCGAAGGACGGATCACCGAGAGTTGCACCTCCGGAAATACTGATCTTCGACTGAGGCTGTCGTATCTCGAACTCAGCGATTTGGCTTTTCTTATTTCCTATAATGATCTGAAAGCGAATAGTACCCGGTACTGCCGATGTTTTTGCTATCACAGGAACTTGCAAGACTCTGCCATTCCAACTAACAACAATAGGACCGAATATCACAAAGAAAGAATCGGCAGGGTTAACAAGAAATATTTTCGAAAACGGCAAATAAATTCCATCGCTGCCGAATGCCCCTGTATCTTTTGCCGGAGCAAGAACTTCCATCGCTATCGTCATCCCCGGACCGACTGCATCAGGCTGCACATGAGCAATGCGCTGCTGGGCAAAAGAATTTTCCTGCAATAGGAACACCATGCACAATACTGCCGCAATCAGGCAAACTCCTGAATAGCGGAATGCAGTTATTGTAGTGTGTTTGAATTGCTTCATAAGCTATATACTATAAGCTCTGGATAAGCTCTAAGAGTTTCATTACTTTCCATGCTCCACAGTGATATTTACCGTGCGTGAAAAAAATCTTCCTTCAGGGAGTGAATTGTCGTAGAGTTTTTCTCTTGATCCTTTTCCATCAATGAGTATATTGTCCGGCAATTTTAATCCTCGGATGCGAAGTGCACGACCTAATTGGTCACTTGCTTCGGCAGCTCGATTCCGGGATAGTTCATCGTTATGATCGACTTCTCCTAACTCATCGGTATAGCCAACAATGGAAAGTTTTTGTGGCATAATTTTTTTGAAAGATTCAGCAACCAAACCAAGGGTCCGTTCATTCTTTGCACCAAGTTTTGATTCATCGAATGCGAAAAGAATCAAGCTAAATTTTTCAAGCTCCTGCTGTTTTTCACGCTCGATATGTTTCTGTTCGAGTTTAATTGAATTATGAGCTATAACTATATTGTCCGCACTATCAGTAACTTCCAAAACAATATCCAGTGAATCTATACCAGAGGAAAGAGCTTCTTCGGGAACACTCCAGGGTTTTTGTTCACTGCCATTAAATGTAACAAGTTCTTTTCTTCCGATATAAATAGAAGAGCGATAACTTTTTAATCCTGCTTTTGCTGAAACGTGTGGCTGCAATGAAATGATCGGCGGATTCGCAATGTGCTCGGTCTTCGTAACGATCAGAGGATCAGTCAGAGATTCATCGCTTGTCGTAATCTCCACTCGGCGATTCTCGGCTTGACCTTCTGGGATATTTGACGGACTTGGTTTTTCCGGAAGAATACGGGATTCTATTTTCATTCTCTTCCGATCGATCTGCCAGATTTTTTCTAGATACGATTCGATCGCTTCGGCTCGGTCTCTTGCAATTTGCATATTACCTAATTCACTTCCTGTATTCGAAGTACATCCTGTCAACGTGATATGCGTCGTCGGTGATTTACGGAGGCGATCTCCAAGAATATTTAATGTTTCTCTGTAGAGTTGAAGAAGCCCTTCACCTTTGCGATCAACCGGTCCTCTGAAATTTCTCTGTGCATCGGCAAATGAAGGATAACGAATATATCGCCCGGGAATTACAACAGATCCCGAATCGAAGAAAACATAATTCAGCATCGGATAGGCATAATGCACCTTAACCTCTTCAACTTCCATCCTCACAACATGTTCCTCTTTTCCGTCGCGATTAATTGCAATGACATCAATCGAGGCGCTCAGTGCCGGCTTGATCTGATCAGGAATTTCAATATGAATAGGGATTTGTTCATGATGAGAGCTGGTAATAGTATCTTCATGTTTGCCGAGATCATAACGAAAAGTTATGCCGCCCCGAAGACTTTGATGAGTCCAATAACTTGTTGTCTGCGTCAATGGCAATAGGTATTCAATGTTCGGAGTTGCAAATAATTTTTGCGACAAAGGAAATTCCGCTCCGATAGAAAATGATAATGCCGCTAAAATACTATTTGCATTTGGAAGCGATCCGCTGCCTTCCACCAATTCGCGGACATTGCCCGTTGGTCCGATGATGACGTCACCGGGAGTAATAGCTTTTACGGTTTTAGTAACTTGCCTGTTGAAGAGATAATATAGTGCGGGTCCGACTTCGAAGGAAAGTGGTTTGAAGAATTGCCAGTTTAATAAAGCTTTGACTCCAATAGCTTTTGTATTATCGATGATGATATGATCGAACTGTGCTTGATGGTCAATTCTTTTTCCGTCAATGATAACACTGCCTGTTCCGAACTCACTTGAAGTATGATCGGCACCAAAATTTTCATAAGAAAGAACCGGAGAAAAAGTAAAGAGATCATTCTCATTTCCCAGAGGAAAATCTATTCGACCAAGAAAACTTAATCCACTACCTTTTCCTGTTTTGAAAGTTTCACAGGCTGCTGTTAGTTGAGGTGGAAGATTTCCATCGGTGTAATAATTTATTCCATAACTCCCTCCGATACCAATCCGAAGTGGACGAGCTTCGTGAATACTTCTCGATTCGATCAGTGTATCACGAAAAACAATGCTATCTTTCGGAAGCAGCAGACCATACGCATTTCCGATGCGGCAAAAAATAAAGAAGAAAAAAAAGATATATACGGTGTGTCTCTGCAAGAGCTTTCTGCGGCTATTGTTATCGGCTTTTTATATGTGTGATAACAACAAGAGCAGAGGATGGGAAGTTACGCGTTATGCTCCGTGAGCGATTTGATTATTCACTTTTTTTGAATTCAGCATAGAATTTTTTCTCGGAAAACAAAATAGTATGTGCGCCCTCATGATCAGATCTTTCTGCTTGTTGGGAAGCCGAGAGATCATTTCACAAAGGCACACAAAATTCTGAAACTGAGTTGTTTATTTTTTCGGATTCTCCATGATCGGCGGCTTGGATTGCCCAACACCGATACCTGAAGTAGTCCCGTTAGGCTGAGTCGCAGCCGGCATGACGCTCACCTTTGTAGCTGCTTTATGCTTTGCGATCATCTTAGGGGCGCTTTCGTGAGACAAGTCTGTGATCGGAGTTGTAACAGGAGAAGCGACCTCAGTCGGCGTGGTATTCACCGGCTGTGTGTTACGAATAATTGGCGATAAAGATTGATGCGTTGCAGGCTTTTCTGCAATGATCGTATGGACAGCATACCCGCCGAGAGCAGATGCGGTGACCATCGAAGCAGTAACCAATGCATTGAGCTTCGAAGCGAACATAGTTTTGAGGAAAGCTCCTTTCGTTGCAGAGACGGCTGTAGCTGCATCGGCGGTTTCAGCAGCAAGAGCAGATGCTCCGACGATTCCGAGTGTTGCAAGAACGGCGCCGCGCATATCGCGTGAAGGCGTCGTCAAGACTTCATCCTGATGGATGACGTTCTTTAAGACAAGCTCGGAGCGGAATGATTTGCGCAAACCGTCATTCGAAGCAAGCGAGATAAGGAAATCCTGTTCCTGATCCATGCCAAGTTCGTTATCAATATATGCGCTGATCTGATCGTGTGGTGTCATGTTCGTATCTATAAAATATCATCTCAACTTCTTAGTGGAACGGACTTTAGTCCGTTTGTCAAGTTCGGACGGACTAAAGTCCGTCCCACTGAAAAATGAACAAAAAAATTACTTATGGCTATCTGCATTCTTCAGTTCAAGCCATGCTCCGACTATTACGCGAAGCCTTTCTCGTGCCCGATGCGATCTGGCTCGGACGTTTGCCGCAGTTGTCCCCATGATCTCGGCGATCTCGCTGTAATTATATCCAACGTATTCGCGTAAGATGAATGCCTCGCGCTGATTGAATGGCAGTTGCGAAAGCGCTTTCTGCAATAATTCACGAAGATCGGCATTCTCAATATCCTGCGTCCGCAAAAATATTTCAGAATCCTCTGCCATTTCGTCCAGCGAGAGGTTATTAAAACCTCTGTTATCGCGGATCGAATTCAGGCAGAAATTACGGGCTACCGTAAAAAGTAATCCTGAAAAACGACGTACCTGAATACGTTCGCCGCGCATCTTATACATTCTAATCCAGATATCCTGAAAAAGATCTTTTGCTTCGGCATCGTTTTTCAGAAGCCTGCAGCAATAGATGTAGAGCGAACGTTCGAACGCATCGTAAAGCGTTCGGAAGGCAGCGTCATCGCCTGCTAAAAAGTTGTGAAAGAGCTGAGTTTCGCGGTCAGAGGTAAGCGGCTGGCTGGTTTCGAAAACTTGCGAATCTTCACCATCCACATCAAACCCTTGATCGGTTCCGGAAACTGCTGCTGGCAATATGTCCTTGAGTTTATTCTTCACCTTCTCATTATTACACTATTACCGCAATTATGTTTCCTTTACAGATATGACACAGAACCACCTCATTTTGTGACACTTAGGGATAAAATAATACCCTCTTTTATTGGCTATCCCTTCAAAGTTGCCCCGTAAGTCCTTATAAATCATTTATATCGCTCTGCACATCGGCAGAATCGCTAGTTATTTAGCAGAATTCAATATCCCTACCCCCTTTTCATCCTTCATCCTTCCGCATTCATCCAATAATCCATCCTAACTACCGTCCCTAATTTTGATAACATCATATCTTTCAATTAGTTTTTATAAATGGGAATGTCATTTTACCGTTTGATTTGCTCATCCGCAGAAAGTATTTTCCCTTGGAAAGTGAATTCAAATCAACTGCAATTTGAACTCCAGAATGAAGTTGCAGGGCAGACGTTTTCTTAATATTTCCCAGTAGATCAATAATTTCTATTTTCACATCAGCGATATCTTCGTTCGAAACAATTGTTAGAAATTCATTTGCTGGATTTGGGAATAGTTTGACGGATTGAAACAAGTCTATATTACTATAAGAATTTACTGATCGGGTTCCACTATTAGAAATTACCGTTGTTGCGCTCGAATCTTGATACAAATTTATGCTTGATTCACAAGCACCTGCTAAAATCGCTTGCAAAGAGTCGAAATTGATTTTTGTTGCAGTAATTTCAGAAGGATAAAATTTAAAAACTGCAAAGCCGATAAGTGTGTCGGTTAATTCACTGGCGTTGAATTGAAGTTTTGTTCTTCCAGGCCATTCTTCATTAGATAAGTCACATACCCTCCCTGTTATGCACTTGCTACCCTGGTATTTCAAATAAATCGTATCGTAATGTAAAATTAGACTCAAACTTGAGAGATTCCCTTTTTTCTTGACAATTATCGGAACATTTACTATTACGCCAGGGGTATCTCTAACCGAAAAATTCTGTGTACTCATTTTGACGGAATTTGGCGGCAACTGATTTATAGGATGCCCACCGGCGTTCATTGTTCTCCAAAGTATTCGATCTACATCAAAAGCCATAATCACACAATCGTTTGGAGCACATAAACCTTGAGTTTCATCAGGAACAGCAGGTCCCCCAATATTTTCCCAGGTAACTCCATGATCTGCGGACCGCTTAATACCAAAAGGAGTTGAAGCATATACAGCATGCTCAGATTGTGACATATCATCTGAGCCGACTCCTCCATCAACAGTATAAACCGTTGTGCTGTCCCAATCAACACCCTCATTTGAAGAGAAAAAAACGACTCCACTTTCCGAATCAACGAAATTTGAAGTATAGAACTCATCATCATAATAAGTATAGAGTGTGGTCGAATCAACCACCAGCCCATGTTGTTCCAAAATTCGTTTTTTCATTTTCTCTCGAAGCGTCCATGTCCTTCCATCGTCAGAACTACGGTAAATGGGCAAGATATTATCTCGTTCTACGAAGGAAGTATCTCTCCCTATTCCAAATATGTTTCCATTAGGAGCAACCACTTTTGATATGAGATAACTTATCGAATCGAGAGTTTTGCTCCAAGATAATCCCATATCCGATGATCTATATGATTGACTACGATTGACCTCACTAAAGTACGGAATTTGAAAATAAATATCTACGGATTTTTTACATTTGATTATATTAGAAGGTGGGGGAAAAGATAGCGATTTAGAAGGAAGCGGGATCTCAATCCAGGTATTAGCACGATCAGGGCTCAAAAGCATGTGATGCTCATGATTTGTCGAATCGCTTAAAACCACGATCGAACTATCCCTATTAATGAGAGTTAGATCACTAAGTCGGTAATTCTGCATTGACACAGGGAAGGCATTCCGCCAATTTTCCCCATAGTCTTCAGAAACGAGAAAAATAGAGGATTGCAAACCGCCTGCAGTTTGTCTCGCAAATGCCCAAACCACATCCTCTTTTGCAGCCAATGTGATTGTTCCATTCAATTTCTGAAACAATTGGTTGTCCAATTTTGCCCACTGTGCTTCGATTTTTAAACAGGGAAAAAGAAAGAATACCATTAGTCCAAAACGTGAAATCTTCAGTATTTTATTCATCGTTGCTCGGTAAATTATTATTTTAGAATGATAAATCTTAAGAGCGTCGACCCGCTACTATACTTTACAACTGCCTCATAAGTGCCGTTAGGAAAAGTAGCTATATCAATTACAAATCCCTTAGGTGTCAACATTGCACCACTATACTCTTGCCTGATATTTCCTAGAGCATCAATGATCTGTATCGACGCATCTACATTTTTATCAGACCCGATGCTCATTATTCCTTGGGAAGGATTTGGGGTGATAGTAATATTGGGGATGGTGCGATATCGCATATACTTCGATAGAATATCCCTTCCACAGGATGCAGCACTGCAAATATTGATTAGGATACCCGTATCGACAATCGGCGAGCAGATATGTGGTTGACTTGACTGAAGGTTTATAGCCGAGAAATGAACGTTTGTACACCCGGAGTTTCCTATATATACATGAAATACTGAAAAGCCTAATGTGTCGCTTGTTGTGAAGTCAGTGCTCTGAAAATTCAATTTATACTGACCTGCTCCCGGAAGCATAACCTCGCCTATTTTACTCCCGCTTTTAGAGGCTGTACCCATATATTCAAGCACACTTGTATCGAACCCTAAATTCATTGATAGCGATGTAAGATCCTCGCTCCGGTGAAGTAATATAGGAACGGCAATCTCACCCCCAATAGTATCCTGACTATATGATATTTTTTCGTGGTCAAAAAAGGCTGTTATCGGAGGGAGTCCGTTGCTGTGTCCTTTAAATGGGATCACTACTTGTGATCCATCACTGAGTAACGCATAATACTCAGCGAGGAATATTCCGGTGTCACGCGGAATAAATTTTATCCTTATAGTATCTTCACTTAGCAGAGTGGCAGGAAGAGAATCCTCAATACTATAATTGGTACTATCTTTCCCCCTAATTAATTGATAAATAATATGTAGTGGCGGGCAGCGTTGTGTGTGGATTGCCGCACTTCTAATGACAATAGAGTCACACAATGTTACAGTATCGAAGTCGAAGAGTTTATTGGGTATTCCAGTAATAGTTGGATCGAAAGGGTATCCGCCAGCATTCGTTGTGCGCCAGAAATGGTTATCTTTATCTAAGGCGATCAGTACTGAATCGTTGACAGCTATAAAGCTTGGCAGATCAAAATAATAATTCGGTACAATTGGTCCTCCGATATTCTGCCATGAAAGCCCACGGTCTGTCGAACGGAGAATACCATGAGAGCTTGAATTGTACACAGCATGAGGAGTTGAGCAAATTGACGCAGAGATCGAATCAAGATTTCTGTTCACATTTATCGTTGAGACCAATTTGTCCGACCATGTAACTCCTTCATCAGTTGAGGAATATACCTTAGCCTCGGATACATAGCCGAAACCGAGAGCCGTATCGGGATATGTTTCATTGGGAGAATGAAGATAAAGGTTCATTCCATCTGAGATCAATTGGGAAGACATCCACCAACTCCCGGCAGCAAATCCATTTGTCGTATGCCCTTGTTTTTTCCAAGTAACACCATCATCAGAACTTTTAAATATCGCCGCTTCATAACTACCTTCAAATTGCCATTTCATTCCAAAGATATCACCGCAAGGAGAAATGGTCCAAGAATCAAGATAGGGCAACTCAGTAATTGAGTGGCTTGATGTTGTCCATGTTTTTCCAACATCAGTCGTACGAAAAATTATGACATCACCGTTTCCATCGACGCTTTGGAGAAAGAGTGCGTTGCTCCTTGCTCCTTTCAGGATCGAGTTAAACCTATTCGATGGAATAAAAAATTGATTGGGTGGTCGATAAATACCTTGAGAATCTGGTAGAAAAAATTCTTTCCAAGATTTTCCTCTATCTGTCGTGAGATTATATACAAACATTCCTTTATTATCTTTCATACAAATAGCGATAGCACTGTCCCCACTAATAACAGTCAGCCCCCACAGCGAAGGAGAAGTCGGTGGATAATTCCCAAAACGCGCATCCGAGAGTAAATTTATTGGCGCGACATCACGCCAACTTATCCCCTGATCATCAGATACGTACAATGCCTTATTTCCACACCCCCAAATAACTCCATCTTTAACTTGGAATCTATCCATACTTCTAGGTTGTGGGCTATTACTAAATTGTCTTGCCCATTGAGAATGCGCATAAGAAAATGTGGAAATAATGAAAAAAAAAGTTATCAGATATTTTGTCATTACAGTAATTTATATCTTTAAAGCTACAATACAAATGCGAAATTGAATCGAAAGTTACAGAATGCACTGGGTATTTTTGAGTGACCACTAATAATATTCTTAATCTTATTTAGAATGATCAGCATAATCCGTCTCAACTCTGACGGAAGCATCATTCTTCTTTTAGTATCAGGGGTTTTATTTATCGATTCCAATTCTTTGCCTGTAATGAAGCTGAAGTTGCGAAGGTTATGGTATCTGAACATTGACAATAAGAATAATGGGTGGGCGGAACACACCGATAAGCCCGCCGAAGCAAGAATCTCCCTAAGCTGCTTCGCCTTCTCGCGGTCTTTGGATGAGTAGGAGATGATAATATCAGACATGTCCGGCCTCCAACTCCTTCACCAACTCCTCAAACTCCGGCGTTCCGCGCAGCGGAGCAAGATCGGGATCGTGGCGAAAGTCTTCCAAATTGCTATACCCCTTCGCAACGGCTCGCCGAAGATGCTCCATGCCAAGGTCGGATGACTTGCAGTTCAGATAAAGGGAAGCAAGATTGTAAAGAGCTGCTCCATCAAGTGTTCTCTCTTCCTTCTCTCGTCTTTGGAAAAGGAATCATCTTATAAAGTTGTGAACGCACCTTGACAACAACTTCACCTTATGTTAATGCTGCATCACTTTTTGCTGGGTTCAATATCTTGTGAGCCAACGATGGCGATAAACGGTGTAGATAATAAACCATTTTGGTAATACCCATTCTGATGGTGTATTTATTTTTTTTCAAAGCGGAAATAAGTCCTTTCACTAAATCTTCCGGAGACATTTTGCTTACGCCTTCAAAGCTTTCTGTCATTTCGGTAGCAACAACTGGTGGCAATAATTCAAAAACCTTTACATTGCTTTTGATGATTTCTAAATGATTTCGCAAGGAAACAGTATAAAAACGCACAGCCGCTTTTGATGCACAATAAGTAGGCGAACTGTTGATAGGCACATAACTGAGAAAAGAAGATACATTAATGATTGCGGCTTCTTTTCTTGATTTCAACATCTCCATAAAAAGATTATTAGTTCTAATAACCCCTAAATAATTAATGTTGATTTCAGCTTCTGCATCTTCGAAATGTTTGTTACTGGGAATACCATAATTACTTGCAGTTTTCATAATACCTGCATTGTTATAGAGTATGTCTATACCACCCAAATTTTCAATTTGAGCAAACAATGATTTTCCATCTTCGGCTTTTGACGAGTCACTTTGTATTGCAGTTATTGATGGATATTTTTTCTTGGCAGCGTCTAATTTATCTTGACTTCTTCCAGTTACAATAACCTTGCAGCCAGCTTCTATAAATTGTTTTGTCGCTTCTAAACCCATACCAGCCGTTCCGCCAGTTATCAATATTGTTTTTCCTTTTAATTCCATAATTATATTATTTATTATGTTTAAATATATTTTTGTTAGTAGATAAGATTAGCGAAGAAAGAGATTGATAAGTCTATCCGTATTTTTATTGAATGGAGCATGTAATAAATCCATGGCATTGAAGATTCCTTGTTCGTATATTCCTTTGGCATGACTTAGAGTTCGGAAGCCTTCTATCCCATGATATGCGCCCATACCGCTTTCTCCTACGCCACCAAAAGAGAGGTCGTCTTGCGCGATATGTGAGAATGTTCCATTGATCGTCACATTGCCGGAAGTAGTTCTGCTCAATACTTTTGTTTTATTTTCATCATCATGTGTAAAAAAATATAGCGCTAACGGTCTTGGTCGGGCATTTACATAGTTAATAGCATCATCAATAGATTGATAAGCAATTATTGGTAATATAGGTCCAAAAATCTCTTCTTTTGCAATCCGCATTTCATCTGTTACACCCAACACAATAGTTGGAGCCATTGTATGAACGCGCTTTGACGCATCACTCGGCCGGATACCCACTTCTATTACCTGGGCTCCATGTTTTTGGGCATCATTAAGCAGTTCCGTTAATATGGCATATTGTTGTTCGTTCACAATGGAAGTATAGTCATCTCCGGTTGGTCCATCAGGATAAGCAGCCTTTACACTGTTTTCATAGGCTTTGATAAAATCATCTACTTCGCTTTCATGCACTAACGCATAATCAGGTGCAATACAGGTTTGCCCCGCGCTTAAGAGTTTTCCATAAACAATACGTGAGGCCGCTTTTTCCAACGAATATCCTTTTGAAATAATGACTGGAGATTTGCCACCCAGCTCCAGTGTAACAGGCACAAGATTTTCGCTTGCTGCTTTCATTACAGAACGCCCAACTAATGTGCTACCAGTGAAAACAAGATGGTCGAAATGCAATTTGGAAAATGCTGCACCATCGCTATTTACAAGAGTCACTTGCTCTTCCGGGAAAATATCGCTAAACATTGCTGCAGTCACTGCATTAGTGGCAGGTGTAAATTTTGATGGCTTAAGCATAACCCTATTACCCGCAGCAATTGCAGTGACAACCGGCATTAATGATAAATTAATAGGGTAATTCCAAGGAGAGATGACACCCACGACACCGAGCGGTTGGTATTCTACTCTTGCGCTTCCAAACTTCATGTGCAATGCCACATTTCGTTTACCCGGACTCATAAATTTTTTAAGATTGTTACTCAGATATTTGATACCTTCAATAACGCCTAAAATTTCTACTACGGCTGTTTCATGCCGAGAGCGATGACCAAAATCAGTATTTATTGCCTCTTCAATTTCTTGCCTTCTGGCAATCATTGCTAATTTGAATTTTTTCAAATCAGCCCTTCGCTGTTCAAGTGTAGGTGGACCATCCTTCAAAAAGGCATTCCGTTGTTTTGCGAGAATAGTCTGGAGTTCGTCCGCTTGCGGTGCTAATGTGCTTGTTGTCATAATTTTTTACTTAGTAAATTGATGGATGATGTCGCTGCTAAGATTTCACTCGCTACAGTTATACGCCAAATTGTTTTAAATGATAATCAATATGCGTTGTAAACAACCGTCCCCATTCATTGTCACTCATTCTACCAAATAAAGGATGTTGTCCCCAATTAGCAGTCGTTTTACTGTTGCATGCTTTATTTATTATTTCAAGCAGCAAGTTTTTCTCATGTTCAAGGTCAAAATGTTCTGTTGGCGGTATTTTAAAAGTTAGTGGAATTTGCAATCCTTTGGGTTGCTCTGAAAGTAAGTCTACCAATAACCATTTCGATACTGTTCTTGACATCAAATAACTTTCATCTGGAAGGTCAAAATAGCCCAATGGACTTCCCGTAGCCAAATTCAAGTGATGCACCATTTGATCGGGGCTCATTGTACCCCATTGCCTTTGAGATTGTGTGGCGACGTTATTTACTCTCTTGGTTAATGCCTGCAGCGTTTTCTCTGAGAAGAAATCTTTACCTCTTATTCCCTTGAGAAAAGGCTCCTTCAGAATGGCAATGCAGATAGGGAACATACTTCCCAGTAAATACTTATTAATTATGCTTCTTTTGAGTTTCACTTTTTGTGTCATTTCAATATTTGCATTAGTATCGTTTGTTTTCGTAGGAGTATTGTCCAAACCCTTATCGGTCGTATCGCGTTATTAGCTTGCAAATTGCAAGTTGAAATAATTTAACAACTTGCATCTTGCAAGTGTTCACTAAAAGAAACTTTATGAATAAATCAGAAAAAAGGTCAAATTGTCCTATAAGTTGCTCCCTCGACATATGGGGTGATAAGTGGTCACTATTGATCATCCGGGACCTCATGTTCGCGAAAGAATGCACCTATAGCGACTTTTTAAATGCGGACGAAAAGATCGCCACCAATATATTAGCTTCACGATTACAGAAATTGGTTGAATACAAAGTAATTGAAAAACGCACCCATCCAGAGAGTAAAGCTAAAGTGTTGTATAAGCTAACAGCCAAAGGAATCGACCTACTTCCCATCATGATTGAAATAGACTTATGGGCTGAAAAATATTTTAGCAATCTTTCTGATGGCATGAAGGCTATGTTGAAGAAGGTAAAAAAAGATAAAGTAGGTTTTATTAAAAAAGCTACGAAGCAATTAAAAAGTGAAAAAGCCATCGCGCCCGAAAATTATGCTGCTCTCCATCGTTAGAACAGTTTTGGCTATAGGCTATTTATTCAACTGTGCATCGTGATAGTAACAACGACTAAGAGATCAGGAGAAGAAAAGTAGAACATGATTTGACCCCTTCCACTATCTCTGTTGCCCATTTCTCTGCGCCGACAATTCCTTGGTTATCGATCCACACCGATAGTCCCGCCGAAGCAAGCAGCTCCGTAAGCTGCTCCGCCTTCTCGCGGTCTTTCGATGAGTATGAGATGAAGATATCAGACATTCTTTTCCTCCGCGATTTTCTCTTCTAACTCTTTCATCAATTCTTCAAACTCAGGTGTTCCGCGCAGCGTTGCGAGATCAGGGTCCGAGCGGAATATATGAATTGCATTGAAGCCTTTTGCGAATGATTGTCGAAGACAGTGCATCGCTTGTCGGGGATCATCACAGAGCATATAAAGGCATGCAAGATTATATAACGTCTGGCCATCAAGTAATTCAATTTTTGGAATTCGTGAAGCAGCAATAAGAGCTTGCTGTGTGCTTCCTATCATTGCCCAGATCGTTGCCAACTGTACATATGTATTATAATCATCCGGGTTCAGTCGGAGATGTCGTTCATAAATGGGTATCGCTTTTTCGGCGGCAGAATTTAATCGTTGGGTATCTGCTTTCTCTTGGAGATTTGTCAGTAGATTAAAGTGAGCGGTTAATTCTTTATCATTCAACCTGACAGCTTGTTCAAATGCCCAAGTCCCTTCTTCATATTCACCTACTTCATTCAGTCCTTTCGCCAGAGCATCGTAAGCCAGTTTACCATTCGGATTCAACTCTATTGCTTTTCTTGCAAAACGGATTGCTTCTTCAAACTCCGTGCGTAGCAAGGCTATACTACTGAGACCATGATAATAACTCCAGGTTTCTCCTTCGATATTTTTGACTGCCTCAAGGGCTTTCGATG
Organism: Kapaibacterium sp. (SeqCode); assembly: GCA_038210275.1. GTDB lineage: Bacteria > Bacteroidota > Ignavibacteria > Palsa-1295 > Palsa-1295 > PALSA-1296. The sequence goes on along the minus strand of JBBQWV010000008.1, from coordinate 92,326 downwards.
CAAGGTCAAGTACATGAGGATCTCTGTCATAAAATGCATAAATCTGATTGGCTACGATAGCAAGATTTGCATAGGCCTTCACAAATTTTGGATCAAGCAGTACCGCCTCTTCCAGAAGCGAGCGGGACCTTTCGTAATCTGGTTTGGTATGACGGGAGAAATACTCGGAAGCTTTCAAGAATAATTCGAATGCTTCCGCATTCTCCGTTATTTTATCCTCTATCTTCTGTTCTTCTTCTGGAGTAAGAATGATCTTTAGCCCTTCGACAACATTTTTTGCTACCATTTCCTGGATATCAAAGATATCCAGCATTGTACCTCTGAGTGAGTCTTGCCAGAGATGATCGCTGGTTTCGATATCAAGTAATCTACTTGATATTTTTATTTGATCTCCAAATTTGCGGACATCACCTTGAACAAAATATCTGATGCCCATTTCTTTGGCATAATTTGTTAGATGACCTTTATATGATTTATATTCTTTGGTAGTCGCAGCATCCATGACCTTCAATGCTTTGACATTTCCCAAGACATTAATAAGCTCACTGACTATACCATTAGCAAACCATTCATTATCTGCTGTCGGTGAGAGATCTTCGAATGGTAGTATCATCAAACTCTTTCGCGAATCCGTCTCTTTCACAAGTTTTAGCGTCGGAGCTTGCGTTGCCTCCAAGCCAAGCTTGCCGAGTGCGCGGATGATAGAATCTATGTTCGTCATCGGAGCACGATGGATACCTGCTAATTGGTATTCAAGTTCACGAGGAAGAGTGATCGGCTCAAGATCAAGAGGAAGTATTTTTTTGCGCTTCTCAGAGGCAAGAGAAACTTCTTTAATTACATTATGTGATTCGATGGAGTTCGGTGAGAGCAAAACTATGAATGCATGACAATTATTTATCGCATCAACGATTTCCGCAGACCAACTTGTCGATACGTCCAACCCTGATTGATCTATCCACACCGATAACCCCGCCGAAGCGAGCAGCTCGGTAAGCTGCTCCGCCTTCTCGCGGTCTTTCGATGAGTATGAGATGAAGATGTCTGACATTTATGATACAAAGATACGTAAGAACCCCCTCCCCCAACCCTTCTCCTTAAGTATCGAACGAGAGAAATTTCTATGTCCCCCTGTCCCAAAGCTTTGGAAGAGGGGTTAGAGGTGAGGGAATTCTCACTCTGCAAACTCCCCTAGATCCCATTTCTTCGGTGGAATTTCGTTGCGGTAATGCTGAGCATACATCATGTAATTCGGTGCGCCTTCATCAACCATCTGTCTTTCGGCATCGCTGAGCTTGCGGATGATCTTTGCCGGAATTCCTGCGGCAAGCATCCCGTCGGGAATATGCGTATGCGGCGTAACAACTGCTCCGGCAGCAACTAATGCGCCTTTGCCGATGACGGCTCTATCGAGCACAACGGCGTTCATGCCGATGAGTGCACCATCATGCACGGTACATCCATGCAAGATCGCTCCGTGACCAATGGTAACGTTCTCGCCAATGTGAGTAGGATTTTTGAAATGCGTAACGTGGATCACGACATTATCCTGTATGTTCGAATTTTTCCCAATGCGGATGCGCTCCACATCTCCGCGGATCACGACGTTGAACCATACGCTTACATTTTCACCGAGCACCACATCGCCGATCACTCGCGACCCCGCCGCAAGAAAGCACGATGGATGCACGTCAGGGTTCTTGCCCTGGAATTCATAAATCTTTCCGGATTCTACTTGTTCTGTTTGCATACATCATGAAAAACGAAAATGGGGAAGAGAGTTCTCTTTTTGTCATTCTGAGCATTACAAAATTTGTGTCATTGCGAGGAGGGCTTTAGCCCGACGTGGCAATCCCCTAATAGTTTGTAGCACCTCATTGGTCTCTACCAGAATTAAGGGGATTCCTCACATCGTTTTTTTCGCTTCGCGAAAAAAATCTCCGTTCGGAATGACAGTAGAGATAATTGATTAGCCTCTTGTCAGCCCCAAATTCCCAAATTTCATTGCATTCTCTCGGTTTTGTAGTATATTTGTATATTAGTTAATACATATATGAAAACGAGAAAATGTTGTTTGCCGCTCGTTATCCTTGCTGCCCTTCTTTGTGGAAGTCCTTTATCCGCACAGCAATTGGCGCATACCGAGCTTTTTGGATACTTCGAGAAGATCCCTTCCGGTCCGGCTTTTCCGGATGATGCGATACTTTCATCTGCGGAGCCCAATTCCTTCGAGGACTATACAGATCTGAATGCCTTGCAAAAGAAATTGCAGGATGTGACGAAACCATCAGGTGTCAATGAATTTCAGATCAACAGCATCAGCGAGCCGATGATGAATATAGCGTCTGATAAAGAAGGCGAGAAGTTAACTATGAAACGGACTCTTGATTCGCTTGAAGCCGCTCTAAAGGATATGCAGGCTGTCAAGATCGAGTTCAACGCAAACTTTAAAAGATTGGTAACGCTGTATGATAAAAATCTTGATGCAGTAAATAAAACAGCCGCTGATCGTCAACGCACAGAGCCTTGCAACGGAAATATCGAATGCCTCCAGAAGCAAGTCAGCGCATTGAATAAGGATATTATCGAGATAACAAAAAAGAGAGTCTTGAACGAAGAGTATCTGCTTTCAGTCTATCAGACTCAGGCAAAACCAAGTTTTAAAAGAATAGATCATCTTCTGGAAAGTGCAAACTATGGCGAGCGCGCAACAAATTCAGAAGCGAGAAATCTTCTCAGAGGCGCTCAGCAAAATCTGATAATGTTTCTAACCGAGATCATTGAATACAAGAAGCTTGAGCATATCACGATCTCCAATTGTGCAAGACTTGCACATCAAGGGTATCACGGGAAATAGCGTTACCGTTCGCATCCATCCTGATATGATGTATCCGTCGGACCGGATAATACTTTCTTTGTGATCGCATCAAGCCGCATATAAACTCCATAATATATGTCACAGGAATGTCCTATTCCATCTCTATGATGTGTTGAACGTTGTACGCTGAATATCTCCCATTCAATATTTTTTCTTGCAACGTATATGATGTTCTTATATTTTTCTTTCGCTTGCGGGACACCATTAGCAATTGCACAAGTAATGGCTTCTTTTTCCGTCATCGCTCTCGAAGGATTTCCGGTGGTGATACATTCAGGAAGATCGGCAAGCTCTTTATGAAAATATGCTGAGTCCCTTTCCTTCATTTTATTGTCAAGCGCTACTATAAAATCTCTTCCTACATCAGGTAGATCAACCGGATGTACCATGAAATATAATTCGTAAGAATATGGAATGCAAAAAGTATCTGCCGAAGGGGTAATAAAGAATGCCCCATCTTTTTGAAGCCGTGAAGTAGGTTGGCTCTTAATTTTTGAAACGCTAAAACACTTCTCATAAACATCTTTGCCGAAAGTTCTTATCAAAATATTCTTTGCTGTATCAAACGCTTCATTCAACGCAGAAGGATATCTCAGAGATGGGGTGAACGATCCATGAAGACGGGAATACGGAATTGTTGCCAAGACACCACTAACATCATGTTGATACCAATTCCTAAGCGTATCCCCGGTAAACTCAATTTGCTCAAATGAATAAGCTACGGCATCAGGTCGTTCAGGTAAATGCACTTCATACCATAGATAAGCCCAAAATGGGGCTGGGTAACGAGTAACTTCGGTAAAAGGGATGCTAATATCTATTGATCTTTTTTCTTCTCTTTTGCCATTGGGAGTTTCAACAAAATACGTAGTATCAAAGCGAATAAATAGCTTCGATCTTTCCGGGAGGAAACGGACATATTGATTGTAAATGCTATCCTTTACATTGTCTCGAATATTATCATCACAAAGTCTGAATATCTCTTCAGCAGAACGAACTTTGCCAAATTTTCGCTGCGCGGACAAGTCAGAGAAGCTGATGAGAAGAAAAATAGTGAGGAAATATCGCATAAAAGAATAACACCTCATCTCTTAAGATGTTTCATGGATACTTATTGAATGACTCAGGTAATCAGTCACCCGTAGGTTCAATCGAACTTGTCTCCACCATCAGCATCACGGTTTTCTTTGAGATAATCTGAGCCATTCGGATAAGTTGGCTTCTTCATACTCACCGTCTTCTGCTGGGTATCGCATCACGCATTTAGGACATTTCTCATGTGAAATACTCCAGATAATACTTTCACCGGTCGGAATAACATTCGGCCTATGCACAATGTAATTTTGTGGAGAGTATGCACTCTCGGCACTGACGATTTTATAGCCGGCACCTTTCAGAGCTATGATAAGTGTATCTAAATAGATCGCATTAAGGAGTGAGTGGTGGAGAAGTAGAATATGAGTAATATTTGTAAGTCCTGCTTGAGCTGCCAAAGAATCGTAGAAGACGACATGGTCAAGAATATGCTTTATATAAAATCCGGCAAAGGGGCGGCAATCATAGTGCGGATTTGCCTTTAATGAGTCGATCATTCTTCCATCTATATACCAGTCGGAAGCATCGATAGTGACGTAGCCATTACGATATCCAGCACTATCCATAAATGCACGGACCGAATCGCGCTTTATTGCTGTGTTCCCTTCTTTGAGAAATGGAAAGCGGAAAAGTCGAGCGTAATGAGTATAGGCAGAAATCATCGCATCGCATTTTTTTATTTCTGAGATAAGCATCTGCGCCGACATATTCGGAGCATTAAAGTAACTATGTGTAATGCTATGATTGCAGATCAGATGTCCTTCTTCATCCCAACGACGGAGCAGTGCCTTGCCTTCGGGAGAATTGACACGTTTCCCGCATACAAAAAGAGCAGCATGCACCGAATGCTTTTTTAAAGTCGAAAGAATCTTCTCATTTCTTTCGGCAGCGTTCAAGAGCGGCTGCGCAATAGTATTTGGATCGTCGAAAGTCAGCGCGATACAAGTGCGATGAACAGGCTGTGAATAGCCTATAGTACAAAGGGAACAGAGAAATAGAATAATTAAGGAATATCCGCTCATCAATCTCCCGTAGGTTCAATCGAACTTGTTTCAACCATCAACATCACGGTTTTCTTCAGTGCTCTTGGGCGGTGCATCACGCCTTTTGAAATCGTCACGCCTTGCTGTGGATTTAACTCGATCGTTCTATCTTCAAGATCAATGAGCAACTGACCTTCGAGGACAAAAAAGAATTCGTCATCATTGTCATGCTTATGCCAATGATATTCGCCTTCAACGATGCCAAGACGTACAACGCTTTCATTGACCTGCGTCAGCGTTTGATTAAACCACTGATGTTTATTCTCCTCCACCATCTGTGGAATATCAATGCGCTCGAAATGATCGAACTTAATATCGAGATGGGTATTGTAATCGAATTTTGCTTCCATACTGTAAACTGTGTACTGTTAACCTTCCTTTATCTTCTTCATCTCAGCCATCACTGCATCTATTTCTTCGAGTGTATTGTAAAAATGTGGAGCGATACGGCTGCCGAAGGGCGGGCGGTAATCAACAATAAATCGTCGGCGGATGAGTTCGTCATTTATTTCCTTTGTTGAAAGTTTGCTTTGCGTTATGCCGTTCGGATCGATCGTCATTGCTCCACCACGACGATGGGCTTCACGAGGAGAATTTATTTTAAAGCCATATTCATCAGCGCGTTCAATTATACGCTGCGTTAAGCCAAGAGATTTTTCTCTGATCGCTTCGACTCCGATCTCTCCAATCATTTTCAGCGCAGGTATTGCTGTATAAAGACATGGCACTTGAATGCTTGAAGTAAGAAAGCGATGCATACCTTGTGCAAAGTTTACATTGGGCATGATAAAATCGAACGGCTCTTTATCACCAAGCCAGCCGCGAATCGCAGGCTGAAATTTTTCGTGGAGGTCGCGGCGTATATACATGAATGCTGCACCAGGTCCGCCGCATAACCATTTCAAAACACCGGCGGCGAGAATATCAACATCAAGCGCTTTCACATCAATCGGCACAACTCCTGCTGCCTGATAGGAATCAACCATCACTAATGCGCCGACAGAATGCGCCTTATCAATAATTGCTTTAATATCCTGTAACGCACCACTGCGGAAATAAACATGGCTGATCGGTACGATCACAGTTTCTTCGTCAATGGCATCAATAATTTTTTGCACATCAACATGAATGCCGTCATCGCTTTTTATCAGATGGACTTTCGCGCCATATTTCTGCCAGCCATGCCAGAGATAGCTAATCGTAGGAAAGTGAAGTTCGGTGAAGACAACTTTATTGCGCTTGCCGGAAAAATCCAAACAGCTTGCAATAAGCGCGCTACCTATTGTGAGATTATGAATAAGCGTTACATCTTCTGCCTCGGCTCCGATGATCTTCCCGAAAAGCCCGCTTACGGTATCAACCAGAGGAAACCACGAATGCCATGCTTCCACACCTTCAGTCTGCCATTCATGTGTGTAGTGCATTAGTTCTTTCTCAACATCACGTGGCATTGCGCCAAGCGAATTGGAGATCATGTAGCATGAAGTATCAAGGATCGGAAATTGCGAGCGATATTTTTTAGCGAGTTCGTCCATATGGGGCAGTCGTTAGTCTTTAGCAGAAAAGTGATAGAGATAAACGACTAATGGCTGCTGACTATTCCCCATCACAATATCTAATAATTTTGTATGTATAATAATTACTTACCTCTCGAACAGCTCTCCTTGCTCTTTCTTGGATTCAAAATCGAGCACCCATTCTTTGCGCCATAACCCTCCGGCATAGCCTGTTAATTTTCCATCTTCACCAATTACTCGGTGACAGGGAATAATAATTGCAATTGGATTTTTCCCGTTGGCGGCACCAACTGCACGGGTAAGATTCTTATCGCCGAGCTTCAAAGCTATATCAAGATAGGACCGTGTTTCGCCGAACGGAATATTCTGTAATTCTTGCCATACTTTCTTTTGGAATTCAGTGCCTTCGGGAGCAAGAGGTAGAGAGAATTCTTTTCGCTTGCCGCAGAAATATTCGCCCAGTTGGTTGCGGCAATCATCTAAAATAACAGAAGAAGAAGTTGCCGACTCAATTTCATCAACAAACTTTACTTCGGTGATAGAACCACCGAAAGCGGTTATCTCTATCTCACCAAGAGGACTTTTATAATATGCACGAAGGGGCAGATCAGTTTGCACAATTACTTTTCGTACACAAATTTGAAATAACTTTTATCCTTGCCATCTGTAAAAACCCGCATGACAAGATCGCCGCTAGTACCATACGTAAAATCTTCTGAAGTTTGGTAATTGCTGCTATTAATTTGAATAATGTTTGTTACTCTTCCGGAAGCATCGTAGGAATATTTAATTTGGGATTTTTCGTCTGATGAGATCTTTGACGTGTTCTCAATAATCGGACGTTTATTCTTATCATAAGTATACGCGACTTTTTGATAGGGGAAATTGATGATCTTATGAGGCTCTATAATTTCCCCGTTCTCATCCATATCAAGCCTTGGCATCCGAACGTCAATCTCTTTTATCGTGCCGTCCTTATTATGCTTGACAAACTCGTCCCGAGCCTCAGCAGCAGCAATAATGATTTCGTCCAATAAGCCTTTCTTATTATAAGAATAACCGATGCTAATTTCTTCAGAGGATGTAACCATGTTCACAACTTGGAGAACACCCTGAAATTCATACCGGTAATAACTCTTTGTCGAATCATCGTAAGCATAATCCACAAGGACAGAAAGAAAACCACCACTTCCGTATTCGTATGACTTTGTAAGCGAACCTTCTTTTGCATCAATCTTCGGATCAGCAACTTTGTACTCACCTGCGGTTTTATACCCTAATTTCAGAATGCGGCTATTTTCAGCATTGTGATCAGCTTGAGGTGAAGCATCGGAAAACGGGCGTTGAGCATAGGAAGTTGAGCAGAAAAGCAGAATTAAGAAAAAGAGATTTTTTTGCATGTAGATTGATGAATTTCAACCTGCAAAGATACAAAATAACGGTCGGACTATTTTGAGTTTGAACCGACTTTCTCCAAATACTTATGGATCAGAGTTTGATAATCTTTCGAATATCCTCCGTCTTTTGAACGCAGCATCTCATCGCGTAAGGCGCGGCGTGCATCATCAGAGTTGAGATCAAGCTCTCGCGGAGCGTCATGCTTAATATTATCAGCGCTCTTGGATTCACGGTTCTGATCTTTATCGCGTTCGTTCACGGAGCGTTGCGCTTCGAGAAGACGCGAGAGAATTCTCTCTTGTCGTTGTATGGTTTCAGGACTAATTCCTTTTTCGCGCATCTGGCTGATGACCTCTTGCATATCTTCAGATATTTTTTTCAGATCTTCCTGCGCTTTTTTATTTCCATCTTTGGAATTCTGTTGCTCATCCATTAATTCCTTCACGGATTTCTGGACACCTTCTTGCTGCGCCGCCATTTTTGCAAGCTGTGCCTGTTGGCGCATTGCTTCTTGCTGTGCCGCCCCGCCCTGACCGTTCATGCCTTGCATTTGGTCGTTCAGCGCTTGCTGTTGCGCTGCAAGTTTTTCTACTGAATTCAAAAATTGCTGCATTGCACTTCCGCCCGAACCGGGTGAACTTCCTTCGTCACCATCTTTTGGATTACTGCCACCGGGATTATCGCAGGATCCATCTCCGGGATTTCCCTTGCCACTTTTTGGTTTTGACATAGCCTTCATCGCTGCTTGTGCTTCTTCGGAAGTTTTATTAAGCGCTGCCATTGCCTTCTGTGTGTGCTGGATCGACCCCGGTTGATCGCGCTCTGTCATAGCATCAAGAGCTTGCTGCATATTATTAAACGCGTCGCCCAGAGTCTTCCCCATCTCCGCAGTAAACTCGGTCGAGCGTTGTGCAGCCTGGAACATCTCTGAAGCGGCATTACCAAGTTCTTCTTTTCTGTCAGCCTGATCATCAGCAAAATCTCGGAAGACCGTGGATTGCGGTGGTGCTTGCATTGATTCTTTTTTCAACGACTCTTCAGCTTTTGAAAGGCGATTCATCTCATCGCGCAATTTCTTGAGATCAGCCATCGTTTTTTGCTTCTCGTTCTCGGCAAGCTTCTTTTTTAATGCCGCTAATTTATTGCGGGCGTTCTTTGCTTTTTGCGAAGCATCTTGTGCACGTTTCGAGGCTTTCTCATGCTCGCCTTTTTTCATTGCATCCTTCGCATCATCCATTGCCGCATCCATCGAAGGATCATTCAATGCTTCCTGCGCATCTTTCATTTCTTCGGGAGCCTGCATATTCTCCGGAAGTTTTTTCATATCTTTTGCAACGTCCTTCGCCTCCTGCTTCATGCGATCAAGCTCGCTCTTGGCATCGGCTTGCTTATGCTCATCAGCAGATTTCTCTTCGGGATTTTGCTTCTCATTCTTATTTGCAAGATCATTCTGCTTCTCCGAAGTTTTTTCCTGATCTTTTGCAAGTTGATCGGAGCGTTTCATCAACTCATCAACTTTCTGCTCCATCTTAATTTTCTTTAAGATGTTCGCAGTACGTTCGATGTTCTTTTTGAATTGCTCTTCATTCATCTGGAAATTCTTCATCGCTTCCTGCATCTGTTTCGGATCGATGTTCTTCATCGCATCCTGCAGTTTCTTCATTGCCAGATCAAGTTCAGGAGATTTGATCTCCTCAAAAAGCTTTTGGAGTTCGTTATATTTCTGCATCGTCTCCGGCGAGATTGCTTTCTGTTCTTCGAGCTGTTTCGTCATCTGCTCAAGATCTTTTTTTACATCGGCTACTCGGTTATTGAGTTCATCCTGACGCTTTAGTATTTGCTCTACATCTTTTTTCGACGAAAATTCTTGCTGCTTCTTTGCCATATCCGAAGTTTTTGGTGGACGCATTTCTTCGACTGCAGCATCGATCTTTTTCTTCAGCTCTTCCGCATCCTGTTTAATATCTTTTAAGCTCTCTTCGGCTTTATTGGCTTGCTCTTCAGCGCGCTTAAAAATTTCTTCGACCGATGGAAAGCGAATCGAGTATTCAGAAGTCCGAGCTTTTTTTGGTCCTGTAATTATATCATTATCAGCAACTTCTAATACGTAGCCAACTTCATCTTGAGGAGAGAGATCGAGTTTTGTCAGATTCCAAATGTACGGGACTTCCAAATCCTGAGTATTGTAATTCGAAAGCGGCACATCGAACCACTGATATTCTTTTTGTTCAGGTGCATATTTCGAGGCACGAATGCGATAGCCAACTCGCAATTTCGAAAAACCAAAATCATCATGAATTTTTATAAGCATCCCGACGCGCATGGAGCTTGGAAGTTCAGCACGCTCGCTCGGTTCGATAAGTGCAATTACAGGCGTTTCATCTTGCGTAACTGAAACAGTGTATTCAATCGGATGCTCGCTTGCAATCGAATCCTTATCTATAAGCTCAATATGGTATGTACCTGATTCTCGGAATGAGATCGAGCCGGTCGCAGATGTGGCGTTAACCGCAAGTCCGTACACTTTTTGTTCAGGTACTTTCGGCGCGGTCTTTGTTGAATCACCTATCGCTGATCCACCTTGATGCGGAGTAAAGATGAGCTTCGCTGAAAGAAGATCTTTCGATGAAGTAATTGTAAAATCTGCTTTCGATCCGGTGATCGAAGAAATATCGCCAAAATTATCATTTAGCTTCGTAGTCTTTTCTCTAGTATATGCCGGTGGAGTGACAGATACAGAAAGCAAACGGATGATCGGTCTGTCAACAACTGAAATCTCGAAGTGATCGGATTCTATACTGCGTGCTTCGACGTAATATTCAGTCGGACGTTGAGCACGAAATTCATAAACAAATGTATGCGAGTTTTTCGAGCTGTCTTTTGCAGGCAGCAATTCGATCTTCTCGAAATCTTTCGCTCCTTCTTCTCTCGTCCGTAGAAAAACTGATGCAAGTTGCTCTCCTGTCGTCGAAGCAAGTATTTTTACCGAGCCGCCTCTGAGCACTTTCGTATTACCCGGCTGAACAACAAAAGTGAAGGGAGCAGGCTTTTGGTAAAATGTTCTGAAGTGCACAAGGCGCTCAGTCGCAGCATACATATCGCTTCGCGCACCAAAAAATGCTCCGGCAAATAATGCCGTTGCAAAAAGGAAGAAGATGAGCGAGCGCTTGGCAGGTCGCCCGTCAAGAATTGCATTAAAATCAAGATTACGGACGGATGAATACGTATTACTGAATGCCGCTCCTGCAAATGAAGCTGAGCCGAGAGAGCTTATACTCTCTGAATGCAAAATTCGTGAAAGCTGAAAAACATTGAGCAGCCTGTCCTCGACTTGGGTGTAATGCTTTCCGATGGCGCCGGCAAGATATTCGTCAGATACTTTCGGACGAAGCCCGAGTGCTTCAAGAATTGGACCAAGCGCGAATTTCAAAAATCCTGCGACTCCGATACTGAGTGCTGAAAAGAAGAGGATTGTTCTTCCGAGAACTGATAGATGAAATATTGCCTCAGTACCAATTGCAGCAAGTGCAACGATGAGAAAAACCGATGAGCCATTAAGTAGTCCCGTTCTCAGGCGCAAAGACTCCCTCCGCCTGCGTAGGCGGCTAAGTCGGTCGAGAAGCTCCTGATATAGTTCTTGCGGCATTAAATGATAGAACAAACTACGATTTTAGTTGCGGAGTTGTTTCAGTTATGTAACCGAATGCGCCGTGCAGGTGTTCCAATCCGCGTATTTTTGTAAATAGAAATTTATTTTAGAAGCACCACTTGCAGGATATTAATCCACAACAGACCGGAAACGGGAACACCGTTCTCATTATCGCCTACTACTTTCCACCGATGGGCTTATCGGGCGTTCAGCGTACGCTGAAATTCGTCAAATACCTTCCGCAATTCGGATGGAAACCGATCGTACTGACAACTCCTATTGATACGCCTTATTATGCATTTGATGAGTCGTTGTTGCATGAACTCGAAGAAGAGATCAATTCCGGAAAAGTCATTATTTACCGGACTGAAGCCGATCCCTCACTCAAGCGCGCAAAGAAAAGCGGAAAGATTCTGAAGCTTCCTCGTCAAGGTTGGCAGAGGCTTCGCTCGAAAATTGTGCAGATATTCCGTCAGCCGGATTCACGTATTGGCTGGAAAGATATTGCGATTCAGAAGGCAGCTGAAATTTTTGAAGAACATCATATAGATGCGATATTCAGCACAGCCCCCCCTTATACTGACTTCTTAATCGCCAGTGAGTTAAAGGAAAAATACAATGTTCCGTATCTGATGGATTATCGCGATGCATGGGTTGATAATCCTGTCTTGAATTTTTATCTGACTCCACTTCATAAACGCAAAGCTCGGAAGATCGAGTACGAAGCATTGCGAGCAAGCGATGCCATTACCGTTGCCAATCGTAGAATGAAAGAGATATTGCTCAGCAATTATCTCTTCTTAGACTGGAATGATGTTTTTATTCTTCCACACGGTTTCGATCCAGACGATATGGAGAAGGCAAAACTTCTTGCCCCAAATATCGTACAGCCTGATACGTTCAAGGTAACATATTCAGGAGCATTTTATGTCGGCAGAACGCCAAAGTTTCTGTTGCAGGCAGTCAAAGAAGCTATTACTGAAGTCCCGGAACTTGGCGGATGCTTAGAATTAAATTTCGTCGGCGTCCTGCAAAAAGAGTATCGGAAGCTCATCAAAAAGATGAACCTTGCCGGTAACGTTACTGAGTTGGGATATTTACCGCATACCGAAAGCGTGACGCAGCTTATGGCAAGCGATGTGCTGTGGATGACGATGTCGGATGATCTCTCGGCTCCGGGGAAATTATATGAATACTTCGGTACTCGCAAACCCATATTGGGGCTTGTTCCTACAGGGAGTCATGCAGCGCGAATGCTCAATGAATATGGCAATGCGAAACTTGCACAGCCGGAGAACGTTCAGGAGATCAAGAAAGCATTGCTTGAGTATTTTTCGTTATGGAAAGCATGGAAACTTCCCCTTGCACAGGATGAAGACTTCCTGAAAAAATACGACAGGCAATTTTTATCAAAAGAACTTGCTCTGCAACTGACGTTCATGTCCGGAAGTTTGGATGGCGAGATCAAGAAATTAAGGAGAAAATATTGATGCGAAGTTTTGTGATAGGATTTTTTTTACTGTTGTATTTTTTTACCACTCAGAGTTATGCGCAAAACAATGGCCTTTCGTATGCGGATAAATATCCTCTCGCCAAACTGAGTGAGAAAGAGATGTATGAATTCGACGTTGCACGTCCGATCCAACATTTCGAAGCTCTGCCGGACGGATCGGATTGGTTTGCCGTCGATGACTTCGGGCATTTGCAAACAATGATCATACGCGGAGTGAGTTTTGATAGACGCTTTAATGAAATTCCGAGAACGACAGCTCGATTTTCTCCGAAAGGTGATTATGTGATCTGGATGGGCTTAGAGAGAAGTTTCGATAATAAAGGTTTTAATACGACGACAACAACGGTCTATAAGTCAACTCTCAAGTCCGTCACCCCAGACTCTCTTGGCACGTATGAAAGCGATTACAATCAGCTCTATTTCTCAAGAACAGGAAAGCATTGGGCAGCAACAATGCCGGCTTCGAATGCACTTCAGCGGGGCTTGCGTGATGTCGTCTTAGTGGACGGGCTTATTCTCGCAAAAGGAAATCCGTTGCCGGGTATGTTTTCTTTCGATAAAACCGAAGATGGCTGGGCATACCGTTCGACTGAAGGAAGAGATGAAAATCTGGTTACCCCATTTGCACTTCAAAAAATGTACACGCGTTCAAAAACGAATCCTTATCTCGCTTCAAGCGATCCGGTGATCTACCATTTTTCTCCGGATATTAAAAGCTTTCCCTATATTCTTGATAGCAGAGACTATGATTTTGATTACCGCAATCCCGCGCAGCTTTTCAAGACGAGTTATTTCCTCGAAGGAAAAGATACAATACATAGCTACATTATTTTTGACGGCAAACGCCAACCGAATTTTCACTGGATCAATAATATCCAGATCGATACAAACGGACCGCACATCGTTTATTTTGCAGGCGATACCACAGGCGACACACGCATGGCTCAACGAAATGAAAAGACCGGAGTTGTCGTCAAAGATGGCAAGGTCATTGCTGGTCCTTATGATGATATGGGGCGTCTCTTTCTTAGCCCGAGCGGGAAAAATATCGCATGGAGCGCTATGAAGAACGGCGTTACTTCTCTGTATCTGAATGGAAAAAAGATTGGCGATGTCGGCGAATATGTTGATTGTTATTGGTCACCCGATGAGAAGAAATTTGCCTATCTTTCAAGCGATGAGCGCGGAAGAAATTTTATAGTTGCCGGCGGCAAACGCTCTCCGAGCTTCGAGCGCATCGGCAGAGTTGGATGGTCATCCGATAATAAAAGTGTTGAGTATTGCGCGGTGAAATATAATAAACTCTTACAGATCAAGCAGCCGTTTTGACCAAACATATTTGGTATATCATTCTCCTATTGATCTGCGGTTTTATTTCTGCCGGAAGTTCTGCATCTGTTCCGGTCAAAACCAAACCGTATATTCCTTCGCGTCCGATGATCGGGGGATTTCATCTGACCATGAGCGCGGATTCGGCGGAGATCGTGATGCGTCATACCGCGCTGCGAATAAATAGACTAAAAGTTGATTCGCTCACACTTATCGAATCCGATAGCGTGCGCATTTTGGGTGAAGCGGCATATCTCCAATTGCAAATACTCCATAATAAAGTACGAACGATCGTCGTTAATTTTCATCCTCTTTCCGGAGAAAGATATATCAATACTCGCAACACCTTAAATTCTTATCTAGAGCGATCCTTTGGACGCGGTGTGATCACTCAAAACGAAAGCGTCACAAACAGACGTTGGGAAGATGAAGACGGCACGATGGAAGTATCCTATACCGATAAATATACCAGAGTTTTTGTGAGGCTTGGAAAGAGATGATGCAGATTCAGAGTTATTTGTCTTGACAGTATTTTAGGATATTTTTTTTATTAACTCCGACTTTTGTACTGCCTCATTAAAACCATTTGCCCAAGCATCCCAATTAAGACTTTTTTCGTAGAGGCTACGACTGCTCTCTACCATTGCATAATACTCTTCATCGGAAGAGAAAACTCCTGAAATTTTATCGGCATATTCATTTGCCTTCGCTTCCAACGGAAGCAGAAAACCATTGACACCTTCTTTCACTACTCCGGAAATTCCTCCGGTAGCCGTGGCGATCGAAGGAAGTCCAAACGCGCTCGCTTCGGCAAAAACGATTCCGTAACATTCTGCTCTTGTTGGGAGGAGAAGAAAGTCTGAATTTAAAAAATGATCGTCAAGATGTTTTCTCTCTTCCGGATTATTTTTATTTAGAAACGGTATCACAATAAGATCGGGGTCACTATAGTCAGCAGGCGGAACACATCCAATTACGGTAAGAGTACACTTTATTCCTCTTCTCTTTAATTCTAAGAGTGTTTCAAAGGCAATGCTTCCTCCTTTCCTTTCCCAATTAACTCCTAAAAACAATAATCGACAAGTATCCGTCTTCTTTTTTCTCAATACCGTTTCTCGTAGAGGAACAGTGTCGATGTTTGCTCCGAGAGGAATTACACAGATTTTTTCAGGCGAGATATTAAAATCTATTTTTGCTGAGTCAGCCGCCCAATCCGAAGAAAAAATGAGCATCGAAGCGTTGTCGAATGCCCGTTGTTGAATTTTAAGCCCTTCGGTTTTTATATAAGGAAATAAGTTTGTGTAGTCAGGATAATAGTCGATCAGTTTTGCAAACGTAGCATCAGAGAGTAAGACAATAGGAATATCTGTTTCAAGATATGCAATTTCTAAAGATCCTGAAGGAGCGAATATCAAATCATACTTTTCTCTCCTGATTTTTTTTGTGAAGTAGCGGCTGTAGAATTTTGCAACAAGTGTCGTCTGCAAGTAATTAAATCTTCTTCCGCTTACTTTTTTCAGTAGAAAAGATAATCCTCTGAGAATAGTAAAAACTGCTTTGTATGGATACGGACCGATAAAGTGGACATCACCACAATGTTTTGCAAGACTTTCAGCCGTATAATACATCGTACCAGACCATGCACGACGATCATTCACATCATCTTTGAAAAGAAAGCCGATCCTTAGATTCTTGCTATTACTATCCATCAATTCTCGTCAACAAAGAAATCAAGGCTTTTTCTCCAAGAAAGGATTTTGATTGATGTATTCAAATGGGGTCTCCTCCCAATTCATAGAAACACCCGATTTCATATCTCCATAAAGTTTTTTGATCTCCGAGAGAGCAAATGTATATCGCTGTGCTTCGTTGGTGAAAATAAATTTCGGATCCTCACCGGCATCATATCGAAGAAGCCAAAGAGAGTTGTGATCCATATATTCCACAAAAAACTCTACGATCTTTTTATCTTCTCCGGTAATAGTATAATCTTCGCGTCCGGCAATGATCGAGAGTAATTGATGATTCATGAATTTATTGTACTAATGCACAGCTTGACCCAACCCAATCCAGTCCTTTATTATAATCAACGCCGACCATCTTGCCGCGTGTCAGGCGGACAAGTGTATGAAGCGCTTGCGGCGATTTCTCGCCTTCGTTCCAGATCAGCATCACGCGGAGTTCACCACGAACTTCATCACCACTGGGAGTGGTAATAATATTTGCATATTCAACTTTTTCCTGCAAAAGCCATTTGCTTCGCTCGGTTTCAGGAATGGCTTCAACGTCAGAAATTGTCGGATTCACATTCACTCCCTGTCCGGCAAATGAATAGAGCGGCTTAAGAACGAACTGCAAAAGATCAAGATGCTTATAGTCTGCTTCGCTGAGATAAAATGCCTGCGGAACAGCGTCGTTCGTGCCGACAAGATGCGGAAGCAACACTTTTGAAATCCGGAAATACCAATTCGGATGTCCTGCCCACTCGACATCATAACTACCATGAATATCAAAACGAAGTGAAATATTTTTTCGGAATAACTCGTCAGCAATGGCGCGGTTATAAATTCGTTTGATGCGGATGAGATTGCCTTCGTGATCGGGATGGAATAATTCGTTGCCTTGCGAAATAACCGAGCAAATATCCACGATATGAATTCCGAGATGCTTTTGTGCTAAGAGAAAATCACATTTCGTTTTCTGATTCATCGGATCAATTTCCAAAAGGACCGTTTCATTTGGATCACCATCGGCAACGATCGCTTTTTTTAATATCTCATAATATTTTTCTATTCCGAGTGAAGGATCAAGAAGTCCGTTCAACGCTTTAGGCAATCCGTAAATATCTCTGATGCTTTCGCTGAACGCAGGCTGGTAATGATAGAGCGACGGGAAACCTTGAAGTTCAATGAGTTTGAATTGCGGATTCTCCCGCGATCCGGTGACCGCAAAATCAACTGCTGCAAAAAGCGGAAGCGGAGTTTCATCTGCAACATTAAAAGATTCGGGTATTGCAGTTCTGCCGACTTTCTGGAGTTCAGGGGTTACTGCTTTAATTAAAATTTCTTCTGCAAGCTTTCCGGCGCGGCTTGCCATTTCACGCGAGAGAAAGAGCGGTGTTTCTGCAATGCGAAATTCGATCTCGCATCCGGCACGATGCTCAAGAGCAGCGATCTGCTTGCGATAGAGATCAACAGAAAAGCGACTATTAAATTCTTTGCGTAACTCGGGTATCATTGCTGAGATGGTACTGCGTCTATTTCGCCTTCGTGATGCTCATGCGGCATTTTCTCGATCTTAATTTGCTCTAAGCGATGTCTGATTTTTCTTTTTACTGTAAATCTCATTCCGTCTGCTACAATTTCATCGCCGACATTCGGAATCCTGCCGCAGATCTTTTGCACAAAACCTGAGATCGTTTGATACTCAGCGCTTTCTTCGATCTTCGGAAATCGTTCTTCGAAGCGTTCGTTGAAATCCGATACGCTCATGCTTGGATCAATATACAGCGCGTCTCCGATCTCGAAGGCATTGCGCTCATCCGATGCGCCATCTGATTCATCGCGTATCTCGCCTACTAACTCTTCCAAAATATCTTCAAGAGTAATGATCCCCTCTACGCCGCCGTGTTCGCTGACGACGATTCCGATATGCGTTCGTGATTTTCTGAATTCCAAAAGCAATTTCGAGATCGGCTGCGTTTCGCTGATATATTTTGCCGGACGCGCTGTACGTTCTAGTAATTTATAAAAATCTTCACCGCCATTCTGGCTCGGAGCAGTGAAGCGTTCAAGCTGCGAAAAATGCGGAAGCAAATCTTTCACGTATAACACTCCGGTTATTTCATCAAGCGAAGTCTTGTAAACCGGCAGCCGCGAGAAGCCATCATTCTGAATCATCTGCATGATCTCACGCGGTTCGCGTGTCAGATCAATACCGATCACATCGGAGCGGTGAACCATCACTTCCTGCGCTGTCGTTTCAGAAAATTCAAAAACCGATTCGAGAAGATCGGATTCATCAGCCGATACAACGCCTCGTTTCGCCGATTCCAGAAGAACTGTTTTTAGCTCTTCAGCCGTATGTCCTTCATGTGAGGATGACGACGTTCCCAAAAGCTTCAATAATGTATTCACCAACCAGTTCAGAACACGAATAATTGGATTGAAGACGATGAAAAAAATGTGCAACGGTGCTGCAATGCGAAGCGCTACCTTCTGATCATTATTAATAGCGATCATTTTCGGAAGCTGTTCACCGATGACAATATGTGCAACGGTAATAATAGCAAATCCAAGCACAATACTAAATCCGTGAAGAAGCGCGGGTGAGGCATGTAAGAGATCGAAGAGCGGCGTTAGAAGCGCTGCCGTCGTTGGTTCGCCCACCCAACCGAGAGCAAGGCTGGCAAGAGTAATGCCGACTTGTGTGGCGGCAAGATACTCGTTCAGATTCTCGGAGATCGCCTTGAGCAGCTTGGCTTTTTCATTGCCGGCTTGAATTAGCTGAGTGATCTGCGTTCCGCGAACTTTAACAATAGCAAACTCCGCGGCTACGAAGAATCCGTTCAGAGCGATGAAAAATACGACGAGAAATAAATGAAATACGATGTCCATAGAGATAAGATGCAATACAAAGATAAGTGATTACATCCTATGGTATTTTAAAAAGGGAGTGTGAGGGGTTTTAGTCTCTCGGTAGGCGCAGGACTTTAGCCCATGCTAAAGCCCTACGCCTACCGATGTGGAAATATTATCTTTTCTCAACCGACACCCACGTCTGATCCAGCGGTCCGGTGTAGTCTGCGGCGGGGCGGATGATGCGGTTATTGGAATACTGCTCCAGCGCATGAGCAACCCATCCTGTGACGCGGCTCATTGCAAAGATCGGCGTATAAAGATCGAGCGGAATGCCCATCAGATGATACGTGCTTGCAGAATAAAAATCTACGTTCGGGTAAAGCTTTTTCTCGGCGAAGATAAGTTGCTCAATGTCGAGGGACATTTGGTACCATTGTGGCTCCTTGCAACGCTTGCCCATTTCTTCGCTGAACTTGCGGAGATGCGTGGCGCGGGGATCTTCAGTGCGATAGACGCGATGCCCGAATCCCATGATCTTTTCTTTGCGGGCTAATGCGTCGATCACCCATTCCTTGGCTCGTGAGGGATCGTTGATCTTCAGAAGCATACGCATAACTTGCTCATTGGCTCCGCCATGCAATGGTCCTTTCAGCGCACCGATCGCGCCGGTGACAGCCGAATAAATATCGCTCAGAGTCGAGGCAATAACGCGGCAGGTAAAAGTCGAAGCATTGAACTCATGATCGGCATGAAGCGTCAGCGCTGAATCAAACATCTTCACGATCTCGGCATCCTGCTCTTTGCCTAAAAGCTGGTAGAGAAAATTGGCGGCATGGCTGAGGTTCGGCTTTGCTTCCGGCACAGGGCGTCCGTTGCGGAGAGCATCGTAGGATGCGACAATAAGCGGAATCTGAGACATCAGGCGAATACCCTTCTCGATATTGGCATTCCGTGAATTATCTTCAACCGAAGTATCATAGAACGATAACTCGCTGACGACGGTGCGGATCACAGCCATCGGATGGACATTCTTCGGATAGGAAGCGATGCGCTCCTTGATCTGCTTCGGAAGTTCGCGGGCTTTAACAAGCTTTGCCGTGAAATCTGATAACTCGCTTGCATTTGGCAACTTGCCGTAAAAAAGCAAGTAAGAAGTTTCTTCGAAACTTCCTTTTACGAGATCATGAATATTATAACCATAATAGGCGAGGATGCCACGTTTGCCATCGAGAAAGCAGATCTTGCTTTCACCGGCGACGATATCTTCGAGACCTGCTTTGGGGGTGGCGGTCACGGGCGTTCCATTTGCTGAGGGAGCAGGTGCAGTTTCGTTTGCCATAACAACAGTATGCGTTTATCGGAATTTCAAATACGTTAATTTTTTAAAATAGCACTGCACAAACAATATTCGAATGAACAAAGTTTGTTCGAACCGGGATTAAGTTTGTCAGAATTAGGATTTACAGGGTTAAAATAATTTTCAGGGTTTGAAGACCCCGAATCCAGTGGGGTGGACTCTCCGTCCGCCCTATTTTTTTGTCTCCTTCTCCCGGTAATCCGGGAGAGGGATTAAGGGTGAGGGCTTCTCCTTTGCTAACGACTAATAACTAACGACTCATAGTGGTACAGGCTTTTTTTATTCGCGCAATGACGAGGTTTTTCATGTGGAATAGAACGGAAGCTATGTAGATTATAAATCCTAAGAAATGCGTGCAAAGCGCAAACTTTGAGGATTCTGCTCGGCAATGTTTATTTGGAAAAGCCTTCGAAGTCCATTTTCTAAAACATTCGGGGAAAATTCTCGTAAATTCGCATTCCCAAGTACGTCAGTTTTATAACTTTAAACTATTTCAGTCCCGAATGGGAAAGCTTTTTATATGAACTTCAAAGTCGAACAAACCGATAAGGCGACGATCTTCCGTCCGAATGAGAAACGCCTGGATTCCGTCATCGCCTCCGATCTGAAAGCGGAGTTTCTGATTCTTGCGCAGCCTGATGTCAAGACGCTGGTGCTCGATCTCTCCGGAGTCGAATATATTGATTCTGCGGGGCTTTCAGCGCTTCTGCTTGCACAGAGGCAGCAAGTCCATCATCATGGCGATATGCGCATTGCAGGCGCCAGTGAGGATGTGCGCTCGTTGCTCTCGCTGACAGCGCTTGACCGCGTTTTCCCGATGTATGAGACAGTCGATGAAGCCGTTGCCGCACCTCAGCTTTCCTCGATCAGCATTCCGCCCGGTGACCCAACAGTGGCGACCAGCGCCCTGAAGACCGGCATGAAGATCGCCGGCGCAACCGTCGGTGTAGCAGCCCTTGCCGACTTGATGATGTCTGACGGATTCTCGCTCGGTGGCGAGGAAGATGCATTCGACGATGAAGACGAATATGATGACGACATCGAAGACGATGACATTTTAGAAGATGATGAGGACGACGACGATGACGACGATAAGCCAGCGGAAGTTGTCGAAGAAGACCCTCCGGTCACCGACGACGAACTCGCCGAAACCATTGACGATGACGACATCGAAGAGATCGAAGAAGATGATCTCCTCGAAGCCGACGACCTCCTTGATGATGAAGACGACGACGATGAGGAGTTGTATTAATAATATATGTCATCCTGCGTGAAGCAAAGAATCCCGTTATTGTTTGTAGAGCTAAAAGTCTGCCAACGATTACGGGATTCTTCGCTTCGTCATAATCCGCTTCGCGAATTATGGCTCCGCTCAGAATGACAGGTAAACCTGAGAGTGGGATTGCCCACTGCGGCGTAGAGGCGACACGTCGGGCTATTACCCTCCTCGCAATGTCACCTTAATCCCCATCCTAAAAATCCTTATAAAATCCTGTTAATCCAGGTTCAGAGAGCCGCCGCCCTATCCCTCAGTACAAATCTCTGCACCTTTCCTGTATCGGTTCTCGGAAGAGCTTCGATGAATTCCACTTCGCGCGGATATTTATACGGGGCGAGTTCGCGCTTGACGAAATCCTGAATATCTTTGACGAGAGATTCGCTGCCTGAATGTCCCGGAGCAAGCACGATGTATGCTTTGACGATCTGTCCGCGAAGCTCATCGGGTTTTGGAACAACGGCTGATTCTTTCACAGCTTCATGCTCATTGATGACAGCTTCGAGTTCAGGCGGCGAGACGTTGTAGCCTCCGGTAATAATAAGATCGTCATTGCGGCATTGATAATAAAACCAACCTTCATCATCCTGCATAAAAACATCGCCGGGGATATTCCATCCTTCTTTGACATATCCTGCTTGACGTTCTGGCTTTTTCAAATAGCGGCAGCCTGTCGGTCCTTTGATCGCAAGGAGTCCGGGAGTATTCGGCGGAAGTTCATTGCCTGCATCATCTAATATTTTTGCAATATATCCGGGCACCGGTTTACCGGTTGCGCCGCCTTTGACGTCGCCGGGTTTATTCGTCACAAAAATATGCAGCATCTCCGTTGAGCCGATTCCATCGAGAAGATCAGTGCCGTATTTCGCTTTCCATTTATCATACACAGATTTAGGAAGCGTCTCGCCTGCGCTGACACCAAGACGTAAATTCGAAAGATCGTAATCGCCCTTTTCATCGAGGCGCATCATCATGTTGTAGCACGTCGGTGCGCAGAAGCCGATCGTGCATTTATAATTTACAAGTGTCTTCAGCATATTCTCCGGCGTAAACTGATCGAGGAGCACAACGCTTGCGCCGAAACGAAATGGAAAAATAAGCAAGCCGCCAAGTCCAAATGTAAAAGAAAGTGAAGGATGTCCGCTGAAAATATCGTTCTCCGTCGGATGCAAAGTATTTTTTGCATAACTATCAGCAATGGCAAGTACGTCATCATGAAAATGAACGGTACCTTTGGGGTCGCCCGTCGAGCCTGATGTGTAACCGATGAGAGCAATATCGGAGCGCAAAGTTTTTTCCGATGAGCAATCTGCTGATTGATTCATCCACAGATCTTCAAAAGATTCATAGACATCATCTTTGCCATCGCAGATCAAAATTTTCGTCACCGTATCCATTGCGGGTTCGGCTTTGCGTACTTCATCAATCGAAGCGGCATCGCAAAGTACAACTGAACATTCGGAATCGTTAGCGCGGTAACTCAATTCACGTGCGCGCAGCATGGGCATCACCATGACGGTAATTGCGCCGATGCGAATCGTTGCAAGCCAAAGCGCAACGGCAGTCGGATTATTCGGGAAGCGCAGCAGAATGCGATCTCCTTTTTTTACTCCGATCATTCGCAATGCGTTACCCATCTTGCCGACGATATTCGCAAGTTCGTCGTAGGTAAATTTTTTCTCTTTATAAAAAATAGCCGGACGGCTTCCGAAGTCGAGTGGTTGATTGCGGTCAAGAAGTTCAACGGCAGCGTTCAATGATTCGGGATAAAGGCAATCGCTCGTGGTATAAATTCGCTCTGCCCACAACTCTTTCGGCGGCAATCCTTTGAGAAAATCCTGGTATGATGACATAATCTTGCGTTTGTTTTATGTGCAAAATTATGAAAAAGATGAGGCGGCGACGAAGATTACTATTTTCTCAGCGAAAACTGTAGTTGATTATAACTGAAAAACACGCGAGATATTGAAGCCGAGTTGGATGCCGCCCGTCGCCCAATTATTAAATGTTTCGGTGATAAATGCGCGCTCGTTCATGCCGACGGAATTCGAGAGATGCACCTGAAAAACGTGACCACCCGTTTCAATATCAAAACCGATAGCAAGCGGATCGAACGTCACACCTTTTATCATGCCGTTAAACGGATGATACCAATCAACTGTAAGCGAAATGCGGTTCGTAAGCTTTATTCTTCCACCAACTCCGAGTGCATAAACATCATGCGGAATGCTTGTGGATGTGACGATATTCCGGTGGATCAGCGTCGGAGAAAGCTGAAAAGAAAACAGGTCGCTGATCTTGCTTCCTAAAAGTACTTGCTGAAAAAAACCAAGACGCGAACTAAAATAATTTGCTACGGTCGGATCGGCATAGGGTCCCGTCCAGCAGGTCACTCCGCCAACAAGAACAACCGATAGCGGCATCGTCCGCTCGCCTTTTGATTGATGAATAAGCCGATATTTCGCAAATGCATCCAGCTCTTTTCGCGCCGTACTTCTGCCAACTCCGACAAGCAGATCGTTCAAAGGTGCATAATCAAAACTCAGACGAACCGATGATTGATCCAATCCGAAGAACTTATCAACTCCGCTATTGACCGGACCGAACCGATGCAATATCCGAAAATCAAGCGACCCCGCGCCAAGCATTTCAATGGATTGCCCGTTAATAATACGAGTGGACTTGAAAGCGTTATTCACATATTCCGTTTGCGCAATCGTATCTTTTACAAGATCAAGTAAACTGGCTGACGTATCCTGCTGAGCATAAACTTTACAAGAATTTGCAAACAGAAAAAGAATTATGACCGAAGCAAGAGAAATATATTTCTTCATGAAAGAGGATCGAGCCATACTGCGACGTGGATATTAACTGTTTTTGAAACTTTATCTTTGACAACTGACGGAATTTCAATATCAAAATCGGAAAGCGTGATTTTGAAAGATGCAGTGCCGCTTACTTTTCCACCACTAACGATGAGTGTTCCTTTAGCCGGGACTTCTTCCGTCTCGCCGTGAATCGTAAGCTGTCCGCTCATCTTCACCGGATACGATCCGTCTTTGGTCAGATCAACATCGGAAAAATTTATGATCTTTCCTTTGTAGATTGACTTTGGGTATTTATCACTTTCCACATAATTTTCGTTGAAGTGCTCTTGCATTAAAGCTCTTTCAAATTCAAATGCTTTTAAGAGAACAGCAAGTTCAACAGCGCCGGTTTTAGCATCAAGCACAAATGTTGCCTTCTTATTTTCAGCTTTGATATCTTCAAGCGGACCGGAAGCATCAAACGTAATATCGGCTGATTTAGTAAAATATTTGCTCTGAGCATTTGACTGAGAACTCACCGCACAAAGTGCGATCACTGCGACTACTGCGATCCTATTCATTGTTTTCATAATTGTCTTTTCGTATTCATAAAAATTATTTTTGCACGACCGAACAGCGATTCAGTATAACGTCGGTCAATAAACCGGCACACGTTCCGGTAATCGTAAGACTATCTCCTGGACGAACGTGTTCTGCGTCGGCGATGTGCCGCGAGTCAAGTTCACAGGCCACTCCGGAAATCGGATCACCGCCATCAAGAGCAAGGCTGATACCCCCGCTATGATCTTTGTCAATGGATTTCAGAATTCCGCGAACATTGATCACCTTATTAAAATATTTTGCATTCGCTACTTTTTCATTTTGCGAGTATTCACTGAATAGTTGTGAAGCGCTTACGACAATATCGGCTTTGACTCCAGCAAGATCTGCGGGTTTTCGCATATACTCGGTGTATCCATAGATTGCGCCAATGATAATGACGACGAGTATCCCAAGAAGAATATATTTTGTTTGTTTTTTAAGAGCCATGATTAGTTGTTCGGCGTATTGGCATTTACCCAAAGCTGGATAAAAGCACTGTCGCATGAAATAAGTTTGCTTCCGTTTTTCGGCATAAAATTATATCCGGGATCTCCGTTAATATCATGCATCAATTTGCCGTTAGCCGCTTGTTCTTGCAAACTATTAAACGTATCTAAAATAATACCATTCCCGAACGCTTCAGCTTGCTTTGTGCTATGGCAAGAATTGCAATTTGCGCTAATGATCGGCACGATAGATTTCAAATAGGTAATATTCGTCGTATCGCATGGCACTGGCTGCCTTGCGCTATAGAGCACATCCTGGGTATCGTAGAAGCATCCGGCAGCCAAAAGGCTTGTCGCTGCAATAAAAATTAATATTCTGAGCCTGTTCATCATCGTAACATCTATACAAATGTAGTACCATATTTTGGGGAGAGTGGATTCTCTATAACTATGACACGTGA
Organism: Kapaibacterium sp. (SeqCode); assembly: GCA_038210275.1. GTDB lineage: Bacteria > Bacteroidota > Ignavibacteria > Palsa-1295 > Palsa-1295 > PALSA-1296. The sequence goes on along the minus strand of JBBQWV010000008.1, from coordinate 66,374 downwards.
TAAATGCTTGTTGTGACACGCATTTATTATTTTAGTCAAAAAATAAAATTATACCCAAAGATAAGCCGCTTCTCATATAATATGATACGCGGCGGGTAGCCCTTGTTTCAATGAATAATTATTCATCATTGAAACAATGAACCGATAGTTGAATCAATACTGTATATCATCCGTAACATTAGGATAACTTCCCAACTAAAAGTTTTACTGAAAAAATGAAAAGCAAATTTATTGCGTCTGGTCTTATTTTTGTTGCCTGCATCGCCGTGTATTCCTGTACGCATGTCAGTGGGACATACATTAGCACTAACGGTTCAATGGCGAGCGGTTCGATGAAGGATAATTGCATGGAATGTCATCAGACCGGAGCAACTGAAGGCGGCTTTATCGTTGCAGGGACAGTACTTGCAGCAGATTCGGTAAATAAAAGTCCCAACGGAACCGTCTATCTTCATACATTAGCGAATGGAAAAGACAGTCTTAATCAAGACGGCAGCATTTTTCTGAAAGATAGTATCATCGCAACGATCGAAGTTGACGGAGTCGGAAATTTTTACACCACCCATCCGATTGATCTCCATAAAGGGGTTTATCCTTCGGTAACTTCTTCTTCCGGCAACACTACTTTTATGGAGGGATTAACTGCCAACGGAGCCTGCAATAGTTGTCATGGAGTCAGCGTGGGAAAGATCGTCGTTCGCTAATTTTTTTAGTCTTTCCAATAATTGTCACCCTGTGCTTCACTCAGAATGATTGATCAAATCACCCCCTCCGGAAGTTTTCCTGCCGATTGATGGTTATATAAAAGAGACTTGTACCGGTCTTCATGACTATGAGATCGAATTTAAAACATATCATCTTTCTTCTTCTTGCACTCGCAGCCTGTAAAAGCTATGGGCAACGTTCATGCGTCTTTCTGCCTGAGAATGGAAAAGTCGAAAGCGGATATGATCGTCCAAAAGCTACGCTCCATCATGTCCGCCCTCTATCTGTTCTACAAAATCAAAATGCAATAAACTTCGCTCGGGATTTTCCGAACATCAATGTTTCCTCATTACTCGCAGCAGATCAGGATGAGACTTCCATCGCGATCAATCCCACAGATCCGAATAATATAATTATCGGCGCCAATGATTACCGCAGTCCTGATTCGATGTTTCATTTCCAGTCGTTTGATGGCGGCAAGACATGGAGCAGCGGCTCACTAATTCCAAACTGGGGCTTTGCCGCAGATCCAACCGATCCTGCCGTAGCGTTCAACTCGCATGGAACAGCATTCTATTCTTATGGACGGACTGCGCACGATAAATTTCCGATCAATGATGTGGTCTGTCACATTTCCACCGATGGAGGAAAAGATTGGACTCTGCCGATTAGAATTATTCTCGATTCCACCGGCGATCACCTTGCTTCAACTTTTGCTGATAAATATTATATCGCCGTTGATAATGAAACGGGAAGCCCGTTCAAAGATAGAGTCTATGAAGCATGGGTCGAATCAGATGTCAATGGTAAACGCAGAGTCAGGCTTGCATTTTCAACCGATGCAGGTGTAACGTGGTCGCAGCCAACTTTTATTACGACATCGGGAAAATATCAATCACCGATTCCGGTAGTTGGCAATGGCGGAGCAGTATATGTTACTTATGAAAATATCGATCCTGCAAATCACGAAATTCGTTTTGCTTCATCGCTCGATGGCGGTAAAACATTTTCATTCGATAAAAAAATATCGGGATATACTGACCTCGGTCCACTTTATCCGTCAGGTGATCCATTAGCTCATCCGGTTCTCAAGGGTCACGTTCGCGTCAATAGTTTTCCTTCACTTGCAGTCGATCATTCGTCTCTTCATCATGGAAGAATTTATATGACGTGGACTTCGATGGGCAATGATAACCGTCATCATATTTTTTTAACAATCAGTGATGACGGAGGAAATTCATGGAGTACTGTGAGAGCAATCGAAAATGACACGTCGCCAATCGCAACCGATAAATTTTTTCCATGGATAGCTGTTGATGATGTTAGTGGCGATGTCGGAATTGCCTGTTACGACAGCCGCTCTGATGCCTCTAATATTTTGACTGATCTCTATATGTTCTTCTCGCATGACGGCGGTCAGAATTTTATTCCGCAAAGAATATCCGGAACATCATTCAATATTAATGTCTCGTTAAGCACTGTGGATTTTTTCGGGGACTATAATGCCATCGCCGCACATAATAAAATATGGTATCCGGCTTGGACAGATTCACGAGTTGGATATGTTCAGGATATATATACATCTATCGTTCGACCTTATGCTTCCTCTGCTCCGAGAAATTTTGTTGTCAGCGAAGATAGCGTTACTCATCTTCCTGATCTTCGGTGGGAGCATTCCGGCATGACCACTTTTGGTGAATCGCTCGGCAATTATGTTTTTCGTTTGAAGCGGCTTGATGGCGGATTGCAAATTGATCTTCCGAAAACTGCGAGAAGTTTTAACGACTCGCTGGCAATAAAAAATACAAACTATATTTACACGATTCAAGTCATCACCACTGACAACGATACATCGATCACTGAAACTGTAAATTTTAATCCTCGTGCAAATAATGAATCTCTTCCGCCGATCATCACCGACGCAAAAGCTCAGGCGAATGCTTTAATGATACATTTTCGCGTGCCCGATAAAAATGCGGCGGGGACAGCGGTAACCAATCTCAATAGAATTTATTATCTTGTGAACGGCATCGCAGTCGATAGTTTTAATGCGACCGATCCTCTACGCGGCCAGATTTTTAATTACACGTTCAACTCTTTACCCGACGGCTACCATTTAATTCAGCTCGCAGCTTCGACCAAGCATGGAGATAATGACACGACTCTCTCTGCCTTTTCGCCGCCAAAGTGGCTCTACTCGGGTATGCCGCTAACTTCGTACACTGAAAATTTTACTGATACTAAAAACATCTTCACACCTTTTGCATGGGATACGACGAATGCTGGCGGAAAACTTTCTGCGGAATTTATCAATGATTCTTTGCCTAATGTCCCATATTTGAAAGAAACCAACTCATGGATCGTTCTTCCTCCTATAACTATTAATCAGGAAGCGCATACTCTTGAATTCGGTCACATCGCACTTGTTGCACCGGGCGATTCAGCCATCATTGAAGTTTCGACAAATAACGGATTGGATTTCTCTCCATATATTTGGTTTGATAAATCAAGTCATTCTACTGATTGGGGAAATACTCTCTCTGATAGCAAAGCAGTTCACGAAGCGTTTGCCTTCAAATCTCTGATGGGCAAAGATGCCGTTATCCGTTTCAGACTCACCACTCATAGATCAGATGGCGACGGTTGGTTTATTGATAGCATTCATTTCACAAAGCTCTTAGGAGTTTCATCTCCAAAGAGTAACTCATCTCTCAACTGTGAACTTGCTTCAAATCCAATTCGCATTGGTTCTCCGACAAAGATAAAATTATTCTCGGATAAGCAATGTAAGATTACCATTAATCTTTATTCGATATTAGGGAAGGAATCAGCAATGCTTCTGGACAACAAACCAGTGTCTTCCGGAGAAAGTGAAGTTGAATTCTTGCCTGAGGAATCAGGATGTTATTTTTATGAAGTGATCGCAAGATCTGAGCGGGGAGAAGAACGTCAGTATGGGAAGTATATTGTGCTGCCTTAATAATAGGGACCGGATTTTCATCCGGTCCCTCTCTTTTTTTGTGTTGCGGGAGGATCAATAGAACAATCTTCAAGATTTACTGAAGCCAGAATGGAGTTCTGTCTTTACAATTTTTTCCGTTATCATCTATTTCAATTTCGATGTTAAACGGATCAGCAAGTTCAAAATCAGTGACAGTTTGTCCGGACGGGTCCAGTCTTCTCGCATGGAAGAGAATAAATCCAGGCAAACTTCCTGTGAGTGGACGACCGGCAAGCGTAGGTTTGCCTTTGATAAAAATTACTCCTATATCATTCATACTTCCGAGCACATGATATTTATTATCCCAATCCAGATCGTGCCGGAGCGTATCACCATCTTTTAATCCGGGATTATCAATCAAGAATATATGGCCGGCGCCGATCGCATTGGTAGTATCCATATTCATAAGAACAAACTTTGGAAGTGTATCACGGAGCGAGACATCAAAGTTATATTTATTATACAACTTGGATATTTTACCTGCTCCATAAACATACATAGATTTCGATGGATTGTTTGGAATCTCCCATGCAACGATTATCGTTGCATTCAGAAGCGGAGGATTGTACCCACCTCCGATATGAACTTCGCCGCTAATATGCTTCGTCGGTTCGGATGTGAACCAAAAATCACTTGTTGGCGGCGGAGTCGTATTCACTTCCGTGAATGATGCGTTCTGACAGGAGCTTATCAAAGCGCCAGACAAAACGCAAACGACTAAAAACAATATTCTCTTCATTACTCTGCTGTATTAAAAATGAAATGTGAATGCTCCGGTGAGCGCAAGCTTATTGCCTGTGAGATTCGCGCCATTACTTTGAATAAAGAGCATGGTCTCCTCTCCATCAAGCGAGAAAGAAAGTCTCGGAGTAATTGGTAAAACTAAGCCTGCCGAAAATTTTGCAATCGGTCCTGCAGTGCTTTCAGCTCCAAGAATTCTAAATTCCGGATGAATATCAAATGGCAATGGTAAGTATATCGCAGAATACGTCCATGATAAACCATACCACGAAATTGAAGTGTGATTATCATAACCACCATTTCTATTTGACAAATAAATGGGGAATGTCTCGTTGCCAACTTCAGCGCCAAGGGCATTTGTATGATCGAGATCAAATTTTAATCCAACTGCAAAGTTATTTAATACTGGAGTTGTTGCATTGCTGTTTCCTTGATATAATTTCGATGTCATAATCCCTGCTACTCGTGCAGATAATCTTCCAAATCCTGTTAATCCTCCATCATACATTTCATTTGTATGCATTGACTCGCGATTTGATCCGATCGAAGCATTAGCTTTAATATCTGCAATACGCGGCATTACTAATGAGATCGGCTGCATTGCAACTTCAGTAATTTCTTTCTTATTTATTACTGTACTGTTGTTCGTACTATTTTCAGAAGCGACAGGAAGTTTTTCTTTCGGTGCCTCACTTACAACTTTAGTATCTTTTACAATTGCCTTTGATCGAATTGCATTGCTAACATGATTCAATACAGCCTCGCTTACTTTAACATTCGGAAGTTTTGCTGCCGAATAAAGATTCTCCGGAGTTGAAGTATTCGCTTTATTCATCAGATATGTTGCATCCGGTGTTTTTATGACGGCAGGTTTATCAACAGCGACGAGCAAGGGGGCTTGAGCGTTACCGGTAGAGATATTCTGACTCACCGTAGCAGGAGCTGTGGCAATTGGAGTTTCGTCTGAATTTGAAAGCTTGATAATTCCGATCGTCGAAAGAACACCAACCGATGTTCCGATAATAAGTGCTAAGATGCCTTTCGAAATTCCGGTTGCTGCTATAGGAGCCATACTGCTCACAGCAGAACTAATGCTATTCACGACAACAGGAGCAGTTGCAAGCGATGCGCTTGCGGCAACGATAAGTCCGGCGCGCTCGGCAATCTGGGACTCCAGATACGATGGCGGCTGAAGCTTCGAAATATCGGCAGCAAAGGCTTGCTTGAGTTGCATAGCCGATGAAAGCTCTTCCTGAAGTTCAGGAGAGTCTTTCAATGCGCCGAAAAGTGCGTTGCGTTCGGTCTCGGTTGCCTCTCCATCAATGAAGAGATGAACCAGATCCGAATGTGCGTTATTTGTCATTGCCATATTACTTATCTCTTTCTAAAACTGTATATGCTACTGATGTGATTCCTGGAAATACGGTGCAACGGTCTTACGCATTTTATCTTTTGCGCGTACGATCCAATTCCGCACGGTTGTCATCGGTACTCCCATCACGTCGGCGATCTCCAAATATGATAATCCACCATAGACTTGCAAGACTAATGCCTCGCGTTGTTCTTTCGGAAGAAGATCGAGCGACATCGTTAAAATTTTTGAAGTCTCATCGGCTTCCATTGGGGATTCATTAAAGATAGCATGATAGTCTTCTATTGGAACGGTAACTTGCTTTTTACTTCCGACGCGCAAGGAAAGATTGCGGGCGATGCGAAGAAGATATGCTGGGACATTCTCGATAACCGTGGTTTCTTTTCCGAGGATATTCAAGAACTTGAGGAAAGTCTCTTGCAGTATATCTTCAGCTTCCATATCCTGATTCAAGATGCGACGGGCATATTGATAAATACGCGAGGCGTATCTGCGGTAAAGCTCCGAAAACGCTAGTTCTCGGCTTTCCCCGCCTTCCCGCAGAGCCTCACATAACTCCTTGTCCGTCAATCCTGTCATCTGGATCACAAATTGTCGGAAGGGCTTCTTTATGCCTTCCGATAGTATTGACACCTAATCGGGCGAGTTTGTTTCAGCTCCAAATGAAAATTTGGGCAGTTTCGGAGTTTGGTGGACTATCCAGTGGGACGGACTCTCAGTCCGTCCGTCCAATCCCTTTTGTCTGAACTGGGATTTATGAGATTAATAGGATTCCTGAGATTCATAGGGACACACGGCGTGCGCCCTCTCCGCAAAGTCAAAACTCAAAAGTAAAAGGTCAAAAGGGTAGCGACCCCTTTTTTGACTTTACAGTTTTGACTTTTGACTTGTTTATAAATTGTCAATGAACAGATCGCAGCGATATCCCTTCTGAGGATCACTCTCCGATCAAGAAAACAGTTAGGTAGTTTTGTAGTTGGTAGTTGGTAGTTTAGTAGTTAGTAAAAAAAAGGTGTCATTGCGAGGAGTCCGCTTGCGGACGACGTGGCAATCTCAAATAGTTATCGTAGTAATAAATCTCAGGGTTAGAGATTTATCGGGTTTATCGTAGTATCGTAGATTAGAAAAACCACAACCCTACGGTTGCAAATCGTCTCCTAATATCTCTCTCTTTATTCTTATCCGTTTACCGGCAGGATCACGCCCAGATGCCAAAGGGCAAAATATCAAAAGGAATAGAAGGCTGGAATGTGGCTTTTGTATGTATTATACGCAAAACATCGTAGATTATTTCGCTATAAAATACATAATGTCGAACTTTCGAATGCAAATATACGGATGAAAAGTTCTTTTGTCAAGGTGCCCATACAAAACTATTTTTAAAATCGGCGAAATCAGGCTGGAATCGCCAAAGATTTTTTTGTCAAATTTCATTTATTTGAATAAATTACGAAATCTTAGCTTTTTAGCGTAGGTGCCCAGTGGCAAAAAAAGGATTAACTACTAATGACTTCCTTTTCTCCGGTCTAACCGACTGTGAAGCTACATTTTTAACTCATCCGTGTTTACCATACTTAAATATATTATTTATCAATGAGACATACGCTATTCATTGTAATTCTTCTATTTGCGGTCGGCAGTGTCCCTGCTTTCTCACAAAATTGGCAATTCGCCGTGAAGATCGGAGGCGTAGGAAATGAATCAGGGAAGGGTGTTGCACTTGATAAAGAAGGCAATTCGTACGTTGTCGGAGCGATGAACACCACCACAGTTTTTGATACTATCTCACTCTTCGGTGGTAATAGGCGAAATATTTTCATTGCAAAATATAATTCAGTTGGTAGGGTTGTCTGGGCAAAAATTATCGCTTCGTCTGTTGACTCATTATACGATGTGGTGAATATCAATGCAATTTCGCTGGACGGACTAGGAAATATTTTTATTACCGGCAATTATTTAGGCGGCGTCAAATTTTTTGGACAAGTCCATTCGAGCATTGGTTCATCAGAGATCTATCTTGCAAAACTTGCTAACGATGGAAGTCTGACTTGGCTTCGCACCGCAGGAGGTAATGGGGTCGGGAGTTTTAATCAGAATTCTGCATACGCATTGAGTCTTGATGGGTCAGGGAATTGTTATTTGACAGGACGATATTTCACTACTGCAAAATTCGATACGATCACACTATCCTCTTCGCTTCCAAATGAATTCTTCGTTGCCAAATATAATAGTGATGGTCATGTTGTTTGGGCACGAACAGGTAGTGGAGATTTCGGCACACATACGGGTCTTGCGATTGCAACCGATTCCACCGGATCTAGTTATGTAGCCGGTTCATTCTTTGGGCATTTGGTTATTGATGGTACTTTGATTGATGCTGTTGATGCCGAACAAAAGATGTTCCTTATTAAATATTCTTCTGATGGAAAAACACTTTGGGCAAAGGAAATAGGAAGCGGTGGATATTATGGTGGCGCTGAGGGTGTTGCAATTGATAAGAACGGAAACGTGCACGTTACAGGATTTTTTCGTGCCGGTATGAATTTTGGCACTACGCAACTTAGCTATTATAATAGTATAATTGTTTATGCTCTGTTCATAGTAAAATATGACAAGGATGGAAATTATATTTGGGCAAAACAAACTGACGGAAGTAATCAAAATGCTGAGGGATATGCGATTACTTCGGATGCAAAAGGCAATTCATATATTAGCGGGAATTTTGCACTTACTACTTCATTTGGTTCTACTACACTTACCAATGACAGCGGGAGTGCAGCTTTCATTACAAAAGTAGATGCCGAAGGAAATTTTCTCTGGGCAATTCAGACTATAGGAAAAGGCTATACTACTGGCAATGCAATTGTGTTAAGTCCGAAAGCTGAAGTTATTGTTGTCGGCAGCTTTTCCGATACAATAGGTTTTGGTTCGAAAACACTAAAAACTTCCGGTGGGAGTGATGTATTTATTGCTAAACTTCTTGATCCATCGGAGGGAGTTGAAGAGACAAGATATCCGATTTCTTCTTCCATTTGTTATCCCAATCCAGTAAGCACCATATTGCATACTTCTAAGAAACAAAACAATAGATTATTCGATGTATTAGGGAGAAAGGTCATAGAGTGCATTGAATGTGATCGAATGAATATAGAGAATATTCCGGCAGGGGCTTACTATATGAATGGCAATTTAGTCTTGATCGAGCACTAATAAATTCTGCGATGAAAAATTAATCATCATCTATTTTTCTTCCTAAGTGAAATTATTTTCTGATGAGTGAGTCATTGATAGTAGCAGCAATGCTTTTTACAATCATTAGTAGATAGTATCATGAAAATCGCAATCGTTCGTTCCACATTCAGCGCGCTTGCCGCGATCATCGCCGGACTTACACTCGTCACAGCCGTTATTTGCAGCTAATGCATAATCTATTTATCCGGCACATCTGAAACAGATGCTTCGTTCATGTATTACTCTACATAAAATAATTACTATCCACTTTTTCATACGATCATGAATAGAAGAACAGCAATACAAACAGCGGGACTTGCAGGACTTGCATCGCTTATTCCTTTTCGGACTTCGAAGGCTTCCCAGAAAGCAATTTCACTCTTAGAGAAAGAAGTGATGATGCCGACAGGCGGATGCGTATTGATTCCGGCGGAGACTGCAGGTCCTTTTCCCTGGCCCGCAGATGGTATAACACTGAGCACAGATACATTTTTTTATAGACAAGATGTTACTGAAGGCGGCGCCGGAGTTCCGTTTAATCTAACGCTGAACGTCGTCAATGTTAATGATAGCTGTAGCCCGATCGCCAATGCCGCAGTAGTGATCTGGCATTGCGATAAAGATGGAAATTATTCCGAGTTTGGCGCACAGGCAGGGAAATCTTTTTTTAGAGGCATTCAATTAAGTGATGCAAATGGGCAGGTACATTTCAAAACAATTTATCCCGGTTGGTATTCAGGAAGAACGACGCATATTCACATGCAGGTTTTCTTAAGTTCGCATCTCTCGGCAACGTCGCAGATGGCATTTCCGGAAGATATTACATCAACTGTATATGCTTCTTCGCTTTATGCTTCTCGTGGACAGAAAGATACATCGAATATAAGCGATGGTGTTTTTTCGGATACTGCTAATACAGTCTACCAGACATTGTCGATTTCTGGAAGTGTAGCTGATGGATATAATTCTGAATTTACTATTGGTGTCAGCGCACCAAAAAATGGCGTGATTAATTTAGCTCCGGAAACAGGCGGGCAATTTCTTCTCTCACAGAATTTTCCAAATCCCTTCAGCGCTGAAACTTCCGTCCCATTCACACTCACCAATCCTTCAAACGTCAAGATCGAACTTTTCGATGTGCAAGGAAAGAAAATATTTGAAACTGCCAATCAGAGGATGTCGGAAGGTGCGCAGCAAATAACTTTATCCAAAAAAGAAATTGCTTCTTTAGTCGCCGGAAGTTATGTATATCAATTAACGGTCGAGAACAGCAACGGAGTTTTTCGTCAGTGCAAAGCGCTGATGGTGAATTAAGGGGCTTCGCTCCTCAGTAAAAATGTAATCCTGAGTGCAGCGCGGCGGAACGAAGAATCTCACACTTTCGGAATAACGAAAATGTGAGATTCTTCGCTTTGCTCAGATTGACAAGCCAAATTTTATTTCGGTCTTTGCTGACTCGGCTGATTATTTATCGGCGCAGAACGTCTTGGTGCAGGTTGCTGGCGCGGAGCTTGTTGTGCCGGAGGAGCCTGCTGTCGTGGTGCTGGCGCATTCTCTTTTGGTCTTTCGTAATAATTACGCTGTTCAGGTGTCATCTCGCGTTTGGTGTTTTGCGGATTCGCCTGTCGCCGAAGATCACGAACATCATTCATATTCGTAACTGATCTGGGCACTGGCTGAGTTGACTGCGTTGCTGAAGGCGGTGCCGGGTTTGAATTTCTTGGCGCAGTTGAGATCGGCGGCGTTCCATTATTCCGAACTGCTGGCGTTTGTGGCGTTTCAACATTTCGCGGAGCGGCAGTTTGTGATGAACCTACATTTTGTGTAGTCTGCGCTCCCGATCTCCGAAGTTCAGGTCGATATATATTCAACGTATTTCCACTTAATGCTTCGCCGGGTGTATTACTTCTGACGATATTCACCGAGGGGATCGTTGTATGCGCTTGTGCTTCGATAACTCGTTTTGCCGGGCCGGTGACTAAGCCGCGTCTGCCTCCGCCGACCGAAGGTGCATTTCCAACGCTGCGAGATTCACCTCCAAAAATTCTGCCTATTCGCTCTCCATGATTTCTGTCTCCGTCATGGTCACGATCAAAATGATCGCGCATTTCACGGCGACCGAAGTACTGTCCTTCACAACCCGTCCACCAATAATTGGGCGGCATATACCCTCCGCCATAAGCAAACTCTGCTGAAATTCCCGGACGCATCGGAGCCCAGCCGTAATAGCCTGGATACTCGCGCCATGCCACCCATGCCGGTCCCCACGTCAGATCCGGAACCCAATACCAGCCGTATTCCTGATCATTGTCCCATCTGCCATAATGATATGGTGCCCAACCCCATGCATAATCGGAAGTCCACACCCAACCATAAGCATCCGACCAAACCCAATATCCTCCTGTGGAATATGGCACAAAATTCGGACCAGCTTCCGGCACCCATACATATCCGTTCGAGGGATGATGAATCCAATGCCCATAAGGACTTAAGCCATCGTAAAATTCCTGATAGCTGATACCGGGATCATTGTCAACATAATCGGCTGGCTGTTGCTGAGGCGGCACACAAGAAGCAAGAAAGATAAGGGGGGGAAGTAGAGATAATTTTAGAAAATATTTCATAAACATTTACAGAGTTATGTAGTAATCTAACTTTGGATAAACAATTATCGTGCCAGAGGATAAAAAGTAGTACTGGCATAATTTCAATATTCTATCTTTGCGAGACCGGCTTTAGCCGGTCGTGGCAATCTAAAATCTTCGGGACTACCTCGCGACGTAAGTTTTTAGATTGCCACGTCGTTCGCAAGCGAACTCCTCGCAATGACATTTTTATAAGTTTCTATCTAATTATTCCCATGCGACATTTTCCCAAACTTATTGTTTAATAGGCTCAATTTTACAAGCAAAGCAAGACGTGTCAAAATTTCATCCGTTAAAAGTGCGTGATATCATTCGGGAAACACCGGATGCCGTTTCGCTCGGATTTGAAGTCCCCCTTGAATTACAAGAAGAATACCGTTACAAACAAGGGCAATACCTGACTTTGCGCTTCACGTTAGCCGGCGAAGAAATACGCCGGTCTTATTCAATCTGCTCCAGTCCATTCGAAAAAGATCAGCTTCGCGTTGCGATAAAAAAAGTTAAAGGCGGAAAAGTATCAGGTTATATTAATGACGAAGTCAAGCCCGGAGATATTATTGATGTCATGGTTCCGATGGGGAATTTCCACTCTGAACTTTCTGCTTCACATACAAAGAACTACGTTCTTTTCGCAGGTGGCAGCGGCATCACGCCGATGATGTCTATCATGAAAGCAGTGCTTGAAGCAGAGCCACAAAGCAAAGTCGTCTTACTTTACGGCAATAACGACGAAGCATCTATTATATTTAAGAATGCGATCCTTGATCTTGAAATTCGCTATAATGAAAGACTAAGAGTTGTTCACGTCTTAAATGTCGCACCTCCGAATCATCCGCACCTTCATCAAGGAATGATGACGAAGGAAAAAGATCTTGCATTGATCGAAAATTATGTTGGGTTAAATCTTGATAACGAATTCTTTATCTGCGGTCCGACCCCGATGATGGATAATGTCGTCGCAGTACTTAAAGAAATAAAAATAGAGGATTCTCGAATTCATATAGAATACTTCGCAGCACCAAAAGAATCTCCTGAATCAAAAAAGGCTGAAGAGAAAATAAAGTTTGTTGAAGGTGCGCATCTGATCATTGTTATGGACGGGGATGAATATCAAACGACGATGCTTCCCGATGAAGCTATTCTCTTCGCCGCAAAACGTCTCGGACTCGATGCACCGTATTCTTGCCAGAACGGTTCATGCTCAACCTGCCGTGCGAAATTACTCGAAGGCAAGGTTCATATGAAAGTAAATTTCGCACTTAATCCCGCCGATGTCGCTTCGAATTTTATCCTCACTTGTCAGAGTATGCCGCTGACAGAAAATGTTGTGGTGAGTTACGATCAGGCAATGTAACTGGGATTAACAGGATTTTAGAAGGATTTTCATCCAAAGCCGAGAAAAAAATCCGCACATTTCGCTTGTTCTTACCCCAGGAAATAATAGTCGAACGGAAGCTACATATGCTAAGCATTCTGATGTTTCCATTCTCTTCAATATGGATTTCAAAGTTTTCACCCCATGACCAAATACTCCTTGGAATCTTCCCAATGAAAAAATCTGGATCGACAAATTCGAACTCCCACCCAATTGATTCCAGTGCCTTTGAAACTGCATCAGAAAGAGCTATCTTGGTATGATCGTATTTTCGGGTTTCTGAGTATGATGCTGGAATAGTCATGTTCTTAAACAGTACTTACTATTTTTAAATCATTTCAAGACCTAAATGGAAGCTTGAATGAAACACCACTCTGAAGAAATATAATCTCTGTTTATTTTGTTCTCATAATCTAAGGAAATTTATGAACCATGGACGAACAAAAATATCTTGAGCAGTTTGAGAAGCTGATTGGTGCTGATAAAAAAATCGAGCCTCGTGATTGGATGCCGGAGGATTACCGCAAGCATCTGATTCGCCAAATATCACAGCACGGACATTCCGAGATCATCGGTATGCAGCCGGAAGGTAATTGGATCACCCGCGCACCAAGTTTGCGCGCAAAACTTGTGCTCCTTGCAAAAGTGCAGGATGAAGCCGGTCATGGACTTTATCTTTATAGTGCAACGGAAACGCTCGGCATATCTCGCGAAGATCTTGTCGAGCAATTACAAACAGGCAAAGCAAAATATTCCACTATCTTTAATTATCCTGCGATCACGTGGGCAGATATGGGTGCGATCGGTTGGCTTGTTGATGGTGCTGCGATTGTCAATCAAATTTCACTTCAGCGCACTTCGTATGGACCTTACTCACGTGCGATGATTCGCATCTGTAAAGAAGAAAGTTTTCATCAGCGTCAGGGATATGAGATCATGGCGCACATGGCTCGCGGCACTGCCGAGCAGCGCGAGATGGCACAGGATGCCCTGAACCGCTGGTGGTGGCCATCGCTAATGATGTTCGGTCCGCATGATTCGAATTCTCCGAACACCGGGAAAGCAATTCGCTGGAAAATTAAACGCGATTCGAATGACGATCTGCGTCAGAGATTTATTGATAAGACTGCAAAGCAAGCTGATGTTATAAATCTTACAATTCCTGATCCGAAATTACAATGGAATGAAGAGCGCGGACATTATGATTTTGGTGAAATTGATTGGGCGGAGTTCGACCGCGTCGTTAAAGGTGACGGACCATGCAATAAGCAGCGCATCGCTCATCACCTCAAAGCACATAACGAAGGAGCATGGGTTCGCGAAGCTGCAACAGCTTATGCAGCCAAACGTGCGAGGATAGCAGCGTAGAAAAATATGAGATAGGAAATATGAACGATGAGTTTATATTGAATATTTCATTGTTCATATTTCATAGTTCATATTTTCTAACATGGCAGAAACAAAAGATTCACAGTGGCCGCTTTGGGAAGTCTTCATTCAAGCCAACCCAGGCATTCCGCATAAGCACGCCGGAAGTGTTCATGCGCCCGATAGAGAAATGGCATTAACCAATGCGCGCGATCTTTATACACGTCGTAGCGAAGGCACAAGCATTTGGGTGGTGCCTTCAACTTCCGTTGTTGCAAGCAATCCGAATGACAGCGATATGCTTTTCGATCCGGCGAACGATAAGATCTATCGCCATCCGACATTTTATGTTATGCCTGAGGGTGCCGTTGGGCTTTAAATTAGTAGAGCCGACTTCAGTCGGCTCGCTTCGACTGAAGTCGAAGCTACTATACTTCGAAAATTAATGACTAAACAAGAAGCGCTTTTCAAATATACTCTTCGTCTCGGCGATAACTCTTTGATCTTGGGACATAGGCTCAGTGAATGGAGTAGCTATGCACCGATCTTAGAAGAAGATCTTGCGCTGACAAATATTGCTCTGGATTTCATTGGTCGTGCACAAGCGCTTTTGAAATATGCTGCAACCGTTGAGGGAAAAAATAGAACAGAGGACGACCTTGCATATAAACGTGCCGAGAGACAGTTCTATAATATACTTCTTCTCGAGCAACCCAACGGAGATTTTGCAGTAACAATCGCGCGTCAGCTTTTTAATTCGGCTTTTGAACTTGGATTTTTCGAAGAGCTTTCAAACAGCAAGGATGAAATGCTTGCTGCGCTAGCAGTGAAATGTTTGAAGGAAGTAAAATATCATTGGCGTCATGCATACGATTGGCTTCAGCGCTTGGGCGATGGAACAGAGGAAAGTCATGCGCGTATGCAAGCCGGAATTAATGATCTGTGGATGTATACCGGTGAGCTATTCGAACTTGATGAAATAGAAACTTTGCTCATCGAAGAAGGTATTGCAGTTGATAGTACGAAGCTTTATGACAAATGGAATTCACTTGTCACTGAGGCAATAACGAAGGCAACGCTCACTCGTCCTGTTGATGGCTACAAGCAAACAGGTGGCAGGAACGGTGTGCATTCCGAGAACCTCGGATTTATTTTAGCGGAAATGCAATACTTACCAAGAGCATATCCGGATGCGAAGTGGTAAAATAAAAGCGTGTCATTGCGAGGAGTCGCGAAGCGACGACGAAGCAATCCCCTGAATCGTGGTAGAACGTAACGATCTACAATTCCTTTAGGGGATTGCTTCGTCGGGCTAGAGCCCTCCTCGCAATGACACTATAATTGATCATGTTAACAAAAGACGAAATATATTCTCTTCTCTCCGAAATCCCAGATCCCGAGATTCCGGTCATTACGATCAAAGAACTCGGCGTTTTGCGCAATGTCGAACTTACTCCCGGCGGATGCGATGTGACGATCACTCCAACTTACACCGGCTGCCCGGCAATGCAGATGATCGAAGATCAGATCAAAGAATTGCTTCATGCAAATGGAATAGATCTGGTGAATGTAAAAATGACCTACTCACCAGCATGGACAACTGATTGGATCTCCTCGGAAGCAAAATACAAGCTGAAGCAATATGGCATCGCTCCGCCTGAATTATTATCAGTTGATAAATTAACGTTGCTCGGAGGCACACGGCATATTCAATGCCCAAATTGCAATTCTATTAATACGGAAATGATCAGCCAATTCGGTTCAACTGCCTGCAAATCCCTTTACCGCTGCAATGATTGCAGAGAACCGTTCGATTATTTTAAGTGTCACTAAAAAGGTGTCATTGTGAGGAGGGCTTTAGCCATATCCTTTGTACCTCAGAACAGGCTCTACAATCTAAAATATTAATTCTATAGAAGTGTTAAGTTTTTAGATTGCTTCGTCGTCGCTGCGCGACTCCTCGCAATGACGTTAAATGAAATGGCAAATGGAATTCAAATAATTTTTTACCTTGCAATTCTCATATCTATACTCGGAAAACTTTTCACAACATTTGTAAGCGGGAATGGAGTAAATTTCTGTAAACCCGCGGGGATCGTTCCGTAAAGAACCGGTGCCGGAAATGGGATTGCAGGATCACTTGAACTGAAGCCTGGTTCAAGCGAAAGTAAAACTGCGCTTATACCGTTCACCAGATTCCATGGCGCGTTTTGTAATGAATCAAGAGTTAATCCACCGGGATAATTGTAATTATCACGGAGCGATTTCGTATCCTTGCTATCAGGACTTATCACGTATCCAAGAAATGTTTTTAACGGAGGTGTTGTAGCTGAATCTATAGTCCAAACTCCATACTGCCATCCCGATGGGAGCGAAGCAAGATTAGTTAAACCCGCACTCGTTGTTGAATCACTCGCAAAATTCATCAGATATACTTCGCCAATGTAGTTAGAGGCACTTCTATTGCTTGACGCTAAGGTCGCGATTCCAGAAACCGATGAAAGCGAACTGCCGAATGCAAGCGGGTCATCTCCGGTAAGCGTTGCCGTTCCGACCGTATATGTACCACTGATATTACCGACAAGATAATCGGCTGCCGGCGCCGATCCGATATTACCAATTTGTTCGACAGATACCTCAGCGCGAATCATCGTCGAAAAATTCACACCAAGTCGCTTGCTAAATCCCGTCGTATCAAATCCGACAATGCCAGTATCGTTCATCGTAAAAGTCGAAACGAGTTTACTGATCACAAGCCCATGTAAGGGATTAACAGGTTGCGGAGCTGCGGATTTCGGAATCTCGACCCACAGCGCATACACTTCACCGGGACGGTTTGGAGGAAAGTTATGGAATGTTATTCCGAGAGATTGCCCGGTTATGGGATTAACAGATGCGGACTTACATCCTCCGATAACCAGAGAGACAAAAATTCCTAAGAGTAGAATACTGTGTTTCATACGAAGCAAAAAATCATAGTGATTTAATGGGCTTTAAACTTTAGCTATGTCTTCGTTTTCTTTGCTGCCTCACTAGGATTCGAACCTAGAACCTCCTGATCCAGAATCAGATGCCATACCATTAGGCCATGAGGCAATCGTTTTCGTGCGGCTACATAACGCCGAAGTGCGTGGAGATGTTTCCTAACAAGCTATTAGTTTTTTAGTCTTTAGTTAGTAGCTATGCAGATCAGCAGCAAAATATTAGTTGTTAACGACTATCATGCCGCCTGTTTCTCTCCGCTACGCACGAGGATCGGTGGTGCGATGCCCTCTACAGAATTTTTGGTGACTACACATCTTTCTAATTTCTGATCGTCAGGCAATGAGAACATCAGTTCTGTCAGTACGCCTTCCATGATCGAGCGCAGTGCGCGAGCACCGGTGCCGCGCTTCATTGCTTTATCAATAATGGCTTCGAGCGCGTCTTTTTCGAAAATAAGGTCGACACCTTCCATTGCGAAAAGTTTGCGGTATTGCTTGACAAGCGCATTTTTTGGCTCGGTAAGAATTTGCAGCATCGCCTCTTTCGAAAGCGCTTCGAGAGCGGTGAGGACGGGAAGTCTTCCGATCATTTCCGGAATAAATCCGAACTTCAGCAGATCTTCCTGCTCGACAAAATGAAAGAGATTGCGCAAGTCCGCTGAATCCTTCGAAGGAAATTCAGCACCGAAACCGATAGGATTTTTATGCAGACGTTTTTGAATGATCTTTTCCAATCCTTCAAACGCGCCGCCTGCGATAAAAAGGATATGCTTTGTATTAATATAGACAAGTGGCTGCTCGGGATGTTTTCTTCCGCCTTTCGGAGGAACTCCGGCAACGGTGCCTTCGAGTAATTTCAGAAATCCCTGCTGCACGCCCTCACCGGAAACGTCGCGAGTTATTGAAGCGCTATCGCTTTTGCGTGCAAGTTTATCGATCTCATCAACATAAACAATTCCGCGCTCGGCGCGAGTGACATCGTAATCCGCTGATTGCAGCAACGCAGATAAAATTGATTCGACATCATCGCCGACATATCCTGCTTCGGTAAGCGTTGTTGCATCAGCAACGGCGAATGGCACATCAAGCACTCGCGCAAGTGTTCGTGCAAGGAGCGTTTTTCCTGTTCCGGTCGGACCGACCATTAGGATGTTGGCTTTTTCGATCTCTGTATCTTCAAAACCTTCGACTCCGAGAATCGTCTCGGATTCAATTCGCTTGAAATGATTGTAAACGGCAACGGATAAAACTTTTTTTGCCTGCTCCTGCCCAATGACGTAATCATCAAGTTCTTTCTTGATCGTACGCGGAGTGAAACGGGATAATCCTGCTTTGCGGGCATTTGCTTTGGAAGTATATTGCGGCAGATGTGCGCGAAGAAGCTCGACATTATTTGCCGAACAAATATCGCAAATAAATGCCGAGCCATAAGGCGCACTAATAAGCGTCGTCACTTCATTCGCCGAACGAAGGCAAAATGAGCAGTGCGGCACTGCGCCGCTCCCGTCATCACCACCTGATTTATCGCTTTGGGGCTTCTTGCTGCGTATTTTCTTTTCTTCCATATTATAATAACAGTTTCAGGTTCCAAATCGGTTGCGGGGGAGATAATTACGAATTAGGAATTATGAATTACGAATTCTGCTTATATTTGCGTATTATAATTCAGAAAGAATACCATTATGCCAAAGACCGATCCAAGAATTGATATTTACATTGCAAAGGCCCAGCCTTTTGCAAAACCAATTCTTATTCATATCCGTGAGTTAGTACATAAAGCCTGCCCAGATGTGGAAGAAAAGATCAAATGGGGCTTCCCGCATTTTGATTATAAAGACGAAATGATGTGCTCAATGGCTGCTTTTAAGAATCATGCCGTCTTCGGATTCTGGAAAGCGCCATTAATGAAAGATAAAAAACTTTTTGTCATGGCGCAAAGTGAAACTGCCATGGGACATTCTGGAAAATTGACAACAGTAAAGGACCTTCCATCAGATAAAGTATTTCTCGCCTATGTGAAAGAAGCGATGAAGCTTAATGACGAAGGGAAAAGACTTCCTTCTCGGGAGAAAAAACCTGCAGAAGAACTTCCTTTTCCGAGCTATCTTTCATCAGCATTCAAGAAGAACAAGAAAGCTGAAACTGCTTTCAAGAATTTTCCTCCTTCACATCGCAGAGAATATATTCTCTGGCTCACGGAAGCAAAGACTGAAGATACCCGCAATAAACGATTAGCCCAAGCTATTGAGTGGATAGCTGAAGGAAAGCCGAGGAATTGGAAGTATATGAAGAAGAAAAGCAGACTATGAAATTTAATTTTTGTATCGGGCAAGTCTTCGCGCAACAGCGATCTGCCCGCCATGCCAGGCATCATGCCTGATAATCATTCGAACCTGATCGGAGATTGATCTTCCATTGCAAAGAATATCCTCGAACTGTTCATCAGCAATTGAGGCAATACATTCACGTAAATCAGCGCGGCAGGATTTCATTATTATAATTCCTTCAGCCAGATTTTTTATATCCGGAACTGCTAAGTATTCGGGTCTTGCAGGTCTTTCAAGAATTAGAGCCTTATACCAAGTATAACAATCAGCAAGATGAACAACATACCAAAGGATGGAGCCGGAAGGAGGATGCCCAACTTCCCTTTCTTCTATTGAATATGCAGGATGCTGATACCATGATTCCTCTTCCGTGATACCCTTCAATGCCAACTCAACCGATTCTTCGGGATGATGGGCAACCTGATCGAAACAAATTAGCAGTTCTTCTTTACGCATCATGCCTTTTCTTTGAGAAGATAGAATTAATATAAATTATCTTTTATCTTTTTTGCAATGAGTATTTTCCGCACTTTATTCTCAATTTTTTTCCTGAATCGTTGATAAGGGTACCAAAGAAAACAGCATTGACTTGATTATCCTGTGTATATTGTGTATATATTGATTCCAAAATATTCAGCGTTCCGGCATCTGAATAATAAACGTCATCGTCTTTATTTTTGGTTTTAAAGATCAATGTAACTCCAACATCAGTATCATGGAGTACCGGATTCATCCACTGGTAACTACCTATGCCAGGAATTGTAAGGTTTGGCGAATTATATGCAATCCGAAGCAAGCAAGAATTTTTTTTCTCGGAATCAATGTAACATTCTTTTGTAAGTACAGACTTGGAATAATACGGGATACCTGCCGGTTGGTCGGAAAATGTCCAAGTCCAATATAAGCCCGGGTCACTATGATCAAAACTTACATCCGTTTCACTGCCTGTTGAGTCTATATACGTAAGGCTCGTCACATTGTCAAGATCTGAAAGCGAATCACATATAACAACTGAGTTGGTAAAATATGAATTTGGGTTGTATGCTCCGCAACCCATGAATATGGTTATCGAGCCAAACAGAACACAGAGAATTAATTGCTTCATGATGATACAACCCTAAACCTAACTAAAAGTCTCAAGCTCAAATTTTAGAGTCATGCCGCCTCTTTCGGATAATGCTTCACTACCCATTGCTTAAATTCTTCATTCGCTTTTGAAAAATCGCCGTTCGTAAATTCGGTAATTTTCTCATTGCCGTGAATGACTTTTATATCTGCTTCAAGATTCGGAGTCTTGGTTTCAGTTGATTTATGCGAATGCTCAACAAGTCTTTTTTCTTCGGCAATAGCTTCAGCAACTGTTCGGTTTGCTTCAGCAATCAGTGCATCACCAGTCAGAGGCTTCCCTGTTAAGCGCTCGACAAGATCAAAGAAGCGCTCGGAGTTTCCGAATTTCCAATAGCCATTTTCTAATTCAGGCCCGATGTTAGGATTATCAGAGATGTAGCCGTATTTCTCCATGAAATATTTTCGTGTTTGCTGTACTGCCATTTCAGCAAGCACATAGCCATGATAATATGCGCTCGATTCACCGGCAAGCAAATGCGGTACTGCAAGGATTGGCCTTGGAGAAGCAGGCATCGCATACATTCTCTTTTCTATCTCTGAAAATACTTTCTGAATATTATCAGAAGTTAATTCAGCCTCGCTCATTTCATAGATCGCTTTTTCGGCATAACATACTCCAAGCATTGCGCGAATCGTCATTGCAATAAATGGCTGTCCTTGCGTTATTGCTTTTGCAATTAATTCGAATGGCATCGGCTCGCCTTTGTCATTGAGGGCATAATGCTCAAGCCAATCAGCATCGCTGATGACAGAATCCAAGAACATAGACTGCGTTTCTGCATAGGCAACGGATGTCGGAGCAAATTCCTGTCCGAAACAGGGAGCATTCATCAAAATATTCGAGAAATGCGCAGCGTGTCCTCCTTCATGAAAAAGAGTATTAAGCGCTTCGACACCTGAGCCAATTTTATTTGGAATGGCATTTGCCGTAAAATTAATGTGCGCCGGATTCCATTTGCCATGATCGAAAAAAGACGGCATCGGTCCGTGCATAAAGCCATTCTCGTACTTGCCTTTGCGGTCAATAAGATCAAGTGTCAGCGAGGCATTGCGATATTTTATATTCATTGCGCTGAATGAGCGAGCCCAACGTTCGAGTGAATGCGAGAATGGATGATATGGATCCATCTCCTTTGCGAGATCGCCGCTGCGATAAAATCTGAAATTCCAAGGCTCGCGGGCAGCTTCACCTTTTTCTTTGACAAAATTCTCGATCGCTGTTTTATTTGCATCAAAGGTTTTTACTTCGAGATCGTCAAGTAACTCAAAAAGTTTTTTCTTTGAAAGACCTTCTGCCTTCTGGACTTTATAATCATAATAATCTTCGTAACCGCACATTCTGCCAAGTTGATTGCGCTTTTTAATGATCTCAATAAATCCATTTTCAAGAACGAACGGACCGATCGTCAGCAAACCTTCATATGCCGCTTTGCGCATTGCCTCATCTTTTTCGGAGATCAGCATATTGCTCAACTCATTAGTACTTGCATCGACTTTATTTCCGGTTTTGGGATCAATATAACCAAGCCCCATTCCGCCACGCTTTACCAGCAAGTCGCCTTCAAGGCCGATGATCTCAGCGGCAAGTGCCTGTGCCTTCGGATCTTCAATGACATTCGCATCGAAGAACATCTTCCAGCCATTCAGTGCGATCATCTCATCCGGAGTCGGGCTGCTTTGCTTTTCGATCTCTCGAAGTTTTTTTAAGTAGTCAGCATTCTGAATAAATTTGGAGACGGCAATCTCTGCATCCGAGCATTTCTGCTGGCTTTCGGCAGGGTTCTTGCCAAGCCCCATTTTTGCTTCCCAGAAAGCATCTTCTTTTTTAGTATGCAGCGCAAGATATTCTTTGGAGAGGGTATCGAGATAGATGGATAGTTCTGACATAAGTTAAAATTTAATAAAGTTGAGTAGTAGGAACGGGTAAATGGGAAAGCCTGTTTCAGAAATCTATGAGCTACATACCTTTCGAAAAATTACCCGACTCTTCTCGTCTTTGGATCTTCGCTGCTGATTGCAAACTTAGCGAGGCTGAAGTTGATATGCTATCTCGCGAGATGCAATCATTTTGCAGTTCATGGCTTGCTCATGGAGCGCCGGTTGTGGGAAGCTGCATGACAATGTATGATCAATTTCTTTTTGTTGCTGCCGATGAAGCGGCCTCTCTGAGCGGATGCTCGACCGATGAGATGATGCGCCGCGTACGGATACTCGGCGAAACTTACGGAGTAGAGTTCTTTGGAATGCCGCGAGTTCAATATCGTGACAACGACACGATCAAAACTACGAGCAGAATAGAATTTGATTCGCTTGCAAAAAATATTTCGAGCGATGTTGTCGTCTTTGATAATACCCTTACAACTCTCGGAGAATTTCGCAGCGGTAAATGGGAATTGCCTGCAAAAAATGCTTGGCATATTAAGGCATTTGAATTCCAGAGTTAACGAACCGGGTTTCATCCTTCATCCTTCCAACATCATCCTTTCTACAATATTCCCCACTTCTCTCTACCGATTCAATCAATGTTTATAAGGCTTCCGAAAGCGGTAAATTATTTTAAAATAATGTTTGGATTTTAGGGAAAAGTTTTGTATATTGGTACTGAACTTCTCAGTAACGCATTTAGATTTCTTACCTAAAAACATACGATTCAGAAGGCACACACTATGGAAAATACCGTAAGGACGGGACAGCAATTCCTACAGAGTATCCCCGCTCTTTCGATGGAAGATGAACGCAATCACACGCTCACTTTATCACCACCCGCTGCAAATCATACGATCACGCAACGACCGCTTGTCAAGATCACTGACACAGAAATGAAAGCGCGAGTTCAGTGGATTCACTATACCACTCCTCATTTCGAAATTTCTTATGATAAGATCTGCCTGCATAGCGTAGAGATCGAAACTCTTGCCCATGTGCTCGAAAGCGCTTATCAAAGTATTTTTTCTTTAACGAAAGAAGGGCTGGTTGAAAGATTTCCGATCTTCATTACCGATCTTCGCTCGCCATCACTAATGGGAAGAAAAACTTCGACTCATTTTAGCGCCGGAGAACGGGCAATCTATCTTGTGCGCAATACGCATGAGTCGCTTGATACGGAATTAGTCGCGATGCTTACTCATGCTATGCGCTTCCCCCGCTATATCAAGCATTACGGCATCACCAGAGGCTGGGCGCTATTGGAAGATTCTTTCGGTACTTTCTTGAGCGAGAGGCTGCAAAGCAAGGTAAAAAATAATTATCCATTCTATGGAGTCGAGCCGGATGTTATTGCTCACTATCTCAAAGAGCATGCAGTTCTGCCAAAGTTATATTACGCATGGCATTCATTGCGCTTCGCATCGGAGCTGGAGCGTCGGGTTCTTGCCGGAGCATTTCTTCTCTACCTCGGCGATACTGCAAGCGATGACCGTGTAATAGAGTTTTCAAAATATGATGATGAAGTGACATCCGATACATTCAAAGTATTCTTCGGGAAAACACTTGAAGAGCTTGAAGAAGGTTGGTCAGAGCATCTTCCGAAATCATTGCTCGGCTATACGGAGATCGAGTATCATGAGATGATGGAGCACTGGAAAAAGATGATGGCTTGGAGAGCTGCTTAACTTTTTCTTAATCGTGCTGCAAAGAAACCGTCGCACCCATCTGTTTCCGGATGGGTGCGTTTTGTTTCTTCTATATGAAATTCGGGGTGCTGTTTGCAAAACCACCCGACCTGCTCCTCGCCTTCGGATTTGAGAAGCGAGCATATTGCATAAAGTAGAATTCCTCCGGGTTTTACTAATGACATGTTCTCTTCAAGAATACTCTGTTGTTTTTGAGTAAGCTCTAAAAGCATTTCTTCGGTCAGATTCCATTTGATACTTGGATTGCGGCGAAGAGTGCCTGTCCCACTGCACGGCACATCAAGCAATACAATATCGAACCAATTGGATTTGCCTTTTATCGACTGATCATATTTATCCGGAGGAATAATACGAACATTCTGTGAATGACTTCGAACAACCCGCTTCTTTAGCTCTTCTAATTTGCGTGGATCAATATCAGTTGCATAAATTTCTCCTTGATTCTCAAGCAGCGAAGAAAAATGTAGCGTCTTGCCTCCAGCTCCGGCGCATGAATCAAGAACTTTAATTCGCTTTGAATGAATATCAGCAAATTGCGCAACAAGCTGGCTCGCTTCATCCTGAATCTCGAATGCTCCTCGTTTGAATGACGGGAGATCCCAGACGTTCAATCGCTTATTAAGCAGAAGTGCATCTTCTGAAATTTTCGATAGCTCTGTCTCAATTCCGGCATCAGCAAGTTCTTTGCGAAGTTCATCTCGAGTTGTAACGAGAGTGTTGACTCTCATAACTGTCGGAGCTTCGGAGTTTAACGAAATAAGTAATGGCTCAATCTTTTCATCATCGTATTCTTTCTGAATTTCTTTGATAAACCATAACGGAAAAGAATGCAAGATCGAGAGTCGTTCGTCATTTGGCAAAGTGCCAAGTCGCAACTCTTCGCGGTTACGATCTGCCATTGCAGCGAATGCTTGACGTGGGTAATCGCTGTTGAATTCATTCGGAAGTTCGGTGAGATAGAGCCGCATTTTTTCCGGCTCTTCATTTTCAAAGACAATAAAATATGCAGAGATAACGAGTTCGGGTTTGTGAACATCAGTCGGGAAAGCATCCTGAGCAAGTGCCTCTAATCTGAGAAAATTTTTAATTGCTGCAAAATATGCAGTTGCGATCGCACGCCGATCACCGGAGCCGAGATATTTTCTGTTAAGAAAAAATCTGCGGAGTACGGCATCTGCCGGAACATCGGAGTTTTTTGCAAATTCCGAATACGCTTCAATGATATGACCAACAAGACTGACTTTTTGCATTAGAGTGGAACGCGTGCCTGAGCACAAAGTGAGAGATCGCTTACGATGCCGCGATCAAGTTTTAATGCTCCGAGCATGGCGATCATCGCAGCATTATCGGTTGAAAGTAGCGGACGAGGAGAAAAGAATCTCATCTTTTCTTTCTCGCACATAATTCTAAATTGTTCTCGAAGCAAACTATTTGCGCTTACTCCGCCAACGCAGACGATGTCACGGATATTGTATTCTCTTGCAGCACGAATCGTCTTCCCGACAAGTACATCAACAACAGCCTGCTGAAACGATGCCGCAATATCTGCTGAATGCTCTTGCAGGATATTGGGATCATCACGCAGAAAATATAATACAGAAGTTTTTATTCCGCTAAAACTAAAATTCAACGTGTCATCGTTCAGCATTGATCGCGGGAATTTTACGAATGCAGCATCACCTGTCTTTGCTAACTTATCAATGATCGGTCCCGCAGGATAACCCATTCCCATCATCTTGCCAACTTTATCAAATGCTTCGCCTGCTGCATCATCCAAAGTTTTTCCGATGACTTTATATCTTCCAATATCTTCAACGAGTACAAGCAAAGTATGCCCACCGGAAACAACCAGTGCAAGGAACGGCAACTCCGGTTTCTCCTCTTCAAGCAAAGCGCTGAAAATATGTGCTTCGATATGATGAACTCCGACAAGAGGAATTTGTAAAGAGAGCGCTAAACCTTTTGCAAAATTCAAACCGACGAGAAGCGCTCCCATTAAACCGGGAGCATATGTTACGGCAATTGCAGAAATATCTTTTGGAGCAATTCCGGTTTTTAAAAAAGATTCTTCGACTATTGGAATGACCGATCTAATATGAGCACGAGATGCAAGCTCCGGAACAACGCCGCCGAATCTGTTATGGAAAAGTTGTGATGAAATTATCACCGAAGCAAGTTCTGAGCCGCGTAAGATCGCTGCGCTTGTTTCATCGCAGGAGCTTTCGATTCCTAAAATAGTACCATTACTCGGCAGCGATATTTTCCTGTGCTCCAATTGCTTCTTGTTCTTTGAAATATTCAACGATCTTCTTCATTGCCTGAAGTCCTACAAGGTTAACTAATTCAGGCTCTGATGTATGCCGCACGCCTTCAACCGATCCGCATTCTTCAAGTAGCTTCATTGCTTTCTTCTTTCCAATGCCGGGGATTTGCGTCAGCTCCGTTTGTAATGTTCGCTTATCGCGTAATGAACGATGGAATGTGATCGCAAATCGATGTGCCTCATCGCGAATTTGCTGAAGTAATCGTAAACTACTCGACGACTTCGGCAATAAAAGCGAATCCGAACTGCCAACAACAAAAATTTCTTCTAATCGCTTCGCAAGTCCGATGACTGGAATATGCGTCAACTTTAATTCTGTCAGAATTTCGTAGGCGCTTGATAATTGTCCTTTGCCGCCATCAATGACTATCAGATCAGGAAGCTCTGAGTTATCTTGAAGAAGCTTTGCATATCTTCGATACACAACTTCCTTCATTGACCCAAAATCGTCAATACCCTCGACAGTTTTATTCTTATATTTTCGGTATTCTGATTTCTTGGGCTTTGCATTTTCAAAATACACCATCGAACTTACTGTCTCCGATCCTTGAAAATGGGAGTTATCAAAGCATTCAATATGACGAGGCGGTTTCTTTAAGTGCAGATCGCGCTGCAACGCTTTCAGAACATGTGGTACAAAGTCATCTTGCTTCAACTTCTGAATTTTTATTTCGCCAAGCAAAAATTTTGCATTCGATTGCACCATCGAAATAAGTTTTACTTTTTCTCCGATCTTTGGTACGATGAGCTTCGGAGGTTTCATCGCTCCTGCATCTTCATCGTTGGATAGTTCGCGGGTTCTTCGTGCAAGCCACGCTTCGAAGGTATCGGGATCGGAAAGCTCTATCGGAAGAAAAATTTCTTCGGGAATATAATCGGCAACGGAATAATAACGCTCAAGCAAAGCTTCAAGGATTTCTTCCTGCTCTTTTCCCTCAACATTGGAAAAGAAAAACTGCTGCTTGCCGGTGATCTTTCCGTCACGAACCTTGAAGACGATTCCGCAAGCATCGTCTTCTTCAGAAGCTATGGCAAAAATATCGCGGTCGGATTGCTCTTCACTTACAACTTTCTGCTTACTTACGTAATCGGTGAGCACGGCAAGCTGGTCGCGTCTCTCAGCAGCTTTTTCAAATTGCATTTCGGATGAAAGGCGCAACATCTCCTCTCGCAATTCTTTCTCAACATCTTTTGTCCTACCGGTGAGCAATTGCTTCACCTTCTTGATCATCGCCGTATAATGCTCTTGCGAAACAAGTCCTTCACACGGTCCTTCGCAGCGTTTAATATGATATTCCAAACATACTCTCGTCTTCTTCCGCGCAATAAAATTATCATCAATATCGAAGGAGCATGTTCTGATCGGAAATATTTCCCTCAACGTGCGCATCAGATAACGAAGATATAGTGCTTCGGTATAAGGTCCATAATACTTTGAACCATCATGGCGCTTTCTTCTGGTTGTAAAAACTCTTGGATATGGCTCGTTCGTCACAACAACCCAAGGATACGTCTTATCATCCTTGAGCATCACATTATACCGCGGCTTCAACTTTTTGATAAGGGTATTTTCTAAGATCAAAGCTTCCACATCACTATCAGTAAGAAGCAATTCAACATCTGCGATCTTCTCGACCAAAGCTCGAAACTTTGCATCGCCTACACCGCGAGCATAATTCTGAAAATATGAGCGGACTCTATTCTTAAGAATTTTTGCTTTGCCGACATAGATAACTTTTCCGGCAGCATTCTTGAATTGATACACTCCTGGAGATTTGGGAAGTGACTCCAAACGCTCTTCTAAAGTAAAATCATCAATCGTGACGGCAAGATGAAATTGTTCACCTTCGGCAGCAATATAAAAGGCATCCTCTTCCTGTTCGGCTTCATCGTCGAACTGCGGCGGATAGTCGTCGCCATCGTAAATTGGAAGTGGAAAAGTATCTGACATAGTATAGGTTTACTCGGTAGCCTGTGCATGCTAAAACCTGCGGCTACCTCTTCTGACAAAGCTCTACAAGGACTCCATTCGTTGATTTCGGATGCAGAAATGCAATCAGCATTTCATGCGCTCCGAGTTTTGGTGATTCATCAATGAGTTGAATACCTTCAGCTTTTAATCTCGTAAGTTCGCTTGCAACGTCATCAACTTCCAGCGCCAAGTGATGAATCCCCTCGCCGCGTTTTGCGATAAATTTTGCGATGGAAGAGTCTTCCCTCGTCGAAGCTGTAAGCTCTATAATGCTTTCACCGACTTTGAACGACGCAATGCTTACTCCTTGATCTTCAACTACTTCATGGTGAATATTCTCACCACCAAGAAGCTTTGCAAAAAGCGCCTCCGATGATACAAGATCTTTTACGGCGATGCCAAGATGTGAGATACGTTTAGTCATAGAGTAGTTATTAGTCGTTAGTCTTTAGTCGTTAACAATCATTGAAGCTTTCCGCTAACGACTAATAACTAACGATTGCTTTTAAGTGGTCTCGACAGGACTCGAACCTGTGACACTCAGTTTAGGAAACTGATGTTCTATCCAACTGAACTACGAGACCGGAGTTAGGTGTCATTGCGAGGAGTTGCGAAGCAACGACGAAGCAATCCCCTAAATTGTTTTAGACTCTCAATCGCTACAATTACTTGAGGGGATTGCTTCGTCGGGCTAAAGCCCTCCTCGCAATGACACTTATCTCAAACATTTTTCAACCCCATAAAGTTGAAAAGGCGGTATAAACCGCCTTTTCTTCGAAACTCGATTATCAAGTCATCTTAAAACCACTTCCCGACGACATCGAAGCCGATGACAAGCAGCAACACCAGCATAATGACTGAGAAAAATCCAAGCAGCGAAGCATTACGCACAAAGTTATTCATAACTTTGCCATAATCTTTAGCAGGCTTTGTGCTGATCTTCACAGGTCCCAACACTTCACACTGACAGCTCAAGCGGTACTTCGGATTATCACGGATCAGGTGGACTTTCTCCATTGCATTTGGGGGAGTAAGCGCATCGTTCGGATCAGCAGAAACGCGGCATGATGTGCAAAGCCCAAGACCGCGGCAATTGAGAAGCTGCATCACATCGCCATAGATCTGAATATTATTATCGAGTGCGATCTGACGAAGATTCGAACCGATCGGCGCGACGACGATCACATCGTCTTCGATAAACGTCACCGGAGCGTAACCTGAGGGAATCGGAAAATCTTTCAGGTCGGCATTGACTGTTCGGTCTCTGCGAATCTTCTGATATTCTTCATCAGTCTTTTCAGGATTATCCTTGAAGAATGTGGCATACGCCTCGCTGACCTGCTGGTCGTCGTGATCATGATGGTGGGGCGGAGCATAGACAGGGAGCGGGGTTCCGCCCGTTGTACCAAAGAACCAGCGGGATAACCCGCCAACTCTCATCTCCTCATTATGACGCTCAAGACTTGATTTCCCGGTATTATCGTGTGACAATTGATATCTCCTTGCTTAAAGTTTGGAATACAAATATAACACATCCGCAAGGAACTCGCCTCTAACCTGTGGTAGCTGCCTTTTTTCTGGGATGGTAAAACAAAACCGCACAGTATCGTGCGGTTTTGTTTTGAAATTTACGGCTTACGAATCGCGATCATTTATGCCTGCGCATGAATGCCTATCTTGTTGCCTTCGGTATCAATGATGAACGCCATCTTGCCGATCTCCGGGCTGATATCCATCGTTGGCATGACAACTTTTCCGCCGGCAGCTTCGACGCGATCAACGACGGGTTGAATTGCCGGGTTGGCATTGAGATATATGACAACACCGTTCGTACCCGGTGTATGTTGTGGGCTTTGCGCCAAAGCACCGACGGCTTTGCCGTTACCCATATCCGCAGGAAAGCCTGTCATCTTCATGCCCATCATTTCAGGCAACGGCATCATCGAGATGTCAAATACCGTTTCGTAGAATTTTTGTGCGCGAGTAATATCCGTTGCCGGAATCTCAAACCAGTTCAAAGAATTTGAATTTTTATCCATGATCGTAAATCAATTTAATAAGTGAAAAATGTTTTCAGTGCTGTAATCGTCTTCTCTAAGACGAATGAATAACAAAAAACCGGACAAAAGTGTGTTACGGGAAGATTATATTTTTATGACTTAAAAAACTTATCTCGTATGCATCATCCGTAGTGACATCACATTCCCCCCTTCGCGGACACGTATAGAATATAAACCCGACGGCAATCCTGAAATATCAAACGTCGTTGAGTGGGAAGAACTGAGAACATCTTCGAACTTCATCTTCAATTCTCCGAGAATATCATATACTTCAATTTCAGCTTCACCGATATTCATATCCGAATGAATAGATGCAAAACCTGAGGAAGGATTTGGGACGATAGATAATTGTGGTGCCTTCCCATATCTTAGATAGTTACTCAACATTGCAGCGGAGCATCCCATATTTGAGCAAATCTTCGCAGAGAATGTAGTGATTATGGAAGCACACCTAAGACCACTTGAAGCAATGCTGATGGAATCGAAGAGCACCGTCGTGCATGGATTATTATTCGGGAAATATTTGAACGCAGCATAGATGATCATACTATCATCTTGAACCGTAGAAGTGTTATCAATATGAAGCTTTGCTAATCCTGGCATTGATATATCCGTAATATTTTTTCCATTAAGAAAAGCTCCCTGATACACCAGAATGGAAGTATCAAAATGCATCGATAGCATAATATCGCTGAGCTTATAGCCGGATGGAATAATGATCGGAAGATAGATTGTTCCACCGATAGTATCTGCTGTAATATCCATACTACGAATATTCCCTAAGTCCGGTACCCTGCCCCCATTTCCGCCCGTTGTCGTCTTCCAAACATTTCCCTGATCATCAACGACAATCACAATATTATCCGTGATAGCTGAAATAAGCCTCGTATCGACACTGCAATTCGGTCCGCCGACAGATTGCCAAGTCATTCCATGATCGGTAGAACGATAGATTCCGTCAGTAATCGTTGGACAATAGATCGCATTGCATGCCTGCGCAATCGAACCGGAAAAAAAGTTAAGCGGACGAGAAAAGGGTGTTTGAAAAGATAAACCGTCATCAGTTGAAAGAAATAGTTGTGAAAAAGCATCTGACGGAGCGAGAACATCTTCATTGACAAGATATATACGATGATGATCGGAAGAATCAACGTCGAAACTCCAGGAATCAAAATCCGGAGTTCCGGTATGTTGCTCGAAGGTGACTCCATTATCTGAAGTACTAAAGATGTGCCCCCCGGTCGAGGTCATACCAAAACATTCGAATATACCTTCCTTGAGGTAGAGTACTTTCTCGAGTTCTTGTTTCTTACCCGAAATGACAGTAGCCCATGTGATCCCGCCATCGGTTGTAATATCCCAGTCACGAACCGAACATACTGAAACGATATCGGGCGTCGCTCCGAAACAAGCGGAATGACCAAGAGGACCGACAGTTAATTTATACCAATCAAACCCTTGATCCTTTGTCTGATAAAAGCCACTTGATGTTGCAATGATACCGTTCTGCGAGTCAAAGAAATTGCAATCATAGGCCTGAAAAGTATTTCCGATCGAATTGATATTCCCACGCTGAGTCCACGTATTACCTGTGTCTTTTGACATCCATACTTCGTTTTCCGATGCAATCCAGAGAATTCCATCTTTGAATGACATTCCGCCGCACTTCCCGGTTGCTAGAAGATCAGCGGCAACTATGTTCCACTGTGCCATAATCGGCGGCGGAAAGATTAGTAAAAGAAAAAAAAATATCGGATATTTGGTTCTCATGATCGTATTTTATTGAGCATGACTGATGTCTGATTAAAAACACCTGATCAAAGTATTAGTTACATGAGCCGAAAACTTTAAATCGCATCCGGGAGGTTATCTTCACGTTCTCAAGAAGAATAGCTTAGGGACAGGTCCTGTGAAGCTGTGGCAACAGTTGGATCCGAAAGAGTGCGAGTCAAGGTGCTAAATCCTGCCGAAGCAATTTAGAGCCTTCATGGAAAAGACGCGGGAAGTTTTCCAATAGCATCTGCTGTGATCAGCGAAGTATCAGAACTTCTTCGTGAGCAATATTAAATATGCAGACTAATCTTCGATCACCTGCTCGAAAAATTCTTTAGGCTTTCCGCAACTTGGGCAGGTTTCCGGTAGGATAGTATTATCAAGATGAAAGATATTCCCGCAGTTAGTACACTTCCAAATAAGTACCATTGCATTGCCGCGTGATTCAGGCGGTGGGATCTTGATGTTCTGAGGTTCTTCCATAATATTTTCCATAAATTTAAGTTACAAGTTAGATTAAAATAATATTTATGTGGGGGTTAACTAAACCTATGCATTTTCTATACCAAAGTTTGGAGAGATGTCAGAAGTAAGAAAAAAATAGCAATAGTATAAATAATTCTAATGCGAAGATAGTTGCACTTTCTTTTCGGGCAGATATTTTCCAAGAATTTCTTTCAGTGTTTCTTCTGAAACATCAGAGGCATGTTCATCTGTGATCAATTTTTTCCATGGCGGAGTTTTCCCGTATGCATAATCCCCAAACACAATAACAGGGGTACCATTTTCCGCAACAATTTTTCTATCAGGTGAGAGCTTCCATTGTTCTGCCCAATTATAGATCCACTCCGCATCCTCAGCAAGTAAGCGAACGCAGCTATGGCTTACCGGATAACCGGGAAGGTCATATTCATGAAGCGATACACCTTCAAGATTATCAAGATTAAAGTACCATTTCAATACCCAAGCTTCATCAACGGTACTATGCGTTTCTTTCGATTTCCAGTTTGTATGGAAGAGTCCTTCCGGTGTCGGTGTGGATTTTTTTCCGGTGCTTGTCGGTCCCCATTTTACTAATTTTCCATTCTCGTATGCTCCAAAAGCCTGCACTTTACGAGATACGATTATTATTTTCCGAACAGAGTCCAGACCTTGCATCTGCAACGGAAAAGGAGAATAGGTCATCTCGCTGTCATCAGAATTCGGAAGAGCAAGAACATCTTTTTCTTTTAAGTGCTTAAGATCGCGGCGATTGATCTTGAAGAGGATAAACATTTTCTTTGCTCCAAGCTCTGCTGATAAGTCAGCAAGCGACTGTGCACCACTCAAGGTATCAAAAGAGTAAAGTCCATTCCCCGTAAGAATTTTCCTTGCCGCATTTTTTTGCACCTTTATACTATCTTTTTTCACAATAGCAGGCTCAACTCTTTTCGGCTCTTCCTTTTCTTTAGAACAAGAAGCGATAAGCGGAACAAATAAAAGTATAGAAAACCAGCGACGGAATAGAGGCATAAAGAATCAAGAAAATTGTTTTCAAAAGCATATTTTGAGAAGGGTTATCAACGTAATCGCATGAGCATTCAATCCTCGTAATTACTGAAACAACCCTGTAAAATCGGTATCTTTGTATGATAAACTTCTACTTGTCATTATGAAAAAATTCTCTGTTGCCATATTTTTGCTCATTTTCCCAACTATTTTGCTTGCCCAAGTGGGGATGCATCATTATGGCGGTCCCGGAAATCAGTATGGGTATAGGATCAAACCCACAAAAGATGGTGGATTTATTGTCGCCGGTCAGACTGATTCGAAGGGAGCAGGAAATACCGATTATTGGGTTATGCGCTTTGATAGAACCGGCGAGCCTTTATGGGATTCTGCTTATGGAAATCCCGATGTTGATTTTTTATGGTCAGTCGAACCGACGAAAGATAACGGTGCACTCCTTGCCGGATATAGTGGAGTGCAAAACTCAGGAACAGAAGAAGCTCTGATGTATAAGATCGATTCTGTTGGAAGAGTCGTCAAAAAGATTGAAGTGAACTATGCAAAGTCCGATCATGCTCATTGGTTTAAGGAATTGCCCGACGGGAATTACTATTGGAGCGGTCATACAGATTCCGATGGCGATCCAAATGGTGACATGATCCTGCAAAAACTCGACAAAAATTTTAATAAAGTTTGGGAAAAAACATACGGTGGACCAACCACCCCTGAACACTCACATACAGCCGCAGTTACCAGAGATAATGGATGTATTTTGCTCGGGCATACAACTCCAAACAATCGTGAAAAATTTTATGCTGTCCGTGTTGATACTGCAGGTAAAATGCTTTGGCAGAAAACTTATGGTAGCGACCCATCATATAGTGACTCGCCATACGATGTTGCAGTGACTGCCGAAGACAATTATGCTTTTTTCGGATCATCCGGAGATTTTTCCAGCGTCAATTCTTTCTGGCTTCTTGTCGTTGATACCACAGGTACGCCGGTTCTTGATAAGCATTATAATATAGATATCTGCGAAGCATACGGTGGCATTCAGTCATCCGATAGCGGGTACGTCATGGCAGGATATTCTGTAAAGCCGGGCTCCAACAACACTCATCTCTATGTTGTCAAGTCCGATAAAAAAGGTACGCTGCAATGGCAGAAAACTTATGGTGATACAACATGGGCGTATGACGTGATGCAGCACGGCAAACAATTTATTGTTGCCGGAGGAACAGATCAGACTTCCGATGGCAATCATGATCTGTGGATCGTCGTTCTTGATTCAGCAGGTAATCCGGCGGCATTAGATACATCCTCCACCAAAGTTATTGATAGTGTAAAAACTTATGCGATTGGCGGATTAACGTTGAATGGGGTCGCACATCTCAAACAGATCGGGAATGACTTGCCGGTGCTGATCTCCTGGGCGCAGACAGGCAACACGAAAACATCGGTTGATGTAACTGTTTCTACCGATGCGGGTACTACTTGGAATAAGATTCAAACTGTTGCTCCTGAGATCGTTTCAACCACTTGGTCGAATACTCCGAAGACCGGATACTATCCAAAATGTTTTATCCGCGTTACAAGCACTATTAAACCGGATGTTTTTGTCCAATCCGATTCATTTGAGATCGGCACTTCTGCCGGAGTGAGCGGAAATCTTTATGGTGAAGAATATTCTGTATCTAATCATCCCAACCCGTTTTCGAACTCCACCACAATCAGCTTTTCAGTGACAAAATCCGAGCACGTCACGCTGGAAGTGTTTAACGAACTTGGCAAAAAGATGACAACGCTCGTTGACCGTAACGAAGAAATCGGAATGCATTTTATCAGACTGAACGCTAAAGATTTTGTAAGCGGCACATATTACTACAAATTCACTACACCAGAAGGCACAGTAATAAAATCGATGGTCGTCAGTAAATAAAATTATTTTACTGGGAAATAGCCCTGATCTGTTACGACCTTCTGACCTTCTGCTGAAAGGATCCAGTCAATATAGACTTTGATATTTCCTTCGGGAGGTTTGGCAGTATAAATGTAAAGATTGCGGCTTAAGGGATAGCTGTTATTATCGATATTTTCCTTGATAGGAAGTAACGCCGGACTATTTGCATCTTTCTTGATCGGAGCTTCCTTAATTTCTTTAGCATAACCGGCTCCGCCATAACCAATACCATTCACATCTTTTTTTACGGCATTCACGACAGCTGCCGTACCGGGCATGGCTTGAAGAGCATTAGTAAAATCTTTATTCTCCAGAACGTGCTCTTTAAAAAATGAATAAGTACCTGAAGAATTCTCTCGTCCGTAAAGAATGATAGGGGCATCGTTACCGCCGACATCCTTCCAGTTTGTGACCTCACCCAAATATATTTTCTTCAGTTGATCAAAAGATAATTCTTTCACATGATTAGCAGGGTTAAGATAGATAGTAATGCCATCACGGGCAACGACGGTTTCTGTTACCGACACTTTATATTTATCCAGAAGCTGTTTTTTTTCCGCTTCTTTCATCGGACGGCTTGCGTTACACAAATCCGTTGTGCCATTGATAAGCGAGCTGATCCCAGTGCCGGAGCCACCGCCTGTAACCTGAATTTGAATATCTTTGTGAACAGCCATATATTTCTCTGCCCATACCTGAGCAAGCTGCACCATAGTATCAGAACCCTTGACAGTGATGGTGTTATTCTGTGCCTGATCTCCGGCGCCGCCTTTACAGCCGAAAACAAATAAGAATGCAAGGGAAGAAAGAATGATAGAAATATTTTTTTTCATATAGAGTAGTTGTTGTTATAGTATACTAGGGGAGGTTACGTATCCAAAACGAGAGTCGGATTCCAATAGTTTATTATGAAATTGTTACCTTTATTTCGCTTTTTAATACGCCTTTGCCCAGATCACTTCATGCTTCGCGGGTTCACCGGAGATGAGGCATTTTTCCGGAGCAGTTTCGCTTCGAAATTCGGCATCAGGAATGACGCGTATCGTTGCTTTCGTCTCTTCTTTAACTTTCGCCTCGGTTGCCGGATCGCCATTCCATCCGGCATAGACGAATGCGCCTTCTCCTTTTGCGAATATTTCCTTCATCTCGTCATAGCTTTTCACTCCGCGAATGGTATTCGCTTCGCGCCTGGAGAGTGCATTTTTGAAAAGCTGCGACTGAAGTTCTGTTGAAAGAGCTTCGACTTTATCACAAAGCCCTTCAATATTCACAAATAGCTTCTGCTTTCTGCCTGGTTTGGCAGCTTCTTGCGAATCGAGAGCAACACGCGGCACGATAACGACGGTTTTATTTGCCACATCTTTCGGACCGATCTCAATACGAAAAGGTACCCCCTTCAATTCCCATTCATAATATTTCGCACCTGGCGACATATTATCACGGGTATCAATCTTAATTCTAAATCCTTTAGATTTCAGTTCTTTAAAGATCACATCGGCTGCTTCCATGACAGAAACTTTCTCTTCATCATTTTTAAAGATCGGCACGATCACAGCAACAGTCGGAGCAAGTCTCGGAGGAAGAACCAATCCGTCATCGTCGGAATGCACCATGATAAGACTTCCTACAAGACGTGTCGAGACACCCCATGAAGTATTCCAAGCATATTGCACAGAGCCATCGCGTCCTTGAAATTTGAGATCAAATGCCTTCGAAAAGTTTTGACCGAGGTTATGACTTGTCCCAGCCTGCAATGCTTTATTATCCTGCATCATTGCTTCGATGCAATACGTCCGCAACGCACCCGCGAAGCGTTCGCTATCCGATTTCCTCCCCGTGATAACTGGCGTTGCCATGAAGTCTTCTGCGAACGTACGATAGACTCCGAGCATTTTCAGAGTCTCCTCTTCTGCCTCGGCTTCAGTTTCATGCGCAGTATGACCTTCCTGCCAAAGGAATTCCGTTGTGCGGAGGAAAAGGCGAGTTCGCATTTCCCATCGCATCACATTCGCCCATTGATTCATCAGGATTGGCAGATCACGGTAGCCCTGCACCCACTTGGCAAACATCGTATAGATCATCGTCTCGGATGTGGGACGGATCACCAGAGGCTCTTCAAGCAACTTACCGCCGCCATGAGTGACAACTGCAAGTTCAGGCGCAAATCCCTCAACATGTTCGGCTTCTTTGGACATGAACGACTGCGGAATCAGCAGGGGAAAGTAGGCATTCTCATGCCCGGTATCCTTGAACATTTTGTCAAGATTCTGCTGGATCAGCTCCCAAATGCCGTAGCCATTCGGACGTATTACCATACAGCCACGCACCGGAGAGTGCTCGGCAAGCTGTGCACGTTCAACAAGTTCGTTATACCATGCGCTGAAATCCTGCGCCCGCGTCGTCAATTTATCATCTGCCATAAAATCAAAATGTCATTAAAATTTAGAGGGGATATAAGGGATTATTGTAATGGGGAGTTCCTTTACGTTCATACAATGAGCAAATCTTTGTTATCAGTACCTTGTTATATCACTACTCCCCGTTTAACATCACTCTCTTAATGTTTCTATTAATCCATTCACGTTTATGAAAAAACTTATTCCTATTTTATTTGCAGGGCTTCTATTCGGATGTTCACAAGATAAGACTCAGACTGATACGAAAGGTCCTGATACTGTAGTCGTTGTTCAACAACCAACACAAGTACATACCTCTTCTACAAATACCACATCAACAACTTCGACTTCGCATACTCCTGAACAGAAAAAAGATATTATCGATAAAACAAATGATGCAATTGATAAAACGAATAAGACCGTTACAAGAACCAGCGAAACCGTCGATAAAGCTAATGAGCTAAAAAGAAAAACGGATGAGTTGTTGCATAAATAGAAATAAAGTCACGGCACTGGGTCATAGCCACCCGGATGTAAGGGATGGCATCTACCTATGCGCCGAATGCCCATCCAACCGCCTTTGATCACCCCATATTTTGATATAGCCTGTGACATATATTCAGAGCACGTAGGCTCGAAACGGCAATTGCTCCCGAGATGAGGGGAGATTATCTGCTGGTAGAGTCGGATGATTATGGTGAATATCCTTCGCAAGAGAAAATATGAAATGTGAACTATGAACTATGAAGATTTTTCATGAGGCGATCGGCTATGATACGGATATCATCTTTGATTTGTTGCCATGCGTGATCTTTTGATGGTTTGAAATCTGCGCGTAACAAGATCAGTACTTGTGATTTTCTTTCTGCAAGCAGCGAGTATATCTCCGCTATCTCATCGCACTGCCTGATTGCCTCACGCATCCATCGCTTGAGTTTATTGCGCAAGTGAGCTTCTTTGATTGACCTCTTGGGTGCGTGGAGCAAGAAAAGAATCGGTTCGGAATTTGCTTCGAGTTCGCGGACGGTATAGATAGAACTGAGAGTCTTGGTCTGTGAGCCGGAGCGAGCAAGAGATTTTCTTTTCGAAAAAAGGAGGTCAATATCCTTTTGAAGGAGGATAGTAGTTATCTTATTCTTTGCTCTGGGTTCTCTGGTATTTAAGTCAGTCATCTGCTGCCCTAAAAAAACGAAAGAGTCCGCCAAGGCGGACTCTTATCAAAACCTACGGACTTATATGAAAGTCCTACCCGCGGCTTTCGTCGCTGGTCGTAAGCTTACGACGTCCTTTGGCACGACGATTAGCAAGAACGCGGCGACCGTTTGCTGTAGCCATACGAGCACGAAAACCATGCTTATTTGCACGTTTGCGGCGGCTGGGTTGGAATGTCCTTTTCATTTTTCTGTAATCCTTACTCTTTCTAAAATTGGACGCTCATAACAGCCCAAACAAGTGTAAAAGTTCAATAATTGGAAATTTTGTCAGAATTTCTCATTAATCCATGATTTTTCTCAAGAACGTAGGTCTATCGTCCCTTGGTCTTGATTGCTGCATTACAGGCTCATTAGACTCTCCACCTGCCATCACTGGCTCATTTGCCGCATCTTCCTGCTCTTCGATAGAGGGAAGTGTTATGCCTCGCCTGAGATATGCAGGAGTATCGAATTCCTTCAGATCGCGTGGTCCGCTCGGAACGTGATTCATTTCACTCGTTGGCGTTAATCGCACCGGAGTCGATGCACGGAATGCACCATTAGAAAGACGCTCAAATGCATTACCATTCTCCTCACGCTCAGGTAGTGTGCCCCGATGTGACATCCTTTCAACCTTTGGTAGAGAAATTTCAGGTTCTGCGACTCGCGCTTCCATGTGACTACCTTCGTTTGCAAGTATAAGTTTACGCTCTTCGTATTCATCCATCGTCATCGGTGCTGTCATTCTCTCAACTCTCGGTGCGCGTTTGGCTCCGAGAACTTCTTCAGCAGAGATATACGGAATATTCGATTTCTCTTCACCGGGATAAGATAGCCCTGTGAATGTTGGCTTATTATTAAATCCCGTTGCGATCACCGTTACCATGATCTCATCAGTCATTGATTCATCAAGCACAGCGCCGAAGATAATATTTGCATCATCTCCTGCTGCATCATGAATGATCTGCGTAGCTTCGCTAACTTCGAGAAGTGTCATTGATTTGCCTCCGGTGATATTCACCAGCACGCCTTGTGCACCTTGAATTGAAACACCTTCAAGAAGCGGAGAGCTTATTGCAGACTCAGCTGCGATAGCAGCGCGGTGCTCGCCCATCGCCATTCCTGCACCCATGATGGCATCACCCATGTCGCTCATGATCGTGCGAACGTCAGCAAAATCAACATTGATATATCCATGACGAGTGATAAGCTCGCTTATGCCACGCGTTGCATTATAGAGAACTTGATTCGCGATCTCAAAGCCATCAAGCAGCGATGTATTTGCGCCAACGAGTGCAAGTAATTTCTGATTCGGAATAACGATCAGCGTATCGACATTCTTACGAAGCTCTTCGATGCCTTCTTCTGCTTGCTTCAAGCGACGTTTGCCCTCGAATGAAAATGGACGCGTCACTATACCAACAACAAGCGAACCTTGTGCCTTGGCGATCTGCGCAATCTTAGCCGCTCCGCCAGTGCCTGTGCCGCCGCCCATTCCGGCAGTGACAAAGACCATGTCATTGCCTGCAAGAATGCTTGCGATCTGTTCGGCATCTTCATCCACTGCGCGTCTTCCGACGGATGGATCGGCTCCCGCGCCGAGTCCGCGTGTAAGATTTTTTCCGATCTGCAATTTTATTGAGGCTTGGCTTTGCTTCAGCGCCTGCATATCTGTATTAAACACACAGAATTCAACGCCGACAAGTCCGCGGTCTATCATTGCATTCACTGCATTCGATCCTCCGCCGCCAATGCCCACAACTTTAATTTGTGCGCCGTAATCTTCTCTGGTATCTAGTTCGATCATTGGTATTTCTCCTTAAACTGAATAAAATTTATTTTTTAATATTTCTGTGATTTATAAGTGTTCAAACCACTCCTTCATCCGTCCCACCACATTTGGTTTTTTTCGTTCTGATTCTTCTGCAAGACGAAGTTCTGCATCGGAAAGTTGTTGTTCTTCCTCTTCTTCATCAACAAATGAATGTAATGTACTTGTCGAAGTATTCTTGAACGCGAAAAGTACAAGCCCGACTGCCGTTGCATAAACCGGGGATTCAATTTCCTTCACAAGTCCTGCTCCAAAGCCCATTGGCATACCAATTTTTACCGGCATATCGAAGATAGCTTCTGCAAGTTCGCGAGTGCTATTGATCATTGAGCCTCCGCCTGTGAGTACAACGCCAGCTCCAAGATTGCGTGCAAATCCCGATCGTTTAATTTCTTTGAATGAGAATTCAAGCATCTCTTCCATGCGTGGCTGAATGATTCGTGCGAGAAGCGAGCGCTCGATCTGGCGCGGCTTCCTGCCGGATAAGCCCGGAAGTTGAATAATTTCATCACGCAAAATATGCGAGACCACCGAGCAGCCGTATTCGCGTTTGAGTCGCTCTGCCTGATCACCGAGGATCTGCAAACCTTTGCGAATATCATCGGTTACTTTTTGTCCGGCAATTCCGATGACTGCCGTATGACGAATTGTTTTTTCTTCGAAAACTGCAATGTCAGTCGTCCCTCCGCCAATATCGACAAGCGCAACGCCAACTTCTTTTTCTTCATCATCAAGCACTGCATAACTTGATGCAAGAGGTTCAAGTACGATGT
Organism: Kapaibacterium sp. (SeqCode); assembly: GCA_038210275.1. GTDB lineage: Bacteria > Bacteroidota > Ignavibacteria > Palsa-1295 > Palsa-1295 > PALSA-1296. The sequence goes on along the minus strand of JBBQWV010000008.1, from coordinate 24,096 downwards.
CATGGACTTTAAGCCCGGCTCGTTCGACACAATTATAAATATTTTGTACGGCAGTGACAAGTCCGTTAATAATATGAACGCTTGCTTCCAAGCGCACACCGGACATTCCTATTGGCTCGTAGATACCATCTTGTCCATCGACAATAAATTCCTGTGGTATGACATGCAATATCTTTCTATCGCTTGGCAAATGTACACGACGCGTATCTTCGATGAGGCGATTGATATCTTCGCTGCCGATCTGTCGATCAGGATTGGAGATCGTCACGACTCCACGTGACTGAAAAGATTGAATGTGATCGCCGGCAATACCGACGACGACTTCTCTGATCTTCACACCCGATTGCGCTTCAGCTTCGCTGACTGCGCGTTCGATCGAGCGGACGGTCTTTTCAATATTCGTTACGACTCCGCGCGACAACCCATCAGCCGGCACAGTGCCTACTCCGAGTATCGTCATGGTATGCGGCTCGTTCAGCGAGATAGCTGCAACAATGGCGCAGACTTTCGTCGTACCAATATCAAGACCGACAATAACTTTGCCCGGCTCGAGATTTCCCGGTACGCCGATCATCGGTGCCGATGAGAGCGACGAATTCTTTTGATAGTTTCCGTTCTGTTCCTGATATGCCATACGAGTATTATATCAAATAAAAATTTTACTGAATTGCTATAGCAATAACCTTCGCTTTTGCTGAATCTGAAACAGGCGCAGAATGTATTATGCCACCTGAATGCTTCTTCAAAATAATTTCTCCATCAAAGCGTGCATCAACATAGAGCGCACTATTTTTTGAAAGATCTTCTTTCAGCTTCTTCTGCCACATTGTTGCAAGCAATCTGATCTGCGCAGCAAATAAACTTTCTTTCTGCTCTGTGCCATGCAATTTATCGGCATCGAGTTCAAGTGATGTCTTGAAGCGTTCATCTTGCGGCGAACCGATAAAGATCGGGGTCATCGTTGCAGCCGTGTAGATCACAAAATCCCCGGTAGATGTCCTGCGAAGTTCGCCAACTGCATTCTTCATCGCTCCCTCAGCAGCCGAACGAACCACCTGCACAATCTTCGCCATTTGATAGATCACCGCTGTGTCGCGTTCCGTTATGCCTCCAAGAAGCGGCACGGAAAGAAGTTTATCCGGATCTTTCAAACCGGATAGACGCTTCGGCAGAAAAAAACGATATTCTCTATCGACAAGTATAGGTTCACCTGATTGCGAACGGAACATTGCAATTGGCTCGCGCTCATCAATGTGAATGACGATGCGATTCGGATGTGATTCGCGCCGTAAGACAACGTTGCGGATAAGTCCGTGCTTTTCAATTCGCTGCTCAACTGTGCGCAGATCAATATCGTAAAATTTCTGTTTCTTATCAATCGCTGCAAGAGAGAGTACTTCGCTTGTCAGAAGCGAGCCATTCCCTTCGACTACAACTCCCTGTAAATTTTCTTCCGACTGAAATTGCTTTGCAATGTAAGTGATACCGAGAAAAAGAAGCAATGCACCTACAAAAAGAAAGACAGGGATCCTGCGCGAAGATCGCCAGCCATGTTCTTCATGGATTTCTTCTTCGACTTGCAACTCGAATACATCCTCTAATTCATCAAGAGGTCTGGCTTCATGTAACGGCGCATATCCACGAGGCTCCCCGGAGCCTAACGGTGCATCGTTTTTTTTATGTATATGAAATTGCAATGCGTTAATAAATAATAGTCGCATCCGTACTTAAAAGTACGCTCGATGAAGAAATGAAATTCAGTGAGGGTTGAAACTACGGAAGAGGAAGTATCGGATTCTCTTTAAAGCCCACTAACTGGACTTCAGGTTCTAATATAATGCTTGTCATTTCAAAAACTTTTTTTCGTGCAAGATTCATCAGACTTATGACATCTTGTGCTTTCGCATTACCATTATTGACAATAAAATTTGCATGCTTCGGGCTTATCTGCGCGCCACCGATGTGCATTCCTTTTAATCCCGATGCCTCGATCAATTCTGCACTGAATCGTGGCTTCGGATTTTTGAAGACTGAACCACAATTAGGGAGATTCACCGGCTGCACTTCATTGCGGTGTTTTAGGTGCTTGATCTTAATCTCTTGAAGTTCGGCAGTGTTTCCTTCACTCATTTGGAAACGGACTCCGATTATAATATCTGTTTTCTTGAAACCCGAATGTCGATACTGAAAACCACATTCCGATTTTGAAAGAGAAATTTCTTTCCCCTCTCGCACAAGTTGCACATCAAGAAGATGATCACTTGTCTCGCCGCCGTAACATCCTGCATTCATCCAAACTGCGCCACCGATTGTTGCAGGAATGCCTGCAAGCATCTCAACTCCACTACGCTTGTTGCGAATCGCAAAATCAACAAACGTTGCCATCTTCACACCCGCTCCGGCTGTAACAATATTTTCAGCAAATGCGAGTTTATTAAAACCTGTTTCAAGATTCATAACAATGCCATCCCAGCCATCATCGCTGATAAGCACGTTCGAACCATTGCCAAGGATATAGAAAGGGAGTTGATGTTCGGAGACGAATGCTTGAATGCTAATAATATCTTCAACGCAGAGAGGCTCAACAAAGATTTTTGCAGCACCTCCAATACGGAATGTGCTGAACGGAGCAAGCGGTGCATTTTCCGTGACGCTCCCTTTTATTAATGATGAAAGCTTTTGAACGGTTGACACGTCAGGCTGTAGCTGGCTCTTCTATAGGAATGTTTGTAATAACTTCTTCTGCAATAAGCTGAGACTCAATTGCTAAAGGCTCATCCTGTTGCAAAAGGATTTCTTTCTGCTTTTTTTCCGGTTCTTTGAAACCTATACCATACACCCAACCTTCAGATTTGATCTCATCGCTATCATAAAAATAATCACGGTAGTCGCGCAACGGTCTTAAGGTTTTATCCTCTCGGCGTTCGGCTTTGATGATGCCGAGCAATGCGAAAAGCGTGTCGTGTGCTTTTGGATTTGCATAGACAAGATCACGAACTTCTTTCGAGATAAAAAGCGCGTTATCCTCTTCGAGATCAAAGAATTTTTTTAAGGATTCCTGATCGCTTCCAACTTTATTCGAGAACATTTTCGGGAATATCTCTACAGCAGTAATTGCTGCAGGTTTCATGAATGGCCAGATCGCAATCTCCGGTTTTGCTTCGACTAATTGTTCAAGCATTGCAATTCCCAGAAGAGTAGCGCGCCCTTTGCTCTCACTGTCGGTAAATTCGTAGCGTGACGTCAGCTTGTTATATCTGATGCCCAACATACTTGCAAAGTTTTCCGGATCTTTGCGCTTAACGATCATATCAACCCTGCGAAACCGTTCGGCAAGCGATCTGCGCTCATAAGGAGGTGGCGTTTCTCTCGGATAGCTTCGTCTTCCATCACGGCTTGGCGGAGAGAATCTTCTCTGATTATGATTTGCCTCTTCTACTGATTCAAGTTGTGACTCTCGATATTTTCCCATGAGTTCGATCCAAACTCGAACACCATCGTCGGTATTTTTCTTGAGGTCATTGCGAATCTTCTTCGCAATGGTTTTCCATTCTCCCTTAATACCTTCGGAAGCAAGAAATTCCACAAATGGCTTTGGAAAGCTAAATGGAAAATCGAATCCGATGATGGCTTGATCAATTTCTGAAACGCGCTCAACAACTTCACGCCGCGAGCGAAGACGGTCTATCGTCGTGATGTTCGTCCATGTTCCGTCGAATTCTGCTTCGCACCAAAACATTTCATCAACCGGCTCTCTGCCGGCTCTCCAAGATACGGTTACAAATTTTTTATTTGCCTTTGGCATGCGTTACGCTATTTTCTCGCGGTACTCTAATCTATTATTAGCCCTGCTTCCATCTGACACGGAGCCAAGCCCTTTTGTTACATGAAATATTTTCGGAGCCGCTTCAGTAATCGAACCGGCGCCAAGGGTGATAACAATGTCATCTTTTTTGATAACACCCTTTACTCTATCAAGTAATCCTTCAAGGCTTCCAACGATGTGGCAGTCAGTCATTCCCGATTCACGTGCAGCATCAAGAATGAGTTCACTCGAAACTCCATCAATCGGCTGTTCGCGAGCGGGGTAAACATCTAAAAGGAGTAAAACGTCAGCATATTCAGAAAATACCTTTCCGAACTCTGAGGCGAAGTCCCTTGTCCTTGTAAATGTATGCGGTTGGAATGCAGCTACAATTCTTCTGCCCGGATACCCCAAACGAAGTGCTGAAAGCGTTGCGCGAACTTCGGTCGGATGATGTGCGTAATCATCAATAACAAGAATGCCGTTTGCTTCGCCGATAATATCGCTTCTGCGTTCGGCACCGATGAATGATGCAAGCGCTTTCTGAGCAATCTCAAATGGAATCGCAAGAACGTCAGCAACTGCAATCGCTGCTAACGCATTCTTTATATTATGTTCACCGGGAATTTGAAGTACAAGTTCGCCGATCTCATTACCACCTCTATGAATCATGCACTGTGTTCCTAATCCTTCGGCATGAATATCGGTTGCACGGTATTTTGCTTCTTCGGATTTAATACCGAAAGTCACGATACGCTTCGTTAATCTTCCAAGAATTTCGCGGAGAGGTTGCTCATCAATATTTACGACAACATAGCCTTGTTCTGTAGGCTGCGCTGTTTGATTGGTAAAAGTAATAAAAGTATTCTGAAGATCAGTGATATCTTTATAAATATCAAGATGCTCAGTTTCAAGAGTTGTCAGAACTGCAATGTATGGCGAAAGCGCTAAAAAACTTCTGTCATATTCATCGGCTTCAACAACTGCCAATCTTCCGTCGCCCGACCTGGCATTCTTCATCCCAAGTTCGCGAACTCTTGCTCCGACCGATACAAATGGATCAAGACTTGCTTCAAGAAGAATATGAGCGATCATTGAAGTAGTCGTCGTTTTGCCATGCGTTCCGGCGACTGCGATGAGTTTATGATCTTTGGTTAACTCTGCCAGAAATTCTGCTCTACGCAATGCACGAATATTTCGCTTAGTTGCTTCATCTAATTCTGGGTTCTCCTGATTTTTTACAGCGGAAGTAAAAACGACTAAATCTGTTTCTTCTGAAATATTTGCCGCTTTATGACCAATAAATATTTTTGCACCAAGTTTGCGAAGCTCTTTTGTTTTTTCAGATTCCGAAATGTCGCTTCCGGAAACCTTCACTCCTCGCTCAAGCAGAACTTCTGCAAGCCCGCTCATCCCTGCTCCGCCAATTCCAATGAAATGCACGTTGTGCATTACGCCCGCCTCCCTCTGCGCTTCGGGCGAACAGTCAGGAGATCGCCAGCCCATTTTTTCATCGCAGTGTAGAGTTCTTCGCTTCTCTCAAAATTATAGGTGCGAATGATCGCCGGTCTTCTCCGACCTTTCAGATAGATCTTTATTATGCGCGTTCGTGGAATCAATCCGCGCTGCTGTTCAATGCCAACACGGATGTTGTTGACGTTCTCCTTATCGATCATCATCTCTCGCAATGCACCGCGCAAATGTATTTTATCATGTGCGATCTCGATACGGCGCTGCATCACGGCATTATAGATCACCGCAAGCGATGATACAATGATGATGGCGCAGAGAAGATAAATAACCGGATCACGAAAGATCTGCGTGAACTCCTTCTCGATCAGTAGTCCTCTGATAAGAATATAAAAGGCAAGCGTCGTCGCATAGACGGCGATCGACTGATAGAGAAATCTGTAATTATACCTAAATGTTTTATGAGCTTCTTCCATTTATCAAGCGTGAAGTGATGAGCAACGCTGTACTAACCATTGTGCTACAACATTTCGAGCACTAATGTTCTCCCTCAGCTTCATTTTTTCTGACATCGCCTTTCTTTTTTCATCATCAACCATGAGATTTAGTACCGTTGTCTCAAGTTGTGAGGCGAGTTCTGAGTCCCGAATCACCTTCGCTGCACCCGATGCTTCGTATGCTCTCGCATTAATTTCCTGATGATTTTTTACTGCCAACGGATACGGAACAAGAATTGCAGGTTTCACTAACGTTGCAAGTTCTGCAAGCGTTGAAGCGCCTGCGCGTGCAACGACAAGATCGGCTGCAGTGTATGCTATTGGCATATCGGCAATATATTCTGTAATGCAAATATTGCTATTTCCTACAAACTCATTTTGTATTTCAGAGCTGTTTGTCGAAGCGCCTGTCTGCCAAATGACGTTCATCCCAGATTCAAGAAATTTCTTCGCTGAATGCTTCATTGCCTCATTAAGAGAACGTGCACCAAGCGAACCGCCAAATACTAAAAGAGTTTTTCTATTCGGATCTAATCCAAACCTTTCTCGTGCTTCGGATTGATCTAATAACCCAATTTCAAGTGAATTGCGAACTGGCGTTCCGACGACTTCGATCTTTGTACGCGAGACATTTGCAAATTCGGAAAGAGTCTCCGGATAACTTAAAAATATTTTATCAGCGCTTCGTGATATAAGTTTATTTGCTCTGCCAGCAATAGCATTGATCTCCAAAAGCGCAATTGGAATCCTCTGCCTCTTTGCTGCGAATGCTACCGGCACACTTAAATATGCGCCGCCACCTAAGAATGCGCATGGATCAAGTTCACGGAGAATATTTTGCGACTTGCGATAGGCTCTTTGATATTGCAGAGGAAATTTCATTAGCTGTGGAAATGATTTTCCCGGCGCGCTGATCTCAATTGGTCTGAACTCAAATCCTGCGCGTGGTACTTCGCGTGCTTCAATACGATTTGGCGTTCCGATAAAGACAACTTGTATTTCCGGATGAGTCGTTCTGATCTCTTCGGCAACAGCGATCGTAGGATACAAATGTCCTCCCGTTCCGCCTGAAGCTATGACGATAGTTTTCTGTTTCATCTTGCAAATCGCAGCGATGGTCTAATCTTCTGAAGGTTCGGCAGTGTCTCTGTATATTTCGAGATGTTCAACAAAATCCCGACTGCCGCAGCGCTAAAGATCATACTCGTTCCTCCGTAACTGACAAACGGCATTGGTAATCCTGTCACCGGCATCAAGCCTGAATTAACAAGCGCATTGATGAGAGCGTTTATTCCAAGCATTATTGTAATTCCAAAAGCTACATATCTCCCAAAAGCATCAGGTGCGTGTTTAGCGATCTGAACTCCGCGTATTATTATGAAAGCGAAAACCAGGAGTAAAAATGCCGCTCCGATAAATCCGTATTCTTCACCGATCACCGAATAAATAAAATCTCCGTACGATTCAGGCAGATAAAAATCTCGTTGTCGTGATTGACCAATGCCAACTCCGAAAAGTCCTCCGTTGCCGAGAGCTATCATCGCCTGAGTAGTTTGATACCCTATTCGTGATGTATGTTCATTGTCGTGTCCCATGAATGCAAGGATGCGTTGAACGCGGTACCAGGCAGTCATTAGATAAATACCTCCGCCGACAACTGCAACGACTCCGCTACTTATCATATACTTGATCGGCATCTGAGCAACGAACATTATTCCAAATGTTAGAAGCATCAGCACTGCTGCGTTTGACATATTCGGTTGCTTGGCTATCAAGCCTGCAGCGATGACGGTCCAGATCATCATCGGAATAAATGATTTTTTGAAATCACCGATGTACTCTCTTTTCGCTGCGCACAAGGCTGCAATATGCAGGACAAGTGCAATCTTCACAAATTCCGAAGGTTGGAAAGAAAATGGTCCTAGTGGCAGCCAGCGTTTTGCACCAAGTTCTGTATGACCGACAACAAGTACGGCTCCGAGAAAAAGTATTGCGAGGAGCATCATCCACTTCGTAAATTTCTCGTACTTATGATAGTCGATCTTCGTGAAGAGAAGCATTGCTGCAATTGCAAGGATTACTTTTGTCGCATGCTTGAAGAGCATGCCCTCACTTGTTGCTGTTTTTGCAACACTGAATGATGCGCTTGCCGTATAGACGAATGCAAGAGAAGCCAGCAGCAAGCCCGTCACCGTTAAGAACAGACCGATGTCTGCTGTCTTGCGTGGTTTCATATTTTCTTTCAGTATACAAATGCAAAATTTATGTAACGTCATTGCGAGAAGTCCGCATAGCGGACGACGAAGCAATCTAAAATATCAATTTTGTCGCAATCTTAGGATTTTAGATTGCTTCGCTATCGCTCGCAATGACGTTGCTTGATTTACAACTATAATTTATTCACTATCTCTTTAAACACTCTTCCCCGATGCTCGTAGTTATCAAACATATCGAAACTTGCACAAGCTGGGGAAAGTAAAATTACATCGCCATTTGCAGCAAGTGATTTGGAAATCTCCACTGCTTTCTCCATTGAATATTCTGCCGGATGAAGTGGAACAATGCCCTTAAATGCTTTTTCGATATTCTTTGCTCCATCACCGATGGTGACGATTGCCTTTACATGCTCTTTTACTAAGTCTTTGATCGCCGAATAATCATTGCCTTTATCTTTTCCTCCGGCAATAAGAACGATAGGCTCTTTGAAACTTTGCAGGGCGTACTTGACCGAATCAACATTTGTTGCTTTCGAGTCATTGTAATATTTCACTCCGTCAAGTTCGCGGACGAATTCGATGCGGTGTTCTACACCTTTGAATTGCATCAGGGTCTTGCGAATGCTTTCGTATTCGATTCCGAACGAACGTGCGATTAGTACAGCAGCCATTGCATTCATCAGATTGTGCGGACCAGGTATGCCGATCTCTGCACGGCTAATAACTTCCTCGCGCTCTCTGCCGAATCTGATCACCATTTTATCTTCCGATAAAAATGCACCTTGCTTTAGGCTCTCCGTAAGTGAGAAACCGAGGCTGCGGATATTCACCGTCTCGGCAAAACTTCTGATCACTTCATCATCGTGATTATAGATGAAGATGTCATGCCCTTTCTGATTCTCCGTGATTCGGAATTTCGATTGAATATATGCTTCGTAATTTTTATACCGGTCGAGATGATCGGGTGTGATGTTAAGCAGCGCCGATACTTTCGGCCTGAAATCTTTTATTGAATCGAGCTGGAAACTTGAGACTTCAAGCACATTAATTGCTTTCTCGCCGACGGTTTCTTCGACAAGATCAGCAAACGCCGTGCCAATATTTCCTGCAACAGCTACATTCCACCCAGCATCTTTGAAAATCTCTCCGGTTAGTGCTGTCGTTGTTGTCTTTCCATTTGTTCCTGTAATTGCTGCGATCGGCGCTTCGGCAAATTGCGATGCAAGTTCTATCTCGCCAATGATCGGAATATTTTTTAAGCGTGCAAGATCTAAGATCGGAATTGTAAGCGGCACTCCCGGACTGATGACGATCATATCAGCATCGAGCACCTGATGCGAATTGCTGCCAAATTCATACAGCACGCCAAGCTCATCAAGTTCTTTTTTTGCATCTGCTGCTTTCGATGCTTTCTGAGAATCAGAGACAAAGACCTTCCCACGATGCTTCAGGAGGAGCCTCACGCTCGCAAGACCCGACTTCCCCGCGCCAAGTACGGTGAAGCGTTTGCCGCGTGTCTGCATAAAGTTTTAGTTTAAGTTTTCATGGGTTTATTGTTTGATTAAATCCCAATTATTACTGTATTCAGAAATTCTTGGTGTAGGAATAGGATAGACCTCAGTATCGAAACCTATTCTAAACATTCTCATATCAGACCCGCTATATTCTTGACCTGGAATCTTACCTGTTTCTTGTTCCCAATACTCATGCTCTGTCTTAACGTATTCTGCAACAACTTTACTAGGAACAATAAAATATTGGGTTGCAAAGTCATTATTCGGATCAATTAGTACAAAACAATAAAGAAGCTTATCATCAATTATTGACTCGTGAACCTTTCCCATTTGCCACTCGCAAAGAATCTTTCCAAAGTGGGCTATTTCCCTATACCCCTTAATAGTGTGAACAGCCTTAGTTTTAACTTCTAATCGCTTTAAATTTCCATTAGGGTTAGATACAAGTATATCAACGCCTTTAGTATTCCCTAAAGTCAGACCAGCGTCTACTTCTAGTAAAGCCAATCTTGATAGGACAGAGAATTCACCCGCAAGTGATGAATAGTTTGTGTTTGACATAAAGCTAAATAAAAGCTATAATCTGTAAAATAAATGCTATTGGTAATAAGACAAAATTGGCGATCTTAAATATTTTGGCAGAAAAATCCCCTAACTGCATAACAAAATAAAATGAATATAAAAAAGCTGCGCCAGCTAAAATCCAGTCTGGAGAAGTATGAAAAAGAAGGTTGAAACAACAATACAAAACACTTCCTGCTACACCTAAAATCGCTCGGATGTCTAGTAGTGTATTAAATCTATTGTTATTATTGAAAAGATGGTACGCGCAAAATCCATTAAATGCAAGATTGAAAACTATCCACAAAATATTTATTCTATCTATGTTAAAAAGATAAGTAATAGGGAATAGAATAAGGGCTATTGCCATCATTTTATTCCTCCTTATTAGAAGTTTACCCCACTTGTTATTGCTGCTTTGTTCCAATTGCATAGATACAAAAATACACTAATTTTCACCACTCCTTCCTAATTCCCTACCTCACCTTAAATGTCGCAAGAGTCAAGATCGCAAGCAGGATCGCAACGATATAAGCACGGGTGACGATCTTTGGTTCTGCCCAGCCGCTGAGTTCAAAGTGATGATGGAGGGGAGCCATCTTGAAAATTCGTTTTCCTTCTCCGAAACGTTTGCGAGTGTATTTGAAGTACAGCGTTTGCGAAATCACTGAAAGCGATTCGATAAAAAAGATGCCGCCAATGATGGGAAGCACGAATTCTTTTTTGACGAGCACCATCATCGTCCCCATCGCGCCGCCCAGCGCAAGAGACCCTGTATCGCCCATGAACACTTGTGCAGGGTGGGCGTTGAACCACAGGAATCCGAGCGACGCACCCACAAGCGCCGCGCAAAAAACCGTTAACTCTCCAGCTCCTTTAAGGTACGGAATATTCAGATATTCGCTAAGCTGTAAGTTGCCGGTAAAGTAAGCAATTGCCATGATACCGATAAATGCGATCGAAACCGTTCCGGCAGCTAAGCCATCCAAACCATCGGTTAAATTTACTGCATTCGATGTAGCCGTAATAACTAATATGACGAATGGAATATAAAACCACTTCCCAAAATCAAAGACAAAATTCTTAAAGAAAGGCATTGTTGTTGCCGTTGCAATGTCCGGGAATTGATGCGGGGAAAGCATGATGGCAAGTCCGACCATCAACCCAACTCCGATCTGCCCCATCAGCTTGTACCGGGCGATAAGGCCTTTTTTCTTTTTCTTTACGATCTTTAGATAGTCATCTAAAAAACCAATGCCACCCATAATAAGCGTTGCAAGGAAGATTAGGATGATAAAAAGATTTCCGATATCTGCCCAAAGAAGTGTAGGTCCTAATGATGCGATGAGAATAATCACTCCGCCCATCATCGGTGTTCCGGCTTTGGAGAGATGCGATTTCGGCGCTTCGAGTTTTCCTTGCTCGCTGACTTGAAGGGATTTTAATTTTGCAATGATCATTGGTCCCACAAATAAACTGATTGCAAGCGCAGAGAGCGCCGCAACAGCCGAGCGGAACGTGATGTACCGGATAAGCTCACCGCCCGGAGGCGAGAAGGTGCGATTGATCCAGTTAAATAAATAATACAGCATGGTAGTTTTGAATTTTGAGTTCTGAGTTTTGAATCATGTTTCAAAGAATTAACTCAAAACTCATAATTCACAACTCAAAATTTTTCTAAAATTTCCTCCATCTTCATTCCTCTCGATCCTTTAATAAGGATCACGTCTCCTTTTTTAAGATCAGCCCGAAGTGCATTTACAATATCTTCTTTAGAAGAATCATACGAGGCATGAAGTTTTGTATTCGAATTCACAAGTGAAGCGAAAGTCTGCTTCATCGCTTTACCGGTGAGATAGTAGCCGTTGAATTTATATTTCGCCATTGCTTTGCCGAGCAGCTTATGCTCTCTCTCCGAAGTACTTCCTAATTCGAACATATCTCCGGCAACAACATACTTCTTACCCTTTGCAGGAATTTTCTTCAACGTTGCAAGAGCCGATAAGAACGATTCGGGATTTGCATTATAGCTGTCGTTGATCGCTGTTATACCGCTGCGGAGTTTTACTATCTCCATTCTCTTGGAATGAGGCTTATAACTTTCAAGCGCTTTTTTTATTTCAGCGGTTGACATACCAAAGTAGGATGCAACTGCAGTAACACTTGCAATAAGCGAAGCTGAATAATCAGCAATGATATGCGTCTTTATCCGAAATCGCTTTGCTCTAACTTTGATCTCGATAATCACACGAGCATCTGAAGTAAAGCCAAGATTCTTTGTTGTCACATCGGCACCCTTCTTTATCCCAAAAGAGATATTTCTTCCTAAAAATCTTCTCTTCTCTCTGGCCAGAAATTTATCATCATTATTAATGAATGAAAATTTCTTCTTGCTTGCGAGATGATCGAAAAGCGCGAGTTCTTCTTTTGCCACTCCTTTAAGATCTTTGAAAAATTCGAGATGCTCTCTTCCGATATTCGTCATGATACCATGCGTTGGCTCTGCAACACCAGTTAGCCATTTGATCTCACCCGGGTGATTCGTACCGATCTCAAGTACTGCCATCTCATGCTTGTTTTGCAACCGAAACAGCATTCTCGGCAAGCCAACCTGATTGTTATAATTTGCTTCTGTCTTTAAGACGTTGAACGACGCTCCAAGGACATGGCTCATTACTTCTTTCGTAGTTGTCTTGCCGTTAGATCCCGCTATAAGCAGGATCGGAATGCCAAACTTTTTTCTGTAGAGATTTGCAAGTTCTCCGTAACTATCAAGAGTATTTTTTACAATTAAGAGAGGAAGCTTGATTGATTGTTTTTTTCGTGCAGCACTTCTATACCATTTTTGATCAACTATTGCTGCAACTGCTCCTTGCTTCTCAATCGCTTGGATAAATTCATGCCCGTCAAATTTCTCACCGCGAAGTGCGATAAAGAGATCACCTTTCTTTACCGATCGGGAATCGGTGGAGACATTGAGGATCTTTACCTTCGGTGCAAGCTTTGAGATATCTTGCTCTGCTTTTCGCGAGATGGATAGTATGTCTTGTATTGTAAGATTCACTATATTAATTCGATTGATTCTTTATCCATTCTTCCAGTACTTCTTTATCATCGAAATGTATTTTCTCTTTGCCGAGGATCTGATAATCTTCATGCCCTTTTCCGGCGATGAGAATTACATCGTTCTCTGTAGATGAGTCGAGGGCAGATAAAATCGCCTCTCTTCTGTCCAAAATTATTTCCGTATCCATTCTCTTCTTCACCGGAATACCTTCTAATATTTGATGCGCTATTGAATGTGCATCTTCAGTTCTTGGGTTATCATTCGTGATGATAACTGCATCCGAAAGCCTATCTGCAATTGCTCCCATTTTTGGGCGCTTCGTATTATCGCGGTCTCCGCCGCAGCCGAAGACTGTTGTGATTTTTGTGTTTTGGTCGAGATCACGAATTGTCAACAGCACATTTTCCAACGCATCGGGCGTATGAGCATAATCAATAATTGCAAGAGCACCATTCGGAATCTCTATCTGCTCGAACCTGCCGCGCACCGCACGAAGGAGCGGAACCGCTTGCCCGAGGACTTCGAGCGAAAATCCTTCAACGCCGAAGTATAACGCTGAAACTGCCGCAAGTAGGTTTTCGACATTGAACTTTCCAACAAGCTTACTCTGAAATATTGTTTGTTCATCAGAATATCTTTTTTTAATAGTGAATGACGTTCCACGCAATGAGTACTCTATCTTTGATGCGATCAAGTCGGCATTGCCCAATTTCGATCCATCATCTAAACCATACGAATGAGCATTTGCGATTGTATGCTCCCTCATATACTCTCCATAATCACTATCCGCATTGGTGATCGCAACTGTCGTTTCACGCAAACCACTAAAAAACTTTTGTTTTGCTTCGGCGTAGTTTTCCATCGTCACATGGAAATCTAAATGATCTTGTGTCAGATTTGTAAATACACCAATATTAAAATCAAGTGCTGCAATTCTATCTAATGCAACTGAATGCGAACTGACTTCCATAATACAAGTCGTAACTTGCTCTTCAATCATCTTCGCAAGTAATTCCGAAATATCTCTTGATTCCGGGGTTGTATGTTCGGTCGGAATAAACTGATCACCGATATAGATTCCAATCGTTCCGATAAGTCCGCATTTCTCATCTCGCGATTCGAAAAGTTGCTTGATCAAATTGGTCGTCGTTGTCTTTCCGTTCGTACCTGTAACACCGATCAATCTTAATTTTTTCGAGGGCGATCCGAATGCCTCTTCGGAAATTATTGCAAGCGCTTTGCGAGAACTTGTGACAAGAATGCGATTAATCTTTTTTGCTGTAGCATCTTCTTCACTGAGTGCAGATGAATCTTCAAGCACGATCGTGCTTGCCCCTTTTTCAATTGCACTTTGGATGAAAGCATGACCATCGGCAGCAAATCCTTTTATAGCAAAAAAGGTCGTGCCGGATTTTACTTTTCTTGAATCATATTGCGGGTCGGAGAGATCGGCGTCCTTCAAGCCTGTGAAGGCGAGGACACCGATCTCTCGTTGCCGCGTGAGCTCACTGAATTTCATTTTTCAAAGAACATAGCTTTTTATACGGATGCTCCGAAAAAATTTCGTCATCCCTCTACCTAACTTTGGCGTGATCATAGATGTGGTGCTTTTTATATATGCAATATAGATCATTGCATCCAATGAAAACAACATTTCTATTCATCGCCAAAGAGCGTCACGATAGGATTCTTAGCGTCGATCTTTGCACCGGCTTCCGGAAATTGCTTTTCTACCTTGCCTTCTCCGACTAACCGAGTGCGAACATTGCTCGCTGCGCCGAACTTCATTGCCCGTGCCATCGGCATTTTTCTAAAATCCGGGACTTCGACTAACTGGCTTTCGCCTGTCAGTTTTGAAGTTTCCGTTTCAGCCGTCACCACACGAAGAACGAATCGTACAGAATCACCACCAAATCTTGTTGCGCGCTCCACCACTCCGGTCTGTGCGCGACCTACCACTACAAATCCTTGTGCCGCAAGTGTCGAACGTGCGATATCTTGCGGTAAGCCTCTGACATCAGGCATTTCACGATCATCGTCATGCTCACGAGTACGAAGCACTGTGCCATCTATTTCTACAAGCCCGCCATCATCAACTGCCGGTGACGCTGCAGCAAGTTGAGCTTGCGAACGCGCATCTGTTGGAAGCTTACCGTTCTGTTCAAGGATCGACATTGCGATTTCTTTGAAAACAGGTGCGCTGACTGTGCCACCGTAATATCCATTTTTCGGCGAACGCATGATCACCAGAATTTCATATTCCGGTTTTTCTGCAGGGAAAAATCCGATGAAGCTGGATGTATAATGCTCCTTCGAATAATGCCCGCCCACAAATTGCTGCGCTGTTCCGGTTTTGCCGGCGATATTTATTCCTTTTATCTTTGTGGAAGTACCGGTTCCTGAATCGACAACGCCGCGCATAATATCAATTAACGTCTTTGCTGTTTCTTCGCTGACTACTCTGCGAATTTCCTGCGGATGAATTTCGGTTACTTCGCCTTTGACGTTCGTTCTTTTCGCAACGATATACGGCTTCATCATCACACCGAAATTAGCGATCGTTGCATAAGCGGCAGCAAGCTGTAGCGGCGTTGCTGTCATTTCATATCCGAATGCGATATAGCGTTTCGAATTGACACTCCATTTATCAGGCTTATGCAGGGTACCTTTGATCTCTCCCGGAAGATCTATTCCGGAAAGTACACTGAATCCGAAATCGCGCATGTACTTATAAAATCTTCTGCGGTCAAGCTTATCGGAAATTTTTGCAAAGCAGACGTTACTGGATTTTTCAAGTGCTTGACGAAAGGTCAGCACGCCATACTCATGCGTATCTTTGATCTTTGCGCCGCCTTCGACAACCCATGTGCCGCCTTGCGCATCGACTTTATCTTCCGGCTTCCACGCTTTATCGTTAAGCGCGATCGCCGCAGTTAAAACTTTCATCGTTGAACCGGGTTCAAATGCATCGGTGATGGCACGGTTGCGCAGCATATCGTTCGAAGCAGAGAAGAAATCATTCGGATTAAAATCCGGAATATTTGCTAGAGAAAGAATTTCTCCCGTTCGCGGATTCATCACGATGGCAATACCTGCTTCGGCATTTGCTCGGGCAACACCGGCTCGTAAAGCATTTTCTGTTACTGATTGTAATCCTTCGTCGATCGTCAGCGTCAAGTCATCGCCGTTCGATGGTGGAAGCTGATCGTAATCAACATCCGGTCTGCGAAAGCCTTTGCCGTCACGCTGCATGATGGCAATCCCATCGGTGCCACGCAAAATTTTATCATCGAATAATTCTAATCCTGCAAGTCCGCGCCCATCTTTGCTTGCAAAGCCAAGGATGTGCGAGCTGCGACTACCAAAAGCATAATGTCTTCGCTCATCGGTTTCACGCATAACGCCTCGCTCTTTTATCCCATCAAGTTTCGCTGCGATCTCTTGCGGAATCTCTTTTTCGACGACGATATAATGTCGCGCAGTATCACGTAAAAATGCTTCGTAATATTCTTTCGGTTTTCCGAACACTGCACTGAATGCAGCGGCAACAGCAGATTTGTTTTTTATCTCATCCGGATCAAATGCAAATTTTACGACGAATGCATTCGTCGCTAAGATGACTCCGTTACGGTCTCTGAGCACTCCTCGTCGCGCCGGAAGCGTGACCTGCATTTGATATTGACTTGCGGCTTGCTCGCTGAGGGCATCATGCTCAAGTACCTGAACTTTGAAAAGCTTGCCGATGACAGCGCAAAATCCAAGAAGAAATACGGCGAGTACAATATAAAGTCTTCCATTGCTTGCCATCGGATCTTTCTGAACCGGTGCAGCGAAAAATCTTTCGATCCATCGTTGATGCCATTTCTTTCCATGAGCAGAAGAGGTATGTGACTCTGAGGAAGGTTCGTAACGATTGGCAGCAGTGGAACGGACTTTAGTCCGTTCGGATGGACTGAAGTCTGGACTACTATTTTGCGTTGAATCTCTGGAAAAGGATGAAGTTCTACCTGCGCCTGTTGGGCGCTCACTTGGGGAAGTACCGTAATTACTTTTTTCGTACGAACGCACGGTTCGTGTTATCTCCCTTAGTTCTTTTACAAATTATTGTTTATGCCGGGCAAAGAATTACTTTATTATTAATTCGTCAATTCCGTTTGCTTCGATCATACCGAATTTTCCTTTTGCGATCTCGCGCACTCTATCGGGTGCCGAGAGTTGCATCTCCTGCGCTTTGAGCTTGATGATGCGCTGCTTTGTCTGCTCGATCTTTCCTTCTAATTTTGATTTGTCGTACGTTAATCTATTTACTTGCAGCGTATTCCAAATAATAAGTACTGCGCATGCAGTAAATACACTAAAAAAAATGATAACGTAAAATGTGGGGATGCGCTTAACGACTTTTTCAAGTGTTTCGCCTTGCGGTTTTTTCTTTTCGGGAATTACGCTTTCCGGTTCAGGATATTCATCCTCCGAAAATTGTGGTTGGGACTTTGGCTGGTAGAAATTTCCTTTCACACCTAAAGCTCCGCCCGAAGGAGCAGCTTTCATACGTGGTGTAAAGGCTAAATTTGTCATGGGGCAAATAAATACGTTATTACTAAATGCGACTACACATCATTGCGAGATACGAAGCAATCTAAAATGCCAGAGTTTTAACCTAACCATCTCATCTTCCTTAGATTGCTCCGTCGTCCGCCGCTGCAGACGTTCTCGCAATTACAACTTTATTTCTTCTCAGCTACTCGAAGTTTCGCGCTTCGTGCTCTTGGGTTCGCCTCGATCTCTTCATCAGAAGGGATGATCGGCTTTTTTGTGATCAGCTTCAAGAGCGCCTTGTCTTCGTCAATGCTCTGCCGAAGCGATTCGAGTGAGCCTTCAGCAACTTTAGGTTTCGCTGCGGCTGCAAAAAAATCTTTTACAATTCTATCTTCAAGCGAATGATAACTGACGACAACGAGTCTTCCGCCTGATGAGAGCATCTCAAGAGCCTGCTCTAATGAAGATCTCAGACTTCCAAGTTCATCGTTCACTTCAATGCGCAATGCCTGAAATATTCGCGAAAGAGTTGAATTCTTTTTATCTTCGCGAATGCCTTGCGTCACAACTGATGCAAGTTCATGAGTCGTCTTAATCGGCTTGACGTCTCTTGCTTCGACGATCCACCTTGCAATCCTTCCGCTCATCGGCTCTTCGCCATAGTTGCCGAAGATATATTTTAATTCGTCAATGCTTGCTGTTGCAATGATATCCATTGCACTTCGCTCGAGCCTCGGATCAAGCCGCATATCAAGCGGCGCATCAAATCGGTAGCTTAAGCCGACACTCGTTGTATCGAATTGCCGGCTTGAGACACCGAGATCATAGACGATTCCGTTAATCGTCGTTACATCTTCCTTGCTTAATGCTTCTTTAAGATTCGAAAAATTATCTTTAATAACTTCAAATCTTTTTCCGAATCTTTCAAGCCTCTTCGCTGCATATTCCTGAGCCTGTGGATCAGTATCGAAGCCGTATAGTGAAGTACTCTTGACTTCAGTGGAACGGATTTCAGTCCGTTCGGACGGACTAAAGTCCATCCCACTAAAACTTAGCGCATCTATCCGCTCTAAGATCATCTCCGAATATCCTCCTCCGCCAAGTGTTGCATCTATATAGATGCCGCCGGATATGATATTCAGCGCATCTATTGCTTCTTTGGCAAGAACGGGAATATGGTACTCATGTTCTCGCTGCACGTTATTTCAATGAACTGCCCGAATAATTTAGGCTGGTGTATTTCTCATGCCCAAAACTTGCTCGGCTACGTTCTCGTAGCTTTGCTTCATGCCTTCGATATACTTTTTGAAATTCAGGGGATGCCAGAGTTCGATATGATCGAGCACTCCGATAAAATACACTTCTTTCTTGATCTCGGCAAACTCGAGTAAACTTTGTGGGATCAGCAGGCGGTACTGGCTATCGAGCACAAGCTCTTCGCTATATTGCATCAGCATCCGCATATAAAACCGGTCCTGATCGCTCGATTGCTGAAGTGTTTGGATGCTGGTTTCCAGCTTCTTCCATTCATCGAGGGGATAGGCATACAAACATTTTTCCAGACCGCGTGTCAAGACGAACGTCGAGCGAGCTTCGGCGCTAATGTTACGACGCATTTTAGACGGTATGCTTACCCGTCCCTTTGCATCAACCGAATATGTATCGCTTCCTTTGAATGATGACACTATGAAAAAGCTAAAAGCTAAAAAAGCTAAAAGCTAAAATTAATGAGGGTTTTAGCTTTAAAAAAGCGGGGGGAGGGAACATCCCACAAGCCGTGCTTAGAGTATCTTTGCCCCCTCACTCTAAGCCACTACTTACCTAAAAACAGTAGATGCTCCCACTTTGCCCCACTTTATGGGTACAAATATACTACATTCTTTCGCCAAATGCAAGCGTTTTTGAAAGATTTTTTGATTTTTCTTTGTCCAATCCCCGTAAGTCCTTATTTTTCAATAAATGATTTATAGAAAAATATAAAAAAAACCTCTCAAAAGAGAGGTTTTTAGACAAATCAAGGTTAATTCGACTATTTTCCTGCCGGAGCCATTGCTTTGAATTCAGTCATCGGTTCGCCGTTGGCGCCGATGCGTTGCGCGAAGTGGTACTTGCCTTCGACGATCTGGAGGATGGTCAGCGGCTTTGAGGCATTGCGTTCAGCATTGATGGTGATCGCACCCGTTACGCCTGGAAAATCTTTCGTAGCTGCGATAGCATCGCGAAGCTTTTTTGAATCCGTGCCGCCTGCGCGTTTGATGGCATCGGCAAGGATATTTCCGGAGTCGTATCCCAAAGCAGCCATTGCATCGGGTTCTGCATTGTATTTTGCTTTATACTTTTTAATGAAGCCTTGCACTGCAGGGTCGGGATCTTCTGTCGAAAAGTGATTGGAGAAATAGGTATTGTTAAATTCCTTCTCTGCGCCTTTGGTAAGCTCAGGTGAATCCCAGCCATCACCGCCAAGCAATGGGCAGGTAATTCCAAGTTCACGCGCCTGACGAACGATCAGCGATACTTCGCCGTAATATCCCGGCACAAAAATAACTTCGGGGTTTGATGCACGGATGGATGTAAGTGCAGCACGGAAATCTTTATCGCCTGATGTATATGCTTGCTCGTTGACAACATCACCACCATTTTTACGAATAGTCGCATTAAAAGAATTTTCCAGACCAAGAGAGTACGGTTGTTTATTGTCAACTAATACTGCAGCACGTTTTGCATGAAGAGTCTTCATAGCAAACTGCGCAAGTACCTCACCTTGGTAGGGATCAATAAAGCAGATGCGGAAAATATAGTCACCGATCTTTGTCACCTCTTCATCAGTCGAAGCAGGAGAGATCATCGGAATTTGTGCCTTCTGGGCGATAGGTCCACCGGCACGCGAACGGCCGGAGGCTACTTCGCCAAGCAATGCAACGATATGATCCCTGTTAATAAGCTTCTGCACTGCATTCACAGCATCTTCGGGTTTGGACTGATCGTCCTCGGTTATCAATTTGATCTGCTTGCCAAGAACTCCGCCCGCAGCATTGATCTCATCAATAGCAAGCGCAGTTCCGGCATGAGCTGATTTGCCGAACGTCGCTGTATTGCCTGTCAACGAAGCATACTCTCCGACAACGATCTCATTGCCGGCAGCAGTATCGCCTTCTTTTTTGCAAGAAGTCAGTGTCAGCATAAGAGCAGATGCAACACACAAACTCAGAAAAGAAAATTTCATTTTCATATTCAAATAGTAGGGGTTAAAAATTAATTGAGTGTAGAACAACTTTGTGGGGTTCTATAACATTCCTTAGATATGCAAGATGTTGCAATCCTTTCCCAGTAGTGTCATTGCGAGGAGACCGCTTGCGGTTGACGAAGCAATCCCCTCGATAGATTGTAGAACGATAATCTCTACCACGATTTAGGGGATTGCTTCGTCGGACTAAAGTCCTCCTCGCAATGACACTATATTAATCGCGTGACGTTGCTAAATTACAACACGCCCAGCTTCTTCAACTTCGTGGAATACGATGACTTTGGATATTCCGTCCTTAGTCTTTCATACCACATACTGGCAGCTTGCGTGTTTCCGATGGCGTAATTACTTCTTGCAAGTTTATACATTGCTGATTCGCGTTTGTATTGCGGTCCTATCTGCACGGTGTATTCGAAATACGGAATGTCATCGGCGAATCTTCCCATCGCATAATAACTTTCGCCCATCCAGTAATAGGCATTCGGTACCATCTCCGAAGGTCTGCCTGTGGAAACGATCTGCGAGAACTGCCCAATCGCTTTATCGTAATCTCCGCCGCTGAAGCTTGCTAGCCCTGCTTCGTAGGTTGAGTATGCGCTCAGATCAGGTCTTGGTACATACCCGGATTGATTTCTTGGATAATCATCAGGCATAACTTGCGGAGCAATATCCATCGGCTCTTGCGACATTGCCGATACTTTTGCAAGTACGCTATCGGCACGAGACATTACATGCTGAGCAGATGTGCCTCCGGTTGGAGTCTGAACAGGCTGATCGGTTTTCTTCTTTGCAAGATTACGATTCCTCGATGCGCGTGAGCGGCATGAATCAAGTGAAAGAAGCGAAGCGACAAGAAAGAGCGCGAGAAATAATTTTGTGATTTTCATAGGTTACTCTCTTTCTTAATAAATATTAAATTTAATACCGAGTGAGAATGCGACATTCGATGCTGTGCTTCCGTATCCCAAACCTGCCGGTGTAACGATCGTATTTGAAACAGATGATGGAGTCGAGACCGTCGAAGTATATTTATAAATATAATTCGTCGCTTCGGATAGCTTCGCCTGCACAAAAAAATCAAGCAAGCTGTTGCCGTCATCAGGTGAGTAGAGCAGCGGAATTTCCAAACCCATCTGCCCGTAAAGTGCAAATGGAAGCGGCGGATCGTATGCATTCTTTGTTGCCGTTGCAGTATTTGCCGTCGTTGTATTATCTTCGTAAATTCCTTTCAGATACAAACCGCCGCCTGCGCCGATATAGACCGATGGCATTCCTGCGCCGAACGTGGCGCGAGCATTGAAGCCGATCGTGATCGGAATGTAGGTGTAACTTCTTGTCGTCGTCGAAGCGCCATCAGCAGAAGTACCGCCGACGGAAATATGATAACCGCTTGCGAATTCTAATTCCAAGCCGACAATAGAAAATCTTTCCGGTTCGTTATCCTGTGCATCGGAATTAATTACTTCTATCGGAAGCAATGGAATATCAATCGCCGCATCCATCTTGACGCCCTGACCGTAACCCCACCAAACGGCTGATGATCCATTGGAGCCGAAATTTTGATTAGCGCGTCCGATCCCGAATCCACCGGAGAGCTTCACCGACAAGATCGTTGCCAGTGACTCAGGGTCCGTCGGTGCGATCACGTCGCCTGCCTGCGCATTTGCTTCGGAGCAAATCAGCAGCAGCGCTGAAGAAAGAATTATGGACTGTAGTGTTCGTTTCATTTTCATTGTCTTCACTATCATACTTGTGAAAAAAAAATCTTGTATTGCAAACTATTTTAATTTATTTATTCGTGCTTGTGCGCGGGCATTATATTCGCTTTCGGGGAAACTCAAAGTCAGTCTTTCATAAGCCGCACGAGCATTGGTCTTATCGCCAAGTTTTTCGTATGCTGCGCCAATCTTAAATTCGGAGTCATCGGCTTTGCCTGATGTCGGATATTTATTGAGCACATCATGGAATGTTCTGATCGCCTCATCATATTGCCCAAGCGCATAAAGAGATTCGCCTTTCCAGTATAAATAATTCGGAGCATACTGCGAAGTCTGATCACCACGCGAAAGCTCATCGAAGGAAGTCAGCGCATCCATATATCTGCCGTTATTAAATGATTGCAACGCGCCGCTATATTTATCATTTGGCGGATTTGTCGGGGGTTGCTGCGGTTGGCTTGGCGGAATGTACGATTGATTTTGTTGCGGAGCAGGTGCCGTATAATTTTGCTGAGGAGCTTGCGGTGGCGGTGCGCCTCCGCCCATCATTGGACGCTGTTGATCTAACATACTTCTGAGCTTTGCAACTTCAAGTTCAAGATTGCGAATGCGTGAGCGGTCTTGCGCAAGGACGTTACTCATCGTATCAATGATCGTCAGCAGTTTTTCCTGCACCATGAGGATGGAATCCATTCCCTTTGCTGAAGTTTGCGTTGCCGCATTATTGCGCGAATTCGCAGCGGCGTTGCGCTTAGTCTGTTGCGACGGACGGCAGCTGATAAGCAGTGCCATCATAGCAATAAAGGCGATGGTCGTAAGTTTTTGTCCTGTTCGCATAAGCTTCATAATCCTCCGGTCGGGCTGATATGCCTCTATATTGTCAAGCAAAGATAAGCAAAATTACGTAAATCTCCGGCAATACCGAATAACTTCCCGTATTCTAACCCTTTAGCAAGCAAAGAGATTTCGTGATTCAGGGAGCGGAATATCTCACATACTTTCTGGCAACCCTAAACAACCCTTCGGGGTTACAACTTCATGCGTTTGAAACTCATCCCTCTTCTTTTTGCCGCAGTGGTTCTCAGCGGAGCATGGACTTCATGCAAAAAGCAAGTCACAGATCCACCAACTGATACGACGCACCATCCATGCGATACGTGTAACCTTAATCAAGATTCACTTCAGAGAATAAAAGATTCGTTGGCTCATGCATTTAGCTGGAAGCAATTCAGCGTACCGGGAGAAGTAGCAATAACTGGAGTCTGGGTTTTTGGCGATAATGATATTTATGTTTTAGGTTCAAGTTTGTGGCATTATGATGGAGCCGCTTTTACCTTAGTTAACATTGTAGATAGAACCCACAATACAATGCTTAACGGAGCCTTAGCAGATGATCAACTTTTTGCTTTCAGTAAGTCTGATTTTTGGATAACCAGTTATGGAGGCGAAGCACTTCATACTTCTGACG
>JBBQWV010000007.1:0-137378 GCA_038210275.1 Kapaibacterium sp. (SeqCode) | reverse complement strand
GTATAGGATTCGGTAAACTGATAATCTGCTTCAAATCCATAAAGCATCGTTGATGAATAAATAGCCGTCTCGCCATTTGGAGCTACTGTATTATGATCCTTTGCAAAATTAGCGCCGATATCTGCGCCGACCATGAATTTTTCTTGTGCAAAAGCGCTCGCAGAAGCGAGAGTAAGAAAGATGAAAAAGTATTTTTTCATAGCGTGTTCCTTCGAAATCGACAACGAGATTGAAAAAGGAATAATTCATCGTTTTTTTGTAGTGACGAGTCGCTACCTCACGTACTGCATGATCTCCGGCTCTACCGGAAACACCGATTCTTTTCGAAGCTTTTCTTTATCCGATGGAAGCCAGAGGAAATAGGCATCGTCTTTGAAACTTTCGAAAAGCATTTTTACGATGCTAAGATTATAGCCGATCACTCCGGCAAGGACGATATGATAAATTCTGTCATCACAGTTGCAAGCTTTCAGAGCCAAACCCACTCCCATTCCAAAAAGTGTAAATGGAATGCGCGAGAGAAACGGAGTCTTCGGATGTAAAATAATTCTGCTGATCGCACGAGATGGGATCACTACGCAATGCGTGAAGGCAATCCCCTTGCCGATCTCCTCGTAGGTCGGCAATACAACAATGGAAGTATCGCGCACGCTGACAAGTATCCAATCGGATTTCGTATGGTTCTGCATCTCCATCGTCACCGTCGGTTTCGATGAGCAACTTGAGATAAGCAGAGCAAATGCAATTAGCAGGATGTACTTCACGTTACGAAAATACGGCGGGATGAGGTGGGCGTATGGGGGTATGGGTGAATGGACGTATGGAGAGATTATTTTATTTTTTGCAATTCGGGTGGTTCGCCATATTGATAGAGAGCAAATGCTTTTATTGAAAGAACATCAGATTTATCGTTTGGATCATACCCACTATCTTCTTTGGCGGCAGCACAGCCGATAGGCATTCCAAGTATTCCACCAAGAGCTATTGCTGCGGCTACCCCAATACCACCATATGCACCCGTAAAAGTGAATGCGCCGGCAACTCCAAGGGCAACAACACCTGCTGCAGAACCATATATACCGCCATAAAATTTACCGTTGGCATCATGATAAACACGATCAATCCGCGAAAATTTGATTAGTTCAGGGGTATTATTTTCAGCATAGGATTGGACAATAAGCGAGCTATCACGAACAGCAAGAAGCTGAAATTCCTTATACATGGAATCGCGAAAAAGAATACGAACGTGATTCCCGTGTAAATGCGAAGACGATCCGCAGCTCAGCACAAAGATCAAAAGAAAAGAATATGCGATGTGTTTCATAATACAAATATATAGAAGTTTCCTAAAAAAATCTCTATGGATGTCCGGCGCGTTTGTTCAGAAATTTGCGGCCATCCGGTGAATCGAAATCGAGTTCGGACATTCCATCGGCTGCTGAATGAGCTGCCCAAATTCCGAGCGGAATAAATGGAAGTCCATAAATACCGGAAAGCCCATCACCGCGCCCCTGATCATTTTTCGTAAATAAATAGACGACTGCTGCACCGGTTGCATAGCCGCCTGCGCAGCCCAGAAGTTCATACGCCCAGGTGCTTCGCTGGTAAAATAAACGACTGATACTTGTATAAGGAATTTCTTCCGTTGTAAATGATCCGCCCTCAACCGGTATCGCAACAAGCGCTGAATCTTTTGCTGAAAGTAGGCTATAAGAGATCACACGAGCATCGCGATAGTGCACTTCGATGTAATTCATCGGATGCGATGGACCGCAACTGACAAGTTGTAATGCAATAATGATAAGAAGAAAACAGTAAAGAATGTATTTCATAATGCAAAGGTACGGCGGAGCTGGCGGGCGTATGGGGGTATGGGCGAATAGGGGTATGGGAAGGTTATTTTATTTTGAAATTTCTGCCATCAATAAACCCCGGCATAGATTGAAACCCATGCCTATGTATCAAACATCCTACCGACGAAATTCAGTGGCACGGACTTTAGTCCGTGATTCTGGACGGACGGACTAAAGTCCGTCCCACTATAAAGCATCTGCTTTAGCCGATAGAAATATATAGCATGTGGTTTCTTCTGTGGGTGGGATTCGGAAATGCAATGCGTTTCATTTTATTTTTTGGAGTTCGAGAGGTTCGGTATCAGGATATTTTGCATATCCGCCAAGTTCATAGCGATCACCTTCTTTTTCGAGATTATATTTATCTTCATCAGCTGCAAGATTATAGCCAATGATCATTCCAAGAACCAACGCAGGCGCGGCAGCAACGGCAGCAGTTACCCCGATGCCTAAGCCACCTTCTGTGTTTCCACGATTATGTATTCCTATAATACCAACTGTTGCAGCAGCCGTTGTGCAGCCGATAATACCGCCTAAGAACATTGCTTTTACTTTTCCATCGCCTGAATGGAGAACATGATTGATTTTCGAATTTGCAATTGTGATTGGCTTTCCCGGAGCATCATAAAAACCAGGCGCAACTACTAACGCACTATCACGAACAAAAAGAAGGTAGTATTCATGAGGTATGGTGAGGCTGTCTCGAAAGAAAACATTAATGCGATTCCCTTTCAGTTCGGATTTCGATCCGCAACTCAGCAGAAATATTAAAAGCAAAGAATATGCAATGCGTTTCATTTCATTTTATTTTTTGAAGTTCAATAGGCTCTTCATCTCTATACAAAGCCCGGCGTCGGGTAACCAGAAGATGCTCTGGTGTATCAAGGTAAAGCTCTTCGTAACTAGCATTGACTAATAAACCGACAAGTAATCCCGTAGATAAGCCAATAAGCGGAGACGAAAAATCAAATTTACGGCGATCGGCAAATACATATACTGAAGCTGAAGTAAATCCGCCGAGTGCACATCCTGCACCTCCAAACCAAAGTTCATCGGAAAGTGTCGGAGTGGATTTCCTATAAAGTTTTTCTATCTTTTCGAAAGAAACCACCTGAGCCTGCGCAACAAGTGTATCAACTGATGAATAATCATTAGTATAAGGAGTTACCACAACTGAATGCTCTCGCAGAGAAAGCAAATAGTAATCTTTAATAACGGAATCACGGAATTGGATGACAATTCGGTTCGTCGAAGACGATGGTTTCGATCCGCAACTCAAAAGCGCGATTAAAAATAAAGAATATGCAATGCGTTTCATGATGCAAATATACAACCACTAATGCACAAGTTTCAGCATCTCGGGTTCGCCGTTGGGATATCGGGAAATTTTTCGGAGGGAGTAAATATCATTCCGATCTGCGGGATCATAATGGGAGTATTGCGGAGTAATAAGATAGCCCACTGCCGCACCTCCTACTACTCCGCTCAAGATAAGATACCCTGCAAATATAGGAGATTTGGGACACGTTTCACATGCAGATGGATGTGGAATTACTTGTGAGGCAACAACTCCGGCAACAGTACCAACTGCGGCTCCGATAATTGTCGGAATAAGCGGCGAAGGACCTGCCGTCGTAATTTTAGTGATTGAATCGTCTTGGATCACGAGTGCATGACTTATCGAAGTGCTCTCGTCATACATTTCATCGGTCGGGAAAACGACAAGCGATGAATCACGAACAGAAAGCAATCGGTAATTCCCGCGATCACCGTTCTTCATCCGAAGAGAGATCACATTCTTATCAGGATGCGCACCAGAAAAGCCGATCGAGCAGCTTGAGAGCAGTAAGGAAATAACGATCAGAAAGAATATTTTATTCATATTAATTTAATGTACAAGTTTAAGCATTTCAGGTTCGGCATTGGGATATAGAGAAATTTTGGTGAGAAATTCTTTATCCTCTTCAATTTTAGGATGAAGTTCCTTATTGGGTACTGTTCGGATTATTAGATTATTGAATGGAAAACTCGGAAAGAGGGCTTTAAATATAATTGCTACGCCAAAAAAACCGATGGTAACACCAATAATATCGAGACCGAAATCAGACGCCATACCCAAGCCTTGACTGCGATTTTTTCGAGTCAGAATGAAATATGAACCAGCACCAAGCCCTGCTCCAACTGCACCGGCTATAACTCTTCCGACAGTTTCATTTTTAATCAGATGATATGGCTCGCGATAGATTTGATAAATTGAATCAAAGACAATTATCTGTGCATGAGAATAAGAATTCTCAAGAAGTGCATCATCCTTTGCATCTATAACTATCAACGAGCTATCGCGCACCGAAAGAAGCTTGTAGTTATAGTTCGATCCATCTATTTTGCGAATGGATATTTCATTTCCACCGGAGAGATAATTATTACTGCAACTTATAAATTGCGCACCAAAGAAAATCAAAAGGAAGGAATATGCAATGCGTTTCATTTTATTTTTTGGAGTTCGGGCGGTTCGATGTCGGGATACTTTGAGATCTGCCGCAGGAAATCTTTATCCTGAAGAATAATTGGATGAAGCTGCTTTTCATTGGGGGGGATGATCCGAGCCAAAAAGTAACCCACTGCAGCTCCTGCAACGGCACCTATTGCAGCATCGATATACGTTTTCGAATAATCATACTGCGTTGGTACTTCATAAAAAGACCCTGCAGGAATAATTGGTGGTGGAATTGCAGTTGCCGGAGGGGCAAGTGATTCTCCTGATAGCGCACCACCAATGAAACCAGCGGTGGCAGCAATAATATATTGGCTTTCAGTCCGCTTTCCGGCTCGATATACTTTATAAATGGAATCGAACCGAATTATCTCTGCATGAGAATAAGAATTTTCAAGAGGCGCATCATTTTTTGCATCTATTACAACAAGCGAGCTATCGCGCACCGAAAGAAGCTTGTAGTTATAGTTCGATCCATCTATTTTGCGAATGAATATTTCATTTCCACCTGATAGATAATTATTTGAGCAGCTTGATAGGATGCTTGCGATCAACAAGAGCAGTGGAACGGACTTTAGTCTGTTCGACAGGAATGACGGACTAAAGTCCGTCCCACTACATAAGATTTTTTTCATATTAACCATTCAACACTATGAACAATAGACACCAAAACCTAACCCAGAGATACAAAGATATGCCAGAAAAAATCATTTTGCGCAAAGATGGCGGATTTACGCTTGCAGCAAATATTTCTGAGCAATTAAATACTGAGGATATTTCTATCCTTAAAAATCAAAATCAGAAAACAGAATTCGCGCCGGAATCGCGTCTTCGTTGGCTGAAAGTTGCAACATCCGATCCCGACCGCGCAGGCGATGAGATGGTGATCGAAGGTGCAATGACCGATAACTTTTTTCGCAATCCACAATTTCTTTGGTCACACGGACAAACGTCGGAGCCAATTCATACTCTCGGAAAAATTCTGAAGCTCATTAAAACAAATACTGCACTTTATGCACTTGCCGAATATACTACACGTAATACTTCCGAACTTGCCGAGAAAATATATCAGCTTGATATTGCCGGATATTTACCTGCAAATTCCATCGGCTTTCGACCCATCGAGTATGAAGAAAATGATCTCGGCGGCTATCGCTTTTTGAAATGGGAGCTTATCGAAGTATCGAAAGTGGAGCTGCCGTGTAATCCGTTTGCTGTCGATGATGGAATGCCAAAGGGTTTGAGACAACTAACTCCAAAAGAAGCAGCAAGGCTCATTATCTGAACCATGATTTATGAGATTAAAGGATTTCTGAGATTTTTTTAACAATGTCATTGCGAGAATGGCTTTAGCCATTCGTGGCAATCTAAAATTTTCAGTTATATGCAGCGATTAAAGTTTGCTGCTCAATGAACATTTTAGATCGCCACGTCGTCCGCAAGCGGACTCCTCGCGATGACATACTATGTAACCATAACCAACAACCACAATAAATAAACTAAACAAAATGATAACAATGAACGAAAACACAGACACACTAACAGCTACACGTACAGAGATGAAATCTCTTATTGATGAAGCAGTTACCAAACGCATTAAATCACTTCCTGATCGCTCGGCGCTGAAAGGGCTTGATGCTGCGGCTCCGAAAAACTTGGAGCGCGAGAAGATCAGAAAAACATTTCGGTTCTTCTCTGCGCTTGCAGCGAATGATTATGCCGAGCTTCGAACGATCCAATCGAGCTACTCGCCTGATTATATCAAGACGCTGAGTCCGCAGATCGAAGGCACCAATTCTGCCGGAGGATATCTTGTGCCCGAAGAATTTTTTGCCGATGTACTTTTTCTTTTGAATGAGTATGGCTTTGCAAGAAAATTCTGTGCAACGATCGGGATGAAATCCAATGTGCTCAATGTCTCCACGCTTGCCGGAAAACCTTCGGTATCATGGACGAATGAGAACACATCTATTCCTGCTTCGAAAGCAACATTCGGCAGATTAACGCTGACAGCAAAAAAACTTGCAGCGATCTATCCGATCTCGAATGAATTGCTTGACGATGCGAACATTGATATTTATAATACCATCGTCCGCATCTTCACTAATGTTTTTGCGCAAGAAGAAGATACGCAAGTTTTCCGCGGCACGGGCTCGCCTTTTACCGGGATCTTGAATACGTCGGGAGTCATCACCACTTCACTCGGCGGAAGTACATCAAGCGGCAAGACGAAATTCGTTGATATTGTCTTTGACGATCTCATTCGTTTGATACAATCACTTTCTCCGGCACCGCAACGCGGCGCGTCGCTTTTTATTGAGCAGAATACGTTAACCGATCTTCTCAAACTGAAAGATTCGAATAGCCGCTATCTGTGGGATTTGACGAATGCGATCTTCCCTACTGTCTCGAATGCGCAAGGCTTGACAGGTGCAGGTCTCAGTTTCCGCGGCTTCCCTATCGTGGTGATGCCGAATGGAATTCTGATCGAAACCTACGATTCAAGCGCTCATGCTTCCACACCGTTTGCGATCTTCGGCAACTTGAAAAATTCAGGATGCTGGTTAGGTCAGCAAGGCGGAATGGATGTGAGAGTCAGCTTCGATGCAACTGCAGAAGGAGTGAATGCTTTCACGAACGATTTGCAAATGCTTCGCATGACTGAACGCATTGCCTTCGGAGTCGGACAGCCGGGATATCTCGGAGTGCTTTCAACAAGCGCAACCTAAATATCAACCACCCCACCCCCTCCTTCAAAAGGAGGGGCAATCGAAAAAAAACTCCCCCCCTTTTTCAAGGAGGGGCTGTCAAAAAAAAGCTCCCCCTCCTTTTCAAGGAGGGGGTTTGGGGGGTGGTTAATCAATCTTCAAACCTGCAAGCTCCGCTGACTTCAATGTGAAAGTACCTGTGCCGCTTACATGTTGAATAATAAACCGTACATCATCGCTTTTCTTTACTTTGACGGCTGAGGTAAATTCTAAGACTATCGTATGCTTATACTGCATTCTTGTAATGACCAAAGGATTCATCATGGTGCCATTCACGGAGATCGCTGCGCGAAATACTGCGAACTTTGTGGAGTCAGAAACAGAGCAGTTAATTGCCAACTCGCCAATGAATTCATACGCTCCGGTTTCCGGAGTGCGGAAAATACTCTGTGGAATCTTCAGGAAATTACTATCTTCAAAGAACATCGTTGAATCAGAAATAAAGTTTATGATCGAACTATTCCCTGATGCAATTTGCAATGCGGTATCGCCATGAATAAGGAATGTTCTTGGTACCTGCAGATGAAAAACCTGCCACTGCTTTCCATCCCAACGCAATTTATCGTAGAGGTTTGGCAGCACATTTGTAAAAGGTTGTGAACGAAGTTGCGATACAATGGGCGCAGGATAGTAACCGAGCAGATCCCCACCCGCGGGACCGCCGGGTAAAGTGTAAAGCGAAATTATATTTTTCGGGATGAAAGCATTGTCCGATAATCCACCAGCAACGGCAGCATGAAGCGCATACGGAGCAGAAGTAAATGAAGAGCGTGGAGACTGCTCGGGATTTCCGTCAAATGCAACACCGATAAAATATTCTATATTAAATTCCAATGAATCGTGTATAAGCGTTACCGAACCAAGTGCGCAGGAAAATCTACCGCCCACTGTATTTACTTTTTGTGATTCTCTAAAAAGCAAATTGCCATTAAAAGGAGAATCATAAAGCGAAAGAACGATCGTATGATCTCCATCGGCAACTACTGAATTACCTGAGCGAAGCAACCCCTGATAATTTATCGTGCGCGGAACTTGCGCAAGTGAAATACTCGCACAAAAAAAGATCAACATTAAAGCAGCGATGAATTTCATTCGTACTTTATTTGAGTTTGTAGATCGTAAGATCAGAACTGTTAATGCCGCCAAGGTTATCATCTTCGGATTGGACAATAAATTTTACATTCTGACCAGCTGCGAGTTTTACTACTGTCGAATACTGAAAGATCACTGAATTAGAAGAATTACCGATAAAATATGGCTGAGTTAATTCTTTAGGGCTTACCGTCTTTCCGCCAACCGATAACTCAATAATGATATCAGCTACAGGTAACAGGCTGTAGCTTGTTTTTAGACCTAATCCTAATAAAAGATCAATTCTATACACACCGGTTTCCGGAACAGAAAAGACACTGCTATCCATATTGAAAAAACCGCCATCATCAAAATATGTCGCACCTGTATTTGTCGTAAATTTTACTGTTTGATTGTAACTGTTATTTGGATAAACCGCGCCGGATCCCCCAACGTGCAAAGCGACCGGCGGTGGTGGAACACCGGGATACCAGTTAGAACCATTCCACATCAGGAAATCACCTGCAAGTGGTTGGATTGCTGAGATCGGTCTGCCCTGCAACCCTATCACTTTCGGAAATGGGTAAGTGCCGGATAGATCGCCAAGCGCTGGACCTGATGGTGCAGCCGATCCGAGAATTAGTCCAGCCGGGATGAAGGCATTCGGCGAAAGTGCATCGGCAATTTGTGCATGCAACGCATACGGCACAGAAGTAAAGGCTGTGCGAGGAGTTAGCTCTTCACTTCCATCAATCGAGATTCCGAGGAAATATCCGTTATCGAATTTGATCGAATCGGGGAGAGGATTCAATCCGCCGATAACTACGCTAAAAATTCCATTCGCTGATTGCGTCTCAAGACTTTCGGTATAAAATGGCGTGCCGCCAAACCCCGTACTGTAGAAGGAGAAATTCAGAATGTGCTTGCCGTCTGACACAGGAATTCCCTGAGTATTCCGAAGGTCGCCTTGATAGCTGATCGTGCGCGGAATCTGCGCATCAGAATTGCCCACAATAGCGAGCAGAACAAGCAGAATAAGTAGGTTGCGTTTCATAGTAGATGTATTCCTATATGTATGCCTCTTAAGGAAAACGCTTACACACCTGCAAAGTTACAACTTTTTTTATATAAAAATTTTTCATTCCACACTTTATTTATTTATTCAAACACTATGTCAACATTTCCATCACCTGTTTCTCTTGCTGAATTTCAAAACTACTTAAAAGATACCACTGTCGATATTGGTATTCTTGCTTTTTATCAAACGTTGCTGGATACGGCAACAGAGAAAATTTATACATATCTTGATCGCGACTACACTCCTAGCGTTGCGAAGACCGATGTATTTTTCGGACGCGGTTTGCACGTTCATAAAATGCGCAACCCTGCCGGCGCTCTTGTGAGCTGGAAGTATTACGATAATACCGGCGCCGAGACAATCGCAAATATTGCCGATCTTGTCTTGCTTGCAAATGGCTCTGTTACTGTCTGTGCAGTAAAAACTTTTCTGCGAGGCTTCGAGCATCGTCTCAAATACTTTCAGCCAACAACACTGACGTGTCCTGAAACTGTGAAGCAAGTCATCACCGAAACGGCAGCGATTATTTTCGAAGAATCAAAACAAGGCAGCGGAAGGCTTGGCATCATGACGGAATCCGATAGGCTTGATACAAATACCAATCGCGTCCGCTATCTCGATCTGACCGAGCGGCAGAAAGCAACGCTGATGCCTTATAAGCGGTATGCGATCTAATAAAAAAAAGTGGGATGGACTTTAGTCCGTCCGGAATGGAACAAGGACTGAAGTCCGTGCCACTATCTGCTCTCTACAAAACTCCAAAACTACTAAACTACCACTATGACACACGAACAAAATTTTCGTACTTCATTTATTTCACAATTTACAATCTATACGGGCTTTCAGAATATTCTTTCTGAAGAGATTAAGAAACTTCCGCAATCGTCGTTTCCTGTTTTCAGTCTTGATCTTGGCAAAACAAAATATACGCAGTTCGATCTGGCGGGAAAAGCGATACAAGGCGAGCAGGAATTCATTGTGACGGCATATTATTCTTTGCCACTGCGGAGCACCGATGATGCATTCCACGATCACTCGGATGTTCAGAATCTCTTCGAGCAATTCATGAATAATCCGATCTACAGCCCGCCGGCTGTTATCTTCGGAGATACGTATCGCATCGAACGCACAAAGCTTATTGAAATGAAAGCGCCGGCGATCGCATTCGGCGATACGAGATTTCTCGCAAGTGCGAGCGGAAAATATGTATTTACTTTATTTTAGAAGAAATAGTGGGGTGGACTTCAGTCCGCCCGAACGGACTAAAGTCCGTTCCAATACTCTCCCAAACTTTACATTTTACATTTTTAATTTTACATTCAATGACCCCCATTTACTTACGCTACAAAAATGCCCCCACCGATCCGTGGACTGTTGTTCCGACATTAACTTCTGTTTTTCCATCGCAACCTTCAGGTTCAATGCCTTTAAGCGAAGTGAGGATGCGAAGCGCGCCCGAAATTGAGGCTCCTTGCGGATGTGCGGGTGATTCGGCAACGGACGATCACTATATCTTACACGCTGAAATTGCACCAATGCCGCAAAGCGCAGTGAGCGATATATTAATGTTCCTTCTTCGTTTCAAAGAAGCAAGCTACCATGAAGCGCAATATGCAAACTACGCAAGCGGAAGTTTTCTGACGGTGGGATTATCACTCGTCGATTGCAGAAATATCAATGGAATGAGCACGGCCTCGTTTCGTTTAGCTGCGCCGATTGCGGAAGTGATTTAAAGCTTACTGGATGAACTCCGTCAATAGTTGCGGAGTTACGTGAATGATCTTTATAGCAGATGGCCGCATAATTTCATCCTGGGTTACCGGGCGTTTCCCGATCTTTGTTACTACCAATTCGAATTCTAATTTTCCTTTTGGACCAAATGTTCGTTTAGAAATAATAACTTCGCCCAAATGTTCCTGCGGGATCTTGAAGAGTTTAGGATCTTCGGCAAGCGAAGGTCCTAAACATTGCTCTGCCATTAGCACCCGGCTTATATCCGTATCAATTTGTGAAGTCGTCCATAATTCTTCTCTTCTTCCGCTTTTAAAATGTGCTTCTATGCAGGTGCACTGAAAGCCAGATATCTGTTCTTTTTTTAAAGTCGGCAAAACATCCAGTAGTGTATCAGAGATGAGTAATCTTTTATAAAAAAC
Source organism: Kapaibacterium sp. (SeqCode) (assembly GCA_038210275.1). GTDB lineage: Bacteria > Bacteroidota > Ignavibacteria > Palsa-1295 > Palsa-1295 > PALSA-1296. The sequence continues at coordinate 125,961 of JBBQWV010000007.1, read as the reverse complement.
AAGAGTGGAATCCTTGCTCATCATTAAACCTGTGCTTGAATTTGGCGAGATGAAGACCACACTATCGGGACTGATATAGACATCAAATGGTTTTTCGCCTATCATTCCAGACATCTTTTCATATTTTTGTTGCACCAAAAGAACAACGCGGTGGATTCCGTTAGGGGCACGGACTTCATAAATGATCTCTCCTTCAAATCCTTCAGCAAAAAGATTTGCTGTGAAGAGAAAGAATATAAATAGTATAAGAGTGGATTTCATGAACAGCTATTACTTGCTTATTTCGCGGAGAAATTGCGGTGTTACGTGCAATATTTTTGTGCCAGCCGGCAATTCAACTTCATCTTTCCGTACAGTTCGCTTAATAAGTTTCGTAATGATGGATTCCGATTCTATTTGTCCCTGCAATCCGATGGTTCGTTGTACGATGACTACTTTTCCTGCTTGGTTCTGCTGCAGAATAAATTCCTGAGTACCATCTGCGCGCCCGAATTTCGTTGAATTTGATCTGGCAAACTTATAGCACGTTGCAGTATCGACATCCGAAGTCACCCAAAATTCTTTTTTCTTTCCGCTCCGAAGATTTGCGGTAATAAGAGTGCAATGAAAACCGGAAATAACTTTATGCTTTGAACTCGGCACAGCACTAAATAAAGAATCACTTGGTACCAACGATTGAAAATAAACAAGCGCTGAATCTTTATGGAGCATGAAGCCTTTCTCCACGCCTACGACGACAAATGCAACGCTATCGTGAGTGAGATAAACACTTAATGACGATCCGCCTACTGACCCGAACATTTTTGATGCATCTGGTCGCGAATAGAAATACATAGTAGAATGTTTTCCGGCAGTGTCCCGCATTGCGTAATCTATCTCGCCTTCAAATCCTTGTGCAAGAAGTTTAGCGGAGAAGAAAAAAAAGGGAAAAATCAGTAAAAGAGTTTTCATAGATATGTGTAAACTTTAATCCGCCATTCGCGACTGGCGCCATTTTGCAAGCCAGGCAACTAAATTATTCGAACGAAAGAGAAGCCATCCGGCAATAAGAGTCTTGATGAATGGCGAAACGAGACCGATGAATTCATAATATGATCCGATTCCAAGTTTGTCAGTTGACAAAAATCCGACGAGCATTCTTAGAAGTTCAGGTATTGAGCTGGATAGGATCCATACTGCAATCACTGTAAGAGCAAGGCTTTCGATCTCGTCACGACTTAGATGTGTTACTGTTTGTTCAGGTTCAACTAACGATAATTCGTGAATAGTGTTTTCTTCTGACACTTCCTCTTCCTCTGGTAAGATTTCTCCGTTAAATAATTCATTCATTCCGAAAGGGGCAAGGATTTTGTCTGCGATCCAGCCACTCCGATTCCATAATAGATATACAATAGCAAATTGTATGACAAACAAAAATATCATCCTAAAAAAATCTGTAAATGTCGATGTGGGTAATATTGCATATTGGACTATAGTCAAAATAATAGTCGGCAAAGATGCAAGTAACGTCAACAATATAAAGATTGCGACCACACGAAAAACGACTAAAACTGTATCCCGTTTATTCATAATAAATATCCTTTCAGGGACAAAGATACGCAATAGAGAAGACTCATATCCCAAATAGCACAAGGGCGGCTTCGGCGAATGCTTCAATTGATGCATCCTCCTTCACCGCCCTTGCATTCTTTCCCCCGAAAGAATCTGTGTGATGCGTTAGTTCGACGCGATCACAAGCTTTAATGTAATGAATAGTATGATATTTCACACATACCCCTATTCAGTTACTTTGAGACCTGAATATTGAAAAAGTTTAAATGGGATTGAAAGATTTTTTTTGGGGGGCAATGCGTGGGTGGTAAATTTAGGGGATTGCTTCGTCGGGCTGAAACCCTCATCGGAATGACACTATTGGGAGACAGAGTTATCCCCAATTCCGTGAACTTTCCCCTAACCACGGCGGTTACATTTATCTATCATTTCCGTTTTTCACCCCCTCGGAAAAGTAGCTTACAATGCTGTACTGTAACGATTTCTCTCAATATCAGGCAGAAAATATTCTGCAGACTCCAAGCAACACTGCTCATTCAGGACCTGAACTGTGCTATGCAATGCCTGACTCCGTCTTAGCAAATAATCTTGCCCGCGAAGTAGTGCTGGGTAAAATTTCCTTAGCTACGTATGTGAGACCTACCTCGGTTGCAGCCGCAGGTGATAGTTATCTGAAGATGACGCTGTAAATTATTTGTAAGTATAGCTGTATTTCAAAACTCTTCGCTCCAGTCCATCGGGGCTATAACGAATCTGCCTAAGAGGTTTTCCTTCTTTATCATAGGTAAAGACTTCGCGATATTTAATTAAATCGGAGTACCAAACGATCTCGGAAATATTTCCGCGCTCATCGTATAAGTATGTTTCATCATAATCATATCCCTCTCCTTTTGCAAGAAAACGTAGCGGTTGGTCATCTTTCGTATAATGAAAACCATTTGATGATTTCCCTAGATAATGTCCTTTCCTGTCGATAAAGAATGTATCAACCATTCCGTTATAAAAGAATGAATCGGGAATTGCAGCATAATTTTTTCCTCCGGCAAGCATCATTCTTTTTATCCGGTGATCGGCAGAAAAAACAAACTTCATCGTGCCGTTTGCAAGGATATAATCTTTTTGCGGATAGCGGATATTATATACTTCGTATTTGGTAACGCTATCAACTTCGTCATAGCAAATTCTTGTATAAGAACGCTTCGCAAGATCTGAACCATAATATTCTTCTATCAACGTATCTTTTCCCTTTGCATTAGGATGATGCACTAAACTCAGGTAATAGCCGGGACTATCTGTCATAAGATCACGCTCTTCGGAAAGATAACCTAAAGGATCGTAGCGGTATTCTCTGCCGTACTGATAAAGTATTTTTCCGTGAGAATTGAATACGTATGCAAGAAGATATCTCATACCGGGCTCAATATCTTCAAGGTTGCGTGAATGTACTGAGCCTTCGGTAACCAGAATGCTGTCGTTGCGCCGCTCGAATTTTACATGCCGGATGATTCCGGTCTTATCTTCACCCATGCTATTGATATAGCTTTCTTTCTGATAAAAACGATGTCGCTTATTTTTCTTATCCGTAAAGACATAGGGTGAATCAGCATGAGGGTATGTGCGTTCGACAGTATATTCAGAGACATTCGGCATCATCGCCAGCCGCTTCATCTCCCTACGATTGAAGCCATCCGAATTCCAATACTGTTGCGAGAATCCAACAACAGGGAGGAGTAAAAATATGATGAGCATTCTCAGCATACTATAATCCAATTTTTTTTCCGATACTTTTCAAGAAATTCTTTTCCCGTTCGGAAAGAAATCCGAAGAGGAACAAAGCAGCAACCACTGCAATAGTTAAACCCACACGCAAAAGGAAAGTCGCAAGCCCTTCGGCGATAATATTTTCAAGCACAAAAATTCTTTCGATTCCGTAGGAAGCAAGGACGATTCCGAATAGCTTCCCTACTCTGCTCCAATCATAGGCAATAGGATATGCTCTTTGTGAAACACGATAGATCCCTAATGCCATCACAATATATGCAGCAAGTGTTGCAATTGCAGCACCCATTATGCCCATTGATGGAATGAGAAGAAGATTGACAATGACATTTGTCGCAGCACCAAGCCCGGTAATAAGCGGCAACATTTTATTTTTCTCTTCTATATATATACCCGCAATAAAGTTGGTGTACATGCCCTGAAAGATATAAGCAAAAAGCACGACGGGAATAATACTCATGCCATACATATATCGCATCGGAAGCAACTGCCTTCCCATGATCGGAGTCGTCAGTATATACGGAAGGAAAAATGCAAGCAGCAAAAATGCCACCAATGAAATGAGCATGAAGTAGGTGAAGATCGTCGCAAAAAGTTTTCGCGCCTGTTCGTCATTGGTTTTATGTTGACGCATAAAGAACGGACGCCAGGCATATTCGAACAGACTGACAAATACCATCATGATAAATCCCATGCGGTAATTTGCCTGATAGACTCCCACTGCACCCAAGCCAAGATACATCTGCACGATGGGGCGGTCTATCACCTGCACCATCATCGCTCCGAGATATGCAGGCACGTTTGTTAATCCGAACGGAAGCATTTTTCCGGTTGCAGTACGATCAAATTGCAAAGACCATTTTTTGATAAATGACGGAATGAGAATCAGGAACGTCACCACCGATGCGATCATATTCGCAATGAAGATTCCTTCAACGCCGCTCCGAAGTCCGATGATGAGAATAAAATTCAGCGCAAGCATCGTAATCACATTAATGATTTTTATCATGCCGAAAAGTTTTGCTCTGCGCTCCAATCGCAATGCAGCGAATGGCAGAACGGCAAGACTATCGAAGAGCATAATAACGGATGAGTAGCACAGAATGCGGATAAAGACGGGAAGCTGAGGCGTAATATCAACGTTCGGATCATGAAAGATCGCCGGAGCGATCACTGGTGCTAAAAAGAAAATGATAAGCGAGAGAACAATCCCAAATACTGCAAGAAGGTTAAATGACGAACTGAAAAGTTTTTTCTCTTTTGCCGGATCAACAACTTCTGTTTCTCCGCGAGATGCGTAACGGAAGAATGCGCCTTCTAAGCCGAGAGGATAAATGACATTCAAAAAAGCGATCCACGCATAAAGCGAACCGGCAACGCCATACTCGGCTGTTGTGGCAAGAACATTAATATAAAATGGCGTAAGCAGAAAATTCAGAAACCGCACGACAACCGTGCTGCCTCCGTAGATCAGCGTTTCTTTCGATAGTGCAGCGAGTTCTTTGCGCATGTGTGGGTTCAAAAATACGGGTAAATCTCTCGAATGATTCGCAAACCGCTCATTATCTGCTTTTATATCAGAAATTGCGTATATTTGTTTATCATGCTTTGTATGAATCCCTCCGGTTGTTCAGTTTCCAAACCTGAAGCACAACGATCTGCTTTTCGGTTCTTCCTTTTGCCCATTATAAAAGTTGTTGCCATAGTTTTTCTTCTTTGTTTTGGGGAGCATGTTCAGGCGCAGATATTATATTATCAGGATAGCTTCTTCGGCGGCATTACGGCAGGCGGATATGCTCCAATTTATAACGGCGCTGGTACAGGAACGATCCAACTTCGTATTCCTGCAAATGCTACGATACGCAAGGCGACTCTCTTTGCCGGCGATTTCCATAGCCTTACCCCGCTGACCGTAACACTGAACGGACAACCGTTTACATTCAATGCGTCCAATGTCGTCACACCAACATTTTTTTCGATCTATGGCAACCCCGCAACAGTACATGCAATTGATGTTCTCAAATCAATCACCCCTTCGCAGCAAGCACAAACATTGACGGTGCCTGGTCAGGTCTCAACGAACGGAAGATATACTGATTTTTATCTTTTGATCGCTTACGAATTGCCGACGACTTTTAAAACGAGAGTCAGCGTTTTCCTGAATGCCGCTAGTTTTGCAGGCAAAATGAATTTTACTGTTCCTATTTCTTTTCATGCGCCGGGAAAAAAAGATCTTGGGCTTGCTATCTACGGAGGCTATATCTGTAATGATGCTGACGCGGAGGAAGTTCGCTGCAATAATACATATCTTGGAAAGATCTTCGGACCCGAACCTAATAGCGGAGATTGTGGCGGACCTTTTGCCAATTTCTATTATGACAATACTTTTCTTCATGGTTTAGGAAGTGATAAAGAAGATGCGCCGATGGGACAGGCTGATGCGCTCTCAAATATCAGGTCGTTGGTTCAGCCGCAGGATAATTTTCTTCAACTGGAATTCGACAGTTATTTCAATCCTAATAATAAAAGCAATAGCATTTGGGGAGTAGTGCTTGTTGATGGTGATATCGAATGTGAGGGTTTTCTTTTGGCGAAGCCAACTGCGATGAACTTCATTTCGACAACGATCTGCTCCGCTAAAGACTCTCTCAAAGGATTTTATACGAATACCGGATGCGATACGTTGGTGATCGATCAAGCGCTCTTAGTCGCTGGTTCAGAATTCAATTCATCGGGACTTCGAACAGGTATCCTTGTGCCGGGCGACACTATTTATTATACGATCTATCTCAACCCGCAAACTGTTGGCGGCAAAAATGGAAGCCTTCAGATTACGGAACATTCACTCCATGATCCGGCGTCAACCTTAACAACGAATATTCCACTTAGCGGTTTGGTTGGGTATGGTGTGGGTGTGCTGGCGGCAAATTCCGCAGCATTAAATTTTCCTCGGATGACTATTTGCTCATCCCAAGACTCACTTAGAGGATTTTTTATCAATATCGGCTGTGACGATCTGGTTATTGATGAGGCTTTATTGCAAACGGGCGCGGACTACTCTGCTATCGGATTGGTCAAGCGTCAGCTTGCTCCCGGTGATACAATGTTTTTTACGGTCTATCTTACGCCGCTTACCAAAGGTACTAAAAATGGAAGTGTGAAGATCGTCGCGCATTCTCTTCACTCTCCATCAGTATTAATTACAAAAATTATTCCGCTCAGTGGCACAGTCGGTGATGGAACGGGAGTTCTTTCTGCGGAGCCTCCGTCGCTTATTTTTACGTCGAAGACGATCTGCTCTTTGGGTGATTCTCTTACCGGATTAATTACGAATACCGGATGTGATACGCTTATTATTGATAATGTCTCGCTCGTTGCGGCAACAGATTATTCGGCAACAGGTTTACGATCCGGATTTCTTGCGCCAAGTGATACGCTGCGATTTACAATTTATCTGAAACCCAAAACCAAAGGCGCGAAGAACGGAAACATCCGGATCACCGCGCATTCTATTAATAATCCTGTGGATTCATCTTCAAAAGTTTTATCAATAGATGGTTTTGTCGGGGATGGAAGAGGTATTCTAAGCGTCGCTCCTCCGTCGTTTGGTTTTGCTCCGATGACGATCTGCTCAAGTGAAGATTCACTTGCCGGATTCATAACCAATAACGGATGTGATACACTTATTATAGATAATGCATCGCTGCTTTCAGTTCAAGATTATTCTTCACGAGGATTACGCGCGGGATTTCTTGCTCCAGGTGATACCACACATTTTATTATTTACCTCACGCCACTGACCAAAGGAGCAAAGAACGGAAGCGTTTTGATCGCTGCGCATTCGATCAATAATTTATCCGATTCAACGGTAATCGCTCTGCCTTTAAACGGCACTGTCGGAAATGGGACTGCGATAATTACTCCTCTTTCCGACTCTCTTAATTTTGGCTCGCGTTCGTTTTGTGTTTCTCGTGATAGCCTTGTTATCTTTATTAATAGCGGCTGCGATACGCTTCGGATCGATAGCACTACGATAAGCGGTTTAGGATTTGGCGCTGGTACTATGATGCTGCCCCTGCTTATTCCACCCGGAGATACCGGCAAAATACCTATCGTTACTTTTCTTGATACTATTGGAAGGAAGCTGTTCTCATCGGGATCCATTTCGATTTGGGGAAATGATGCAAATAGATCGAAACAAGTGCAGCTGATATGCAAATATAACTACCCGCTTGTTCATCACATCTATCTTGCACCCGCACTGATCACCGGTTCAGCAGGTGCGATCATAGAATTTGAACTGCATACCGATGAAGATATCGGAAGTGTGAAGACGATCGATGTTGATCTCAGCGAGAATAATGATCTGCTTGAATACAAAGACTATCTCGGAAACAATTCTCTGACTTTTGCAGGAGGTCATTTGCATATCACCGGTGCGCCGTTTATATCCGTCACAAACGGAATGATTGCGAAGTTGAGATTTAATGTATATCTAACAAATGATTCTACCGATTTCCTTACGCTCAGCAATGTGCAATTGAATTTGGCTGATTCTGATTTCAGTCCCTGTAGAGATATTCTCGAAGAGAATGGTTCGGTCTTTACTTATACCATGCTGTGCGGAGATTTCACACTTGGTAATTATCTGCGCGGAAAATTACCGTTCGATAATGTTTCCGTTCATCCGAATCCCGCAATGGCAGAACTTATTCTTGAATTAGATTCAAAACAAGAACAGGATATTTCTGTCATCATTTCCAATTCACTGGGAGAAAAGTCTATCCGACGCACATTCCATATTAATAAAGGAAAATTGCAAACCACCCTTGATGTACGGACACTTTCATCCGGCACTTATACTATCGAAGTTGAAGGGGTAGGGAAAAAATCGGCAGCACATTTCATAAAGTATAAATAGGTTTATCCATCATGGATCTTTCTGTCGGTTCAACTGCATATCTGATCTTCGCATTTGCTGCTGCGCTTATCATTTCTTTTATTGCCTATAAACTGAGGATGCTTTCGCTATCGGGGATGATCGCTGCAACATTTATTGGCGGTAGTATTTTTGCGTTTGGCGGAATCAGCGCATCGGTTTTGCTCATGACATTTTTTCTGAGCGGATCGTTACTAAGCAGACTCAACCACCCCCTAACCCCATCCTTCAAAAGGCGTGGGGATCGGAGAAATTGGAAACAGGTTCTTTGCAACGGAGTTAACCCAGCGATTGCCGTTATCATTATCGCATTGCGTCACGATCTGCGTGAAGAAATTTCTCTTTTATTTCTTGGTGCACTTGCAACGGCAACTGCCGATACATGGGCAACAGAGATCGGCACACGGTTCAGCAAAAAAACGTATAATATTTTCACATTTCAGCCGATAACAAAAGGTCTTTCCGGAGGAGTCTCACTCATCGGAATACTTGCAAGTATCATTGGCGCATTCGTCATCGCTGCGATCTCGCTTATTAAATTTGCAGATACCGATCTTCTTTGCGGACTCGTACTCGTCAAAGTTATTCCTGTTATCACCATCAGCGGATTCTGCGGCGCATTACTCGATAGCATCATCGGCGCAACGATTCAAGCAAAATATAAATTGCCGGATGGCACGATCACTGAAGTAAAAACCGATGGCGCAGTTCTCCACTCCGGCATATCCTTCATCGGTAATAATGCCACGAATCTGATCGCAACGCTCTGGGGTGGAGTGATTGCCATTTGGTTGGGATTTGTGCTGTAAAAACTGTCGTAACTAAATACGAGCTCCGGCGTAATTCATGAGAGTATTCTTGAAGCATGAGTAATAATTACCTATACCCTTCATTGACATACAACAAATCATGCAAAAACAAATATACACCCTGCTGCTACTGTTAATATTTATTACCTCCTGCAATGGGCAAACAAAAACTCCATCTAAGGAAATTATAAGTGAACCAACAATAATCCGTGCCTGCCAACCGAAACTTGTTAAGACACAACCTTCGACGGTTTACGACAATATCCACTGTTGCTTACTGGATCATACCGGTAACCTTTGGTTCGGCATCGGAGGTGCTAATGTAAATAACGAGCCGCAAGGACAGGGAGTGTATCGCTACGATGGGAAAACTTTTACCAACTTTACAGTGAACGAAGGATTGAGTCATAATAGTGTGTATTCGATCTTAGAAGATAAGAGCGGGAAGATTTGGGTTGGCACTCACAAAGGAGTATGTGTTTACGATGGAAATAAATTCACTACGATTCCAATCACTGTAGCCGGTGAGAATAATTTGCATTCAAATAACTCACCTGCTAATGACCGATTCTTAGGAAATGACGTTTATAGTTTGTTGCAGGATAGAACCGGAAAAATTTGGCTCGGCACAACTGGTGGTGTTTATTGTTACGATGGGACATCCTTCTCCCGTTTTTTAGGTCATGATAGCGTAATCAACAAGAGTAGGCTTACTCTTAAAAGTGTTCAATGTATGCTAGAAGATAAAAACGGCAACATCTGGTTCGGCTCAGGACCGATGGCGTTTGAAGGCCTATGCTGCTACGATGGAAAATCTATAGTCAATTTCAAACCCGGTGGCCAAACTTGGATACGCTATCTGCTCGAGGACAAAGGACACAATATTTTAATTGGCACGAGAAATCAGGGTATGTGGCGTTATGATGGAAAAACTTTTTCCAAGTTTCTACAGGGTAGTGATAGCGAACATGTAAATAATGATATGGCACTATCTGCCTTAGTAGATAGATCCGGAAACATTTGGCTCAGTGGAGGCGAGAACGATAATGGGTTTGGCGGTGATGGGGGTATTTGGCGTGTCGATGGTAAATCGTTTAGAAATTTTACGACGAAAGATGGTTTGGGTGATTATTCCGTTTGGTGCATGGTTGAAGATAGGGACGGGAATATTTGGGTGGGCACCAGAAACACAGGCTTGCACCGATTCGATGGGAAAACATTTACAAGTTTTACCGAGAATTGATCTTCCAAATAAACCTGTGATCTCTAAAAGATTCGTTCAGGAATCTTTAGTACTCAAAATTATTTCATTTTTTTTGTAACCAAATCGCATCTCAGTTGTCTTATATATAGGAAGCTTTCACACACAGGACAATCTATGCCAAAATTTCTACTATTATTCTCTCTCTTCTTCTCGCTATCAGCCTATGCTCAGCAGCCGTTTTGGAAAAGTACGAGCGGGCCAGCCGGCCACTCACCTAATTTTGAATTTAATTCAAAAGGAGATATATTTTTTATTGGAAGTACATACTTTCGTTCAACCGATGACGGCGTTACGTGGTCGGATATCACTCCGCCGTTTTTTTCAAGTCCAGTCTATGATTGGGCAATTTCTGCTAATTATGATCTTTTTGTGACTACAGATACGGCGATCTTCCGCTCTACTGATAATGGTGATTCATGGAATAGTGTAAAAAAGGTAAGGAGTAGTTGGATATCCGCATCAAAAACAGGACCTATTTATACAGGTTCAGGAGATATTTTAAGATCTTTTGATGATGGAGCGTCGTGGAGTAGCATTACTTCACAAATGCCGTTTTCAACAAACGGATATGCCCTCACTATTTTATCTACAGGCGAACTTACTTTTACAGTTGATACTGTTTATTATTCGTCAACAGATAATGGGAATTCCTGGAAACAAAAATCGATCTTACCATTCAGAGTACTTCAGAATAGCGGGATGCAGAGTACTACAAATGGATATTTATTTGGAGGATATGCTCAGAGATCTACAGCTACGGATGTATTTAATGGATTCGCCATCCGATCCACTGATCATGGTATGACGTGGGATTCAATAAATACAGGAAACGCTATGGTTATTACTTCGAACGATGTTCTCATCGAATTTGTAAGTCCGGATACAATTCAGCAATCTACCGATTACGGAAATACATGGGTGAATATTTCTTTGCCGCAATCAGCAGAATTGTATAATTATAATTATTATCGTAACGTCGATCAAAAAGGAAATATTTATTGGTCACTGCACGATACGATCATGCGGTATAATCCGGCAAGTAAAGCTATTCAATTCCTTTCAGTGCCAAGTGGAAGTGTAAATAGTTTATTTGTTGATAAGAAGGGTCTGATCACTTCAGTGGGAGATACGTATTCAGTATCAAGCGATGGCGGCAACAGATGGATAAAACCGTATCAATTTTATGATAGTCTTTATCCTGGTGAATTCTATAGTTTTGCACTTGACTCCTCTGGCGGATTTATTTCCTTAGGTTTCCTAAAGTACGGTGGTTTTTTGCGTAGTACCGATGAAGGGAAATCATGGCAAGCAGTACATAAACTAAGTGGTCTGCAAATACAGTCGTCACTCGCTGACCACATGATCGTAACAGCTCCGAACGGAAATATTTTTATTTGTAATGTTGATCAAAATATTCAACGGTCTCCCGATCTGGGACAAACTTGGAAAGCTGCAGCATCAGGTTTGCCAGCCCATATTTCTTCACTTTCATGCGATCGTTCGGGAATACTATATACGTTTATAAAACAATCCATTTATCGCTCAATAGATAATGGTGACTCATGGCAATTCATGATCAATATTATTGATCCATTCTTATTTAAGAATATTGTTGCCACATCAAATATAAGTTCTCTGGTGACAACACTTCATGGTGAGATATTTGTCGGAACAACACATGATGGCGTATTAGTATCAACAGATCAGGGAGTGACATGGAATGTCGTGAATGAACATCTCGATTCAGCAAAGATCTCTGCACTCTTTGCTGCGCCAAATGGTGATGTCTATGGAATTTCAAAAGGTGGTTCGCTGCCTGATGGTATTATCTACCGCCCCTACAAAGGCACACGGTGGTATAGTGCAAATGATGGGCTTGGACATACTGGTGATCTGACGAAGATGGCTTTTGCACTAGATGGTACGGCATATCTCGGTACAGCAGGCAGAGGCGTATGGAGAAGTCAGGGCACATTGAATGCCGTACATGAAAGCAATGAAATAAATAATTTTGGAATTAGCATCTCGCCAAATCCTGCCTCATCTCATGCAACGATCACCTACTCACTTCCCCACTCGGATTTTATCAAGCTCGATCTCTGTGACGCACTGGGAAGAACACTGCTAAATTTTGCAACCGGCAATCAAGATGCCGGCGAGCATTCAGTAAATGGAGAACTGAATGATCTCGCTGATGGAATTTATTTTGTGAGACTGGTGACGTCTGATGGAACGGCAACGAAGAAGATCCTCCTAACGAAATAACAGTCCTTAATGCGACACAAAATTATCTACTGAGATCGAATACTCGGCTTTTTGACTGTCGTAGCGGATATAATATTTCGTCGGATAGAATCCACTCTTTTTGTACGCGCTTGGCTGTTTGATATCGGCGCTGAAATTTGTTTTCGAATCGAGATACGATTTCGAAGCCATCGGTTCAACGAAATACATATTGCCATGATAAAAACCGTACATTAATGTGTGCATAAAAGGATTGGTATGCTCAGTCGTATCCATTGCATGCACACCCATCATCGCTTCGGCATCCATCATCATCATATAACCATGCGGCACGAAGCTTGTATCCATCATCATTGTAAGGTTATCCATTCCTGCCAGTACTGCCATTTGTGTTGCCATGTCCACTGCAAAAAAGTGGACATCAAAATGTGGGACATTATATGGGGGCAGAGGATCTCCTTTTGATGACCAATCTACTTCAATATGGTCGATGCCCCAAGGCGGATTTGCCGGAACATTGATCCCTTGCGGAAGCATCATCATAAACATTGAGTCGTTCTGAGATTCGAGCACAGCAAATGCCGATTGCTTGAACGACACTCCTATTGAATTGACCACGCCATCAAGATCGGTCTTAATAAATGCGCGGATGCTATCGCCGCCGAACGCTTTTGATTCACCATAATATGTTGCTGCTTTTGAGGCAGGCGTAACAGCAGAATTTTCCTGCATACAGGATGAGAGAAAGAAAAGTGCAGCAATGCTGATAAAAAGAATAGAGTTTTTCATAGACTTCGAAACAGCAAATTTGACAGATAGGATACAAAACTATGGCGTTTTTAAAAGATGAATACGAACTGTCACTATTTCAATATTTTAGATCGGCACGTCGGGCTGAAGACTTCCTCGCAATGACTTTGGAATAATCCCTAATTTTACATTTTAATTTTGAATTTTTAATTGGGGTTCCCGCGTTTACTTCCCGCTTATGTCATTACTCTTAGATAAACTTACATCCGTACACGGAAAATTCGTTTCGATCGAAGCCGATCTTGCCGATCCGGCGAATTCATCTGATCAGAAAAAGCTTGCTGCGCTGTCGCGTGAGCGGCGGACGCTAATGCAGATCGAAACTGCGTACCATAAATATAAAAAACTTTCCGATGATCTTGCCGGTGCGAAAGAAGTTCTGAAAGATACACGCGATCCGGAAATGCGCGAGATGGCGGAGATCGAAATGCATTCGGTCGAAGAAGAACTTGCAAAATATGATGAAGAAGTAAAATATCTTCTTGTGCCGCAAGATCCTGATGATAACCGCAATTCCATTATCGAAATTCGCGCCGGAGCAGGCGGCGATGAGGCGGCGCTTTTTGCGGGCGATCTTTACCGTATGTATATGCGCTACGCCGAGCGCATGGGCTGGAAGATGGAGACGATCGATTATAATGAAACAGGTCTCAAAGGTTTTCGTGAAGTTTCGTTTTCGCTTGAAGGCGAAGATGTTTTTGCAAAAATGAAATGGGAAGGCGGCGTTCATCGCGTGCAACGAGTGCCTGCAACTGAAACGCAAGGACGAATCCATACCAGCGCTGCAAGCGTTGCCGTTCTTCCTGAAGTTGAAGATGTGGAAGTCGAGATCAATCAAGGTGATCTGAAGATCGATATTTTTCGAGCAGGCGGCAAAGGCGGACAGAATGTGAATAAGGTCGAGACAGCCGTCCGTATCACTCACCTTCCAACAGGCATCATCGCCAGTTGTCAGGAAGAGCGCTCGCAATTAAAAAATCGCAACAAAGCGATGAAGGTGCTTCGCTCCCGAATGTATGAAAAAGCAAAAGCAGAAGCCGATGCAAAATACAGCGCCGAAAGAAAAGTAATGGTAGGCTCCGGTGATCGCTCCGAAAAAATTCGCACCTATAACTTTCCGCAAGATCGCCTCACCGACCATCGCATCGGCTTAACGCTGCATAACCTTCCTTCAATCATGGATGGCGATCTCGATCATCTTATCGAACAACTTCGTATGTCAGATCGGGCAAAGAAGCTGGCTGCAGCGGGATAAGTTAAAAATGAATAAACGTAAACGGAATGTTACCATGGATCAATCCCAACTAACTTTTTGAGATGTTTTTTGACAGCTTCATCAGTCAACGATACTGTTTTCTCTAAGAATTCTTGGTAGGAAATAACATCTCTCTTTAGATATCTCGGATCTGAAAGATCACCATGTACAATTTTGTGTCTCTCATTCAACCATTCATCAAGAGTCTCGACAGCTTGCTCCTGAGCTTTATTTCGTCTGCTCCAACTTTTGGAAATATCTATTATTCCGAGGTGGGAAGAAAATACTTCAATGATATTTGAGGATTTTGGAGTATTAAAGTTTCTGAGTGAATGTCTGATATAGGTACTGGTAATTATTCTCCAATTGTCTCCGCTAAATTGCCAATGAAAAAGTTCATTTTTGTCATATTTAGAAATACTTTTTCTGAGATCAATAGGAAGTACGTCGGGTGTATGTGCTTTCGACGAGAGAAAATCAACGGATTCAATTAGTAGGTTCTCCACATACGTTTCCCAAGAAGCCGTAAGCAGAACGATAGCAGACTTATGCAAAACTTTTTGATTCTCCGATCTTCTTCCTCTTTCACCTTTGGAAGCTCCTGGTAACAGATCGGCAATTTCGAAGAGATCCCTAATATCACTGAGTTTGCTCTGATATCTTTGAAGGGCTTTCGAACTCATCAAGATTTTAATTTATGAAAGAACTCCGGTTATGAATTACCATATTACGTCCTTTTCTGGTCATTTCTACACTGAATCCATAAAATTTACCATTATTTTCCAAAGGATGCCAAAGCACTAACTGCTCTTCATCGAGCTGCCTAATTATTTCTGATAATTTCTCTGATAATTTCATAGTATCCATCGAGTTACCGGATTCCTTCAGTTTTTGCAAAAGATCAAAAGAAGTAATCAAGGGGTCGACATCCCTCGCATACTTCTCTAATAAAATACTTAAAATAGAATTTCTTAATTCTGACATAAATATATAATTACAAGTCCGGTGTTAAAACCTCAAGTATTTCCTTCTCTCTGGTTGTAATTCTCATAAAAAATATAACCAATCGTTCGAGTAAAAGGTTTTAAATATTAGCTCGTAAGAATTCTTTCGAGCAGTCTTCCAAATATCATCGTTCCTGCACTTTCAGAAAATAATTCTCGTTGCTGTAATAAATTGAGAGGGATGGGTTTACCTGTTTCGATTTCTTTGACACGGGCACGGACGATCTTCATAAAAACAAGACGATAATCCTCACTTTTTTTTGGGATGTTACGATAATAGAACGGGAAATTCCGTTCAAGCAAATATGAGCAATGCACCAGATCACCCGTAAAATAATAATACGCAAGTTCATTCATGCGAAACAAGAGATCGTTATGTAATAAATGTTTTACAGTGATCGAGTGCCGCAAGTCGAGAAATTCCTTCGTCCTTTTCAGATCAGTCTGAGCTAATGCAATGTTGAGCAGCATCTCAATACAATGATGTGCACGGAGTTTATCGGAAATATTCTTAAGCAATTGATAGGAATTCCATAATAATCTTTCAACGACTTCGGTATTCCCTTTTAATATAGAAGCGAGCGTAAAGAGTTCAAGAATATTTGCTCTGACTATCCTATCAGGATCAGAGGTCACGGCATCCGATAAAATTGCGAATGGCTCGTTATACTCGCCGACTGAAAGCAGCATACTGACGTAGTGATATTTCAGGTTACTGCGAATATTATCCTTCATCTCTTTCCCCGTTCGTTCAGGAAGAGTATAAAATTCTTTAGCATGATCAAGAATCTTCTGACGATTTTTTCTTACAGAAATTGAAAAAAAAGTTACTGAGACCATGTGGTAATAAAACTCTGATAAGTAGTGGATCTTTTTCTTACTTTCGAATAACTTTCTGATCTTCATAAGCCGCGTGTTCTCGGCATTAAAATTATTATCATTATTTGCAAATTGCTTATTATGGATATCCCAGTGCAGGATATTTAATTCGCCAAAGATCTTATCATCAATTACTGTTGGTTTAGAGATCGCATAGAAACGATTTGTCACAGATCGAAGAACCGTACGTATTTCTGATCCATACACATAAGGGAAATTACTTATCAACTGCAAAGAAAACCGAAAATAAATGCGCTGATCTTCTTCACTTTGCTTTCCTAAAACAGCAAGTTGCTTATGTAATTCGTGTTTAAATAGCGGGAGAAGATCTTTATCTTTGAGATATTGTAAACGAATAAATCCTCCCTTGGGAGCAAGTATCTCCAGGAGATCCCGGAGCAACAATACATTTACTTTTCGGAAATATGTTTCTGAAATTTCACATGTAGCTGCGTTAATGCGAACTTGCTTATGCTTGGGTAAACGATTTGCAGCGAAGACCTCAAAAAGATTGCGTTGTGGTTTTCCCAAATCAGATGCACGAACGGACTCGATCTCTCCGGGGCTAAGAGTATAGACAAGAGTCTCGGCGTAAGTCATTGATAGTTAAGTTATTACAGGAAACGAACAAAAGATATGGCAATAGCAAAACGGGAAAACATTAATTATTTGTCTAGGGATAGAACAAGGTAACAATACGAAAAATTGTTATTTGTTTTGAAATTTGATTTCCGTAGTTTTGTATCATTCAGATAACTATAACTACTACAATGAAAAAATTTCTTCATCCAATTTTCCTCCTCTTCTTTTGTATAGGTTTAGCAGAAGCACAAAGCGGGCATACCATTCAAGTTGATGATGGTTTCGGACATTATTTCTTGCTCGGCGCTCCGGTGATCGGAGGTCCGCCTTCGACTACAACAATTACTCTGCCTTCAACAGGTGGAACACTTCTGACAGCATCAATAGGCGGAGTTTCTCCGTCTTGGCTAGTGACCGGCAACTCCGGTACAACGCCCGGTACGAACTTTGCCGGGACGATCGACAATGTGGCATTTCATCTTAATGTTCGTAGTGGATCAAAAATTAATAATTCATTTATTCTCGGTAATACCGGAAGTCTTTCCCGTGAGATCACACCCGGCGGCGGTGTCGTAGCAGGTAATGCACGTGGCGGTGAAGCTATTGATCTCCAAGAAACTCGCTCCCTTGCAACACAGGTTGCCAGTGGTAATACTTCTGTCATCAGTGGCGGTTATGGTAACACTGCAAGCGCTCTTCTATCAACGGTCGGAGGTGGTCAATTTAATAAAGCAAACGGTGTTATGTCAATAGTGGGTGGCGGCAACACGAACACTGCGATTGGGCAAGCCTCCACTATCAGCGGCGGTAATTTCAACGTCACAGGTAACGACTTTGCAAATGTAGGAGGTGGTCAGTTTAATGATGCAGCAAATATTTTTTCAACCGTCAGCGGAGGCTATGCTGATTCGGCGAATGGTCAGTATTCTATCGTTGGCGGCGGTTACCATAATAACGCCAAAGGTGATTCCTCTTTTATTGGCGGTGGATCGCGCAATCTCGTAAGCGGTATGAGCAGCGTTATCAGCGGTGGATATGCAGATACCATAACAGGAATTTACTCTACAATTGGTGGCGGAATAAATAATTCGATCACTACAACATTCGGTAATGAATCAACAATCGGCGGCGGATTACGGAATAGCATTTCAGGCTTTGATGCAGTAATCGCTGGTGGAAGTTCTAACAGTGTGGTAAGTGGTCATGGAGCCATACTCGGCGGTTCGGGAAACTATGCCGATCAATATGCCACTGTAGGTGGTGGTGGTAATGATACTGCTCGTGGCTGGTACTCATCAATTGTTGGCGGTTTTGCGAATAAAACAAATGGGTTTTATTCCCTTGTCGCCGGAGGTTTACGAAATACAACGAATTCGGATTCCTCATTCATCGGCGGTGGTTCAAGAAATACCGTAAGCGGCATTGATGCAATTATTGTTGGCGGATATAATAACACTGTTTCCGGTACTGGGTCCTTCATTGGCGGCGGTGGATATGATGGTACAACTGCGATCACAAATAACGTCACTACAAATGCATCCTCAATCGTCGGAGGAGTTGGCAATCAAATTCTTGCCGGAAATGGCTCATTCATTGGCGGTGGATTTGGAAATTTGGTCTTCGGAAAAGAAGCATTTATCGGAGGCGGAGAAAAACATGTTGCAACAGGTGCATATTCTGCAATTGCAGGTGGATTTAATAATCAAGCGCAAGGCGATTATTCATGCGTACCCGGCGGTCATTCCATGCTCCTGAGTGCAGCGAATTCTTTCGGCTTCAATGCTGATAACGCAACTGATAAATTTCAGATGTCGATCGCAAATACATTTTCGAACATCGCCGTATTTGCCAATTGTGATATGTGGCTTGCGAATACGAACAACAAAGCCTCAGTCTTAAGATTTTATGAAGCGCAGGCTGCATTCCCAACTTTACCGATCGCATTTCCGAACGCTGTGACAAATTATGTCGGTATTACAGCACCGACCCTCTCAGCCGACTATACGCTTACACTTCCGGTAAATGCAGGCTTGTCCGGCCAGGTACTTTCTACCGATGGATTCGGTGTATTAAGTTGGATCACATCGGGTGGTGGCGGATTGGTAAATTTTACCGAAGCCCTCTCAACTTTTGCTCCGAATAATCTTGGTGTTCCTATTGCATCGCTTACTGCGACAAATGCAGCTACGAATGTTGACGTCGCGATCTCTCCAAAAGGTCAAGGCGCACTAACTGCACAAATTGCTGATAATACCAGTATAGGTGGGAATAAAAGAGGAGCACAATCGGTAGATTGGCAGATGCGCCGATCTGCCAATATAAATGTAGCAAGCGGATTTACATCTACAATAGGCGGAGGAGAAAATAATACAGCAAGCGGTGATAACTCTACGGTCTCTGGCGGAAATGGAAATACTGCAAGCTTTTCAAGCGCCGGTAACTCCACTGTCGGCGGCGGCAGTGGTAACACTGCAAGCGGCGATAACTCTGTAATTGCAGGTGGAAGTTCAGGAACGGCGAGCGGTGATTACTCGACTATCAGTGGTGGTAATCAAAATACCGCGTCGGGATTATCCGGATATGCAAGTGTTGGAGGAGGTTACCGAAACTCTGCAACGGGAACAGCGTCATCTATACCGGGTGGTCTCCAAGCTGTTGCTTCTAATTATGGACAAATGGCACAAGCAAGCGGAGCTTTCTCTGCCGATGGTGATGCACAAACATCTGTCTTTGTAGTACGCAGCCAAACAACCAATGCAGCCGCCACGTCACTTTTTCTTGACGGAGTTGGTATGCAAATCAATGTCCCCACAAACGGCGCAATGAATTTCAAGGTTCGCATCGTAGGTAAAACTGCAGGGTCACCCGCAACGGTTGGCGCTTGGGAAATCAGCGGTGTGATCTATAATAACGGCGGAATTGCAACTATCGTCGGCGCAAATGTTACCACAACCTACAACGCGGCAGGATGGGGTGTGCCAACCGTTACGGGTAATCTATCAAAAATGGATATTAAAGTTACCGGCGCAATTGGAACAACAATTAATTGGGTAGCGCGTGTCGAGACGACTGAAGTTATTTTCTGATAATTTGCATCTATAATTATCTGATACTCCCAATAACCTAAATGCTCCGCGCAAGCGGAGTGTTTGGTTATGTAATTATAATGAGCATAATTATCCAATTTACAAAGGAATTCTGATTACAAAGCAAAGAGTTGGCTATAGTTGGAACTGACTAATTCTCTCATCTGCTTTTACCGAGCCACAACAATCATGGAAGTCTGTAGGGTATTTCCGGATTGCAAATGACATTCATAGATTCCGGAAGGAATACTCTCGGTATTGAATGTGACATCATGCTCGCCTCTTTTTTCCATATCACTAACAACGACTCGCGTTATTCTTCCCAGCAGGTCACTGAGTGAAATTGTTACATGAGAATCCGTGTCTATCTGATAATGAATTGTCGTCGATTGTGTCGCAGGATTCGGAAAATTCCACAATTGCAATGATTGCCGATTCTCTCCGGATACACTATTTTGCGAACCACCGGTTGTATAAAATACTCCGGAATTTCCTGCAGCAATTCCGCTGCCATCCGAATAGGTACTAACTGTTAAAAGCTGTTCCAAAGCCAAGGGATTATTCGTAGAATTACCATGCCAGCTTTCACCGCCATCGGTTGATCTGAGGAGTGTTGTGTTATCACCAACAGCATAACCCGTTTCCATCCCCGGTGTAAATGTCAGATCATACAGACCGTTATCTTTGATAGGAATATCTATTGGTTTTTCCTTCCATGTCACTCCACCATCGGTCGTCTTGATGATCAATCCTCGGTGGATCGATATGGAATCAGCTATATAGGCAGTCGCGCATCCGGTAGTTGCATCTTTGAACCAGCATGCGGTAATTACCATTGAATCAGGAAAGGCATGAATGATATTCCAGGAATTTCCGCCATCAGTCGTTTTCTGTATTTGGCTCGTTCGGTAAAGCGATGGTGAATGTATTCCTGTTCCAAGAACATACCCCGTAGTCTGATCGGCTAAGGTTACAAATAAAAACAACGAAGCAACGTCCTGAGAATTTACTTTTTTCCAACTATCGCCGCCATCGGTCGTAAAGGCTAAATAACCAGTATCATGAAAAGTAATGATGCCATTTTCTTTCGACATTGATATGGTCAGACCTGAAGCAACTCCATGCATGGCGTCATGAAAAGAAATGCCATAAATAACCGTCGATCCTGAAAGTGTATCTTCCTTCCAATGGCTTCCTCCATCGGTCGTTTTATAGACGACGCCAAAGGACTGATCATTTTCAGAAGCTCCAACATAACCAGTATTTTTATCGGGAAATGATATAGCGTTAGGATAGTCAAGCAATGCAGCAAAGGTTTTTCCGATCTGCCAATTCTTGCCGCCATCAGAGGTTTTATAGATCATTGGAGATTTTCCACCAGCTGCAGCAATGCAATGTCCGTTCATCCGATCGGTGAACCGAATACCAGTAATGATTTGCCCTTTCGGAATATTTGAAGGAATGCTGTTCCATTGAGCATGGAGCGATTCAGAAAATAGAAATAGCAGTATCCACAGACCAATTCTAAACGGAAAGAACTTTAAGATAGTAATTTTCATAAGTATAAGATAAGTTGAAGTTAGATTCGTGCAAATAGAACCCGTGCGAAGAGAAAAAGTCGCACAGAAAATTTCTATTGATAAAGAAGCACAATAACAAAAATGCAGGGAATCAGCGGTGGCCCGACGATAAGAATTACCGACGCCGTCAATGCAATCTTCGCAAAGTAGACCTTTAATACCCACCGCTGAATATTTTTCGTAACTTTGTGTTCTTATTCTTTCAGACGGCTTATCCTACAGTCGAAATTGTCTTACATTTAGAATTAATTTATGAAAAAACTTCTTTCTCTGCTTTCACTTTCTGTGCTGTTGCTCGTTTCGTGCAGCAAATCGAGCGATACGACTTCACAGAATAATACTACCGTCACCCCAGCTAACACAATGACGACTGCCGTTGACGGAGTGGGTTTTACCTGGGCTGCCTCAGGCTCGACATTCTTTCTTCCATTTCCCTTACCTACAACTATCACTACTGTGACCGGACAAGAGACATCGGGTGCCAAAGGAATTTCTCTGACACTTACGAATGTAACAGCTGCCGGAACCTATGCAATCGGTAAAGGAAGCGTTTCACTTGTTTATCATTTTACGGATAATGCAGGTGCGAAAACTTTGTATAATAGTCCAGCACAGGATTCCGTCGGGAAGATCATCATCACTGAACTGACTTCTACTTCGTGCAAAGCTACATTCGAAGCAACTGTCACAAAATCCAGCGGTCCTGCTGCTTCACCTGCAACAGCCTTGATCACGAACGGTAGCGTAAATGCGACGATACATTAGAGTTATCTTCGTATATTTGCAGAGTTATATTTAAGAGCCTTCTTACTACAGACTCTCATTGTTGTCACTTTTTAATTAATATACATTTATGAAAAAACTTCTTTCTCTGCTTTCACTTTCTGCAATGTTACTTGTTTCATGCAGCAAAACCGATACCCCAACTTCGCCCGGCAATGGTACCACTTCCGGAGCAAGCTCTATGAGTGCAACAATAAATGGAACTGCTACCAAATTAGTTATTACCGTCCCGGATAGTCTTGCCATAAATTTTACCTACATCCCAGCTGCACCGGATGCAACTTTTTTCAGCATCATAACCGGCGATTATACGTCCAGTGATAGTGCCCTTTTTACTCTTGCCGGAGCAGGAAATATGGAGCAAGGCAAAACATACGATATCGGACCGGATGCTACCACTTCTGTACCGGGATTTTCGTTGGCATATGTAAAAATAGTTAACGGAGCGGGCGTGAACTATGGCACCGATGCCGGGAGAGCGAAAGTAGGGACGATCACTATTACTACCCTTAGCACTTCCTCTATTCAAGGTACCTTCACAGCAACACTACCTCGTCAGACAAATACTACGGACGGCGCGGCGGCAGCAGTAATTACCAATGGAGCGTTCACGATCTATCATCATTAATTTAGTAATAAAAAGAGGATCGGACATCCTGGTCCGATCCTCTTTTAGTTTTTTTTGTTGCTATCTACGATAACACCCTTCTTACTTTTCTATTTTTTTTTCTCTTTCAAACTGCTAACCCATTTCTTCATACGCTTTTCTAAAATCTCAAGCGGCTGTGCTCCGGCTCCGAGAAGTTCGTCGTGAAAGGTACGGACATCAAACTTCGTACTTAATTCTTTCAGCGCGTAGGCGCGAAGCTGCCTGATCTTTAATGCGCCGATCTTATACGCAAGCGCCTGTCCGGGATCAACGATATAACGATCTATTTCAACTTCAATATCGTGTTTAGATTTTCCGGAATTTTCTGCGAAGAAATCAATTGCCTGCTGCCGCGTCCAGCCTTTGTCATGCATACCAACATCAACAACAAGTCGGATTGAGCGCCACATATTATATTCCAACTCTCCCATTTTATTATACGGGTCTTTATAAAACCCTAACTCCGTACCTAATCTTTCGGCATAGAGTCCCCAACCTTCGACAAATGCAGTGAATTCGGTATTCTTCAAAAGCTCTGGAACACCTTCCAATTCTTGAGCAAGCTCTATTTGTAGATGATGACCCGGCACCGATTCATGCAACGTCAGCGGTTCCATCTCCCATTTCGGGCGAGAAGAAACATCATACGTATTTGCAAAAAAATATGCAGGTCTTCCGACTTTGAGCGAGCCTTGATTATAATATGCTGTCGTTTGTGATTTTTGTGAATATGCCGGAACCGGCACAACTTCGAAATTCAGCTTCGGTAACTTACCAAATAATTTTGGCAGCGAGGCATTGGCTTTGGCAGCAATTTCTTTATATCCATTGATAAGACTTGCAGAATCTTTATAAAAAAATTGAGGGGCGGTACGAAGATAGTCGAAGAACTTTGCGAGATCTCCCGAAAAACCAACTGATTCACGAATCGAATCCATCCTTGCTCGAATGGTTTTGACTTCTCTTATACCAAGATCAAAGATCTGAGTGGGGCTCATCATCGTTGTCGTGTGATGATGAACTTTATACTTATACCAGTTTGCGCCATTCGGCAGATCTTTCAAGGCAATAGATTCACGACAGTTTGGAATATAATTTTTTACTAAATATTGATAGAGTTTCTCGAACGCCGGAGCAAGGCTATCACGATAGACTTCGAGTGCCATGCTTGTCAAGGTTGCTCGATCATGCTCTCCGATCGAAGCAGGAAAAGCGGTAAAAGGTTTTAGTAGTGGCGAGTTCTTGGGATTACCTGCAAGCAAACTCCTTACTTGATCGGGCACGTCGCGCATGGTGATCTTCGGCTGCACGATATGCATCTCGATTCCTTTATCCATCAAGGCGATCACCTGATTCACGAGATGCGGAACGCCCCGCATTCGCGCGAGAATGTCGTTATAATCCTGAACCGTATTATTCGGTTGCGAGGAAAGTTTGTATGGAATATCCTGCTGAATTCCATAGAGCTGACTGATCGGAAGCAGATCTTCGTGAAACGGAAAACTTTCGACCTGATCGCGCAGACTAAACATGACAAGGTCGTAATCGAACTTTCCTTTCGCATCAAGAAATTGATACCGGTTTCCCCAACGCAAACTATTAATGAAATCATTTATATCTCCTTGTCTGCGTTCTGTTGCGGCAAGTGACATATCTGTCCATCTGGCATTTTGTCCGGGATATCCGAGATCTGTTGCCCATTCTGGAAACTCATGCATAAGATATACCCATTGGCTTTCGAGTAATTCATACAACGTCGGAGTCGGTTCACCGGAAAGCAAAGGAGTATCATTCCCTTCTTTGCCACCATGAGAATAGGACTTCTCTGGCAGACCAAAAAAGAGGATTAATAAAATAAAAGCTGAATATATTCGCATATCGTTGTGGGAAAATTATATCGTCTCACGACGATGACAACTGGAAAAAATCAGTATTTACTTCTCATAATAGTATCCTGCTATATATACAGAACTGATACCATTCCATTGCACAGACCATAACATATTTTCCCATTTTGCAGAGGCTCAGGGTGCATACGTCACGGCGAAGCACACAAGATCATCAGATAAGCTATCAAAGATCGCAGATCGGAAAAAACCAGTTTAGGAGGGGGGCAATAATCCAAAAACCATCGTCTCATTACAAATATACGACAATAAATGGGGAGTTGTGTCAAAAAGTGAGAAAACCTTAGTTATCCGCTTTTAAGACTTTGAACTGGGAAAGCTGGGATATTAACTTACTCCGCTGAATATTTTTTTTAAAACCTGTTTGGCACGGGGTTTGTACACTAATGCAGAAGTGTTTACATATTGCTTATGATTATGAAAAAATTATCATCTTTCCGCTCTCAGCTCCAAAGCGCCTTTATCGGCACTGCGCTGTTGGCTTTTGCAAGTTGTACAGAAAATCCTGCTTCGCCTACCGATACAGGAAGTACTGTAGTCATGCGAACAGAACTCGATAATTCTGTTGCTCACTCGGCTTCGAGTCAGGAATCATCGCAAGGCATCGGCTCTGTTGTTGATTCATTGCAAGTAACGAGCGCTGCGTATGTAGCAAGTAATTTTATGCTACGTAGTGATCTATCCGACAGTCCGGATAATTCAAATCTTTCGGAAGGCTTTATTCGTCCTGAGCAATTTATTCTTGTATTTGATGCTTCGGGTAGGCAGTATATTGGCGAACATATTTTATTTTCGGCAACCTATCAAAGCGCCAGATTTGATATTGATCAAGCACAAGGCAGAAGCGATTCACTGGCATCGGCTCTCGGACCTTTTTATGCTTCCGTTCTCGGAGGAAATGCAGTTTCACCCGCTGCCAGTACGATACGCGTTCAAGGTTATCTGTGGTCGCATGGCGTGAGAGTACCTTTTACTTATGCTACAAGTGTATCAGGTAGCGGTCGTGTTATTATGAACAAGCCGCTTGTTGTAACACCAAATTCTCCAATGGAAGTGATCGTACGTTTTACAACAACAGCGATCTTCACAAATGGATCAGGTATGTTATTGGATCCGCGTGATTCAAGAAATACAGCGAACATAGATGCGAATTTGAAGACATCGTTGATTGGAGATGTACAATAAAGTATAAAGAGTTGTTTGAACTGAGGCGGATCGGGTTTAAGAATTAATTAGATATTTTCCATTCATCTAACTTTAAATCCGATCTGCTTTTTCGCTTTTACTTCGGGGACTATTATTTTTCTAATTGCATCGAAGACCTCTTTGAATTGCTTATCATATTTTAATTCAAGTTCATCAAATCGCTCGGCAAGTGCTTCGTTGGTAGTGAGCAAATGACGGAGTTGAACGAAAGTACGCATGATGGCAATATTCATTTGAATAGCTTGTTCACTGCGAAGAATACTCGAGAGCATTGCAATTCCGTGCTCAGTAAAAGCATACGGCATATATCTTCTTCCTCCGCGTTTGGCTTGATGAAAATACGAAATATCATCAAACTCATCTTCCGTAAGTTGAAACATAAAATCTTTTGGAAACCGCGTGAGATTTCTCTTCACAGTTTGATTGAAGACCTTCACACTCACTCCATAGAGTTTTGCCAGATCTTTATCAAGCATGATGCGCTCGCCTCTGAGCATATAAATAAGTCGCTCGACTCTTTCGATCGGAATCAGTGCCGCAATACTTCTTTTTTTCTTTGCCATTTCTAAATAAAAAGTTTGAGGTCACAATTTGTGACCTCAAAGATATGCTTATAAATCAATGACTTATAGAGAAAAATTCCCTAGAATAAAGTTTGAGGTCACAATTTGTGACCTCAAAGATTACATAGCTGATGCTGCCATTCTTAACTCCCCTTCGCGTCTGACTATCTGCTCTAATTGATTCAAAAACCACGGATCAATTTTTGTGATGTCGAATATTTGCTCTCGCGTCATGCCGAGTTTGAATGCATAGCGGATCGAAAATATCATATCCGTGCGGCGCTGAGAGAGGCGCTCACGAATGACTTCCATCGTCCGAATCTTTTCGACTTCGGACATTTCATCAATTTCAAATTCATCTTTGCCGTCGGAGCCAAGTCCGTGACGCGATTGCTCAAGTGAGCGAATCGCTTTTTGGAAAGCCTCTTTAAATGTTCTGCCGAAGGACATTACTTCGCCGACGGATTTCATTTGCACACCAAGCTGCGAACTCGCTGCGTTGATGCCTTTGAATTTCTCGAAATCCCAGCGCGGAATTTTTACGACGCAATAATCTATCGTTGGTTCGAAGCAAGAAGGTGTAAGCTTCGTAATATCGTTCGGGATTTCATCAAGCGTATAACCGACTGCCAATTTCGCAGCGATCTTTGCAATTGCAAAACCTGTTGCCTTCGATGCAAGCGCCGATGAACGCGATACTCTCGGATTCATTTCGATCACCAGCATTCTGCCATCAGCGGGATTGACGGCAAATTGAATGTTCGATCCACCTGTATCAACTCCTATCGCACGAATAATCTTGATCGAAGCATCGCGCATCTTCTGGTATTCTTTATCCGAAAGCGTTTGCGCCGGAGCGCAGGTGATCGAATCGCCGGTATGCACACCCATTGGATCAAAATTTTCGATCGAGCAAACGATGACAACGTTATCCGCTGTATCACGCATTACTTCAAGTTCGAATTCTTTCCAGCCTATCACCGATTCTTCGACAAGTACTTGTGTAACCGGAGAAGCATCAAGTCCCTTCTGCACGATCTCGCGGAATTCTTCGAGATTCCAAGCAATGCCGCCGCCCGTTCCGCCGAGTGTAAAACTTGGGCGAATGATCGCAGGGAAGCCGACCATATCAACAAGCTCCATTGCTTCATCCGTCGTCTTTACAAATCCGCCGCGCGCCATTTCTAAGCCGATGGATGTCATCGTTGCCAAAAATTCTTCGCGGTCTTCAGCGCGTTTGATTGCATCAGGTCGTGCACCGATCAATTCGACTCCGTATTTTTCTAAGATGCCAAGCTCATGCAATTTCATCGCAGCATTGAGCGCAGTCTGTCCGCCCATCGTCGGCAAAATTGCATCGGGACGTTCCTTGGCAATGATGGCTTCGATGTACTCCGGGGTGATGGGTTCGATGTAGGTAGCATCTGCCATCTCCGGATCGGTCATGATCGTGGCGGGGTTGGAATTTACGAGGATTACGCGATACCCTTCCTGGCGCAAGACCTTACAGGCTTGGGCTCCGGAGTAATCGAATTCACATCCTTGCCCGATGACTATAGGTCCCGAGCCAATGATCAGTATGGATTTTATGTCTAAGCGTTTTGGCATATTTATGTGGCTGATGACTTGAATTTTATCATCACCTCGTCATCAAACTCAAAAGTAGAAAGAATATTTTGAATCTTTCTTAGTCTCATATTAGCATTCCCTTGCCCCTCAATAAAGTAGCCGCCGCCAAGTTCAACGGCATCTGTCAACGAATTTTTGTCCGTTGTAGTTTTCATTTTAGCTTGCAAAGGCTCAATCAAGAATCTCTGTGCATCCAATTCAAACATTGATTTTGCAACCAAGCGAAGCAAAGACATCCAGGTCAAAGACTCATGTCTGATTCCATCGAATATCACGAAATCGATATTCTTATTTGTCGCAACATCTACAGTCATGATATCTGCTTCCCCTTCCCCATCAGCTTGGAATTGAATCTCCGGAAATTTCCATATTTCCAAAAATCTATTGTATATCTGCTCGAACCGTTCACTGTACTCTTTGCTAGTCCACTTGTTTAGTGAAGCCAAGGACTTGTTCAGGTACAAGCGACTATCTTTATAGCCCTTCTCAGGAAGGTCTCGTTTATCGACAAATCCTTTATTACCTAAATCTGCATTATTTCCGGAAAGGGTAAGATTAGTAATCGTATGAAGATATTGGTCTTTAAATTTACCGAAATCATCGCCAAGACTACTCTCCCAATCTCGACCAGGCTTCTGTGGAAAGATATGTTCTATTGTGATCTGCTCATTCCCCTCAATCTGGACAGGTTCATTGTTGTTGAAGTTTTCAAGCCTTTCTAAGAAATAAATCCTATTCTTTGATTCAGTGTTGTAACAATCCCTTGTTAATAACCCTTGCTTTAGTTCATTATCTGTTGGGAATCTGACCTTACCAGACTTCTTAACCAAAGCTCGCTCGAATGAGTCAATATAATTTGTTTTATCAATGTCTTTATAGAGGTACATGAACAACTTGTTCAGAGCATTACTAGGCAATTGACAAATGAATCTCCTCCAGACGTAAGAGATTAGGACATCTAGTACGCTTATAAACGTAGACTCATCGATCACCTCACTACAATAATCATCATACACCTCCAATAGGAATGGGTATGAGACATTCACTTCTACTTTAAGAATCTGTTTCAATCTTGCCTGTATTTCTCGACTTGCCTCCTTTTCTGGATTAAGAAGTCTAGAATAATAGCTTGAATACTTCAGAAGATCAGCCGTCAACTGTCTACGATTTTCGATGCTTTCGTTCGAAACATGAAATTTTTTCTTAAACTCGTCAAATACATTGGATTTCTTGGGAATCTCCCGGAGCTTGAATGTCAAATAGTCTCGGATGAAATCTGAAATTCGAGGCTGATTCGTTCGTAAGTCCTTCGTATTAGTTTCGATCTTCAACCAATATTCAAAATAAATTTTCTTCTGCTCCTCCGGCGGAAGATCCATTAAGACATAATTTCGTATTAGGTCACCTTGGCTTAAGTCAAGCCCCGTTGAGTTTAAGCTTTCAAAAATTCTCTGTGGGTCATCCTTCCCTCTTTCAAGAGAAATCTCTACAAAAAAAAGCTTGGAGAATCCTCTGAGTAGAAGCTCAATATCATATTCTTTAATCCTATCGAAAAGATAATTAAAATTGTGAATTATCCTAGAATATTCAGCAAAGCCCTCACCAGAAAGATTATGGAGGAGGTGATGAAGCGCTGCATCATCCTTTGTTACTGGTCGGAGCTTTAGCTTTTCATTTTCGATTCTTTTATTTATTATGTAATCTTCTAAGACTTCTTCTTTTCTTTTTGAGTTACCTATCTCCCCATACCTTTTAGCTATAGCAAGCAGAAAGAGGGTAAGAGTAGTTAGTCTTTGCTGCCCATCAATGACCACTAACCTCTTTAAGTCTGCCGAATGATAAACACTATCACTAATATAGACAATACTTCCGATGAAATGGCTTACTCGGGAATCATCGTTTGCAATGTCTTTGATGTCATCAAAGAGCTGGTCGCAATGCGGTTCTCTCCAATCATAATTCCTCTGATAGATTGGAATCTCAAACTGTGTCTGGGGCTTCCTCATAAAATCCTGAAAATTCTGTAGTAATGCGAGCATTTTATTAAGATTTAAATTTTGGTTCGAATCGGGATATGCAAAAATACGCTATCGAAAGTCTCTTTGTAAAACCGATAACGGAGTGGCAACGTATTTTGGAATTGTGGAGTTACAATAAAATGACCCATGACAATCAAATAGAGGAACACAAAAAAGAACAGATGAGAGAGGATATCCGAATTGCTCAAAAGCAACTTCGGGACGGCTTAGGTATTCCACATGAAGTGGCATCAAAACGGATTATAGAGCGACTTAGTGAGGCTTCCGGAATTTCTTCCGATAACATTGCCCCGACTCGCAAACCACGCAAAAATTGGGGAGACCAATTGGAAGAAGTGAACTCGAACTAACCGACGAAGATATAGAGTGGCTTAATGCGCCTCTCTCCAACTTAGTGCTCCAAAAAAATCTTCTTAACCCCATTATCTCCCTAAATCTAGATTTAGACAAAAGGTCCACAATTTATGCCCTTCGCAATTGGCACCTTTCCTGTCATAAAGACGTATATTTGTACTGAATATATGCACAGAACATACACCATACTCCCCTTCCTCCTCCTGGCTTTCGCAATAAGTCTCAGTAGCTGCGTGAATGAAGTGAAGAATCCGCCAATGGCGCAGGATACGCTTGCTCGTTTGGTGATCAATTATAATATTCCTGATTCGAATAATATTCTGGCTGTTGATTTTAATGCCTTGCTTACGCCGCTATGGAAACCACAATACCGTATTGATTGGAATTTCGGTGATAGTACGGGGATAATATCGAAGTTTGATACGAGTATTCTTCCTCATTACTATAAGAAGTTTGGTTCGTATTTGGTGACGCTAAATGTGATTGATACTCTGACGAAAACGATTTTGGAAAAGACATCAGTTGTTATTGATCTAAAAGATAATCAAATCGATACGAATTATTTACATCAGTTTGCAAAGTGTAAAATTATTTTCCTTGGGGTTAGAGAATATGATAAGAAAAATTTAGAACAACAACAAATCACAAAAACTTGGACAGACTATGATTCCACGTTTAGTTTTCCATTTAATGACAATCTATCGTTAAAATGGAATGGTAGGTATTTTCAATTAAGTGGTGGAGGATCATGGAATGATAGCATAAATTATTGGCAACGAGACAATGGGTCTAATCGCTTTACTTTTTTGGGTCATATATCTTACCGTGGAAATATTATTGATTCCGGCACTTTCTCGTATTCTTCTTCTGACTCCTATTCGCTACGAACAGGTCAAGGTGGTGATAGTAAAGGCACTTTTTTTCAATATATATCAATACCTTTTCAAAAGAAAGATTTGGATTCAATGTCTTTTTTTTATCAAGGTGCCTCACTTCGGCAACATATTATACAATTTCTAGATAGTAGCAATGGAGGATTTAATAATTCCAGCTATATTTATAAACAAAAAAATATTTTATGGGATCAACAACCTATACCTACGCTAACGATTACATTTTATAGATAATCTATGCACAGAACATCAACCATACTCCCCTTCCTGCTACTAGCTTTTGTAATAAGCCTCAGTAGCTGCGTGAATGAAGTGAAGAATCCGCCGAAAGCGCAGGATTCGCTTGCTCGTTTGGTGATCAACTACAATATTCCTGATTCCAATAATATTCTGGCTGTTGATTTTAATGCCCTGATTACCCCAGCATGGAAACCACAATACCGTATTGATTGGAATTTTGGTGACAGCACCGGATTAATTTCGAAGTTCGATACAAGTATTCTTCCTCATTACTATAAGAAGTTTGGGTCGTATTTGGTTACTTTAAGTGTAGTTGATACTGTCACAAAAGCTATAGTGGGGAGAACTTCTGCGTCTATTGTTCTTGATAGTATAAATCAATTGATTGATACAAATTACTTACATCAGTTTACAAAAATGGACTTGTTTTTCTCGGCTAGATGCATTTGTCCGGCTCGGACTGATTCGATCGAAATATTAAAGTATACAAACCTCCCAATTGAATGGCAGGGAAGACGTTGCAAAATTAGCCAATCATATTACGGGAATTTAGCAGGAAAGGTCGATATTTCCGCAAACGGCCTCAACATAGATTCTTCGTCGTTAGATGATATATCCAGTAGCTGGCGAGCTGTAGGATATCACGGAATTATTACTTCAATTTTTATCAAATCTCTTAAATTTAAATCTCCGATAAATTTTAAGAATGCAGATAGTATGCTCTTTTCGAGTTCTCGAAAAAATTTATCCTCAAATATTGTTTCTTTGGTTGACTCTACTTTTGATATATATGGCACAATGATAGGCGGCTATTCGGGACAAGTCCCGACAAAGAAATTTGTATTGTTAGATGGCCAACCGCTTCCGGTTTTAACTGTAAAATTTTATAAATAACCCTTGCACAGAATATCCACCATATTCCCATTCCTCATCCTGGCTTTCGCGATAAGCCTCAGCAGCTGAGTGAATGAAGAAAAAAACTTAAAGCGCCGGGTTCGCCGCTGCCCTAATGATTAAAAATTATTAACCCGCCATTCTGAAACTCCTGAAGTGTTTTTACTTATGATAATGGCACGATGATTGCATCATTTTTTGATAGATGTTTCATCAAGACTATTATGAAAAAACAACTATTAGCTATTTTCCTTATCCTGTGCATTACCGGTTTGGTATCGGCACCGCGAGCACAAATGCAATATGCCGTGATCGGAGGAATTAACTATGGCTATTTTGAAAAACTAACTCCACCACTTACCGATGCTTTTTCACGTCTTGGATATATGATCGGTGTTCGTGGAAGTCTTGGCAGCAATATTTTCTTCGAGCCTGCGATCGAGTTTGCCTCGTATGGAAGTGTGCTGACTATTACTGATCCGATCATTCCTATCAGCGAAACTTCACCAACTTCATCTGATCATAAGATGAGATCGAATTATATTCGTGTTCCTCTGCAAGTAGGAGCAAAGATATTCGACGATGCGCCGGTAAATATTGAAGTACGTGCAGGACTTACCCAATCATTCTTAGTTGGATATACAGACGAGATCAACTCGGGCACCGGTGCGCCGTTTGTAAAAAGTGATATCAGCGGTATGCGTACTGCAGGGATTATCGGTGGCGGTATCAGAGTATTCTTCTTAAAGCTTGATGTTGAATACGAATGGGGGCTTACGAACTTCTTTAAGAATAACGGCAATTCAAAGCTGAACGCCTTCTATCTCATCTTAGGTGGGAATTTCTAACATAAGAAAATTTAAAAAAAGTAAACGATTAGCGATCTCGGTAAAGCCCTATCGCCTGTTCTTCTGAAATTGCTTCTCCGTCATTTATGCCATCGCGCGTCTGCAAAAGCTCAATTGCATCTAAAGGATTTGCATCTTCAACCGGCGAATCACTTGAGCCTAAAACATCAATTCCTGCTTCAAGTAAAGATTTCCATCTATAAGCATTCTTCATTCGATCTTCACCAAGACGTTCAACAGCCCACCTTCTATCGCTCGGAAAAAATTGCGGTTGTATAACGGCGATAACATCTAATTCAGCAAACCGCTTCAAATCTTCTTCTCGAATTATCTGTGCATGCTCAATTCTCCGATTTCGAACACCGGACTTTGGATTCGGGACTTTTTCGAAAAGATTCAAGGCTCGATGATTTGCTTTATCGCCGATGGCATGGATGGCAATTGTTAATCCGGCAGAAGCAGCAAGCTTCATAAGTTCTAATGCCTCATCATCAGGCATTAATGATAATCCGTAATTTGCCGGATCATCCGCATATGCTTCAAAGAGTTGTGCACCGCGAGAGCCAAGTGCTCCATCAAGATATAATTTTATTCCTACAAGTTTTAAATTCGGATGAGGAGAATCATCAAACTTTTTACTTTTAAATTTCTCAAGAAATAATTTCTTTCCGCTTGGCTTTGACATATCGAGAAAAACTTCTGCTCGAATAAGCGAATCTCCCTCTACTTCATAAATTTTTTTATATGGCTCCCACCACTCAGCTGGAATTCCCATATCATGCACTCCGATATGATAACGAGCAAATTCTTTTAAACCTGCACGAAGCGTTTGTGATATCTGGGCTTCATCATCTTTCGGCATTGCGTCATAGATCAACTGCATTGCATCATCAAGGAGAATTCCTGTCGGTTCGCCGGAAGCCGAAAGCAATACTTCACCCCCTGATGGAGATTTAGTATTCCGATTAATACCGGCAATTTCCAGAGCCTTTGAATTGCACCATATTGCATGACCATCAATGCGAATAAGCGCTATCGGAATATCTTCCGAAAGCACATCGAGCAATTCGCGGGTCGGGAATATTTTCTGCTCCCATTTATTCTGATCCCACCCGCGGGCAAGCAGCCACACACCGGTGGTGCGGACTTTTAGCCCGCCCGATAAAATTTCTAATACTTCCTCAATACTTTTTGCGCCGTCGAGTTTCGGATGCAGGACTTTGTATCCTGTACCGTAAACGTGGGCGTGATAATCTACAAAAGAGTGTTGTTGCATGACCAAATAAAACACGTAGGTTTCAAGAAAGTTAATGACCAAAGCACAAAAACTTCATCCAGGCGATACTATCGGCATTATTGCTCCGGCAAGCACTCCGCAAACTGCGGAGAAAATTGCGCGGAGTGTAAAATATTTTGAAAGCTTCGGCTGTCGTGTCACGCTCGGCAAGCATATCGAAAAAGAGCATGGCTACCTTGCCGGCAACGATAAGCAGCGCCTCGATGATCTTCATTCGATGTTCCGAAATAAGAATGTCAAAGCTATTTTTTTTATCAGAGGGGGTTATGGCACCATCCGTTTATTGCCGGAAATAGATTATGAGTTGATCAAAAAAAATCCGAAGATCATTGTCGGATATAGTGATGCCACATCGCTTTTTAATGCGATCTATAAAAAAACCGGACTTGCATCCTTGTTCTATGGACCAATGAGCGGCGTAGATATTTGGAAAAATTTCGATCCATTCGCAGAGCAGTGCATGTGGGAAATGCTGACCTCCGATAAACCATTCGGTGAGCTTCCATCTGCTAAAGGAGAAATTAAATCGCTTCAGAAGAAAAAATTTGCACCGGTTCAAGGAAGACTTTTTGGCGGCAACTTAACTGTTTTCTCTTCGATCATGGGAACACCTTTTATGCCGAATATAAAAAATGGAATTCTCTTTTTCGAAGACGTCGGCGAAGAGCCATATCGCATTGACCGCTACCTTGCACAGCTTTGCGCTGCGGGAATGCTGAATTCGGTTAAAGCAATTTTGCTCGGGCAATTTACCGAATGCGATGCACCGAAAGGAAAATTATCTTTGACAACAGAAGAAGTTTTTCACGATTATTTTGATAAACTCGGAATTCCAGTACTCATGGATCTTCCTTCAGGTCATATTCCACGACAATGGACTATTCCTTACGGAGCAAAATATAGGATCGAAGGTACTTCCATCTCTCTTATCGAATCCGTTCTACGCTAATGCCGCAATTTGATTTTACGACATCGGATGAAAAGAAGATCTACGTCCGCGATATGTTCTCGAATATTGCGGGGCGATATGATTTCTTGAATCATTTTCTTTCTTTCGGCTTAGATTATTATTGGCGATCAAAAGCTGTCAGCATTGTGCAAGCCCATTGCAAAAATATCCCGGAGCCGCGCATCCTTGATATTGCCTGTGGTACGGGCGATCTGTCATTTGAGATATTAAAAAAGATCTCGGGTGCAAAGATCACAGGTATAGATCTTGCACAACCCATGCTCGATATTTTTCAGCAGAAGATCGATGCAAAAAAAGCTTCTATTCATATTGAAGAAGGCGATGTGGAAGCTCTGCGATTTGAAGATGCTTCGTTCGATGCCGTGACCATCGGTTTTGCAACGCGAAATTTTTCAAGCCTTGATATTGCCTTCAAAGAGATTTGTCGCGTCCTTAAACCCGGCGGCATATTTGTTAATCTTGAGCTGTCAAAACCACGGCATACTCCGATGAAGCAGCTTTATATGTTCTATTCAAAACGCATTTTGCCCGTGATCGGAAAAATAGTATCAAAAAATTCTGAGGCCTATACCTATCTTCCCGATTCTATCCAGCGTTTCCCTGAAAGAGAAGAAATTATGAAGATGCTACGCGAAGCAGGATTCTCGCAAGCTCATTGGCAAGATCTGACGGCGGGAATAGTAACGATGCATGTGGGGAAGAAGTAAGCTATGGAAGGAGCACAGTCAACAATTAGTTAGGGTAGTTGAAAATTATTTTTTTATTCTATTTGCCGCAGATGTTATTTTATCCATGATCAGATGTAGCTTTCGTATTTCTTTTCTACCATTATTTTCACCACAAGAACACGCAGTAACTACTACCATGTCCAAATCAGGGATAACACAGATCAACTGTCCACACACACCACTTGCAACATAGACTTGTCTTCCATTTGATTTTCTTCTCCACCAAAAATATCCATAGCCATCTGCGTTTGGCAATACATCCCAATACTTTAACTCAGCTTGCTCATTTGTAGATTCATCGACCCACTTCTCGGGCAAAACTTGCTTGTCATTTATTTTACCTTTGTTAAGATACAGAATCCCAAATCTCATCATATCCTGAGCGGTAAAATACATATCACAGCCGCCAATGTATCGCCCCATTGCATCCGTGTTCCACCGCTGAAGTTTCATTCCAGTAGGTTTGAATATTGTTGAATCCGCAAATTGCCATAGATCCGCTTTCACTAATTTTGCCAAAGCAACTGCAAACACGTGCGTACCGCCGGAACAATAATTAAAATCTTTACCTTGTTCATAATTATCGGAGAATGGAACATCAAGTGTGAATCGAACGGGATCATACGAACTGACAAAGGCTTGGCAAATTGATCCGAAATCATCCCAGTCTAGCCCGGTTTGCATTGTCAGAAGATCTCGTAAAGTGAGAGAATTAATCAACGAATCATCAACTACATTATCCTCAGCAAACCATATTTTCTTGGTATGTCTGTTTACCCTATACTCAGGCAAAACATCTAAGACATGAGTATTCAGATCCGGTAAATATCCACGCGCTTGTGCTGCTCCGGCAATGGCAGAAAGGATACTTTTTGAAGCAGATTTAATATTGAAGATACTGCTTCCGTCAAATCCATGAAAATAATTCTCACATAAAAGAGAATCATGCTGCCAGACAAGAAAAGCTCCAAGGTTTGATACTTTTTTTTCAGCTTCTTTCCCAATAGTAGTGAAAAAATTATTTGAATATCCTCGTGTTAAAGGTGACGCTATTGGCAGGTTGTCATTAGTTTGAGCATAATTAGCTAATGGGAATGCCAACAAGACAATATAGAATATTTTATACATAAAATGAGAGAAAGATTTTTCTTTGGTCTTGTAACATGTCACAAACTGAAAAAGTATCCCATTGCGTTATTACTTCCCCTGCAACTTTCTCCTCACTTATGTCTCTTACCTCTGTAACTGCGCGGCTATTTTTACTTATAAGACTGCATGAGGTTTCTCTTAGACGAGGAACAACAGCGTTTTCTGAAATTACTGGAGCCTATCCGACCCGGATTGGCGAGGTATTGCCGCGCGATCACATCCGATCCGGAGATCGCACGTGACCTGGCAAGCGAAACTATCCTCATCGCATACGAGCATTTTGCTTCGATGAATGGCGATGGGAAAAGTTTTTCAAGCTATTTATTTACAACTGCAACGCGGCTTAATAAACGCTGGCGTTGGAGGAGTAAACGGAAAGTTGCCTACGATGCAATGCTTGCTGAAAATATTCGCGATCCGAATCCTGCGCCTGATTCAGGCGCTGACATTGAATTGCTTTATACTGCGCTCAGGCAATTGCCAAATGCTCAGCGAGAAGCAGTAGTGATGTTCGAGATCTCGGGACTATCACTCGAAGAGATCCGTCAAATACAAGGCGGAAGTCTATCGGGAGTGAAATCGCGAATAGCACGGGGACGCGAAAAACTTGCGAAATTACTCGGAGTTGATCTTGCTCCTCGCAATGTCATCACACCAAGCGCATCATCTGTAAGCGGAAACGGTTATCAATTTGCACATGTCTATGCCAGAAGAGGAATAAAATAATCCTATGGAAAACACGAAAAAACATCTTGATGATCTTTTCGCAGCCGCACGGCGCGAAGAGCCAGTCATATCCGAAGATAATGCTCGCGAACTGTTGTCGCAGAGTAAGCACATGCAGCCAGCTCGATTTATTTTTTCAACGAAAGGAATTATCATGTCAACTATCGGACTCAGCCTCGCCGTCTTTACCGGCTACGTTCTCTTAAGCGGTTCACCGCAGATCCAAACTCCGAACTCAGCGCTTTCTTCCAGGTCGAATATTTTTGCGGCTTCAGCTACGCCAATAGCTGAAGTCCAGAAAAAAATGGAAGTAGAAAAAAGAGAGATCGCACCTGCTGCTGAAATACTGCCAACACCACCCGTGCCGCCTCCGGCTCCGCCAACTCAGCCAACGATACTGACGCCGGTGAAAGTAGCAGGCATTCATCCGCTTCCTCTTGCACCCGAAAAATTTGCGAAGATGGGAATTGCGAAAAAAGATGATGGGACAATTAGCTTCACGCAAAAAAATGATAACGGACATCTTTTTACTATGAGCTTTCCGCAAAATTCATGGGGAATCGTTGTTGGCGGGGATGATAATAAAGATATGTCCGATGCTCCACATTTTGCTCCAATGATCGTCACCGATACGAAGGGCAATAAACGCTTAATGCAATTTTCAAGCGACATCAACGGAAAGAAAATGCGTGGGTTAGAAATTCAATCACGCGCAGATAATGATGATGTAGATCCGAAGCAAATATCCGACATCGTCAATAATGCACTCAAGATCGAAGGACAGATGCAGATCGGAGGAAAAGACGGCGATATTGATTTCATGAAACTCGGACTTGATTCAAGCGATCTCAAAGAACTGCATAATGCTATCAATATGGAAATGAATATTGATATTAATATTGATTCCAATCAGATCGTCCCCACGACGAAACAAAAGGGCATGAAGATGATGATCTACAATGATAAGCATGTCACCGATACACTTTCTAATGGCAAGCATCAGAAGACCATCATCATGAAGCGCACGATCCGCATGGATTCAACATTTCAGGCAGCTAAAGGACATGTACTTCAAGCAAGACAAGAGATCGAAAAAGTCATCAAGAAATTGAATCTGAAAAATCTGGACTCATCTAACTCCCAACTACAAATGCAGTTGAAAGAGCTGACGAGCGAACTTAGCGATGGAGAAGCAAATGAAAATATTCTCTCACTCGATATTCCTAACTTAGAAAAGATGATGCCGAACTTCGAAGGGCTTGTTCCGGTGAAAGTTCGCAATGCAACAACAGAGCATTTTAATAAAGGCGAAGGCATTACCTTTGATGATGGTTTGATCTTTTGGTATCAACCTGATAAGGATCTCTTAGCAGCAGTTCCTGAAGTTGCACAGCAAAGCGGGACACTCACGCCGATAGCAGCCAATCCTTCTGTTATCAGCAAGACCGCTCTCTATCCAAATCCTGCAAGGAATAGAACAACCGTTAGCTTTGTACTTTCTGAGCCACGGACGGTTGCTTTCAGTATTCACGATCTGCTCGGCAAACGAGTACTTGATGGCGGAAGTATATCGGGAACTGCTTCCGGAAATTATGAGAAGGAGTTAGATCTCCATGAACTCACTGCCGGAGTCTATCTTTTAGTCATCACCACCGATAAAGGCGAGCAGTCTATTCAAAGACTGGTTATCGAAAAATAATCGTTTTTCACAACTCATTTCTCACCTTAACCCTCTTCATTGCGAAGAGGGTTTCTTTTTTTTAATTTGGATGTGACTTTTTCTTCCCCATACGCACTTATATAACGTAACCGCGCGGCTACATTTTATTAAAAACTGCATGGAAACCCATATCAGGGAAAAACAGGAGCAATTCTTAGACCTTGTCGAGCCGCATAAAGCAGGCTTGCTTCGGTTTTGCCGCGCACTCAGCAATGATAGCGATACGGCAAAAGACCTGGCAAGCGAAGCGATACTCATTACCTATGAGCGCTTCGAGACTCTACAAAATAAAGCGGTTATCAAAAGTTATCTCTATACCATCGCCGCACGGCTTGCGCGAACTGAACGCAAACTTGCAAAGCGAAATGCAACGTACGATGAAGCATCTTCTAT
Organism: Kapaibacterium sp. (SeqCode); assembly: GCA_038210275.1. GTDB lineage: Bacteria > Bacteroidota > Ignavibacteria > Palsa-1295 > Palsa-1295 > PALSA-1296. The sequence continues at coordinate 85,191 of JBBQWV010000007.1, read as the reverse complement.
CGAATATAGCGGCATAGCGCCGGATGTCTTAACCGACATTCATCTTCTTCAGGAAGCCATGGAAGCGCTTCCGGAAAAACAGCGCGAAGCCATCATCATGTTCGAGATCTCCGGTCTCTCGCTTAATGAGATCAAAGAGATTCAGAGCGGAAGTCTTTCTGCCATAAAGATGCGAATCGTACGAGGCAGAGAGCAGCTTGCAAAGCTGCTCGGTGCAGAAGATGATAAAAAGATGAGCAATAAGAAAGCTGAAGCGGTAACGAAATTCACAACGATAGTGAGGACGACAGTATTATGACACAGCTAAAAAAACAACTTGACGATATTTTAGGAAGTGTCACACACGATACGCCTTCGCTCGAACGCGATGAACTTCGCTCGCTACTGGAGCAGAAAACTTCCGGTAGCCTTCCGATGAGTCCCGTGCAGACAACCATCATCAACGAAGACCGTAGGCGCGGCTTCTATAAAAAGGGAATAATTATCATGACACTCATTGGAGTTTTCTTTACAGCGATGTTACTCTTATTTTCGACTCGCGAAGAGAATAAGTTGACCAGTCAGAAAATAGCATTAACCGTACAGCACCAAGTACAAAATGAACCGATAAGTACACCGGCGCATAGCAGCGAAAATAGGACAGGGACTCAAATCTCGAAAACAAAAGATTCACTGAAATATCTGGGATTTAATCCTGTTGATCTTTCCTGTGTTACTCCGATTCAGATCACGACTGAAGAAATGAATCGTATCGGTTTCATTCAGGGTGAAAATGGTGAGGTTATTTTTTACCATGCTTCAACAAAAGTGGGATTTCCGATGTCCGAAAAGACAAAGGCATATCCAAACAGTGATAAAGATGAGCGCGTTAGTCACTTTAACAAGATACCTTTTCATCCATCCTACGCAACAGACTCCAAAGGAAATTTGCTGTTCATGTATAAATATACGAACGATGAGAACGGGGAAAGTACTATGACCAACTTTGGGGATGATAATGATGAAGTAAATAAATTGCTGAACAGCAATTATATTCCAATTCAAAGCCTTAATATTAACGGGGGCAAAGTTGATTCTTCTCATGTTCCTTGGCTCATAACTTCTCACTACCATATACGCCTAGGTATTATGTCATGTGATACTGAGATGACTAGGAAGAAAGACGTCGAAACCCAATGGACACCCATTCAACCTATTATCAACAATCTTCGCGCCAAAGATTCAGTATATAAAATGCAATTCGGCGGAGAGCCGGGGTTGAGAACCAGATTCCAATTCCCAACCGAATATTCGAAGCTTACAAGAATCGAGCATACCATACAAGATTCTCTTAATAAAATTGAGAAGAAGTATTCAAACAGGAAAGAGTTGCTTGTCGCACAGCAATCGTATGTTTGGTCACTTGCAGAAACAAATATTCCAGATACTATGAAACTCATCGTCGAGCAGCTTGGCCGCAAGATCAGTTACGAAGGTTATATACTTGCGCATCAGGAAGAGGAGAAGGAACTCGAAAATATCACTACCCTCATCCCAATAAAAGTCCGCGAAAATACTGGAATGAAAACCGATGGGAAATATGACAACGGATTGATCTTCTGGTACCAACAAAGCAACGAGTTATTCAAAGCGCTTCCGCAGCTTCAACAAACATTAACGGCAGAAAGCTGCCCTGTTAGTAATGGAGTTGGATTACAGAATGTAATATTATATCCAAATCCTGCGAATATGTATTTGTTTGTCACATACACAATTGCTCAAACCACGAATATTAGCATTAGTATCTTGGATCTATCCGGGAGAACGATCTCAGAAAACATTTCATCTCATTCTGCGATTACAGGTGAGAATAAAGAGAGTATTGCACTTGGAAATATACCCCCAGGCATCTATTTAATTCTTCTCAAAACCGATCACGGTGAGCAAAGCATTCATAGGCTTATTATTGAGAAGTAAAATAACTTAATATAGACTCGTCGAGACGCGATAGTATCGCGTCTCCGTCGTTTTAAATTCGGAAGAACGTTTCTGTACTCTCCGGCATTATTAAATGCTCATTAATAATCTCTACTCTCTCTATGAAGAAGCTTGTTGTTGTTTTGTCTCTTATAGTTTTTAGTAGCATATTCTACGCAAATTATTCTGTTGCGAAAACCGGTGATACTACTCATGTTGCAGTCCTTGATAAATATTTATGGACATATTATGGATCAATAGATAATTGGGCACAATTCCCTGCTCCGGGAAAGCACTACGAAAAAATTCTTCTTCGTTATAAACTCACCTGTCCCAACCCAAGCTGCGGGCAATGGGATTATACGACGAAAGTGATCTTAAAGCATCATACGGGAGTAATAGACTCTGTACTAAAGGATGCTCCTAATTTTACTATCGGTGGAAACACTGTTGATTCTTTCGCCTTCCGCCACGATACGACGAAATCGTATTCTTATAATTCGACAAAGAAAACTACAGACTCCGCTGCCAACGGCGTGACGAAAATTTATTTTTATCGAAATCCAGCTAAACCGTTCGCCGCAACAGATTCCATGCTCGTATGGCAGGCAAATTATTGGAATTATATTTATGATAATACCGGCAAGAAAAAAGATTCATTGTATGTGAAAGCCGATTCTGTTCTGCATGTCACAAAAGTAAAAGCGCAATTTCATTTCGAAGTTGTCGTGCCGTATGAGATCGGCAGGCTCATTACGCCTTATGGACAGGGCTTTCCGAAGGATTGGAGTTTCACATGGACAATGGACGTCACCGATTATGCTTTCATGCTGCATGATAGTTGTGAATTCTTATCAACGTATGATGGATATTCGCAAGGCTCGCTTTATTCCTTTTCATTTGATCTGATAGAGGGCACTCCGCCACGTGAAGCATACCGTATAGATATTCTTGATGATGGATATTTCGGATGGGGTAATGCAAGCGATCCTATTTCGAATCATGTCAAACCAAAGCATATCTGGATCGATCCGAATGCTGATCTTCTTACTTATCGTGCTTTCACGACAGGTCATGGAAATGTGGGACCGCAAGCCGCGGCTGAGTTTACAGAAGAGACCAATAGTATTTGGGTAAACGGTGCAAAGAAATATGACCAGCATTTATGGCGCCCCGATTGTGGAGCAAACCCTGTCTATCCGCAAACAGGTACATACACGTTATCCCGTGCAGGTTGGTGTCCCGGCGATAAAGTTGATCCGTGGGATTTCGATCTGACAGGAATAGGAAAGCCGGGCGATTCACTAACTGTTGATTATAAGTTCGCGGATGATCCGAATGCAGGCGGTGGGTATGCCGTCCATACGCAAATGATCTATTCAAAAGGACCTCAATTTAATAATGATGTTGCACTCTTATCTATTGAAGCTCCGACGAATGAAGGAGCATATAAAAGGATAAACCCTATTTGTTCGAAGATGTCGCCGCTGATCAAGATCAGAAATAATGGAAAGAAAGAGCTTACTTCATTTGTCGTTCATTATTTTATTGATACGGTGACGATTTCGACGATCCATGCATATCAATGGAATGGCAATTTGAAATTCTTTGATACTTTGGAATTAGCTCTCCCCGGAATTGACCTCGGCGTTGGCTCGCATATATTTCATGTAACACTTGATGAACCGAATTCCGCATTTGTTGATGATTACCCAAATAATAATTCAGGCTTTGCAGCATATACAATGCCAAAGATCTATTCTAACAATGTATATCTTGCCCTTAAGACAGATTTTTTGGATGGCCCGGTAAACGGCATAAGCTATGATGTCGTTGATGTTAATGATAATGTTCTGTATTCGCAAAGCGATATGCCTGATGCGACAACAGTTCGTGATACTTTCAAGCTTGCAACGGGATGTTACAGATTCAGAATCTATGATGCCAGCGATTATCATCAGTGGTTGTATCCTTGGCTTCCGCAGCAAGGTATCCCTGATCCGAAAATATCCTTCGGCAATTATTCATTGAAAGATGATAAAAAAGTATCGATATGGAGTGCGAATACTGCCAATGGCTTGGCAGGTTTTAGCCCTATGGATATTGTACCATTCATGGTACAGGGACCAGCTTCTGTGCAAGAAGATCATCCGATTGGCTCGCTGGCTGATTTTTCGATCTACCCAAATCCTGCTCACGGAAAAATATCACTTGATCTCTCATCACTTGGCGAGTTCAGTGGCGATCTTCGAGTATCGGTTATCTCCATGCTTGGGCAGGAGTTGATCGTAAGGACAATTCAATCGGACGATAAACATCTCAATCTTGATATGCATCAGTATCCGGCAGGGAGTTATATTATTCGATTGCGATACGGTGATACGAAAGTCTCGAAGAGATGTATTGTGGAATAGAAGTCAAAACTTTTAAGTCAAAAGTCAAAACTTGCGAGAGCAGGTTTTGACTTTTTTTATTCTGACTACTCCGATCAGCGGCTAAATGTCAATTGCTTTCTGGGCGCTTTTTTCAGAATTGCTTTTCGCGCTTTGAATTGATTCCGAGGTGCACGTTGCGCTTTCAAAAATCCTTCGACAGAAAGGTCTTCATCAAGATCAGACCAGTGAATACCAAGTCCCTTTCCGATCCACTGAAAATTTTTTAAAGACTTTTTTGAGGCTTCAGCCAATCGAGGGTACCATTCCAATGGGACAAAGATGATCCTGCCATCATCGAGAAATACTTCGAGGTGGTCTTTCGAGATCTTTAAGTCGATCGCTCTTGTTTTTTGCTCAACTGAAGAATTCATACCATGCCTGTAATAATAATTCGCTGTTTTCTTCGATAGTCTTCTTAATAAACCTCATTTGAGCCGGAGAAAATCCATCATTCTCAATAAACTCCATTGGCTCTAACCAGAACTTTGCAGATGCCTCGGCTTTCCTCACATGAATGTGAGGAGGTTCATTTCCTTCCTGGGAATAAAAGAAGAATATGAATCCGTTGATTTCTAATACTTTTGGCATAAAAATAAGGTGAAGAAATCATAACTTTAGCCATAATTCAAAACCCGCCGAAGCGGGTTTTGAATTATCATGACTTTGGCTTTACTCCGCAGGCGGGAGATCAGCGATATCCGGTTCAGGCTCCGGCATTGGTGGAATCTCGCTGCCCTTTTCGGGAACGAGCATTTCTTCCGGAAGTTCGAAGCTGCCGATAGACGGAGCGTTCTCAGAAGTAACTTCTTCTGAAGCTATAGCTTTCTTCGAGCCTTTGCGAGGAGCACGTTTTTGAGTATCCTCTAATGACTCTTTCGGTACAGGATGCTTCTCGTTGTATTCATCAACGATCGCTTTATCCTGAGCCTTCAGCCATTCGGTTGCAGAAAGAACGATCTTCTTATTTTCAGAATCGAATTCGATGACGCGCAAATTGAGCGTCTCATCAATTTTGAAAACATCGCCGATCGATCTGACCTGATGGAATGCAAGCTGCGAAGCAGGTACAAATCCATCAATGCCGCCCGGAAGCTCAACGATAACGCCCTTCTCGATGATGCGGACGATCTTACCGGTCGTATCCGTACCTTCTGAGAATGCTTCACCAAGAGTATCCCAAGGATTCTCGATAACCTGTTTATGACCAAGAGCGATGCGACGATTCTCTGCATCAATACCCAAGATCATCACATCAAGTTCTTGACCCTTCTTGAAGATTTCGCCCGGATGACGGACCTTCTTCGTCCAGGATAGATCGGAGATGTGAACGAGTCCGTCAACACCTTGCTCGAGTTCGACGAATGCGCCGAATGTCGTAAGGTTGCGGACAACTCCTTTATGAACCGATCCGATAGGATACTTCTCAAGGAATAATGTCCAAGGATCAGGCTCAAGCTGTTTGATACCGAGTGAGATCTTTTTCGAATCCTGATCGATATTCAAAATAGCGGCTTCAACTTCCTGACCCATCGAGAAGATCTGCGACGGATGCTTTACGTGCTGAGTCCAGCTAATTTCCGAAACGTGTACCAATCCTTCGATGCCTTTTTCAAGCTCGATGAATGCACCGTAATCGGTCATCGAAACGATCTTACCTTTAACGTGCTGACCGACAGAATATCTCTGCTCGATCTCCACCCATGGATGAGGCATAAGCTGCTTCATACCAAGCGAGATACGTTTTTTATTCTCATCGAAATCAAGTACGACGACGGTAACAACCTGATCGAGCTTGATAATTTCAGAAGGATGAGATACGCGACCCCATGAGAGATCGGTGATATGAACAAGTCCGTCAACGCCGCCGAGATCAACGAATGCGCCGAAATCTGCAATTGCTTTAACAGTACCTTCCAAGACCTGACCGCGTTCGAGTTTCTCGACGATCACTGAACGCTGATCGTTCATGTTCTCTTCCATAAGTACCTTATGGCTGACGACGACGTTCTCGCTCGGATGATTGATCTTCACGACGCGAACATCCATCGTCTGGTTGAGATACACATCGAAATCACGTACCGGTTTCGTATCGATCTGTGAACCGGGCATAAATGCTTCGATTCCCATAAGATCAACAACAAGACCGCCTTTGATGCGGCGTACAACTTTAACGCTGAGCACTTCACCGGTCTTGGCAGCTTCATTAATGCGCTCCCAAACACGTATGAAATCGGCACGTTTGCGGGATAACTGCAAACGACCTTCTTTATCCTCGATAGCTTCGAGTAAAACTTCTACTTCGTCGCCAACGGCAAGGTTCGGTGTGTTACCGAATTCCGAGCGAGGGATCATGCCTTCGGATTTGAAGCCGATATCAACGGCTACTTCCGATCCGCTGATCGCGACGATTCTTCCCATAAGGACCTGATCGGGCTTGAGAGCATTGAAGGTCGTATCATAGAGCTTCATCATCTCATCCTTCTCGGCATCGGAGTATCCGCCGCCAAGTTTGGTCTTTGGGTCAATGAGTGTTAAGTTGTGGTCTCTGGTGCCGGTAGCGGCTTTCGGAGTTGCAGCAGGCTTTACGCTGCGAGTGGCTGGTGGTTCTGAGATCGCAACATCCGCTGTTGCATGCGATAACGTTTCGGTGATTTCTGACATTAGTTAAGTAATAAAAAACCCGGCGATGGTGAATAAATACTTCTGCTATTCCCGCCGGAAAAATGGAACGACAGAAGAGTGAATTATGAGAAGTCAAAACTTCAAAGTCAAAAGTCAAAAACTCTTTTTTGACTTTAATATTTTGACTTTTGACTTCCAGGTTTTCCCCCGATTTTTTTCAGGAGCCGTTAAACAATAGGGCTTCGGAGTTGGTTCGGAGAAGTGGCTCATAGTACTGAGCAATGAGGACTGAGGGTTGAGCAATGAGGACTAAGCACTGAGTGCCGAGCAGGAATCCCCTGTCATTTCGAACGGAGGCGTAGCCGAAGAGAGAAATCTATAAAATAAAGATAAAATCCTTTATTCTTCCCCTCTCAGCGCTACCCATTTTACGACGATCAAGAGTATCCACCCAGTGTGGATAACTTTGAAAGTTGGTCTGTAACTCCTTATAATTCATCAACATCGCTCTGCACACAGGCAGAGTCATTAGTCTTTAGCAGAAAACCACTCCAAATCTCTGCCCTCATTTCATCCCTCATCCTTCATCCTTTCCCCAAAGCTCAGGGTGAGCGACTGTAACTTCATATAATTCAAGCATATCGCTGTGCACATTTTCACTTTTCTTCCCCCCCTTTTTTCATCCCTCATCCTTCAGCCTTCATCCTTTCCCCGATAGGTGCTCATCATAATGGAGGTAATATACGACATAAAACCCAGTTTGTCAAGGTGCCCACCACAGTTTATTTTTTGCAAAACCTTAGTCATTTCCCAAATTTCCCATTTACAAATCCTTTCCCTGATCAAAGCCATCTGCATTGACGGCTTTTTTTGCTTTGTGCTGAAACTTCCGACTCCCCTTTGTGTTATTTCGGTATCATTTTCAAACTATTATGCAAGGCTGTTACCAAATCGTTATCGGCGCAAGCGATGTCAGCGCTTCAGTTGATTTCTACCATCAGATCCTCGGCTGCGAGATTCTCGAAGATTTTCGCGATAAGGGATTTGCTGCATTGCTTGGCGGACCCATTCGCATCTCCATCTTCGGCGGAAATACACGCCGCGAGAACGTACCCGACAATGAGGCCGGAATGAACATGGTCTTCCGTACCGAAGATATTGCCAAAACCGTTGAGGAGTTCAAGGCCAAAGGGGTCAGCTTCACCGGCCAGATATTTGAAGCACCCGGATTCATGAAATGGGTAGATCTCACCGATCCCGATGGCAACATCGTCCAGGTTGGCCAGTACCTACGAGACCCCATTGCTTCACCGAAGTAACCTCCATTCTGAATTCTACATTCCCTCGTAGTTGCCCTGTAACTCCTTATAATTCATCAACATCGCTCTGCACACAGGCAATTTTTTCCTTCAAAAATAGTAGGGCCGGCTTTAGCCGACTCTACTCAAATTCATTGTAATTCCCTCTTTCCTCATTTCCCCTCTGCTAAAGACTAACGGCTAATGACTAATGACTGACTTACAGATATACAAAATAAAATCCCCTTTGTCAAGTCTTTGACTAGCCGTGGAGGGGTGCTCATCCAAAAAAAATAGGTGCCTTTCTGATGGATAATTATTCATGGAACGAAGGCCTACAGCTGAAGTCCTAGAAAGCTTAATCTATCAACCGTGGCTTTTCGACCGTAAAGTTTGTCATCTCCATCCCAAACGACATTGATGTTTCGGTCTGCCTCAAGATAATCAATCATCCACTCGAATTCAATGGGTGGTAGTGTTTCAATTACAAGTATCAACTTGGCATCAGGAAGATTTTGCAAAAAACGATACTCATATAGTTGGCTAACACCTTTCCTAATTTGATCTTTGGCATTCCGATTCGTAATAGATTTCATTTCAAAAATAAAATCAAATTCTTCATATCTCGTTGCAAGATCTATTAAATTGTTGTGTCTGGGAATCGAATCTGCTTGCTTAATTCGTGATGCCACCATATTTACGAGGTGCCTATGAGCATTATCTGCTCTGTCAGATGAAGCATCTCTTGCGTATGATATGATTGTTTCTCCTGCCTTGTCGGCTCTCATTTTCACTATTTCATATTCATGAAGATCAGTAGAACGTGGCATTATTGGCTCTTCTACGTCTCTGAATTCAAGAATGTTGATTTCTCTATTTAATAGTTGTCTTGCTAGAAAGTATCGATCTCCATCTCTTTGTATAATACCAAGTGAATCAAGCCAAGAAACTACAGAGCTAAATCTACGAGGCACCATTGTGTCCGTAGAAATCTCAGAAACTGTAGAAATAAAGGTTTCAATATCAATTCTCGTAACCCCACTCTCAGAATTTAACTCTAAAAAGGGAATCAGTCTTTGTAAAGTTCTTGCTCTACCTCGTAAGGGGGAAGATGAGTTGTTGCACGATAATTCAGGGGATTTACAAAACCAGCTCCGCTGTTGTTGAATAGTATGGAAGATATAATAAAAATAATAAAGAGAGATCCACTATGTCGAGATTATGATATTGAAGGTGCACCTTATAAGATTAACGACAAGGTTAAGGTATTAAATAATCCGAACAATGATATGACCTTCGATTACTCTTTTGCAAATAAAAAAGGTGAGGTCGTTTATTTTGAATATGATTGCGGTTGCGGACAGTCATTCCCAACAGACCCAATGATTGGGGTTAGATTTGATGTGGAGAGTGTTGAAGAGTTCTGGAAGGAAGAGTTAGAAAAGGTTAGATAATTTGTCTTAAATTTTTCTAAGCAATAAATTTTGCGGTGATTTCATAATTTTGAATGTATTTGTATGGTACTCAGAGAGATCGTCATAGCTCATAAAAACAGTTCTTTCTCGGATTGGCTTAAACACTGTTGACGAAATCTTGCTGATGTATTCTCTCTTCCTTGCTTCATCAGCAACAATAAAAAATCTTGAATAAAAATCTGTTAAATCTGAAAATTTTAATAATGAGTTGTAAATATCGGTAGAATGTTCTACCTCGAAAAAAGAGTCAGGCATCTGACGCTCATTAAACCAAATGACATCAATAGTTCTTGATCTGTGAATAAATTTTTCATAGCTAAACGGGTGTATCTTTTCAAGAGATGACATCTCACCCAAACGTTTGCCTAAAAAAAGTCTGTTCTTATCTTGATTCGGTATATATGTTTCAAAGCCACCAATATTTCCAACCTCAACAAGGAGGCCTTGATAATACGAATGATTAAATTCGTCATGCCCCTTTTCTTTAGGTTCTTCAATCGAAAATTTTTTAAGTACCTCTTCTTGCATCAGCTTTAAAGCCCAAAGACCAGGCTTAATTCTGAAGAAGAATTTATCATTTTGAACAATGCGGTTTATTGATCTAAAAGGTGTCTTTGTTCCCCATTGTGATACATCCACATGTTGATATAAATAACCCAACGTCGCAAACCCGCCATTATCCGACATTACCTTTATTACTTGCTCGTGTTGGGGTGTTTTTTCTCGCGCCATGGCAAAAATTTTATAGATGAAAGTTCAAACATAATACATTTTGTGTCCACCAGTATGAATTTTACATTTTCTCATATAAAATAAACTACTTAAAATCGGAAATGACTGAGTTCTAATGTTTTAAATAGGTGCACAACACTCTGCCTACAATATACTAAACTTTCGAATTGCATATTATATCCTCGAACTTCTCAACAATTTTTAATATTTCAGGGAATAGTAAACCGAGCCTCACTCCCTATTAAAAGCCTGCGCAAGTTCTGCGAGTTTGGGAGCGGCAGAACAACCGTAAAGCTTATAGGGATGCACGGAAATGCAAGCTACTTCGCCAGCACCTTTCGTGCTTGTTTAGGCATTGCGGCAAAGAGAGTGAGGAGCGCTTTTGCCGGACCGGTAGGTGTGCGATGCCCTTGCTCCCAGTTGCGTAGTGTGCCGACGCTGACCCGTATCATCTCTGCAAATTCCTTCTGGGTTGCGCCCAGTTTCATACGAATAGAAGCGATCTCGTCCGGCTCGTAAATAAAAACGCGGCTCGGCTTCTTTTCGCCACGCATGATCTTATCTCTATGGACAAAAATTCAATAAAATCAACATGAACCTTTTATTTTTACTAAATGGTTATCACCACGACATTTATTCGGGGTACAGATATAAAAAGAGAATAATTATTATGAAACACCAACTCACAGTTATCGCAGTGATCATTTGTCTTTCACTTGGAATGCTAAAGTCAGGGAATGCTCAATGGGTATCGACGAACGGACCTTCAACTCAGCCGGTCAATTGTTTTTCTGTTACAGGTACGAATCTGCTGGCAGGATGTAAAGATGGTATCTTTTTAACGACTAATCAAGGCAATACGTGGATACCATTAAACCAGTCATTATCAAATCCCGGAGTTGTTGCTATTGGAACATCAGGTACGAATGTGTATTTCGGTACAGACCGCGGCGCTGTGTATTCATCATCGAACGGAGGTGCATGGAAGTTTATTGCACCAAGCACAGGTTTTGTCACAATTTTTTCTCTCGGAGCATCGGGGACAGATCTTTATTTAGGTACTGATGGCTCCTTTTGGTACTCAAGCGATGGCGGATCAACATGGAAGGAACATACTCCACCCATCACCTATGGAATCGTCACGATGATCGACGCTTATGCATCAGGCGTTTTTGGAATTTGTGATGGCAGCCTTTATAATTCTGCTGATAAAGGGGCGTCCTGGGGTGATATCAGTCCAGGGTTACCAAAATCCGTAACGACTGCTGCTTTTCCGGGATTCTATGAATATGCAGGCACAGAAGACGGAATTTATTTTACGACAAATGCAGGAGTCGGTTGGCTTGCTGATAATACAGCAACCAAAGGTATGACCATCACCTCGATTGTAAGTTCTGATGTCGTAGTTTTTGCAGCAACACAAGCGAATGGTGTTTTCTTTACTATAGATGGTTATACCTGGAAACCCGCAAATACCGGGCTACCAACCATGAAGATCAACACTTTGGCTGTGGACGGCACATTTCTTTTAGCAGGTACTGATGCAAACGGAGTCTGGAGGCGTCCGCTATCGGAGTTCTCAACAAGCTCGGTTAATGATCCTAATAAAGATCCGGCAATAATTCTTTCTCCAAATCCTACTGCAGGAATTACGACTGTTCATAATGCAGATGAAAATATTCAAAGTATTTCCGTCCGAAATATTCTGGGTGAAAGTATTATCGAAATTACAAAACCAAATGCATCGGAGATAACTCTTGATCTTTCCAAATTTCCTGTTGGTACCTACATTGCAACGATCCGAACAGCAACTTCAGTCATTACAAAGAAAATTATTCGGGGCTAACAGATAAGCCCTCAATCCGTATTAAAAGCCCGCGCAATTTCTGCGAGTTTGACGTGCGGCGCAAGGTAAATGGATTCGGAGAAGGGGTCAGAAAACCTTTCGGATGAGGCTTTGGTTATTTAACGAGGAGTACTTATTATGTTTACCATAAAAGAAGAAGTAAAAAATCTGATAGACGAACTTCCTGAGGATGCAACGATCGACGATATTGAATATCATCTCTATGTCCGCAGGAAGATCAATTTGTCTCAGGAAGCTGTGGCTCGCGGCGAGTTCGTCGCTCATGAAGCTGCAGTGAAGGAATTCAAGGCATGGCAAAATCCATAATCTGGTCTCGTTTCGCTATCAACGATATCCGAGACATTTATCATTACATCAGGTCTGATTCCTTGTTCTATGCAGACCGGCTTCTCGATGAGATCGTAGAAAAAGCAGAAACCCTTATCTCTTTTCCTCACAGAGGCAGAATGACTCCCGAACTCCACGATACTTCTATCCGCGAAATATTTGTAAAACAGTACCGCCTCATTTATAAGATAGAAGAGAACCGGATCGTTATCCACGGAGTGATCCACATGGCTCGTGATCTCGAAGCACTGTTTGGCAAAGAAGAAGGGCGCATGTAATATATTGTACCCTCAGTCCGTATTAAAAGCGCGCGCAAGTTCTGCGAGTTTGAAATCCGTCGGGTAAAATGATTTTGCTGATAGCAGCAAAATGAGTAGCGGAAGTAAATGCAGATAGTATGTTGTATCACTAGCACCGGAAAGGGATGCTTGCATGAAGATGACGGCTCCGAAAAGCGTTGCGCCATCGAGCAGTGCAAGACGAACGATAATGGAAGTGCGGTATCGCATGAAGGGTGTCTGCGCAATAGCTCCCTGGTTTTGTATCTTGCCGGAAAGGATCTTATCTCCAATGAATTTTGAAGCAAAAATTGCAAAAAGAAAGACCACTGCATGAATGATGCGGAATGCCATCTCACTTGTTTCAGCGTTATGTATAACTGCTGAAGACTCGTGAGCCGAACCCATGGCGATCGCGACAATGCATAGAAAAGTTATAAAGCAACATACAGCAATGATGATCATCCTCATCTGCTTCACGTCGTTTTTGGTGTAGGTGAATTGTTCTTGCATGTGCAAAGATACAACACTCCAAGTGGTGACATCACTATTCCCTCTTCTCCGATTTAAGCTTTATGCTGTGAAGTTTAAGCTTTCGTATTATATTACTCCTCAAACAATGAGCACCTATGCAGCCACCAAGGTTTAATAAACGTAATAAAACGCAGCTTGATACGAGCCGGGATTTTTTCGATCGCCAGCTTGGATGGATCAGGCGTATCGCCGAGCCATGCCCGAAATGCAAACGCGATGGCACGATGGCATTACTTGAAGATCAGGGATTTAAGGGATGTACGTATTGCTCGTTCGTCGAACTCATGCCCGATGTTCATTTTGTTGCCGGAGGATATAGTGAGGCACGGAAAGTATTAGAAGACCTCTTTAGTGAAAAGCGAGTCGAGAAGCCCTTTCAGGCACGGTTCATGCCGATGCATTTTAAGAGGAATTGAAGTCGAATTCTTTATGAATCCAGAGCGAGTTATGCAACTAATTTTCATGATTTACGTTAGTTAATAGTCTTTTTATTTCACATATCATTATGAAGTATTTCATTCTTCTTCTTGTCGCTATTTTTCCTGCATTTGCTTCGGCGCAGACGCCGAGCATTTATAATACCTGGAGTCCTGCACTAATGGGTTCGAAGATCCATATTACGATCACATCGGATAAGATCATCCTGAGCCGTCCCGCAACGGGATTGCCGATGAGTTTGCAGCAAGCAATTGTAAATCCGATGCCCGAAGGCAGCGCGAATCAGATCGCGCAGCCAATCATGAGCGATGGACTATCGGATATATTCGATACGATTCCGCTTCTGAAAGTCGTCTTTGACTCGGCGAAGTCCAAAGGCAGAATGTTTTTGGAGATCGATAAGATAAATCATCAGATTGTGGCTATGAGCTTTCTTCTCAAAGATAACGGCGAAGCACAGATCAGTCTTGCGCAGAATCAAGTGAAAAAAGATGTCAACTATTATGGTCAGAATAAAGGGAAAACTCAGGCGCAATTATTAAAACAATACGCAAAACAAGCGAAAGAATACGAAAAAGAAAAAAATAAAACTCAGGCACAAAAATTAAAAGAACTTGAAATAGCAACAAGTCCTTCGGCAAAGAGTGCCTCCAATAAATCACACGGGTTCAATTTAGGGTACGGATTATTCAATGAGTTCAGAAATGTTTCCTTGACCTTTTATAATCCATCACGCACAGCGGAATTTGCGAAGTTAAAAGATCCTGTTTCAATGCCAAAGGATGAACTGATGGGAATTATTAATTCCTTTGGTGACAGAATGGCTGCTGCTCTTTCGACAGTGGAAGTAGATACAAGTTTGCGTGAAGGGGCAGTTTTTTCATTAATTGCGCCCGGTCTCAATAGTATTCAGCGCATTGTGAATGATCTTTTTATCGCTCACGGATATAATCCACTCGGAGTCGCATCACTGTTGGAAAAATTAGAGAAGGCTGAAAAATTGGAGAAGGATAAAGATAATGATCTCAAGACTGCAGTCCTATCAGCCGGATCAAAAATAGAAGAAGCCGTTCCTGTATTACGCGCAATGAAGATTAAGCGCGAAGCTCAGGCAAAAAAGGCAACAGAAGAAGAGATCATGACGATGTCTCAGGATTCAACCGGTGCACAAAAATTGCGGATGTTATCGGAGTTCAAATCCGCAGTCTATGACGAAACAAATTCGCTTTCCAAAGAGCAATCCGAGAAATTAACGCAAAAAATTCAGAACATTGAAAAATCAGATGGGCTGCATATCAGCGTAGTTATCGTCTCATCGCTTTCCGGTATAAAAGCGAAACCACCGTTCGAATATTATAACAAGACAACGAGCAAAGCTAACACCGTCTCTCAGGATGTTGCAGAAAGCATTCAATCTTGGAACAGCAGGCGCACAAAATCCTACGGAAAAACTACGGTGCTATTCCTTTCCAAGGGAGATCGTAACGGTTTTATTACGACAGGGTACAATTATAATCTGACCGACAGCAGGACCGCTGCGATCTATGATAATATTCTTACGCCATCTCTTAAAGAAGATAAATACTACGACGGCATTGATAAATCTATAGATGCAATTCTTGCTGTGGCCAAAGAACCACCGTGCCCACCACCAGCGGCGTATCCAAGCGATTCAATGATGACACCTGCACCCATGGCGGCTCCACCTCCACTGACGGAAGTTGAGTGGCATAAAAAATCTGATCGGATGACGAAATCGTCAGGCGATATGGAGTACATGACAAAAGAACCAAAGCCGTTAACGGATGTGCAAGCAGTAGTCATTTACCCTGAATCTGCTAAGAAAGCAGGGATCGAAGGAAAGGTTACATATTCTGCGCTCATCGGCAAAGATGGTAAAGTCATTAAGGTAATGATTGAAAAAGCCGATAATGAAGCATTTAAACAGCCGGTAATTGATGCAGTAATGAAGACTCGCTTCACTCCTGCAACACAAGGCAAAAAAGCTGTACAAGTTTGGTACACGCAATCTATTAATTTTAGTTTGGATTCGCACTAATAATTTAACAAGAACTGGTAGCCGAGAAATACGATGAAATATTTTTTTCTTCTTCTCGGCTTTCTGTTCTCGTCGGTTTCCTTCGCGCAAACCAGTCAAATTGAACTTGAAGAAAATTTACGCGCAGAGTTAGGTCAAGTTAACAGCGTTTATCAAGTTCGTGAAGATATTATTCCAAATATTCTTGCTACGCTTAAAGGTTCTGCATTTGGAAATCGTGACCTCCTTGATCAACTTACTATTGCCCGTAAAAAAGCTATTTCTGTAACATTCTCCCCTGCTCTGACAAGAGATTCTCTTGCATTTATTCATTTTGAGAAAGTACAGAATGATCTTTGGGTTTCACTTTCCAACGTATCTACAGCACTCGATAAATATCCTGCACTTCAATCGAATGATAATCTCATCAAATTGCTTTCCCAACTTGAGGCACAGGAGAACCGAATTCAAATAGAGAAAACTCGTTATAACGAAGCAGCTCAGAGATTAAAAACATTTGTCGAAGCAAGAAAAGAAAAATTCGATTATCAGTTTTTTGAAGATCATCACGATGGTGTTGCGGTTAAAGTAGATTTTAAAAACGAGACGCCTCCTCCAACGCAACTACATAACGAAGAGCCAGAACCTGATATCAACGACTTCATCGAAATTACCGATGAACCAAAACCAATACAAAATATCCAGAAACTTATTGTCTATCCCGAAGAAGCGAAGAAGCAAGCATTGGAAGGCAAAGTCACGTTCGAAGTTCTTATCGGGAAATATGGTGAGGTCAGAAAGATCGTAATCGAAAAAGCAGACTATGATATTTTCCGTAAGCCCGTTATTGAGGCGATGAAGAAAGTTAAATTTACGCCTGGCAAACAAAACGGAAAACCTGTCATGGTCTGGTATCCTCAATCGGTCGTCTTTAAGTTGCTCCCAAACGAAAACGAGCCAACTCAGCACTAATCATTATCTGAGATCAACTCCCTCTTCTTTCTTATTTTATGAATAATTATTAAGGATTCTTTCTTTTCGGGGAATATGTTGGTTCATTCTTCAGATCGCACACTGTTCAGATAAATGAAATATATTTTCTTCTTATGTATTGTTTTTCTGCCGACTCTTCTATCGGCACAAACTCCCTCGATCTATGACGATTGGACGATTAGTTATATGGGGATGGAAATAACATACACCATTACTCCGCAATTATTCATCGTGCATTCTGAACGGTACGTAGAATTTAATGCAAGAATTCCAGGTGATCATCCGGATACAGCAAAGATCATTGGGATCGTCTTCGACTCGCTTCGGTCAAGCGGAAGGATCTTTGTAAAAGAAAAGAATGGTGCTTTTGCCGTTGTCGGTTTTCGTATCGCGGATGAAGGTATCGGTGAATATAGCATACTACAAAAAGATTCTTTGCCTTATGGGTATTCAGGAGAGCGCAGTCAATTCAGAACTCTCGAATCAGCAAGGAAAGAAACTACCCGTTCAAAAAATGCAGAAATGAGAACACCAATGTATTCTTCAAAACGCACAGCCGAATTTCGGCTGATGAAAGCCCCTGCAATGATGCCGAAAGCAGAGGTGCTTATCATCATTGATACTCTTTGGCATTATGTAGATAAATACTTAAAGACTCAAAGAGACAATCAACTGAAAGAAGAAGGTCTTTTTCCCGGAGATGGAGAAAAAATATTTGCAAATCTATTAATACAGCATGGATACAATCCACTGGAAATGTTTAATATCTTTAAATCCACTGCCTATGATAAAGAGATAGACTCTGCAATGCAGCGCATTCAAGATCTGATCCGCATTCAGGAAAAGTTATCGCAAATTTCGCGACGCAAAGCAGACTCACTTTTCTATAAGCATCGTGATTCGCTCAAACAAGAACGTGTCAAACAACGAGAACAGGCATTGGCCGATACAACGAAGCCATATATTGTAAGTCCTGATCTTCCGATATTTGGAAATAATAACCCTATGCCTTCGCAAAATGATATCCCTATGCCTGCACAAGTTGAAAAAGAACCCGAACCGGATGTGAATGAATTCATTAAAAGTGAAGATCCAAAACCATTACGAAATATTCAGAAAGCTGTGAAATACCCTGACGCTGCCCGCAAAGTCGGGAAAAAGGAAAGGTACAATACTCAGCGCTTATTGATAAGAACGGAAGAGTGATAAAAGTGGTGATCAATAAGTCCGATGCAGAGATCTTCAACCAACCAGTGATAGATGCGGTGATGAAAACAACATTCAAACCGGCGCGATCAAATTCTGTACCGGTTAGAGTCTGGTATAAAGGTACCATCGTTTTTCGACTTCCTCACGTTGACAAATTTCGTAAATAATTTGAGTTCAGGCGCATGAAATACTTTTTTATTGTACTACTTGCTCTATTATTATCTCCATTTACAATATCCGCACAGGTTGGAAGCAGCTTTAAGTTTGTACTTTACGGAGCAGAGAGTCCGTATCATCCACTCGTGCTTTACCCATCAGGATTAAGCAAAGAACCTACATGGAGGTCAGCCTACGAGCTACATGATAAACAAGAAAAATATCATATTTACTGTAAGCTTAATCCCGAGAATCCCAATCGCCGTCCACAATTTGATTCAGTGTTGGAAGCTCATCCGGATCGTTTCGGGATAGATTCCACAGTAAATGAAGTAAGTGGTTATGGAAGCCGTGAAATAATGATCATTCATGAAACGAACAATAAAGTAGATAATAAACCGCAACCTAACCGCTTTAAAAAACCTCAAATCGGGAACGGAGACGATCTTCAAAACAAAGTCCATTGGGATACGATGTGGGTTAGAGTATTAAATCTTTCAGACGGGTATTTCTGCGGATTACATATCCCATTTCAATCCGGAATTTTTAGCATCGATGTAGAAGAAATTTCAAATAAAATCCGTGGTGGGTTATTACAAAGAACAGAATTTCGAAGCAATAAAAATTCCGAAAAACTTGATCTCACACCTTTCGCATGGAAGGAAATGCTTCTGGATCATTCCCACGTATCTTCGAATCCAAAAAGTACTTCCGGATTTGATACGCTAAACTTTTTATCATTACCAATATATGGTGGACAGCGTCCCACAGGACTTCTAAAATCAACTGACCCACCGATAGCACAAGTAAGCGGTGTTAGTTACGAACAATTTTATTTGGAGCGGGTGCTATTCGGATTTCATTTCCAAGGACGATTGGAGACTGGAAATAATATAATTCTTTCCTGGAATATGCAGACTGATCGCTTAACAGCAACAGAGTCAAGAGCGCTATTCGACATACTCTTAGTATCTTGTAGAGTATTTACTGCACAGCAACCTCTTCCTTTCATTAGAGGAGTGACTGAATTCAAGAACATACACATGCGACAATGGAAAACCGATCTTATGACACTTACTCTGACTGAGACGTACGATCATCGTGTTGTAGTTGAGAGGCGTTTTAATTGAACATGATAATTGGTGTCACATCCCCGGAATCTTCTGATTATTGTACATGATACTCAAACAAGATATCTAAGAGTTTATGAGAGAGATATTATTTTGTAATCGAACTTTCGCCAGCAGCTCGCTCACACCCCATTTTTCTGATACTATCTCCGCCGTATCTTCGGACTCTATTTTCGGAATAAGAAAATATGCAGCAAACATATTTGCCCTACGTTCTTCCTGCGAATCAAGCGCTCCGCTTGTGGAAAATTGATGGAAGAAATCCATCTGCACTTTCCGCGATGGCGAGTACCAAAGATGATAATATTCATGCCAAAATATTTCGCGTTCGGGAATCCCGTACAGAGGATTAAGCACAATGCAATCATGATAGATCGTTTCTTTCTCGGCAAATGAAAGTACAAATTCGCCTGGACGCGACAGGCTTGGGATCAGCTTTGGCTTGATGCTCGGAAATACGCAGGCATAGCCTGCTTTTTTCGAAGAGGCATCGGGCTGACGGATAAGAATAATATTCTCCGATTCGGCAACCAGATCAATGCTCATGCCGGAAAATTTCTGCCGCGCAGCATCAGCCAGCGCGATGATCTCGGCTTTGCGGATTGGTGTATATGCAATTCTGTTCATGAAACGAGGGGGTGCTCATCAATTACAGAATAATATACGAAAGAAAAGACGCAGTCCTTTCGAACTGCGTCTTTTTTAATTTTCAAATAGTCCTTTTGAAATTATGCCTGCTTGACTTTCTCGATCAGCGGTGCGCCGCCATAGACTTGTCCATTGGTGTGCAGATCGCGTTCGCCGAGATTTATCCCGCTGAACCATGCTCTGCGGTTGAACTCGTCGCGGTTCTTATTGCATAAGATCTGGAAGCACGTCGAGTTACCCTGCTTGGCAATATCAACAGACCAGCCCAAGAAAATTTCCCAGCATCTGAACCACCACATACCGTACTTCGCAAGAATTTCTTCTTTATGTGATTGCCAGTTGTGATACCATAACTGAATCGTCTGCGAATAATGGATGCCGATATTTTCGACCGTGTGAATTTCAAATCCGGCTTTCTCCAAACGTTTGACAACGAAAGAAAGCGGCATACTTGCATCAGCGCCCGGGAAGATATACTCGCCCATGAAACCGCCCCAGATCAACGACTCCTGATGGTAGCCTGCTCTGAGTCCTGCGATCTGCAAATAGAAAAGACCGTCATCTTTCAAAAGTCCGGCGATCTGTTTCATGAATGTCGTGAAGTGCTTCACTCCTACGTGCTCTGCCATTTCGAGGCAGGAAATTTTATCATACTTTGCCTGAGGAATGCTGCGGTAATCCATGCGATTAACGCGAGCATGATCTTCAACTCCCCAACGCTTGATCTGCGCATTGGCATAATCCGCTCCGGCTTGAGCGATCGTGATACCTGTCGAATCGGTGCCGTAATATTTTGCTGTATGCGCAACGAGTGTTCCCCATCCGCAACCGATATCAAGAAGCTTCTCGCCTTTTTTTAACTGAAGTTTCTGGCTGACAAGGTTCAACTTGTTATCCTGAGCTGTTTCAAGATCTTCAAGTCCCGTCTGGAAAAAAGCAGAAGTGTAGATCATTCGATCACCCAAAAATCCGCCGAAGAAATCATTGCCGCGATCATAATGCTCGCGGATAACGCGCTCATCCTGCTTCGCCGAGTGAATCGTGACCTGAGGAATAAATTGCCCAAAGAGGAATTTTAAGTGATGAGCAACGTACTTATAATTGAAGAATAATGTACGGTTCTGCAAAAGCAACTGCACGTCACAATTAATATCAACGCGCCCATTCATATAATCTTCGATGAATGTGGTGATCGGCACTTTCACGCCGTTCTTATACTGCGATGCTACTTTCTGGTCTTTTACAACTACAAGATCAAGTAATTGCTTTGATTTTATGCTCTCAGCTGTCATAGGAATCTATTTGATGAAGTGGTGAAATTGGTGAAGGGAGTGTAACGCAGATGCAAAGGGTTAAGTGACAACAAAAGCAAGCGGGTAGCAAATAGCAAACAGTCCATATCATGTCATATCAAACATCGTATGACGAAGATAGCGGAAGATAAGTGTGAGAAAGCTTCGATAAAAATACGTCCAAATTGCCTCCCGCTTTTAGTCTTAAAGTATCAACACCATGTGGATAACTTTGAAAAGTTGCCCCGTAACCCATTATAATTCATCAACATCGCTCTGCACACCGGCAGAGTCATTAGTCATTAGTCTTTAGCAGAAAACCACTCCAAATCTCTGCCCCCATTTCATCCCTCATACTTCATCCTTCATCCTTCATCCTTTCCCAAAACTCCGGGTGAGCGACTGTAACTCTATATAATTCAAGTATATCACTGTGCACATTTGCATCTTTTCCTTCCCTTTTATTTTCATCCTTCATACTTCATCCTTCATCCTTTCCCCAAAGCTCCGGGTGAGCGACTGTAACCCCTTATAATTCATAAATATCACTGTGCACATTTGCAGAAAAAACTGACAGCCACAGCTTAAAGCTGAAAGTTAAAGACAATGTCATTGCGAGACCGGCACCAGCCGGTCGTGGCAATCTAAAATCTACAGGTGTATAGGTGCTCATCATAATGGAGGTAATATACGACATAAAACCCCGTTTGTCAAGGTGCCCATCGACATTTATTTTCAGGGAAAGCTTAGTCCCCCCTGCCATCCATGTGCCGTTCACCACTATCTGCTAATAACTAACGACTGACTTACCGAACCAACCTTCACCAAATACACTCCTGACGAAAGGCGTTTGGTATCAAGATGAACCTTATTCTCTCCGGCAATCAAATTCTTCGCTCCGAAATATACTCTTGCTCCGAGTGCATTAAATATCTCCACATTCGCATCTTGCTTTAATCCTGATTCCAAGGCTATCTCTATTTCATCCTGTGCCGGATTTGGGCGAATCGAAGTTATGTGAATTTGCGAGCCATCGCGCAGAAAGCTGGAGAGGCTTCTTTCTCCGCAGAGATAATTATAATCAAATGTTGCTGTGCCGCCGAGGGTGAGCGTTGTCATGCCGCAAGGGGTTTGCGTGGTGTCGTTTCTATTCGTGAGGATGATGCTTGTCGTTGAATCTTTCGTTAGATAAACGGTGAAGCCTATAGTTGCTAAGATACCATTTGCATCTGCGGTGATATTCGGACTGCCTGTGAGGATGAAATTCTTGCCATCAAGTGACGGCACAAAGTTATTTCTATTATGGAGAGCTTTGGATAGTAGCAGGAGTCTATACCTGATTGAGTCTACTGACCGGGGTGTAAAATTTAAAAATATGGTACGGCTTACCGACCCCTCCTTCTATGCGCCTGTTATGACACAAATTGGTTCTGAATTAATATTGGCATGGAGCGGCAATGACCCACAACGAAATATTTATTCTCTCGGATCCAATACGGGGTCAAATGGTTTTATAAACCGAAACAGATTTCAAAAGCATTCAGACCAATCTGGTGCTGGTATCGCTATTGTGAATTTTGCAAACAAGACTTATATCGCATGGGCAGGAATTGACTCTTCACATTCCCTTCATTTTATGGAATTAGGATTCTAACTTTTTTATGTTACTTTATCGAAGGATGGTGAAGGAGAAAAAACTGCTCCTAAAGTTTCCATTGCTACTAAAAGTTGTTACAGTCGACCCATCTAATCCTTCATCAGGGTAAAATTGTTCTACATTAACATTTACCGTATCGAGTACACCACCAACTTTCCCTTCTAGACTTATTTGATTATAGACATCAAATGCACGATCATAACCAGGTGGCAAATACTTTGAGCTCGGATCATTAAGGTGAGAAAGTTGAACTAAATGAACATCTCCAGAAAGATTAGTATCAGACGATACAATGAATTTTTCCCCAACTTTGAGTGGGTAAATAAAAAATATATGGGCTGCGGTATCAGTGGATTTCAAGTCAACATTCATGACTTCGTTTTCTGAATAATATTGGATCACAATTGGGGTTGAGTCACGAATGTTTAAGAACTTGAATGCGTCATGCCCCTTGTATTGTTCTGAGACAACAAATAATGTATCAGAGACGCTGGTCAATATTGAACCGGTTGGTGTGAAAGTATTTTTGGTATAAATCCATAAATGAGTACCAGATTGTAGAGGATAGTACTCTTGAACAGTTGGGATAGATACGGTTGGTGTGCTTTGAGAACAACAGCAAACGCTACCGAGAAGGAGTGTATTAAACGACAAAAAAAATATCGATTTCATTAAAATATTTTTTAAAAAAACACTACTAAAAGTGGGATAGTTGCGAAAGCTTTGAAATTAATTACTGACGCCAAGTATCCTAAACTCCACTCTTCTGTTCTTTGCTTTGCCTTCTTCGGTATCGTTTGTGGCAATGGGTTTTTCGGAGGCATAGCCTGCCGCTTCGATGCGTGTTTTGGGAATTCCTTTTGCGATGAGATACTCAACGACGGCATTGGCTCTGCCAAGCGAAAGGGCTTTGTTATGCGCGGGGTTTCCGGTGTTATCGGTATGCCCTTCGATGGCAATGCGCAGAGATGAATCTTTTTGCAAGATGTCGCGGAGCCTATCAAGCTCGGCATTGGATGAAGGTAGCAGTTCGGTCTTATCAGTTTCAAAGAAAATATTATTCAGACGGATGGTTGCATTCTCCTTGATCTTCACGAGGATAAGATTTTTTTCGATGGTCGAAAATCCGTTCGCCTTTTTTGCATCGAAGGATTCGCTTGTCGGCAAGTATCCTTTTTTCTCGGCATGAAGGCTGTATGTTTCGCCGGATGGCAACGTTATTTGGTATGCGCCGGATTCGGGTTCACTCCTTGCCAAGCCAAGTTTTTTACCGTCGGAAAGTCTGTCATAACGAATCTCTGCTTCAAGCGGCGCACCTGTTTCATCCAAAACTTTTCCGGTAATAAGCGTGACGGAATTCTCGCGTTTGGGAGCCGGAGCGCGAAAAATATCGGATTGCGAATTCGCATCTGCTTTCCAAACGAAGTATGCTAATTTTCCCTGTGCATCTTCAGTGTAATATGATGTGCGTCCGGGACGGTTGATCGAAGCTCCGATATTTTCCGGCTTTGACCAATGCTGCCATGATTCATCCAAGCGCGTCGAGCGATAGACATCAAGTTCTCCAATGCCTCCCGGTCTATCAGATGAAAAATATAGCGTCTTATTATCGGCTGCAAGATAGGGAGTCTGTTCGTTGCTTGTTGAATTGATATTCGCGCCAAGCCATAACGGGACTGACCACGAATTATTATTTTCATCGAGGAAGCTGACGTACATATCTCTTCCGCCCAGCGATGAATCCCGCGAGAGAGCCATGATGAGCGTTCGCTGATCGGATCCGAAGGAATAATCGGTAACGACTCCTTCGAGTTTTAATCCGTTGATATGGATAGGAGTCGGTTTGCTCCATCCGTTCTTTGTACGATGGGCAACCATGACGCGGTCTTCGGGCGGAGTATTCGCTTCGAGTTTGCCGATGAGATAGAGCGAATTATTATCGGGCGCAATACTCGTTGCGGCAATGCTATAGCGCGAACGGATATTGCCGCCCAAGACTTCCGGCTCTTCAAATGAACCATCGTCTTTCACAAAACTTCTCCAGACATCAAGCACAGTCGAGCCATCAATGCCGATACGCGCACGGGTAAAAAATAAGCTCTTGCCGTCTGCGCTGATGACAGGTAATCCCTCGCTTTGCTGCGGATCGCTGATCGATGGCGGAAGTTTTTCTATATGCGAATTCTGCGCGCGAAGATCGCAATAGGATAAAAGAAATGTTAGAATGAGAACGCAAATGGGGTACTTTCGCATGATTCGGATTATTTTCCCGATAAATTGGGTTCTATCTTAACAATTCTGCGCCGGAAATACTTCACATCATACGCTCAGAATAACATTAATCGGAGATCTTTCCATGCCGCATCTATTTCGTATCGCCATATTTATTGTTGTTTTACTTGTTACATTTCAGACGGTAAGTGCACAAACCGAACTGAAATCAAAACACAAAATCGTATGCAAAACTACTGTTCGAGGAAATCATAAAATAATTGCTCATCGCAGGCATCGCAGATCGAGAAAGGATTCTCTTGCCATTTCAAAACCGCAGATCCAAAGAAATTACCCACCACCGGGAAGCGGCGGCGAAGATCGCAATTTCGATTGGCTTCGTAAGCGTGCATTCCCGAACGATGAAATCGATCCCGATTATTATCCGAACGCACTTGCGCAAGCAAGAAAGCTTCCTATATATAGAAGTAATTCAAAGAACGGTACACAATCGTCAATGCAATGGCAGAGCATCGGACCGTATTCCATCGGCGGCAGAGTCACGGCGATCGCAACACATCCGACGGATTCAAATATTTTTTATGTCGGCGCAGCAGCCGGAGGCTTATGGAAGACAATAGATCATGGCAATACCTGGCAGGCACTAACCGATACGTTTGCCTCGCTCCCTATCGGCTGCATCACTCTTGATCCGCATGATGCGAACACGATCTATCTCGGCATGGGCGAATGCAATAATAGCGGCGACTCCTATCCCGGCAATGGTTTATGGCGCAGCATTGATGGCGGACTTACATGGAATTATCTCGGCTTAGGAAAGACGCAATATATTGCGAAAATTATTGTAGATATTGCAAATAAAAATGTGATCTATGCCTGTGTTCCGGGTCCGAATACTGCAGCAGATTCAAATCGGGGAATTTGGAAATCGAATGATTACGGGCTAACATGGAATCGCTCATTACTTGTCCGCGCCGGAACTGCAAAGAACTCAAATCCTGTACCCGCAATTGATCTTGTTGTAAACCCGACAGATCACCTTGATCTTGTTGCTGCAATGTGGCAGCATATTGATTTTAATGTAACGTCATCACCTTATACAGGTCTTTGGCGCAGCCGTGATTCAGGCGCTACTTGGAGTAGAATTGATACGATGCCGAACTCCGGCTATCCTAATGGTTTCAAACTTAAAC
The DNA here is from genome assembly GCA_038210275.1 of Kapaibacterium sp. (SeqCode). Lineage (GTDB taxonomy): Bacteria > Bacteroidota > Ignavibacteria > Palsa-1295 > Palsa-1295 > PALSA-1296. The sequence continues at coordinate 58,681 of JBBQWV010000007.1, read as the reverse complement.
GCCTTGCAAGAACGTCGTTATGCTGGACGATGAATGGGTTGGGCGTCCCAACTCTTTTTAGTGTTGTATCAAAAGTAGATCTGAGCTCCCTGACAGGATATAATCTTGATGAAAATTTTTACGGACTTTTTTCTACAACAAATCCAAGTACCGGACCGTGGCAGATCAAACTTGATTCTACATATCGGCTTCCATTCCTTGGAAATAATATTGATAGCGTTGATCTCTTTAATAAGCAAGGCGGCTATGATAATTTTATTATCGGCAGACCTGGCTCGGATGCAAGTGGAAAAGGAATTGAACTCTATATCGGAGGTATTGATATTGTCCGTTCGACCGATGGCGGAACGTCGTGGACAAATATAACGAAAGCTTACCCTCACTATTTCGCAGGAGATCGTTCGCAGCATTCGGATATGCATGCACTGGCATTCACCGCTGCAAAAAGTGGCGATGATCTTCTCAACGGACAGGATGGAGGAGTATTTAATACACGCGATTATGGCAAGTCGTGGTCGCGTATTAATGGATTGCCCATCACGATGTTTTATCATCTCGAATCGTGGGATGCCGGGATGACAAATCTTCCGCTAAATTTTCCTGCTGATTCGATTAAGCTTTTAGGCGGCACACAGGATAATGGATCGGCAGCTCGGGGATTTAGTGCTAACACTGATTGGGATTGGATCAATCGTGGTGATGGCGGACAGGCGCAGGCTGATCCGAAAAATAGAAACCATCTTATTACTTCGCTGCAACTTGGAAAAATATTTTTCCGTACATCGCTCGATTCATTGCGCCCAAATCTTTATAGTGATGCCGGTAATCTTGATCCGAATGCAAAAAAGTGGTTCGATCTTTCTGTCATTGCTAAGAGACGCGGTATAACCGATTCATCTGAATCGTGTTCATTCATTCCTCCTGTCGTTCTTGATAAGCAACGCGGTGATGAAGTTTTTACCGGAAGAACACATATCTATCGTTCAAAACTAAGTTTTACTGATCCTGATAGTGGCACTGTTATTCAATCATGGTCACCGCAGATCGCAGGGACTGCAAAAAATCCTAAAGCGTGGTATAGCGGTACGATTGATTGTCTCGGACTTGGCGCCCGTGATGAAAACGGCAGACCAATGCTTTGGGCTGGCGGACTTTTGAGTGGTGCTACAAGTCTTTATAGGACAGTATATAACCCTTCGATCTCGCAGGATACAGCCCCTCGCTGGATTAAAGTGACCACAGGTTTGCCTCCTGCGTATGTTGAAGCGCTTGCCTGTGATCGCAGTGATTCGATGACGGCATATTGCGGACTTGCCGGGACAGGTTCAACAAAGCACGTTTATAAAACAACGAGTGGCGGAAAAACTTGGACAAGTATTTCCGGTAATCTTCCGAATATCAGCATCAATGCCATCGTCATTGATTCACTTGCTGAAACTTCTAATCCTCTCACGAAGAATCAATGCATCATCGTTGCAACAGATGTCGGGGTTTTTGCAACGACTGATGGCGGCACTTCGTGGTCACAGCTTGGCACGGGAATGCCTCACGTTGTTGTCGGCACGATCGTCATGTATAAAAACTGGCTCATTGCCGGAACGCATGGAAGATCAGCATGGGCGTTGGATGTCAGTTCGCTGCAAGCACAGCCGCTGAATGCTGTTCATGAAAAACAAAATACTTCCGATCAATTTAGTATTCGCAGCATTTTTCCAAGTCCGCTTGATTTGAATTCATCATCCACGATTCATATTCTTTCGAGTGGAATAATAGATAAAAATGTAACGATAGAGATCATGAATGCTGCAACGGGTGCATCGGTATTCCAGACTCATTCAACTATCGTTGGAGGAAAACTTGATATTCAGTTGCCTCCATCAATTGCTTCAGGAAGTTATTTGGTAAGGATTGTAACTGCTGAAGGAGAGAGAGCGAGTGGGCAGATTGTGGTGATTCGATAAAATTCTAATGGTGTCATTGCGAGGAGTCCGCTTGCGGACGACGAAGCAATCCCCTCATAGATTGTAGCACCTTAGTCTGTGCCGCAATTTAGGAGATTGCTTCGTCGGACTATCGTCCTCCTCGCAACGACACTAATCAAGTATGGGTATAAAATAAAAAAGCCGACTCTCCGAGTCGGCTTTTCTTTTATCAATTCTTAATTCTCAATTCCTTACGACTGCACATTCATCACGATCACAGCATATTGCGGGACCATCATTTTCTTTGCAGCAACTCCGGGAGCCGGTGCTTTCTTTTTCTTCTTAGTCTTTACAACGGGTACATCCATTGTTACCATTCGTTCGAACGATCCATTGGTTGGGACACTATTGCTGACTTCGACAGAAATATTTGATGAGGAAATATTTTTTGAACTGAAGAACGCCATCATAGCCGATTTACGCGAAGCGGCAAGTCCATTCTGCACAGCAGCTTTTTTGCCCATCGGTGATTCGTCAGGATAAACGGTGATACTTACTGACATTTTAGGATTATGCTTCAGTGCATTTGCAATGCTTTCCATATCCGATGATACGTTCGGTGATATATCTGAGCTTTTTGGTTCGAAGATCATATTGTTGAATGTATATGGTCTGCCAAGCTCCAACTCTTTTAAGGAAACGTGCATCTTTACTTCCTGATATTTATCGGAAGATGGAATGCTGAGATTCTCTTCATGGAAATAATATTTCGTGCTGGAGAAGGTGATCCGGTAGTCGGTGCCGGGATGCAAAACAATAATGAATTTTCCCTCGGGCGTTAACTTGGTTTTATTCACGACTTCCGTACCTTTATATACGGTGATGCTGCCTTCAGTCGCAATTCCACCGGAAGCGCTAATGGCATCACCTTTGACCAGAGCGGTAACTCCGCTCATTTGTGCGTGAGAAATTTCGGAGCTAAATATAAAAAAGAGCGCACTCAGCGCCGTAATAGCTAAAAAACGATATGATCTCATGTCCATTAAGTGATTAATTACTAAATAATACGTCTCAGAGCAAAGAAGTTACGCCTTATAAACACAAATCTCGCCCAACTGTTACACTTGGGGCTGTGAATTTTTTATCATACAAAAAAATAAAGACCGGACATTCCCCATGAATATCCGGTCTCATTATGTGCATCTCCGTGCTATCTTTTCACCTTATTCATCATCATCCTTTGCACGAAGACACGACAACCTTTTCTTAGTGCTGAGTGCTGAGCAATGAGTACTCAGTCCTCAGTACTCATCGCTCAGTCCTATACTGCCTCATATCCCGGTCTTGGCTTTTTGATCTTGCCGAGGAAAAGAATCTTCTTAAAGAATCGTGGGAATTTCTCGCGCCATGATTCTACGTAAGTGTACATGACGGGTACAAGAACGAGGCTCAGAAGCATCGAACTTGTTAAACCACCGATAATGGCGATCGACATACCCTGCCGGAATTCCGAGCCTTCGCCGAAACCTAATGCAAGTGGTGTCATACCCAAGATCATCGTAACTGTTGTCATAATGATAGGACGCAAGCGTGTTGGTCCTGCTTCGAGTAGCGATTCTTTTATCCCGTGACCGAGCGCTCTTCGTGCATTCGTCCTGTCAATGATAAGGATGGCGTTCTTCGTGACAAGTCCCATCAACATAATGATACCGACGATGGTAAAAAGCGAAAGCGTTTTTCCTGTCAGCCACAGCATTGTTAATGCACCGATCATCGCAACCGGCAAACTGAACATGATCGTAAATGGAGTTGCATACGATTCAAAAAGTGCTACCATGATCATATAGACGAACATGATGGCAAGCAAGAATGCGATTCCCATATCACCGCCCGATTTGCGCTGGTTCTCAGCATCACCTGCGAAATATGGTTCGTTCATACCTTTCGGTACGTGCATCGTTGCGATCACTTTTTCAATATCTTTTACCACATCACCGATTGGTCTGCCTGCAAGTCCGCCGGTGAGCGTAACTACTCGTTCACGATTTTTCCGGTTGATCTGCGAAGGTCCTTTGCCATAAGCGATGGTTGCAACATCGGAGAGCTTGAACTGCTGACCGTTTCTATTGATAAGAGAAATATTAGCAACCTCTGCTGCATTCGAACGGTCGATCTTATCGAAGATGACATTGATATCAAACTCCGTTTCGCCTTCTTTATATTTACTATCGGTGTTTCCGGCAAGCGCAGTTCGGATTGCTAGCGCCGCTTCGCCAAGCGTCATGCCATTAGCTGAAAGCCTGTTGCGGTCGAAGATGATTCGCGCTTCCGGCTGCCCTTCTTCATACGAGCTTTTCAGATCTTTCAATCCCTTGATGCCGGATATTTTTGCAGTAAGTGAATCGGTATAACTGACGAGATCACTCATATTATCTCCGCGCATTTCGATCATGAGCGGAGCTTGATTTGCTGTTCCGAAAATTCCGATAGGCGAAGTTCTGACAAGTAGTCCCGGTACTTTCTTTGCAAGTTCTCCGACGTAAGCCATCTCCTCATCCGTTGTGCGGATGCGTTTATTTGGTTGAAGTGTTCGAACCTGGATCTGTCCGACATTTCCTCTGTCAGTCGTGCCCCATTGATTCTCCTGCTTGCCGACTATTGTCAGATAGCGTGCAATATTTTTATCGGCAGCAAGCTCTTTCTCGTAAATTTTCACAAGCGAATCAGCAGTCGCTACGTTTGTACCCGCAGGGAAATCGTAGTTGACAGCGAACTCGCCTCGGTCAGGTTGTGTAATAAATTCGCCGCCGATCCTTCCGGTGATCACAAGGCTGCAACTGCCTAAGAAGAGTAAAGTTGAAGTGCTAAGAATTACCCAGCGATGTTCAAGTGACCATCCAAGTACGTTGTGATATTTTTTCTCAAGCCAATCTTGGAATCCTTCGAATTTATCGCTGATCCAACGAAGAGGTCTGAATTTAATCACTTCATGTGCTCTGCCGAATTTTGCAGCAAGCATCGGAGTCAGAGTAAAGCTGACAAGTAGTGAGATCAGAGTCGAACTGACAACCGTCAAACCAAATTCGCGGAAGATCTTTCCGGAAAGTCCGCTGACAAGTGAGATCGGCAAGAAAACCACAACGTCAACCAGTGTAATAGCTATTGCCGCAAACCCGATTTCATTTCGCCCTTTGATCGCCGCTTGAATTGGGGATTCACCCATTTCCAAATGTCGGTGAATATTTTCCAGAACGACGATCGAGTCGTCAACGAGAATTCCGATAACAAGTGCAAGCGCCATCAAACTCATCAGATTCAAGGTGAATCCGAAAAGCCACATAAATATCCCTGTCGTTATTAATGAAGTCGGAATCGAGACAAGAACGATAAGCGCATTTCTTCCGCTGCGCAAAAAGAGGAAAAGGACTAACGCAACAAGAAAAACTGCAATACCGAGATCACGAAATACTTCAGAGATGGAAGCTCGTGTATAAAGTGTTGCATCCTGTGCGATCTCGAACTTAATTCCTTCGGCGCTGTATTCTATTTCAAGCTGCTTTAGAACTTTGTACATATTATCCGCAGTCGAAGTAGCATTTGCATCCGATTGCTTGATGCAAAGCAAACCTACTGCTTCTATGCCGTTCAATCTTGTTGGCTGCACGTCTTCATTATAACTATTCTCGACGCTTGCAACATCACCAAGATAGATCGTCGTGCCGTTTGGCAGCGTCGTAAGCGGCAAGGTTTTCATTTCATCTAAAGATGTGAACTTACCCTTGACGCGGACGATATATTGATTTGTCGGCTGTGTCACTTTGCCGGTAGGAAAATCAAGATTCTGTGCCTGCAAAACTCCGGCGACCTGTGTGATCGAAACGCCATACGCTTTTAATTTATCGTTATCAACCGATACTTTTATTTCACGCTTTCTTCCTCCGGTAATATCCACCTGCGCAACGCCTTCAGTAGCTTCGAGGCGTGGTTTGAGTTTATCTTTTGCAAGCTGATAAAGTTCTGTTTGTGTCAGCACTGTTGATGTGGTGGAAACGCGCAAGATCGGTTGAGCGCCAATATCTATCTTCACCACACGCGGCGCATCCGCATCTTTCGGCAGTTTCGATTTGATAAGCTCAACGCGCCTTTGCACATCGGCTGCGGATTCATCGGCACTGGCGGTCAGAAGGAATTGTCCGAGCACAACGGAATACCCTTCATACGAAAATGAGCGAACATTATCAAGTTGGTTCGTTCCTGATACTGCTTCTTCAACAGGCTTTGAAATAAGATCTTCAACTTCTTCCGGTCCCGCTCCGGGATAGGTTGTGATAACGGAGATATTTGGGAAATCCATCTTCGGCAGAAGATCTGTTCCAAGTCTTGTATAGGCAAAAAGCCCCATGATGCCAAGCGCCACGAAAACGATCGTGATAAATGCCGGGCGTTTGATCGAAAGTTCTGTAATATTCATTGCTTCAAATTAAAATTAAAATGAAAAATTAGGACTTAGTTTTTAATTTTAGCGCCATCGGTGAGTTGACTTTGACCAAATACTACGACGACATCACCTGGTTTTAAGCCTTCGGTAATTTCAGCGCGTTCTGGAGTTGACGCTCCGGTGGTGACTGCTTTTAAATGAGCGATACTATTCTCGACAACATAAACTTGAGTGCGTGCGCCATTGACGATCAGCGCAGTTGCAGGAACGGTTGGCACATCTCGAGCAGCTTCGCGCTGAATTTCGGCGCGGGCAAACATTCCACTTTTGAGCGATCTATCATTATTCGGAATTTCAACTTCGATAGTATAGGCACGCGCCATATCAGCTTTGCTGGAGATGGTTGCGATCTTGCCTACGATCTCTTTTCCACCTTGAGCATCTACAGTAACTTTTACTTTATCGCCGATCTTCACAAGTGGCACATCAAGTTCACCGATATTGATCTTCAGTTTCATCTTTGAATCGTCAACGATTATCGCGACTTTTGTCCCTTGGCTGAGAAGTTCGCCCTGATTTACATAACGCATTGCAACCACTCCTGCAAACGGAGACCGAACCGATGCATCGCTTAATTGACGCTTTGCCATGCTTTCAGCGGACTGAGCACCTTTCAAAGTGGCTTCAGCACTTTTGACTTGAAGCTCTGAAAGCTCAAGCTGACTTTTGGTTGTAGCACTTGATTTCTGAAGTTCTTGTGTACGTCCAAGATCGATCTTTGCTTTTTCAAGTGAAGCTTCTGCTGTTAATCTTTGCGCTTCCGCTTGTTGTAGAGCAATTGCTTTGAGTTCATTATCCACATTGACAAGTGCCGCCCCCTGCCCTACTCGTGAACCATTATTCACAGCGACACTTAAAATGCGTCCCTGTGTTTCGCTATTGACATTCGCTTCACGAATGCCTTCAAGCGTTCCTGTTGCCTTGAATGTTGCAGCCATCGGAGCATTTTCAACAGAGACTGTTTTAACAGTAAAAACCTCGACCGTCTTTGTAGTTGCTGAACCATCAGACTTGCCGCATGATGAGAGGGTTGCTCCAGAAAGAATTAGTAGTGTAGAAAATATGAGAATCTTTTTCATGATGAATGAGAGTGGATAAAATTGAATAGTAGATTTAAAATTGTTTAGCGTAAGCCGATTGCTTTTTTGTATTTAGCCTCAGCGATCAAGACATCAAAAGTTATTGTCGTAAGATTCGCTTTTGAATTTGCAAGTGTAGTCTCGGCATCAAGCATGGTGATAAGAGGCACCATGCCGTTATCATATTGTAATTTTGTGATGCGGTAATTTTCTTCGGCACTCGAAATTTGTCTTTTTGCGACTGCCAAACGATCAACGGTATTGATCTTTTCTAATCGCGCATTCTCGATCTCAAGGCGGATGCCGCTAAAAGCAGTTTCAGCGTTGAAACGTAGTTCTTCGATCTGCGCCTCTGTTTCCTGCATTTTTGCCTTAGTGTTGAAACCGGAGAAGAGATTCCATTTCAATTGCACTCCGCCAACAAAAAGATCTGCATCAGATGAAAATTTCAAGTTCGTTTCCATCCATCCATAGGCTGCGAAGAGAGAAATATTCGGAAGGTAGTCCGAGAATGCTGCGCGCTCGGACCCGGCAAGTGCATCTCCGGTGCGCAGTATCTGCTGCAGCTCCGGTCTATTTGCAAATGCTTTATCCTCATCTTCGCGAAGTGGCGGAAGAGAGATCGGAGTATTTATTCTCTCACTATTTTTCGAAGCAATTTCGGGGCTTGATCCGATCAACGAAGAAATATCTTGCGTTGTTGGGGCAATGATCTCGGCATTATAATCGCGTTTAAGCAAATTATTGAAATTTGTTTGCGCAAGCGTTGCCATGTTTTGGGCAGAGAGTACATCGCCTTGTGCAGCGGCAACGCCGACTTCAGCACGGAGCACATCGTTCTTCGGAGATTTATCGTTTGCGAAAAGTGCGTTCGCCACTTTCAAGTTTTCTTCGGCAAGCGATTCAGCATTTTTTCTGACGGCAACAAGCTCATTGGCTTTTGCATAATTATAATATGCTTCGCTTACCTGGTAACTGATCGCAAGTTCTTTTGCAGATACTTCCGCCGTCGAAGCCTCGCGGAATGCTTTCGAAACTGAAACGCCTTGCCATATCGCATAATTAGCGATCTGCCAACTTAATGTAAACTCGTTATCCCAAGGGACAATACCGAGCGCCGAACTATTAAAGGCTCCGATCGTCGGGATTGTAATTATGCGGCCGCCGGAAAACTGCGTAAACTTCGACGAGAAGTCCAGACGCGGAAAAAGATTCGAAGTTGCTTCGGTGACATGAGCATCCGTATTTTTCCATCTGGCACGGGTTGCCATCACTTCCGGATTCTGCGCAAGTGCCGTTTCGATATAGCTTCGAAGCGCAGGCGGAGTCTCCACTGTTTGCGCATTACCGCTTGCAGCAACGCATAGTACTGCGATGATAAATAGGATAGATAAACGGTTCATAAAAATGATAAGTGGTAAAATATTTTTAACTGGCAAGAATTTGTTCGTTGGGTTCAGTCTTGAGATGCTTATCGTCAAGCGCATTTCCCGGACTGACTCCAAGCTCTTCCATTGAAGGAAAATGAATCGGCTGAAGATACTTCGCTCCTTCGGGCGTTACGATATGCGACATTAATAGACCTAATGAGAGATCATACATTTTCCGAAAATCCATCGTACAGAAATTAAATGCAGGCTTCTGCGCAATCGCAGTTCCTTTTTTCTGATTTTCCTGTACCTTCTGATAGAGTCTCAGAACGGACATGGAATTCAACCACGAAAGCATCGAAGAGGAAAAACTATCGATATCTGGTTTGATAGTACCTTCGGCTTTGCCTTCATCAATCGTACCGATGAGAAGTCTCCAGACCCAATTACTCTGCTCATTCATTTCAGCAAGAAGTTCGGAGGATATCTGATCACGCATCGGAAAATCGGAATTGCACATCATCCCGAAATGGAACGGATGCTCAGCGGCAAAAGCCCAATATGCTTCGCCTATTGCCATGATTTTTTTGATGCCAAGATTCTCCTTTTCGACCGCTATCTGAAATCCTTCGTTCATCATTTCGAATGCGCGAAGCATTATGCCGACCTGAAGCTCTTCCTTATTTCTATAATAGAGATAGATCGTCCCTTTTGCCAGTTCTGCTTCGCGAGCGATATCATCCATCGTCGCTTGTTGGATGCCTTTTGACTGAAATATCCTCTCAGTAGCATCAAGGATCTGGCTCCTTCTAGCCTCTTTTTCGCGTTCTTTTCTTTCAATTATTCCCATAACCTAAACAGAATATAAACTTAATAGCATAAACCAGTCATTCTCGAAATAGCCTTACGGAGATTCATAACGCTTGTTTCACCATATAATAACTGACGGTCAGTCATTAATTACGTGCAAATATACGCAAAAAATAATCCCAACGGAACAATTGGTCTGATTTTGACGTATATGCTTACTCCTTGTAAATATATCCCTTTCAATTAACTTTATACTGATCTCTATTTTTCATGAGCAGAAATTCTCGGATTCATTTTTGGCGTAAGATCCCCCTCTTCGCATTACTATTTTTATTCACATCATCCAATTCTTTTTCCCAGCAGAAAAATGCCGTCTTTCAAACCGGCGAGCGATTAACATATAAAGTAAAATTCGGTTTTGTAAAACTCGGAACGCTCGTTATCGAAACCGGCAATTCTCAAGGTGGTAATCGCATTAAAACCAAGATGAAATTCTGGACTGCACAAGTTCCGTTTCTCAATTCAAAAGATGTCGTTGATGATGTGATCGATACGAGTGCGCTCTGCCTGATGAATTTCGAAGAGCACGGAAACGATGGCGATACAAAACTGAATCGCAATTTTAGCTACGATCCTACTGCGCGTACAATTTCTTATTCTGATGAAACGGTGACGAACAGGATCACCACTGATGTTCGTCCGTTCAGCGATGCGCTCACACTTTTTTTTAATCTCCGCGCATGGAACGGCACAGGCGGCAAATATTTTTTTCCGTTACGCGGCAAAGCAGGTGAGAAATTAGTGAGTTGTTACTTCTCGAAAAATGAGAAGGAGCAGGAATGCCCGGCGTTCGAAGATAAAGAGATCAAAACTTATGTCGTTAATGGTCATGCCGATATGGGCGACAGCGCACCGCTCGGAGCGAATGGAAAATTTACTGCCTACATGACTGAAGATCAAGCGTCAATCCCGATCCGAATTGAGATGAGTATTGCCATCGGCTCGATCAGCCTAATACTCAATAAAGTAGAACGAACGAATTGGCAGCCGTAAGAAATTTTCAATGAACGAGTGAGTGTCATTGCGAGGAGTCAGCTTACGGACGACGAAGCAATCCCCTCAATTGTGGTTGAGACCCAGTCGCTACAAACTATTAGGGGATTGCTTCGTCGGGCTAAAGCCCTCCTCGCAATGACACTTTTTACAATGCGCTCTTCTCGTCCCTCTCCACATCATTTTCCATTTTTTCTTTTGCGGATTTGAACTGGTTTTTCAAATTGTGTTTCCAATCATCACGTTCTTCGGGAGTCATATTTTTGAATTTCTCCTCCCAATCTTTTCCCCAGCAGCTCCAGCCTTTGTAGGTTTCAATATCTTTTCCCCATTCCTTGCTCCAATGACGATTTCTTCCATGACAACATCCTTTGCGATGATGTCCGTGAAAACCGCCAAAGAATATTTTGGCGAGCAAAAGCAAACCGAGTGTCTGCCAATAATCCAGATGTGGTCCGTGGAAGAGATCGGGAATCAGACAATTCCATAAACTCATCGAGATGAAGCCGAAGAGAAACATCGCGGCTATAAAAAATATTACTCCTTTAATAATCCTAAACATAACTTTTTCCTTTCGTAAAATAAAAATTCTAATCTTCTTGAAAATTCTGTAATCTCTCACGCAAATATTTTATTGCATATCGTTTCCTCGAAAGCAGTGTATTAATCGGCTCTCCGGTGATTCTCGCGATTTCCTCGTACGGAATTCCCTCCATCTCATGCATGATGAAAACATCACGCTGTGCTTCGGGAAGTTCGCCGAGAGCTTCTGTCATCGCTTCGCGGAAGAATGAATCTTCAAGCAATCTTTCCGGCGATGGAGAAATCTCATCCATAAATTCTTCAAGCTCTCTTTGAGCAGAGTCAGATGAATACTTCGTGAATGATTGCGGTTTTTTCTTCCTGTACCAATCAGTGATCTTATTGTGCGCCACAGTAAAAAGCCATGACGATGCCTGCACAATTGGCTCTTCAGGATCAGTCGCTTCAATGAATTGATAGAAGACATCCTGCAGAATATCCTCGGCATCATCTACATCGCCAACGCGCGAGCGGATAAACCCAAGCAACTTATCCTTGGTCGAGCGGACTGTGCGGTCTATTTGCTGATCCACTAAGCGTCTTTGCGGTATTGAAATTACTCCGTCCATTGTAAACAGATTTGCATACTCCTGAAGACGGATGAAGTTGCAGGATATTGTAGGGGAAAGGATAAATTTATTTTTGGTGTCATTGCGAGGAGCCCGCTTGCGGGTGACGAAGCAATCCCCTGATAGTTTGTAGCACTTCAGTCTCTATCACTATTTAGGAGATTGCTTCGTCAGGCTAAAGCCCTCCTCGCAATGACACAGAACTCAGACTTCGGACATCTTAAATCTTACATCTTGCTTTTCACTCCCTCGTCGTCACCGGAAGCGAATCTACATTCCTGGCAGTGACGAATTTTCGCGACGACTTCTCATATTTCCAGAACTCCATTGCTTTTGGCGCATTGTTCTTATCCCAGAAAAGCTCGACATCGGCGGCTTGGAGGATGAGGCTGTCAGTTAATTTTTCGAGTTTGATATTTTGTCCGTAAAGAGGCTTTAAAGGAAAATTAACAATTGCTGTCAGCCGCGGAAGATGAGGAGTGAGATCATTCAGTATCATATATCCTATCGTTTTTTCATCGCCGCGTTTTTCGCGAAAGCTGAAGAGCGACGCAACGACGAACGAGCTTCTGCCATTCTCGCCTTCTTTAATAAGGATAACATTTTCTTTTCCGAGAGACATGGAGGTGATCTCATGATACGAATCAGAATAATTCGAGCGCCAGCTTCTGCTATGATAGATCGGCGCCGGATATCCGCCGGCTTCGATGCGGAAGATCGCAAGCTGTGATGCCTCCGATTTCCATGCGCCACTGAAGATCACCACTGCATATTTTATGCCGCGCTGTTTGAGAATTTCGTAGGTGATGCGTTCGCCGCCGATCTTCCCCGAACTGCCGGAAGCATGATGCAATGAGCGTAAAGGAAAAAGCTCGCCAAGTGTGCGCTCCAGATTCTGCTCCTGGCGGATAGTAAGCAAATGCCCATCCGTGCTTAACGGACGCACAAACTCCGGTATCTGCGCCACCGCAGCCCCCGACAGAAAACCCATCAATATGATCGCTATTCGTAGTTTCACGTTCTGTGTACTCCAAACTTACGAAAATATTCGGGGGAATCCAAATTTACCGTTGTCCGAAGCACAGCACGATTTCTCGGAATTTGTTCTATATTGTGAGAATACAACAACTTAAATTTTATTAAGCCTGTAAGAATACTCACAATATTGGAATTCCAATATCCCCATGGAAAATAATTTGTAACCTTTTGGGTTCTCAGTTGTCTTTTAAAAGGGGGTGTATTCCTAAATTTGAACAGTATGAAGACAATTATTACTTTTTTGGTTTGTTTTTTGGTTTTAGGGTCAGTAAAGTTAAAGGCGCAAGCTCCGGATTGGCAATGGGGAAAGCAGGTTGATGGCTCGGTACCCGGACAATCCTGGCCGTCGAAGATGGTGCTTGATCGTTCAGGCAATATGTATGTCAGCGGTTTTTTTGATCATTCTATAACGCTGGGAGATTCGACCTACACTGAATCCGAATCCTCAAATTCCGGTGATCTTGTACTGATAAAGTATGATAAAAATGGGAATGTATTATGGTCCAAACATCCCATCGGCGCAACAGGCTCGTATTTTGCAGGGCTTGCAATTGATAGCAGCGATAATTGCTATTTGACGGGGTGGTCTTCGGACGGCTTCATTGATGAAACACATCCTACTCCGAAAGGTGAGTTCATTGTAAAATTTGATAGCGGCGGAAATATTCAGTGGGTTCATATGATCGGCATTACGACAACGAATGTATTCGCCCTTGTAAGTTTTACTGCAATTGAAGTCGACAAGATCGGGCAGGTATATTTCACAGGATATTTCAGCGATACGCTGACGATCGATGGTATCACCATCATGACAAACAGAAAAGAGCATTATGATATGCTCCTGGCAAAATTCGATCGTGACGGAAAAGCGCTCTGGTTAAAACAGGCTTCCGGCTTAGGGAGCATCTGTCAGATGCACGGAACATCTTTGAGTGTGCGTGGCAATGTCGAAAACGTTGCGATCTATGTTGCCGGAACAATCTATGCCGATACTGCGCTTTTTGAAAAGCAGATGATCCTCGGAAGAAAAAAATTAATGACAGATATGTTTCTGGCACGGTACAGCGTGAGCGGGAATTTGCTTTGGGTGCGCCATACCGATCTTGGAAAAGACAGCGCTGCAACTCTGGGGGTGGCATGGTCGGTGCAATCCGATGTTAATGACAATGCATATCTCTGCGGATCGTACCAATCCGATTCCGCTTATTTCGGAGATTCAACATTTCACACCAATAATGAAGTGCCTAATTCAAATGGCTTTATTGCAAAATATAATAATACCGGTACTCTTCAGTGGGTGCGGCAGGTTCAACCCCTGAACCATCGTTATGGGACTTCTTCAATCGCAGAGGTCAGAGGTGTCAGCATAGCTGCAAATCAACAGGTATTTATCTGCGGAGATATTCCCGGAACATCACAGATCAACGATCTTATTTTGGAACGTTCACATTCCGGATTCTTTATTTCTTCGCTCGATAAAAATGGGAATACGTTATGGGTTCGTTCAGGAGATGATGACACGACAAATTATTCTTATCTTCAGAATTGTGCCTTTTCCCGTGATGGCGATCTCTACGTTACAGGCGGTTTTATTTCTTGGCTTTCATTAGGACCTTCATCGCTCTTTCGAAATGATCAAGGCTCGCAGCAGCGAACACTTTTTGTCGGAAAAACTCAGAGTGTGACGCTTGGGATTTCTCCACAGAATATTTCTTCGGCTTCAATAAAAATCTTCCCCAACCCCGCATCTTCACAGGCAACTGTTTCTTTCATGCTTGCAAAATCATCTACTGTTAACCTCGAAGTTTACGATCTTCTCGGCAGACGCATGAAGCAGGTTTCGCTTGGCGAGATGAGGGAGGGTGAGCATTCGGAGACTCTTGATCTGCATGGCTTTGGAGATGGGACGTATTTTTGCCGGATGACGGTGGGTGGAGAGGCTTCTTCGATGATGTTTACTATTATAAAGTAAGCTTTTGTGTTGCCTTGAAGATTTTAGATTGCCACACCGCATTCTTCTCCTTCGTCGAAGAATGCGGCTCGCAATGACATATTGTTAACTCTCGGCTAATGACTAACGACTATTTTCCCTCGCAACATCTTCTCTCCCGTTTGCAGCGAATAATAATATGTTCCTGATGAAAGTGTCGCGCAGTCTATATTTAACTGTTCGCTCCCAACGTTGCGATATGCAGGAGTTACTATTCTTCCAAGTTCATCATGCAAAGTGAGAATTGCTTTTTCATTTGAAGAAGATGAATAACTAATCGTTGCATTCGACGTGACAGGATTTGGATATACTGATGCAGTCAAATTTTCTCCCGGCGCGGAATTGACTTTCGATACCGGAGTCTTAAACCAATTCAGGATTTGTCCTGTCATCAGCGATGCTTGTGTGGGATTCTGAATATCCGATAGCGGGAAAGTCAGATACGCGATCTTGCCGAATGCGGATTCAATTGCCATTCCAATGATCGAGCCATCATGTGCCATCACCATCGGTTTTGCAAATGTATCAATCGGTACGAGCGGCTGCACAGGTCTTAAACCAATCGTGAACGGAGTTGGAAGCGTATCGCTAAACACATTCCCCACTACCACATTTCCCTTTGACCATTTCGTCACGCCGATACCTGTCGGAATAGTCTGAAAAATATCCTTGAACGTGAGCGCATATTTATTTTTTGTTGTATCAAGAATACTCTTACTGAAATGATAAACTGCACTATCCGATTGAAAGATCATTCTGCCGCCATGCGCCATATATTCTTTAATACTTTCAAGTTGAGCTGAATCGCCATACGAAGATCGCTGGACATAGATTGTCCGGAATGGAAGCAAATTATTATTAAAAAGATCACCAATGGCATCGTCATTACAGATCGCCGCATCAAGTCCGAATTGTTTCCATGTGACAATATCAGGATCGGATTGATACACTGAAGATGCCCAATTTTTAATGATAAGATCGCGTGAATCACTTCCGACAAGTGTCCCTGCAATACTTGCCACAACGATACCCGGACTTGCACGAAGCAGTAAAATGAAATCACCCGAACCGCGAAACGGTCTGAGTCTTTCGGAGATGAATGTTGCGCTTACTGAGGTATGAGCGCTCAGCAGGAAATTTGGGTAAGGCATTCCTTGAAGTTTCAGCTCCCATGCCAATGGCGCATTATGGGAAAGCTGCGGATAGATTATTATATCCGAATCGGTCATGTTCCGAATTTGGAATTGACAAGGAGTGCTCCCGTTATCAAATATAAATGTGCTGGATGTCGGACGTGTAAATTGAATTTCCGGAACAGTCCAATTGCATTGCAGAACTTCTTTCGTTTGATTATTCTGAATGACAGCAACGCTTACCAAGCCTGTAGGATCCCAATCCAGACCGATTTTCGATGCGAATCGAAACTTCTGCGTCGTATGTCCCTGCATAACAAATGCGAATGGAAGCGCATCGCGAATGTCTCCGTTTTTCGGGTCAAGCGAAGGCAGCACGTTGCGAACAATATTGGTATGGTAGGAAATATGGTTAATGTCAGTCGTTTGATTATATCGCTCCGTCACGATCACGCCGATCACGAGTTTCGTGAGATCAACGGCTGTATCAAGTTGGCGGACGTTGAGATAAGCGATCAGGCTATCACCAATCACTTCTTGTGTTACATCAAGAACAAAAGGTGACGTCTTGCTATATTCTGGCGATACTCGTCCACGTATCGAATCAAGAGGAAGTCCGTAAGGATCAAATTGTTTTCCGCCGTTGAGAAAAATACGCGAGACAGTATCGTTGCCGTAATATCCCTGACTCCGACCAAGTGAAAGCGAGTAGTCCGTATAAAAAGGATTTGCTCCGCCCTTTGTGCCGAAAGGCAAGTACCATTTGACAATGCAAAAATGTCCCGGCGCTTCGCCGGTAAATTGATCAATAACCGGATCGCTGATGGCGCTCCCATCATTCGAACTTGAAGTAAATTCTTCGATCAAGGTTCGGCGCGTAGTATGGTTCTGCGCAATGCCCGATTCTGCGGCAAATAAGAATAATGAGAGTATGAGAAGTATTTTCATGTAGTGGTAACAATAATTCATTTAAATAACTTCACATCCTCGAAAATGTTACTCCTCTACTTCACTTTCACAAAGCTCTGCGAAGTTTGACCAATCCTAATAATATATACACCTTGGGGGAGAGTCGCCGTTTCAATATGGAAAATATTTTGTCCGGCAATTAATTTTTTTCCTTCTGAGGATACTTTTACCCCAAGCGCATTGAAGATTTCGATGTTCGCATCTTGCGCAGTCGGAGAGTGAAGTTCAATCTCAATTGCGTCTCGTGCCGGATTTGGATGGATGCCAAATTGCAAATGCTCGCCACGCATGAATGTCCTGATCGTTCTATCGGAACAGCTATCGAGATAAACAAAATCTGCACCTCCGGTTGCTTCTGTTGTTGCAACGCAGCCCATAAATTGCGGGTCGGAGCTATTGAGAGTTATAGAAGTTATCGTAAGCGATGTTGCTGTATCCTTCGTCAGAAAAACTTCGAATGCCATTTCGCCGAGAGAGACATCCAACCCGGCAGAAGTTATCTGCGAACTCGTAAGATGAAATGTTCTTCCGTCAGAGCTTTGTGCAGAACTTGCTCCCGGTAAAAATCCGAGCAGATCGGTATTATAGTTGATGGTGTAATCAATGGTTTGCACATCCGTTAATTCATTCGCAAAACCTTTTATCCGAACTTTCCAAATACTTGAAGCAGGAAGCGGAGACTTATCTCCATCAAGCCAAAGATGCACTTGATGCGGAAGGATATAGCTTCGTGTTAGCGTAATAGGTGCAATAATATTATCGGCATTCGTCACGAAATTCAGTACGGCTGTATTGGTCGTCTTTCCTCCGACAGTATCAATAATCGTACTTATAGTGATCGTTCTGCTTTCACCTGATGGAATAAAGATCGGGAATAAAGTGCTTGAGCCGAATCCCGTCCCCTGCCAATAAATACCCATTACTTCGACAGTATCACAACTTGGATTTGTAAATGTAACGGATGTATCGCCGCTATGGCATGTATAATCAGTACCAAGATCAATAGTACCTTGCGGAGCATACGAAAGAATCCGCACGGCACGCTTTATTGGCGCAGTGATCGGAATAATTATTTTAGAATTATCAGTCAGCGTAATAGTAATGGTTGCAGATTTATTTCCCGGTGAAATAGGAATAAGCGAGATGTTAAAAGAGATTGATTCGCCTGAAGCTAAGGAAAATGTGGGAGAAAGAAGAGTGGATGATGAGAATATAAAATCAGGATCACCGGAAATTAAAATGGATCTGATCTGCAGCGAATCGCATCCTGTACTGTATAATGCAAAGTTCTGACTTGCGCTGTCGCATATATGCAGTGTATCGAATGCAATACTTTTTTTAGAAAGCATATAGGACGATGCACCGTGAGCGCCAAAGCCCGTCAACGTCAGCGTTGTATCAAAATCTTCATCGGCAAAAGGCATCGAGAAACTGAGTTTTGCTTTTGCCGTTACCGTCTCGCTTCCGCGACCAGATGGCACGTAGCGAATAGGTATCGCTGCCGAATCACCCGGTTCTATATAGAAAGGCACTCTAATCGGCAATATTTGAAATGGGCTTGATACCGTGATGGAATTGAACGTCATCTCACGGCAGCTTCCATTGCGGAAATAAATAAATCCGCTAATACTATCGCAGATCGGTGCGATCATCGCCTCGGTTCTGATCGCAAGAGTTTTCGGAGCAGGCAAAACATTTGCATAGATCGGAATCGTATCGTTGCCAATGCTGGTCATGATGATAAGCCTTCCGGTTTTTATTCCTGCCGAGCGAGGAGCGAAGTTAATAATAATTTTCCCACCGCCCACGCCTTCTTTCAAAGAATAATTTGCCAATACGGGAGCGGTGAAATCATACTTCGCCAATGAATCCATTTCGAGACGAATGATATTCACCTTCAGCGCATGGCAGCTCAAGTTTGATAAGAGGATCGTATCTTTTCCGCCGGCATTACAGAAAGATTGAGTGCCGAAATTTATTGTATCGGTTTTATTGATATTTAATACTGCCGGATTTGCTTTTATCACCAGTACCAACGGAATCACTGTATCAGTCCCCGACCAATCCGATGCGGAAAAACTGAAATGAAGTCCGACATTATATGTCCCCGCAATCGAAGGCATGAATGAAACGCCGAGCGAATCCGGATGCCCTGTCCGGAGGACATGACCCGGAGTAAATGCGATACGATAATTTTTTGCAGGCAGACTATCAATTTTGAAATCGCGGAAGTGGATGAAATCACAGGCTGAGAAATCCACATTCAATTTGATCTTCGCCGAATCACAATCGCTCATGAAAATCGTATCCGGAAAAGAGTGTGTAATTTTCATATCCGAAAGTATCGGGCGCAAAAGCGATGAATCAATATATTTCCAGAGCGGATACCCCGGATGAAAATTCATCGCATAACACACAGCGCCGCGAGAAGTGACGCCGCATATATTATAATCATCTCTGCCGATCGGTCCGCCGATAGGAATCCACGTATCACCTTGATCGGTAGAGCGAAGTATCCCCGAAGGATAATTATATTTTACGGTGTCCATCGTCTGCGCATAGACAATACAGCTATTGCCGGCAAATCCATCGGAAAGATATTCTTCAGAGATTAGTCCGAAAACTGTCTGCCAAGTTGCGCCACCATCAATGGAGCGCTGAATACCATCTTCGCCATCACCGCCGCAACGAAAATAGGTATGCGTATATGGAATGGCATATCCGTAATCCGATTCTACTCCGTTCTCGCCGAGATGCCAGGACTTTCCGAGATCGGTAGTGTACAAGCTTGTATCATTACCCATTCCGCTGCCGCCCCACATCGCAATTCCACCATCGAGATTTCCGACAAGGCTTTCGCCATTCTTAAAATTTGAATCCAGAAGCCGCCACGTCCGCGCATGATTCAAACTCACTCTGCCGCCTGCATCAAAAAATATTCCGCGCTCAATATAGAGCGCGCCATCGGCAGGCTGCAAAAGTGTTGTCCACGTCATGCCGCTGTCAACGCTTTCGAGTTCGCCGTTATAAAAAATATTTGACGGAGTATAAAAATAACATTGCGTACGCGCAAGGCTTCCGGGCATATTTGTATGCACCCACGTCTTGCCGCCATCTGTAGTGCGGAATGTGCCATTGGCTGTGCTCACAAATCCGTAGCTATCATTAAGAAATGCCGCACCGTTCGGACCACTGCCATTTATATTTTTGACAAACGGAGTCCACGTTCCTTGGGCAAGGAGCGTACCTGTTCCAAATAGGAGAAATATGCCGATTACGGCACAAAAACGCATGACTAATGACAAAAAATAATGTACCCTGTGTGACTCAGCTAATTATAGCATAATATTAGGGATTCGGGTTCCAAAGGGTGCCGGGGAGGCAATTTTGATCCTTGTAACTTTAAAGAGTCTTAAGCGTTGTCATACATACAGATTCCTATGAAACAGATCGATGCTTATATGTGAAGTTAGGTTATAGTGAGAAAATTATTGGGGAAGTAATCCTAATGAAAAAAATATTTCTGTTAAGCTTGTTGTTTTTTTCACTGTTGTTCCTTTACCATGGGAATGCCAAGTGCCAGTGGGTTCGGACGAATCAGTCTGTTGATTCAACTGTAGAGTGCCTCACCGCAAGTAATTCAAGCCTTTTTGCGGGAACAAGTAATGGGATATACCGCTCAACAAATATCGGTGATGATTGGACGCGGCTTAATACCGGGCTCATTCAAAAGAACGTTATTGCAATAGTTAGAATGGGGGAATATCTTTTTGCAGCAAGTATTGACAACAGTGGCTGTTCTACCATCATTCGATCCATTGACGACGGTACAACGTGGTCACAAGTCAGTAACAACTTTCCTTCACCATATGTATGCACTGGTGTCTTGTCGTTATTAGTTAAGGACACCGATCTTTTCGTTGGGGCAGCTTGCGGAGGCGTCTTTCTTTCCACCAATCGCGGTGATGATTGGATAGCGATTGATTCCGGAATCCAAGGGAAACAAAAATTCCAAGCCACTGCTCTGGCAGAAACTCCGACGAGTTTGTTTGTAAAAACAGATGTAGGAGATTGCAGCTTCGGCGCAGCTAATGCGATCTTTCGCTCAACGAATAACGGCACTGTTTGGTCTAAAGCCAGTGACAGCATTTCAATAGATGACTTAAGTGGCGCTGCCTTCGCATTGTTGGGTACAAATCTTTTCGTCGGTATGTACCGTACTGTTTATCAATGGAGTGATAGTAACTTTCGTTGGTCAAAAGTCGGCACGAATTTATCCGGACCAATTCAATCGCTCCTTGTAAGCGGACAAAAGATTTTTGCGGCATGTGAATACCCACAAAGTGACAGAATTTTCCTTTCGAACGACTCGGCTAAAACCTGGATATCTGTAAGCGCCGGGTTAGAGAACGTCAGTAAGTATTCAAATCCGTTTCAACTCGCTGTAAACGATAGGTACCTTTTTGTCGGCATTATAGATAATGGCGTCTGGCGCCGCCCCCTCTCCGATTTTGGAATCAGCGAAGTTAAAGACTCGACCGCGTTTACAAACGAAATTCGTATTTCCCCCAACCCCACAACCGGCATCCTCACGATCCATAACGCTCCTCAAAATCTGACGAGCGTCGCCATCGTTAATGTTCTTGGCGAGAAAGTTTTCGAGCTTGCAAATCCGCATACATCGGATTTCATGATTGATCTGTCTAAGCTTCCGCCGGGGATGTATTATGCGAGATTTCTGGTTGGGAGTTCGGTTGATGTGAAGAAAATTATTAAAGAATGAATAAAATTATCTATTGCCTTCTGTTTTTCTTTACATTCGGCTTTGCTATGAATGCTTGGAGTCAATGGACACTACTGGGGAAACCACTTAACCCTGAACCCCACCCACCTGGGGGTGGGGTACGTTCTTTTATTTTTACAGATTCAGGCATATTTGTGAGTGGGTTTACGGGGGTATTTCGTTCGACCAATAATGGGGTAAGTTGGGATTCTGCGGGACTTTCTTCAAGTGAAGTATTCGGATTAATAGCTTCTGGAATAGAATTATTTGCCGGAGTTTCACGCTATGGCACAACGGGTTTATTTCATTCAACCGATTATGGTAAAAACTGGACAAGAATTGATTCAGCAGTGATTGGCCCTTTGAAGACATTTCTTAAGATTAATACAATTCTTATTGCAGCAGGTAATTATGTCTTTCGTTCAACAGATAATGGTGTGAGATGGAACTTGTCGAGTACCGGACCATATGCCCCCCAAGTAAGTTCTTTAACTTCTATTGGCAATATTATTTTTGCATCATCAAATGGTGCAGTCTTTCGATCTACTGACTCCGGGATTAGCTGGGGCAATATAGATCGAGGACTTACTAATAATGTCTTCTGTTTGAATTCCTTTAATAGTGCAATTTACGCCGCTACTGATAGTGGTATTTTTAGGACGATGGATTTAGGAATCACTTGGGATACATCATACGTAAATCCCAATGGGTATCATATTTTATTCATCACATCGAACCGTTCAAGACTTTTTGCTGCCACGAATGGTGATGGTGTATTATATTCGGGAGATAGTGGACGATCATGGAAAGAACTTAATGATGGATTAACGAGTATCCGAATTAATACACTTGGGGTTAATGACGACAATCTTTTTGCAGGCGACGATAATGGTAAAATTTGGCGACATTCGCTTTCTGATCTGAGCGGAGTTGTAACAAATAAAATTGGGCACGATCTCAATATTTCCCTTTCCCCCAACCCCACAACCGGTATCATCTCCATCCATAACGAACCGGAGAATCTGAGGAGCGTCGCCATCATGAATGTTCTCGGCGAGAAAGTTTTAGAGCTTGCGAATCCGCATACATCGGATTTCTCGATTGATCTGTCGAAGTTTGTGCAGGGGATGTATTATGCGAGATTTTTGTCGGGGAGTTCGGTTGTGACGAAGAAGATTGTTAAAGAATGAATATAATTAAATATTACCTTCAATTATATGCTTAACATTTGGTTTTGCACCTGATCCAATGAGTGAATATGTACAAACTCTTTCACCTCAATTTGCTAACACCCAATCTTATCTGAAGAGAGAATATAACGACTAAGCTTTCCCTGAAAATAAATGTCGATGGGCACCTTGACAAACAGGGTTTTATGTCGTATATTACCTCCATTATGATAGGCACCTATACACCTGTAGATTTTAGATTGCCACGACCGGCTGGTGCCGGTCTCGCAATGACGTTGTCTTTAGCTTTCAGCTTTAAGCTGTGGCTGTCAGTTTTTTCTGCGAATGTGCACAGTGATATACTTGAATTATATGAAGTTACAGTCGCTCACCCGGAGTTTTGGGAAAGGATGAAGGATGAAGGATGAGGGATGAAATGGGGGCAGAGATTTGGAGTGGTTTTCTGCTAAAGAGACTAATGACTCTGCCGGTGTGCAGAGCGATGTTGATGAATTATATGGAGTTACGGGGCAACTATTGGGTTATGGAGGGTCGTGGAAGGATGAATAGGAAGTCAAAAGTCAAAACTTTAAAGTCAAAAGAAATACCGTCTCCTTTTGACTTGAAAGTTTTGACTTTTAACTTGAAAAGCTCTACGCTTTTTTTTATTAGTTCATCACCAGCGGCGGCAGACTGAAGGCTGCTCTGTCGAAGGCGAGAAGAGCGTGGATATCCAGATTCATGAATTTATAGAGCGAGAATTGCTCAAGGATGGACATCACCGCTCCTTCGTTATGAGCAGGAATGACGATCCACGCTCTTGTTCGCTCCATATTCAAGCTAAAGCTTGTCAGGACACCTGTATTAAGCAACGTGGCGATCTGATCCCGCTGACGCGGAACAAGTGCCATAAATTCTTCATCCTTATAGTAAGGATATTCAACTTCTACCATGAACATTTCCATACGTGTTTCCTTTCTGAGCACAAAAATATGACATTCCTAATCAATATGTTCTTATACTTTCGATTTTGTGGATAGTTTCGGTTATAGTTATGAGTGTTGAGTTGTGTGTTTTGAGTGATAAGTGATGACTTACAGAACCCGACAACGAGCGTCTCATCTACAATTAGTCCGTATTTTTACTATCATTGATCGCTTCAGAATGCTATTTGTATTTATCTACCTGAATGAATATCTGACTGCAAAATTTTGGGGGTGAAATTTTACCCACAATATTTTCATTTTTGGTGTAACTATTAGGGGCTTGGGGTGTTATTTTAGGTAGGTAATGTGAACTTCTCGTATGATAATATAATGGTTGGAGTTGGTCGGGAAGTTTTTTCAGAATTCATGCATCAATCTATCATCCCTCTCTGGAAAACATACTATGAAAAAAGATAAGCTTTCATCCCTGCGCCTTGGTGCAGCTCTTCTTGTTCTCGTTTCGTTTCTATCAAGTTGCAGTAAGGAAATGTCATCTCCTGCTTCTGATCCGGTTACAAATCCGGGTATCAGCGTCATACCGAAAGTGCCCGGTACCATCATCGTTCCGGCAGATAATCCGATGTCCGATGCCAAGGTAGAACTTGGTAGACACTTATTTTATGATAAATCACTTAGCGCTGATCAGAAAACTTCATGCGGCTCATGCCATCAGGCGAATATCGGATTTTCCGATCAATTCCCTGTAAGCATTGGCTTTCAGCAACAGCACGGTACGCGCAATGCCCCGCCGCTTGCCAATGTCGGATATAACACCTCATTTACATGGGATGGAAGGTTCACTTCTTTGGAAGCACACGTTCCCGGACCGATCTTTAACTCTGTAGAGATGGGAAATAATTTAACCAATGATCCAAGACAAAACGATACTTCGACAAATGGTTACAATTCAAAGCCGGGCAATAACGATACATTGTTTCTTTTTAAACGACTCAACGGTCACACTGCCGACATAGCAGGGAAAAATTATCCTCAGCTCTTTCTTGCAGCATGGGGATCGACGGATATCGGATTAGATAAAATTGCGAAATCTATTGCTTGCTTCGAACGCACATTCATCAGTACACAAAGCACGTTTGATAAATATAATAACGGCGATGAAGTGGCGTATAAAGATAATCCGCAAGCTCTGCATGGTTTCCAATTATTCACCGATGCAAATGGCGCGAACTGCGTCTCCTGCCATTCCGGATATAATTTTACCGATCAACAATTCCACGATAACGGGATCGGGATTGGTCAAAGCGGCGATAAAGGAAGATTCGATATCGAAAAGATTGACGCGAATATCGGGAAGTTCAAAACACCTTCACTCCGGAATATCGCTCTGAGTGGACCGTATATGCACGACGGGCGCTTTGCAACGCTTCAGCAAGTACTGAATCATTATAATGAAGGTGGGAGATCAACAAAAAATCAGGATTCAAAAGTCAGAAGTCTAAACCTCAGCAATGCAGATATGTCCGACATCATTGCTTTCCTTCAGACGCTCAGCGATTATAACTTTGTCACAGATAAGGCGAATAAATTCAGTAATCCGTGGTCCAATTAATTTTCTAAATTATTTGCAATAATAAAAGGGCGGCACATGAGCCGCTCTTTTATTTTAAACTGGTTATTTAGGCTTCGGCAAAAAATTCGAGTATCCGTTGTGCAGCTTTGATCTTCTGCACTAAAATTTTCGGAAGATTCGGATTCATCAGATCTTTCTTCGTCAGATCGGCGCCAAAGGTAAAGCTTTTCAACTTGAGCAATACCGCTGCAGGATGATCCTCCTCGAAACCCTTTGGCATCCGTTTCAGCGACTCGCCGGTTATGCCTTTTGGATATTCTTTTTTGAAATCCTTTTGGGCAATAAGTTTTTCTAATGTTTTGTATTCTATACCGATCTTCGTCCGAATTCTTTTGAGAAAAGGACTTGATGGCATATAGGCTCCGCCGCCGATATATACTTTGACATCGTTTTTTCCGCTCGGTTCAAAGCCGATATACATACCTGACCATTCGTCATTTTTCATCCCCTGCATCGGGAAGACAATTCCGATATGAGTTTTATATGGAGATTTATCTTTGGAGAAACGAATATCTCGGTTGATACGAAAAAGTGATCTCCTCATATCTGAGATCAGCGGTAGCTTCGCTTCTGCAATAAATTGGCTCATCGCTCCGACAAGCTGCTTGCTTGGTTCGCGAAGATCGGCTTCATACGTATCGCGATGCGCTTCGAACCATTCTTTTTTATTATTCTTTTTTAATCCGTGCAGAAATTTGAATGTTGCCTCCGAGAACCCTTCGAAAGGCATTTGCGGCGGCGGCACATCAAGAATAAAATTTGGTTTTTTCATAGAACTACTTCACTCTCTTAAAAATTATTACTCTTCCGATCGAATCTACTTCCTGAAATTTGCCGCCGTGTTTTTCTGCGGAGGCAACGATCTTCGAACTGAATTCGCGCCAATCGGCGATATAGTCGAATCTTTTACTTTCGATATATGCTCCGATGTCGTTTTTTTGTATTGCCTGTAATGCTTTGAAATTTACTTTGCCGTCAAGATTTAGAACATTCGACGCAATAAATCCCGCTGTGCCGGATTGCTCCATTCCGAATTTCTCATTTGGATATTGCAATGCGTACTTCCCTGTTAGATAAAATTCACTTGTTTTATTAATAAGAAAAGAATACGCATATAGTGATGCACTAAAACCTAAACCTCCAGCAGCAAAAATGATAATTAATCCGCAGGCAAGGTTTTTCTTTCGCAAATAGAAATCTTTGATCCCTTCTACTATTTTCGGCGAAACACATGCAAAGAGCACTAACCAAAGAATACGCAGAGGATGAAAATATCTCGGCAGAAAATGCGGCGCACTGAAAAAGAAAATATAGTAAACAATAAGCGATCCACAGAAAAGAAGAATCGGCAGCACGGGAGATAGATTATATTTCTCCCTCAAATAATTTCGCAATGTAAATTTTCTTATGATCCAAACAACAATCGCCGCAATAGCAAGCAGCCAAAAGAAATGAAACCATGTTGGAAGTTCATAATTCGGTAGAAAGAAAAAAACAGCGAGGATATCACCAATGACGATTGCCCCGCGTCGGAGATTCTCGCTAAGAATTCCGCCCCGAAGTGATTCCGAGACACCGCTCTGCGGCATAATACTTCCGAATATCTTATAATTATACCACCACCACGGGCTTGAAACAATAAAAGCAAAGAGTGAAATTATTGCACCGCTGATAAATCCTTTTCCTCTAAATTTATAAAGTTCATAGCAAGCAATAATAATAACGAAGAACACTGCATCAATACGGGCAAGGACGGTGACACCCAATACCACGCCGAGCAAACTCCATTGCATGATGCTAATGCTTTTGCCATCACTGCGTAATCGCGAAAGCTTTGCATAATAATAAAGCGAGGCAATCAACATGACAGAATATATTCCTGTCTCCATTCCGCCTGTTGTATGAACGAAGATAGGATATAACGCTGCCCAAAGAATTGCTGCAATGATCGGCGGAGATTTCCAGACCGAGTCTTCATCCGTTGGTTTCTTTTGTAATGTTCTGACTAATCGCGCAATGAAAATAACACTGAGTGAATCAAACAGAGCAATGAGAATAAATCCGAGTTTCAGCGCAAGGAGTTTATCGGCTCCGGCAAGCAAAAATAACGGAGCATAAAGGACAACGATTAAAGGCTGAACACCATTAGTAGCTTGTTTACCGTCGCAGGTGAAGCCTTCGCCATGTGCAAAATGCTCGGCACAATTGAAGAGATAAAATGAATCTTCGTAGTACGGACGAGTATAGATTCTTTCCTCCGACCGAAACATCAACGCAATTCGGGAGATGATGACGAAAAGAATAATATATCGCAGAATGCGATTTTCTTTCGAATTCAAACAATGGATGTTGTTCCCAATTTTAGGCATTAGTTTAATAATGTCATCGCGAGCGACTGCAAGGAGCGTGGCGATCTAAAAATTCAAATGAGCAATCAATGTTTAAGTTTTTAGATTGCGACGAAAGGCTAAAGCCTTTCTCGTAATGACGATGTTGGTTTTATGATTTATTGTTAGAGATTATACTTTCCCATCCAACATTTTCCCGAGAGCAGCCCTTGCTCTATGCAGATGAACCTTCACCGTACCCATCGGCAGATTCAAGACTTTTGCGATCTCATCATATTCCATATCGTCGTTATGGCGGAGCTTGATGATCTTCTTATAATTTTCGGGTAGTTGGTCGATCGCATTTTCGATGATCTGCGTACGCTCTTCCGAAAGCATCAATTGCTCCGGTATCCACGACGAATCGGTGATCTCGAAATCTTTGGATTCGTCATCACCTTTATCACCGCCGCCGGGAGGGGCGCTGATCGAAAAGACGGAAAGTTTCTTACGACGAAGATGATCGATCGCATGATTAGTCGCAATGCGGTAAAGCCATGTGCTGAAAGCATATTCTTCCGAATAAGAATTCAGATGCAGAAAAGCTTTGGTAAAGGCTTCCTGCACAAGATCCTCGACTTCATCAGTCGTTGCATTGCGGCAGATCGGGCGGATAAGCCGTTCAATCCCGCGCTTATGCCGCTTGACAAGTTCGCTATACGCGCGTTGCTCACCACCTCGGGCGCGGCGAACGAGCGATTTATCTTCAAGCTGCCTTTCGCTTGTCTCCGGAATTTTCTTCGGCTTCGGTTCAGGCGGTTCAACTGCTTGAACTTGCAGAGCCGGAGCTTTCTTGACCGGTGCGACGATAGGCACCGCTGCTTTTGGCGCAGGGCGTACAGGCTTCTTCGAAGCTTTTACGGGCTTCGCTTTCGGCGCTGGAATCGGGGCTTTGATCTTATTCTTTGGTTTGGTTTTCTTCAAACGTAGGATTTTACATATCTTAACAGCAAAATTACGAGTTCAATCCGCACTTTTTTGTAAAAGTTGTTAGTTGTTGGTCTTTAGTCGTTAGCAGAATTTGTTTCCTAAAGACGAACGACCAACAACCAACGACTATTTTCAGGGCATATTTCCGTCCCCATTGCAGTTTATTTGTAACCAAATCCGATCTCAGTTGTCTTTATATAGTATGAAGAAATATCTCATCATCATTTTTCTCCTCTGTGCCGGTGCAAGCTATGCGCAGCCTGTAATTGATTCTATGCTCATTGATGAAATGAAGGGCGAGCTACATATTTATGGCTCGTTCGGTGCAACGCTTGGTAAGGTCACGATTGATAGTGTTAATATGACTCTGAAAAGTTGGACAGATTCATTAATTACCACTTCCATTCCTGATACCGGAAGAGGTTCGGCGGGGCCTGTAATTGTTGAAAATAATATTGGGTTGCGAAGTTCTCAACGGTTGATCTCAATGTGGAAAGGTAGTTGGACCTTCAGCGAAATGAGGAGACTTAGCAGGCTCTATAATAATGGATATGGAATAAATTTTACATTAAGAATGGATATTCATTCCATTCTTAAAAACCATACTACCTCTCTCCGAATGTTCATACCTCATATTGGGTCAAACGTTTTAGGGACTGAAGAGATCGACTACTTTTTTATTTGCGATCAATTCCATCAGACTTATGCAACTGTACCGCTACGGGATACTATATTGCCTTATACTCAAGGATTCGAGTGTCAAGCAAAGTACTTTCCTGATTCAAATTTATTCGAACTTTTAATAAAAAATGTAAGAGGAATTATTGGCACTTTTGATAGTTGCAGCAAATCCATTCCCTACGAATATAGTGTTTCTGATTTTATTGTTTCCATACCATTAGATTCTACTTTGCATATCTTACCAAAAATATCGCAAATTACTTGGGGGGCGGGTTTTTATGTAGATACATATATTACTTCAGCAGTAGTGCCCCTTTTCCTCCCATTTCAAAAATCTGAGGTATTTCAAAAAAATGCACCTTCCTTTTTCTCATGTTTCCCCAATCCAACCTCCAAAGAATTAAACATCTCCTATTCCCTGACTGAGCATGGAAATGCAAGACTCATCCTCTATGATCTCGAAGGAAGAATAATTCGGGAGAATAAAGTTGATGCAGGTGTAGGCGAGCATCTTCTGAAATGGGATGTATCTCAGCTTCCAACTGGAAGTTATGTCTTGGGATTGGTGACGGAGAAAGAAACGAAATCGGAGATAGTGAAGATTATACATTAAATAAAAAGGGCACATACGATGTGCCCTTACGAAATCTAATAAATCCTTAAAGAATCCTTTGAATCCGGGTTCAGAGAATTTCCACATCACCATAGATCGTTGTCCAGGGTTTTGCATATTTGAAGACGACTTCGTTCAGCGCTTTGATATTCTCAACGCCTCTGCCCTTCAGCCAATTTTCGAGAGCCTCTTTTCCTTGCGCTCCGAAAATCGCAACGCCATCTTGCCAGGTTGCTCTGCCGCAGAGGACTCCGCTAAAGTTTGCACCGCTTTCGCCGGCAAGCTGGATCGTCTCGCGGAAAACATCATCGCTAACGCCTGCAGAGAGATAAATAAATGGTTTCGTCGCAGCATCGGAAGCAGATTTAAAAAGCTTCAACGCTTCTTCTCTTGTATATGCCGCCTCGCTTCCGTTATATGCTTTCGTACCGGAAACATATTTCATATTCACAGGCACTTCAACTTTCAGGATGTCCACGCCGTATCTTTCTTTCGAAAATTCCGTCATGTATGCCGCAACGTATTTCGGTTTGACCTTTGCAAACTCGAGGCCTTTCTCATCCATTGCATCGTCATAGGCAAGAGGTTCGAGAAAAAACGGAACGTCCAATGCTTTGCACTCTGCGCCGATACGTTCGATGAAGGCGTGCTTGCGAGTATTGATACTCTTCTCGTCGAAGGCATTATAGTATAACAATATCTTGATCGCATCTGCACCTGCTTCGACAAGGCGGCGAACGCTCCATTCATCAAGAAGATCAGGTAAGCGTCCTTTCGTGGCAGCATCGTAACCTGTTTTTTCGTAAGCTAACAAAACACCTGTGCCCTTTGCGCGATGAGCAAGAGTCGGCAATCCATATTCAGGATCCATGAGTATCGCTGAAGCATAGGGCGTCAGAACTTCCGTTACGCAAATTTTGAAATTGGTGAGGTCTTCATTCGTTGCATCATGCCCCATCGCTTTGCCGATGGATTTTTTCAGCGATCCACGCTGATCCATTGCCGCAGCATTGATCACGCCTTTATCGTTCGCGCAGGCATTGATGCCATTGAATTTTCCTTTAGAGATCTTTATTTTTGACATGAGGGGGTAAATAAAATTAGTATCATCGCGAGCCGACCTTCATGCGGCGTGGCGATCTAAAAACTTTTATCGTGCAACAAATTTCAACATTTAAGATTGCCACGTCGGGCTGAAGCCCTCCTCGCAATGACAATATAAACTATACACTTACAACATCAACACTCTTACACTTATCTCGCATCTTTCCGATCATCGCTGCCGGGTCGCTTGCTCCGAAAATTCCGCTGCCGCTGACTATGGCATCAACGCCGGATGCATAGACATCGGCGATATTATCAAGCTTGATTCCGCCATCGGCTTCGATGAGGCAGTTCAGGTTCTGCGAATGTATCCATTGGCTCAGAGTTGCGGCACGGCGATAGAGCGATGGAATAAATTCCTGTCCCCCAAAACCGGGATTTACGCTCATGAGCAAGATCATATCGGCATCCGGCAGAATTTCTTTTACTGCACTAAGCTGTGTTGCAGGATTTAAAGTTACGCCTGCTTTTTTGCCGAAAGATTTAATATGCTGCACAGTCCGATGTAAATGCGGACACGCCTCAACATGAACGGTGATTATATCCGCACCGGCTTTTGCAAAATCCGGAATGTAGCGGTCAGGATCGGTGATCATCAAATGGCAATCAAGAGGAAGCTTGGTGATCTTGCGAAGCGCTGCAACGACAAGCGGACCGATCGTAATATTCGGCACGAAATGTCCATCCATCACATCAATATGCAGCCAGTCAGCGCCAGCCTTTTCGAGCATACGGACATCCTCTTCAAGCCTTGTGAAGTTTGCTGAAAGAAGCGACGGTGAGATAATGACAGGGTTGCGCTTTTGCATAGTGGACTAAAAAACACTGATTCGTAGGAATTACTCCCGAAAGATTGAATAACTTTTATTCCAACCCGATACAGAGTGCAAGACACGCTGCAATTTCATTCAGTTCATCTCCTGTAATCTTCCCCAGTTTTTTCTTGAATCTTTCTAATGAAAATGATTTACATTGGAATGCATCAGCGCCGCTTGTTTTTGATAATCCGTTTCCTCGTGTCGGTTCTATTCGTGCAAACCAAGTATAATCGGAGTACCGTTCTTTCCAGTCCGTTAATGGAATAACTATTCTCAAATCAAGTTTACCTATATCTGCGACAGAGAGTACAATAGCGGGGCGCGTCTTACCAATTTCCTGACCTCGGGCCGGAGCAAACTCAGTGAGCCAAATGTCGCCTCGTTCAATAATCATTTAGTATTCGACAAATTCCTGATCGTCCGGGAAAATCAGATCGCTACCTGGTTTATATAAATCCTCAGCCAATTTTGCCTGAGTACGCAAAAGTTTGCTCCGCTCTGTCATCGGTAGCTTCATCATCTCAACTGCTGTTAACCGAGTCTTTGGTTTCTTAACTTCTTCGACTGATTTCGTTACCATCTCCATGATAGCACGGGAAGCGGAAGTACCTTGCTCTTTGGCAAATTTCTTAATCAATTCCCGTTCTTCCAAACTGATCTTCATACCGAACCACACCGGGTTATTATGTATCCGTGGACGCCCGCGTTTTGGAATTGGGATTTTCATAAATATTTATGATTATTTTCGTTGCAACTATAACCTTATTTTTATTTATTAAGTTGCAACAAAAAGACCGACTTTTCTATGCCGATCTTTATAAACGATTTTCTGATGTAAATACTATTTAGAGTTTTTATCAACTGCTTTCATCATTTCTTGAATAAAACCCGGAGCTGGTTTGTACCCCACTACACGATGGATCTCTTTGCCATCGGCATTGTAGAAAATGATCGTCGGGAAGCCTGAAATTCCCGAACCCTTTGCAAGAGTAGAGCCTTCACCTTTTTCGGCATCAAGTTTGAGCGAGATAATATTATCATCAGCATACTTCCCAAGTTCATCACTGGAATAAGTATCGTGGTCAAGCTTCTTGCACCAGCCGCACCATGTCGTATAATAATCGACCATGATGATCTTCTTCTCTACCTTTGCCTGTTTCATAGCATTGGCAAAAGTAAGATCTTGAAAATGAACTTCAGCAAATGTCGCTGTCGATGAAGCGGCGATGATTACTGCAAAAGCAAAAGCGAATATCTTTTTCATAATTAAATAAATTAATGTTCCTTAGGTTAAACGTTTTGCCGGAAAAACGGTTTCAATAATGGGATGAATAATTACTCACGTATTTAGCAAGATTGGCAAGTCTGCTCTACTGAGGGAAAAAATTCTGTAACTTTGCATTGCAAACTTTGCATACACGCTTTTATAAATATCATGAAACAAAGTACTATTAGCATATATATCATAGCATTAGCGGCTTTTACCTTTATTAGCTGCGGTAAAAAATCCGAGGACATGACACCGGTTCAGCCGGGGGAGACAATCAGATTCCAGGATCAGGCATATAAATTTAGCTATAAAGCGCCGAAGGCTTGGGCTGCCGAATCTGTTCCGAGCACAGCAACTTCCTACTATTCTGATAAAGCTTCAGAGGTACGCTTCCAAAAAATATACGGCGGGAAAACACCCGAGGGAGAAATGGGAGCGAAGATCGAAGTCGGCGTTCTTGATGGACCTACAAAAGAACAGGCGATCGAGGAGTTTAAGAAAAGCTTCGAAGGCATGAAGTTCGCAGCAAATGAGGCTACAACCCTTGAGAATCAACCGGCTGTTAAAATCAGTTTCACGGAGGGAGATGTGGATGATGCGTTCATGGGTTACCGTATTTATAGTAATAAGGATTCCGTTGTCACCTATTTTGAAGCAGCGACATTCGGCAAAAAGAGAATGGAAAAGTATAAAGCTGTTTTTGATACGGCAGAAAAATCGGTTAAGCTCGGTTACGTCCTGAAGCTGACAGGCAAGATGGATAGCGCGACGATGGCAAAGCTGAAAGAAGAAACAAAGCCTTCAGATAACTTTGTAAGTTATAGCGGAAACGGATACACCATCACCTATCCGGATAATTTCAGTATTCAGGCAACAGGCAAGGGTGCTAAGTTCGAAGGCGATTGGCGAGGCGCAACGATCATTGTTGACGTGCTTCCTGCAGGAAACAATAGCGATCTCGGCAAACTTGCCGCAGAGAATGCAAAAAATAATTACGGTGGCGCAGGTGTCTCCGGCGGAACAGTCGGCGGCGAAAGCGCGAAGGTTATTAATTATTCGCAAGTTGCCGGCGTAGGATCGCGCGCTTATCTTCTCCTGAAGGGCGGCAATATCTATCGCATCACGATCAACTGGCCGAAAGAACTTGAAAGCTCATTCCGTCCGGCATTCGAAAAAGCAGTTAATAGTTTTAAGTTTAAATAAATATCTGAACTTGGATTCGTTGGATTAACAGATTCATCGGATTGTAAGGGCACACAGTGTGTGCCCTTTTTTTATCGTATTTTTGTGTCATGAACTTACAAGAACAAATTCTCTCGCTCACTTCCCTCTCTGCTGACGAACTTAATTCTCGTCGTGATGAAGCCCTTGCCATTTTTACTTCGCTACGGAAAGAATTAAATTCTGGAAGTATTCGCTCTGCTGAACCCGATGCATCAATTGCAAGCGGATGGAAAGCCAATGCATGGGTGAAGCAAGGAATTTTGCTGGGATTCAAACTTGGCAAGCTCGGGATTGTCAAGAGTTCTGAGCCATGGTATTTCTCCGATAAAGATACTCTTCCAGTTCGACATTTTTTCGATGCAGATAATGTCCGCGTTGTTCCCGGAGGTTCGACAATTCGCGACGGCGCTTTTATAGCGCCCGGCGTGATCGTCATGCCGCCTGCATATATTAATATCGGCGCATATATCGGAAGCGGCACATTAGTTGATTCACACGCGCTTGTAGGAAGCTGTGCACAACTTGGCGAGCGAGTGCACCTTTCAGCAGCAGCGCAGATCGGCGGAGTGCTCGAACCTGCGGGTGCATTGCCTGTTATCATCGAAGATGACGTTCTCGTAGGCGGAAATTGCGGAGTCTATGAAGGATGTATCGTCAAGCGCCGCGCCGTGCTTGCTTCAGGGGTGATCTTAACAGGTTCAACACCGATCTACGATCTTGTCAATTCAAAAATAATTAAACGCGCATCTGAAAATGAACCTCTCATTATTCCTGAAGGCGCAGTGATCGTTGCGGGGTCCCGCTCGGTTGCAGGCAAATCGGAATTCGCACGAGAACAAGGTCTATCTCTCTATACTCCTATCATTATAAAATATAGAGATGAGAAAACCGATGCAAGGACTGCACTTGAGGGTGCGCTGAGGTAGCTATAGGTTCTGATCGAAAAAAGTTATCTCGAAAACTTCTTCGAATGCCTTCTGATATTTCTTTATTACTTCACCCATATCTATTTCTCTTCCCATTACCTTTGCAAGGCTTGTCACCTTCTTATCGCCAATTCCGCAAGGGATGATTCTTTCGAAATAGGAGAGATCGGTATTTACATTAAATGCAAAACCATGCATTGTACACCAGCGCGAAACTTTGATGCCGATAGCGCAGATCTTTTCTTCATTAGTTGGTTCACCAACCCATACGCCGGTTCTTCCGGCAATTCGAAATCCTGATACACCGTATTCTTTAAGCGTGAGGATAATAGACTCTTCCAATGCGCGAAGATACCAGCCTAAGTCCTCCTTAAAATGTGAGAGATTCAGTAAAGGGTAGCCGACAAGCTGGCCCGGACCGTGAAACGTCACATCACCGCCGCGCTCAATTTCGAATTTTTCAGCGCCGATCTTTTTTAGTTCGTCATCGCTGAAGAGGATGTTCGCTGCTTCGGTAACTCTTCCGAGAGTATAAACCGGAGGATGCTCACAGAGAATAAGAGTATCGGTGTCCTTTCCTTCGAGAAGTTCACTGAAGATCGCTTTTTGGATATCCCAAACTTCTTGGTAACTTGTTTCGGGTAATATGAGCAGGTTTGTAATTTTCTGGTCTTTTTTTCTCATCAAGGGTTTTAACACAAAAAGAAGAGGCGAAGTTGACATATTGCAAAATGTTAAGAATTCGTTAAATACTGGTCTGAAGAAAATAATTTTTGTATATTTGCTATAATTATATTGGACAGGTTGTTACCCAACCGGGGACTTCTCGTGTAAATTTTTCTTTTAACAATATGAAAATCAATACATTAGCGGCTATTTTCTGCATCGTTTTCCTTTCGTTTTCCAATAGTTTTGCTCAGCACTCTCTTCAGGTTGACGACGGTAATGGTAATTATACTACCATTTTGGGAGGTAACCCCGGAGGCACAATAACCCTTCCAAGTGGGAATGGAGTGCTGGTACTTTCCTATTTGGGCAATTCGTCTGTTGCATGGCTCAATACCGGTAATTCCGGTACGAATCCTGCAGTGAGTGCGTCACTCTTCAATCCCGCAACGAATAACTTTCTCGGAACGATTGATAATAAAGAACTTGATTTTGTGACGAACGGACAAGTTCGCGCCAGGTTCAAAGAGTCAACTGGGGATACAACTACTTCCGGTGCCTTTGAACCGGGACTTGGCGTTACGTATTCGCTCGGAACATTAGATCGCCCTTGGAAAAGCCTCGTTGTTTCTCCTGGCACGATCACCTTCACTGCTTCCACGGGTGTGCATGGTAATAAAGATCATACTCCGGGTGTTGCTGCGGTCAATATAGGTAATCTCTCCTACGATGTGAATACCAGTACTTTTATGTTCGATCATCCTCTGGGCTTTACGGGAGCTGGGACTGTGACTGCATCGAGTGTCACGATAACAGGTCTTGCCTCAATATACGGCGGCATGGTAAAAGCTGATCCAAGTGGCGTACTTGGCTTGGCTGATTCATTAACAGATTATTCAGTGCCTCTTTCTTTCTCGAATGGGCTAACTCGCACTGGAAGAAATATTACACTCGGTGGTGCTTTGGGAAGCAATGTCAGCTTCACAGGAGCAGGAAATATTGCTATGGGAGGAACAGGGACGTTTACCGTTACATCGCTGGGAAGCGGAATCGTAAAATCTACTGCCGGTCTCTTAGGTTTAGCAACTGTCGGTACAGATTTTCAGGCGCCGATGACTGCAGGAGATGGAATTACCATCGTTGCGAACAAAATTTCCTTAGGGGGATCGTTTGCCAATGATGTGAATATCAATGGAAGTTCGAAAAATTTCTACCTGATCAATCCGGGTGATTTTGGTATTGGAACTGCTTCGGCAACGACAGGACTTCTCGAAGTTCAATGCTCTACCAAAACTGCATTCCGTGCTTTTGCCGGAGGATCTTCGGGAAGTGCCGGAGATTTCAGTCAGAATAATGGTACAAATGCTTCTCATACGGTGCTCATCAGCACTCCAGGTACAGGGAATGCATTGGATGCAACAACTTCAGGCACCGGTTGGGCAGGTCATTTTAACGGTTCAGGAGCAAGCAGCAAAGGTGTTTATGTTTCCGGTGGGGCTGGGCAGACGGGCTTGCAGGTTAATGCAGGAAGCGTTCTCCTCTCGCATACGAACCAAGCGGCAGGAGCCTTCAATCTTGCAGCAGGTGCAAACAGTGTCATTGCTATCAGTGCCGGAGCAGCTGCAAATTACAATATCACATTGGGTGCCGGTACAAATGGTCAAATAGAATATATTTTTAACGGTGAGGCAGCAGGGGGAAAGACCGCAACACTTGTTGGTGCATTACATGTCAATAACTCAGGGCCTGTCGTCATAAATCCAGGCAATACTGCAACAATCGTTTATGTAACGACTTCTGCCGGAAGCGGTTGGGTCACAAAATAAACTAAAGAAAATCTTTCCATCATAGAAAGCCTTGATGAAAGGATCGCTTCCGATACCCATTGCAGTGACGGGTCATCGCGATCTTCGTCCGGAAGATATTCCGCTTCTTGAGGGCGCACTTCGGAAGATATTTTCCGATCTTGAAAATAAATATCCCGCTTCGCCGCTCGTTCTGCTCTCCTCGCTTGCCGAGGGAGCAGATCGGCTGTCGGCGAGGATCGCACTGGAATGTGGCGTGAAGCTTATCTGCCCACTCCCAATGTCCCGTGAGCTTTATGAAAAAGATTTTCTTACTGAGGAATCAAAAAAAGAATTTGCTGACTTTCTTGAGAGGGCAGATGATTGGTTTGAATTGCCAATCCTTTCGACTGCGACGATTGATGAAATAAAAATTCCCGGCGAGAAACGAAACCATCAATATGCTTATGTTGGTGCGTATTTATGTCGGCATAGTCAGATCATTATTGCACTGTGGGATGGAAGTCCTATAGAACTTGTCGGCGGCACGACGTATATCGTTGGTTTCAAACTTCGCGGAATTCCCCCTCCTTACATAATCCAGCAAGGCAGGTTTGAACCGGAAGAAATCGGTCCCGTTTACCATATCTTAACGCCGCGAATAAGTCATGATGTCCCTGAAGGCATACCAGGAAGTCTGAAAATTATTTATCCAACTCAATTCAAAAACGAAGTTGCTGCGAAGCAAACATACGACCGTATTCTCAAAAACACCAATCGGTTTAATGAAGATGAATTGGAGATGCGAG
Source organism: Kapaibacterium sp. (SeqCode) (assembly GCA_038210275.1). GTDB lineage: Bacteria > Bacteroidota > Ignavibacteria > Palsa-1295 > Palsa-1295 > PALSA-1296. The sequence goes on along the minus strand of JBBQWV010000007.1, from coordinate 19,927 downwards.
AAGAACTTGCTCCAGAAAGAAATCAAAGCGCTGGATATTTATTGCCGGATGCAAAAAAATACGAGAATAAATCTTCCGCCACTCTCGTCTCTCGTTTTACTATCAGCGATACTCTTGCCGTTTATTTTCAGAAGCATACGCTGAGACTGCTCTCTGTTCTTTTTTCGTTCGCGCTCTTGGCAACGATCATTTTCGAGTTGTATGCATATCTAATGATGGACTCTCCGTCGCTATTACTACTTTTCTTTGCAACACTTGTGGGAGCTTATGGCATCTACGTCTATTCAGCAAAGAAAGGTTATCAGGATAAATTTCAAGATTACCGCACACTTGCCGAAGGGTTGCGGGTGCAATTTTATTGGCAATTTGTTGACCTTCAGCATTCAGCCGCAAACTATTATCTTGGGGACCAGCATGGTGAACTCGATTGGATTCGTCATGCGTTAAGAATATGGGCATTGCCATTCAGTGAAGAAGCAAACAAGAAAATACTATTAACATCAGGAGTCGAACCTGAACGGTGGAGTATCATTCTCAAAGAATGGGTTGCTTCTCAGAACGCTTATTTTACACGATCATCGTTAAGAGAGAATGCGAAAGTTATACGACTTAATATGTGGGCGCGTATATGTTTGATGTTCGGATTTTCTCTCATTGCATTTAATTTGTTCTACCAGTATTTCATTGGCTTTACAGCTCTTCCGACTCTACTTTATATCAGTTCAGTTACTCCGATCGCTGCCGGGTTGCTTTACGGATATTCGGAAAAACGAGCGCTTGCCGATCATGTGAAGCAATATGAAAGAATGGAGAATCTTTTCTCGCGTGCACAGATTCACTTGGAGCAATTGATCGCTGATGAAAATTATGATGAAGCCGGAAGACTTGTTTTTGATCTGGGTAAAGAAGCACTGAAAGAGAACGGACGATGGGTCATTACTCATCGTGAACGCCCAATTGAATTTCCGATAACTCAATAAAGTATTTCAATGACGGATGCTATTCAAATTGCCCCCTCCACTGAATCCAGCGAACGAACGCCTGAGATACGGATATTTATTTCCTCTACATTTCGCGATCAACAGCCAGAAAGAGAATATATTATTAAATTTGTTTTTCCTGAACTGCGAAAGATCTGCCGTGAGCGCGGTGTCGAATTTACCGAGATCGATCTCCGCTGGGGCGTGACGAGTGAAGAAGCAGAACAAGGAAAAGTATTGAAGATCTGCCTTGATGAAATTGACCGTTGCCGTCCTTATTTTATCGGCATCTTGGGAGAGCGTTACGGTTGGACTCCGAGGCTTGAAGATGTCAGAAAAGATCCTGAGCTTTTAGATGAACATCCGTGGATCATTCCCTGTATTGAAAATGGGATAAGTGTTACGGAAATGGAAATGCTCTATGGCGTATTGGAGAATCCGAAGATGGCAGATCATGCTTTCTTTTATTTCCGAGATAAAAAAGATACTCCAGCTGAATTTGTCGAGACTGATCAGGAGGTTGCTGCAAAATTAACTGCTCTGAAAGATAGGATCCGTTCAAGTTCTTTTCCGGTGCACGAAGATTTTCCAAGTCCGGCTGAACTTGGAAAACTGATACGCGAAGACTTATTAAAAGTCATTAACGAACGCTTCCCTCTTGATAAAGTCCCCTCGGCACTCGAACAAAAACGTTTACTTCAAGAAGCTTATGCTCTGACGAGGCGACGTGCCTACGTTCCACGAACCGAATATATCGAATATCTGAATACTTTTGCAGATGGCGAAGATACACCGATAGTAATAATCGGAGAATCCGGTTCAGGGAAAAGCTCTCTTTTAGCATATTGGCTGCATGAATATAAAAGAAGTAATCGCAATGCGTTTACTATTCAAATATATGTTGGTGCCGGTTCTTCTGATACAAGTCATCTTGGCATCATTCAACGTATCATGGAAGAAATTAAGGATCGGTACCAATTGGAAGAAGACGTTCCGACTTTACCTGAACAATTGGAAACAGATTTCCCGATCTGGCTGGCGAAAGTACAAAAGGAAAAGCTTATTCTCATTCTTGATTCATTAGACCGCCTTTCAGGAATATCAGCAGAATTAAGATGGCTGCCAAAATATTTTCCGCCGAATATCCGTGTACTGCTTTCTGCTGCTCCGAGTCAAACGCTTATTGAATTAGATCGTTACGGTTTCGATATTTTTCAAGTTTATCCGTTAACAGAAGTTGAATGTGACAGGCTGATCCTCAACTATCTCGGTCAATATCGTAAATCTCTCAGCGTTGAACAGCGTCGTCTGATAACAGGCAATAAAAAAAGTGCCAATCCACTATTTCTTCGAACTGTTCTCGAAGAACTTCGGATATTCGGATCCCACGAAGAATTAGATGAACGCATCGCTCACTATATGGATTCGGCGGATACGAGTGACCTTTTTCAGAGGATGCTGGCGAGAATGGAAAATGATTATGGGAAAGAAACTTTTGATTCTATCCTCGGTCTGATCTGGGCTTCAAGGCGTGGGCTTGCCGAAACAGAGATCATGGAAATCAGCGGAGTCAATCGCCTTCAGCTATCATATATTCTTCTTGCACTTGAATTCCAGTTAATGCGCAGAACGGGACTTCTTGATTTTTATCATTCATATTTGCGCTCGGCAGTTGAAGTACGATATTTTAAGGCGAAGGCAAAACTTGATATTAATCTTTCGTATCATAATACTCATCTACAACTCGCAAACTATTTCAAAGCACAAGAGATTTCCGAACGAAAAGCCGATGAGCTTCCGTGGCAATATGAACAAGCATCCGAACTTGAATTGCTCAAAGATGCGATCTCGGATATTCCGATGTTTCTTAAATTAGTCGAAGGTGATAAACATTTTGAACTCCTCGGATATTGGAGAAAGATCGGCGATCTTGCGATCATGGAGCAGGCATATCATGAAAGAATAAGCAACAGTAACGACAACTTATTTGTCACTGACCGTGGCCAGCTTTATGATAAGCTCGGAAGTTTTTTTAAGGAATGTGGAAGGAATGTTCTTACAGAACAATACTTTCAGGAAGCATTTGAACTTCGGAGTGCTGAATTTGGCATAAATAGTGATCAAGCAGAAGAGAGCAGACTCCATCTTGGATCATTAAAATGGTGGATACAAGGTGATTATGCTGCCGCTGGATCTCTATTCCAAAAGTCACTTGAGTACAATGAAAAAAAATTTGGAAGACACAGCGTTGAAGTTGCACATATTCTCTTTCGTTTAGGAAGTCTTGAGCAGCTTCAGGCACACTATGAAAAAGCAGAAATATTGTTTCGAGAGGCATTAGATATTATCGGAAAGAAACGAGGACATCGTCATCTTGATATGGCGCGAGCGGCAAATAAACTCGCTGGCTTATATTTAGAAACCGGCAAGTACTCCTCTGCTGAACCGTTCTACCGAACCGCCTATGAAATATGCGAAAGTTCTCTTGGCAAAGATCATCCAACCACTATTGAAGCCTTCCACAATATTGCTGAACTCCACGACAAGAAAGGTGACAGAAAATTTGCAGAAGAATGTTACCGACAGGCAATTACTAAATGGGAAAAAGTTTTCGGCAAAGAACATCCGAGCACCATCTTAGCATTGAATAATCTTGCAGCAACATTTCTTCATAATGGCGAACTGGAGGAAGCAAAAATATTATTTACCGAAGTTTTAGAACTGGAAGAAAAAGTTTATGGGAAAGATAATTTTCATACTGCCGGCACGTTGAATAACCTTGCCGAAACTCTCGATGCACTCGGAGATTATGAGCGCGCCGAGAAATTTTATATTGATTCACAGCATACTCTTGAAAATATTCTGGGGAAAGGTCATCCAATAACAGGACATCCCATTCAGGGATTAGGGAAGCTTTGGATAAATAAGAAAGATCCGGCAAAAGCAGTCGAATACTTTGAGCAAGCCTATATGATCCGATTCACTGCTTTGGGCGCGCATCCGGAAACATTGCAATCATTGGAGTCTTATGTTGAAACACTGCAGCTTGTCGGCAGATTGGATGAAGAGTCTGAACTGGATGAGAAACTAAAGGCTATGAAAATTTTGCTATCCGGCAATGCAGAAGAATAAAAGCATCAGTCACCGATAACGAACATCTTCGATTCGCTCCAGCCATTTCCTGATAGACGGCAGCAATACATTCCTTTCGGTAGATCGTTAACCGATAAATTAAGAATCGTTTTTTCTCCATTGCCTTGAGGAAAGGTATCTTTTCTAACAACTACTCCTAATATCGAAATCAATTCAACCTCTACCACAGAATTTATTTTTTCGTTTAAGCATTGAATAGTTATTGCATTTCTCGCTGGGTTTGGATATATTACTATATGAAATGAGGGGGAAAACAAAATGGATGTTACTGAAGAATGTGCTCCGATCTTTGCAATAAAGGCATCGGTAAGATAATGACTTTGTAATTCGAACGGTCCGCAAAAAACTGTGTCGCTAAAGGCCCCGCCAAGATAAAGATTACCATTGCGATCAACTGCTACAGCATTGCCTTCATCATCATTTTTCATTCCGACATGATCTGACCATTGTGCCTTTCCTGAAGGATCAAACTTCACGACGTAAGCGTCAATCAATCCCTTATTAGGAATAACGCCAGCGCCAAAATTCATCATAAAATCAAATCCTCCGGTCACGAAAATATTTCCGCTGCTATCAATCGCAATACCATCACCACTTTCTTCACCACCACTGCCGCCACATTTCTGCCATTGCATTTGCCCCGCACTATTAAATTTTGCAATGTAGATATTCCCTGAACCAACGCAATCAGGTACAAATCCTGAAATTTCAAATCTGCCTGTAACATACACATTTTCTTCAGGGTCTATTGCCACGCACTCCCCGATACCCGAAGTAGTATCATGCGCTTGTTTTGCCCATGCAACATTTTCATCAGACGAATATTTTATTATAAAAATATCGGAAGTTCCTGTGGCAATAAGTTTCGATGTGCCTGCGGTTAACGTATCAGTAAATGTTCCTGTAACAACAACGTCCCCAGATCTTCCGACTGCAAGACCCCACCCTGCGTCATTCCCATTCGAACCGAGACCTTTTACTCCTACCAATATGCCGGAGGGATTGTATTCCGCTATAAATATATCGTCACCGCCAGTACTTATAATATTTTTAGTTTCGAAATTTGCAGCACCGGAAAAATTACCGGTCACATAAACATTTCCCGACATATCTGATGCAACAGATTTTGCCTGATCTAATCCTGTCCCTCCGGCGCTTACACCCCAAAGAGCTTCACCGTCGAGATCATATTTTGATAAGAATATATCATTACCTCCGAAACTCGTAAGTATAGTATTTCCTAAAGCAATGCTATCAGAAAAATATCCGGTAAGATAAATATATTTTCCTTCGCTCAGGCAAATACCTGTTCCATAAGATTGACCTTTTAAAGCTGTGGTTTTGATCCAGGATAATGTCCCATCAGACAAATATTTGGCGAGGAAGAAATGATTGCCAGCTACTGAACGGAGTTTGATACCGGAGAACGTCGCAGAATCCTTATAGTATCCGGTTACGAAGACATTGCCGATACTATCGACTGCAAGAGATGAAACCTGGTCGCGCCCCTTTCCTCCACCGCTTTTAGCCCAGAGCCAATTCGCTTGCTGAGCGAAAAGCGAATCGACTCCGAGAATTCCGAGAAGAATGAGTATGCCGAGGCAATACTTCATCTTTAAATAATTTACTTTACAACCGTCATCCAGTGACTTGTGGTTGCAGTTTCGGATTGGAGTACGACTACATACTTTCCATTGGATACCATGCTACTTGCATCGTAGGAAAGTGTATGCGTACCGGCATCCATATAACCGCTATGTAAAGTCTGCATCAATCTGCCCATCATATCATAAATAGATATTTTAATAAAGCCTGAATTTGGAACCTCAAAGCTAATCTGCGTAGATTTTGTGAATGGGTTCGGATAATTTACAGGCTCGGCAATTGGCGCAGAGAAGTGTCCGATAGGAACTGCATTCCAGAATGTTGCCATATCCGGCAACGTTTTGAAAACGCTCGCTCCGCGCGAGCCGGCATAAAAAACTCCGGTATTCTTATCCTGCACTACCTCAGAACAGTTTATATATACATTGGTATAATAATCCGGAGCAATAAGCCCGGAAGTCACATTTTCCCATTTCGTAAATGTTGCATCGGAGCGATAGATACCGTGATCGGCAATTCGCCCGGCATCTATTCCGCCGGGAGCAACATCACTCGTTGAGACAACTATTCTTCCCGTTCGATCAAGAGTCATACCAAAATAATCAGGAATGAAAAGTGTCGAATTCGAGTCCGGGAAAATTTTCACCCAATTTCTTCCTCCATCAACAGAACGAAGTACTCCGCCCGTCTCACCAGATTCAAGTCGAAAAACGGATCCATCTGGGTGACAAATAAACTTCTTCACACCTTGCCCATCATTATTGACAACTTCCCAATTTATGCCGTCATTGATTGAACGATAAATCTTCGGCGTATTCGTCGCAACATAGATCGTGTCGTCAAGGCGAGGATCTGTTGCAGAGAAGCCAAAACAATACACGTCTTCGTTAGAAATTATGCCGTTTAAAGTGGATGTATTGATCCGGGTCCAGGTGTTACCGTGATCTTTCGAACGGCCGAACCATGAACCGGGGGGATTCGGCTCATTCCCAAATTGGTCATGGGCGCACGATGCAAATAATTCATCCTTTGGACTTACTCCCGTATAAAAAATCTGGTTTTGATTAGTGCCTCGTTGATGAATGATCGTGTCAAACGTTAATCCATTATCCAGCGAACGAAGCATTCCGCGTGAGAGCCCGTAATAATATCTATCCTCCTGATCCGTCATTAGTATCTGCACCTGACCTTCATCCAACTCATTTGGAAGGTTCAGCCAAGTATTACCGCCATCGGTTGACCTGTACTGATTAAATTGCGAAGCAACAAAAACATCGCCCTTCGAATTAATACACATACCACCATCAAGATGCTGAACTTTCAATGTTTGGTTAACATCAACAAATGTATTCGCACTGTCACTCGATTTAAAAATGCCATCAGGAATACAGCATTGATAAACATTTTCAGCTGAATCGACAACAAGATCAAATCTTTCTTCACCCCTCTTTTCTGGATTCCTTAAAACCCATGATGCTCCATTGTTACTTGACATATAGGTGGGTCCATGAGGATTGAGATAGATATTTCCTGTCTTCGGAGATACTCTTAACTGATTAATACTGATCTCACGTAAGATCGGAAGCTGCAAAACTCCGTTCCACGTTTGTCCTAAATCGGTTGAGCGATAAACCCTGTTACCAAAAGTCACGCCATTAATTACTTGCGCATTCAAACTATCATGCTCGGAGACATTATACCCTAAAATGATGGAGCCATCGTTTGCGATAACCATCTTGTTGATATAGGTACTATTCGGCAGTGCTTTCCCTATAGCATTCCATGTACTTCCTTCATCTGTTGAACGGAAGAGGGTGTCGGGTCTAAGCGCTGAACGCGAGCCGATACAATAAATATCCTGATTACGAGGGTCTATAGCCATACACACAATAAAACTGTCAGGAGTAGGCGACCCTCTATCGAGATTCACCTGATCAAAATCTTTGCCTTCGTTCCTCGAGCGGACAACACCAAAACTGGCTGTTGCAAGGTATAAATATCCCTTCCGGTTTGTCATCATCTGATTGACAGGGACTTGAGAGAATATGTGCATCATCGAATCGCGAGGCGAATACAGACGAACGACTGAATCGAGATATTCCCACTGTGTTTCAGAAACAGTTTTATTGATGACACGTCTTGCTAATTCAAATCTATGGGAAAGTGCATAGACATAAGCAACCGTGCCTGATGCGATGTTCGCTATCGTGCTTGATTCCAACCAACGAACAGGCAATACCCGAAGACCTCTGTTAAAACCATGCCATGTGATGCCTTGGTCGGTGCTTTGATAAATTCCGGCGCCACCGGTGCACGTATAGATTCGTCCGAGAGAATCCACGCTGAGACTATTCGTTGAACCAGATGTCGGTCCAGCGGTCGGCTTCCAAGTAACTTGTGCTGAAAGCGAATTTGCCGATAAAAAAATACAGAGAAAAGTAAAGATGAGTTTTTTCATATCGCTTAATCTTCCGATTTAAATACCTTCATTAACACGAATGCATTGCTCTCTGCAATAACTGTGCAGAGAGCAATGCCTTCTTAGCTTTAATTCAAACCCGTTTACTTCTGTATTACGAACTGGCTCGATTCAACAGAAGTCGGGCTTGTAATGCGAATTACATACATACCGCTTGGCAGATTTTTAGCTCCTATCGGTAAATTATACTGACCAATCTCATGCGGCACTCCCTTCTCGACGATACGAATGCGATCGCCAAGAGCATTAAAGAGTTCGATCGTCAATGGTACTTTTGCTCCCATCACCTCATAAGTCACAATAGGTGTGCCTGATTCGGTAGCCGGATTTGGCGTGATACCAATGATCTTCGTCGGAAGATTCTTATTAAGATAACCTCTCAACGTAGAATCACCGCAAAGTGGGTTCGGATCAAAGAGCGCTGTATCAACTTTATTGATAACATAACAGAGTGTATCCGTCGGACCTGTTCCCCAGAACACTGCATTCGAGACAGCGATCGTAGAGTAGTAATCCTTCGCAACCATCAATCTGAAGTGCATTGTCACGATCGGCTTTAATGTCGTGATCGGCACAGGGCTTGAAAGTGAGTAGGTCACTGTCTCGTTTCCGTTTCCATCAGGTACGACAGTAGGCGTTCCCGGAACAGGAGTCAGAGATCCGTCATAGTTAGGATTCGGAATATAATCCAACAGATCCTGACGGTAGGTAACCTGGAATGTTATTCCGAAAGCCTGAGCACCTGCTGGCAGCGTGCTAAGCAAATTAATCGGAACATCAATCACTGAACCAGTAGTCGTATTATAGACTGCCGAAGGATTTGCCTGCAACGGTGAAACTTCATTGCGCTCAAGTTTGCCGATTCCGGTAAGGATATTGCCGGAATATAATTTCTTGACAACTTTCCCCGTAAGAACATCAAGACTATCCCAAGTACAGAGGACACTATCGGAAACAGGTCCCTCTATAGTAGGATTGAATTTAACGAGGTAATTAAACCGTTGTCCGCGGTGGTAAACCTTCCCAACAAGAAGTGTTTGTGTGCCATCTGCGAACGAGAACTGTTGAGCAGCAGGCGGACTTGGTGGGTTCTGATTGATAAGCTCAATCTTCTCCAATGTCAGATCCGTTGTTCCAAGATTTCGTGCCTGAATGCTATCAACTAAGTTTCTGCAATTCAGGTACGTCGGCTCGAACGGATGTCCCGTGTTGGACGGATTTACAAATGACGCAGCGATCTGCAGCGTTTCCTGCACTGGCTGCGGACAGCTTGTTCTGAAGTTAAAATTCAGGACGACGCTCGTATCTATATAATTGCTAAGTGCTGCCTCAATCTGAACATCTATACATTGCCCAGGTTGAATAGAATCTCCCGGACTGATCGCTTTACCGTTCTGATCTAACACGTTGGTAATCGGATAAGTGATCTTAGTGATAGATTCGATGACAAGAGGCGCTGTGCCTGTATCACAGAGTCTGAAACTCCGGGTATTCGTCAAATTAAGAGCGACATTGCCGTAATTCAGAATCGTCGGATTTGGCTGAGCAGCGGCATAGAGAACATGACCAGTAAAATCTATAATCTGATCTTGTTCGAGTTTTCTATTTACTGCAATAAGCTGCATGTGTCTATCCGCATATTTCTGAGGCCATGGCTTTGCCAAATTCGCCTTAAAGACAACATCAACCCATGTTGAATCTCCGGGTTTGAGATCATAATTACCCAAAGGCGTGTAACCAAGTTGGTTACGTAACATATGAAACTCACCCGGATCTGTATCCGGAGCAGGTACAACAATAACACTGTCAACATGTGCATTAGGACTTCCTAATCCTGTTGCATTATTGAATAGATACACTCGTACGACAGTAGAATCGTCACAAGTCACACTTTGTTCCTGAACAGTCCTATCCCAGACAAATCCAGATTTCACTCCTCTTCCACGCAAGAGTGAAGAATCTTTAATTGCATGTTTATAAGGGTCCTGTTCGGTTGTTCCCCAGTTCTGAACTGTAGTATCAAGCTGTTCAGCATGAGGAGTATAGCAGAATGTCAAGTACACTACTTGTCCCGGCTTCATAATGATCGGCAGTCTTGTGCTGTCGATGAAGTTAAAGTTTTTCGTATTATGCAATACCCAATCGGTTGTGAGGGTAAAATCAGCATCGCCGACATTACGTACGCTGACAGTATCACATTTTGTCGAATCAACAATAACGTTGCCAAAGTCTCTATTTCCTGCAACGATCAAAGGAATAGCGCCTTTTCCGACAAGATCTATCGGCGAAGTAAAGCAATCATTCACAAGCATGATCGTATCTCTCTGTGTCAACGAATCTTTTGCAGAGAAGCAGGCAGTGATCCAGAGCGAATCTCCCGGTTTAATATCTGCCGGAAGTGATGGAACAGTCTTTGACACTGTGAAGGTCGGATTTCCGCGTTTCAGTTTATCGGAAGAGACCGTAAATGTCTTGCCAACATGATGCTTCACATTTTTATTGACTATAGTGTCATTCTTGTTAGTGACGTTATTAAATTTGATGATCGTATCATTGGAAACAACGATCAGTCCTTTATTATAGAATAAGAAGCTCTGGCATGTATCTTTTCCTATAGGAATATGCAAAAATCTTCCGCTATCAGGGGTAAGCTCTACAAATGGCGGCTTATAATATAAGTCCACAATAATGGCATTTCCCTGATCATCAACAATGAATACCGGGGCGTACGCGCTATCGGTAGCTTTATTGACAAGTACTTTAAAACAGACATCCGAATCTTCGCCGGTAAAATTAATTTCGTTCGTATTAAAACTCGGATAGCCCGGATCTAAAGAATCATCGAGTCTTGTATTATAAAATACTTTTGCCGGTTTCGGATCAGTCTTTATTATATCCTGAGTCGGGTCATAAAGAAGAGTCACACTCTTGATACCCCTGTTCGCAAGACCGAACGTAGAGTCATGTGCGCAGATATTCCAGTATGAACAGAATGTATCTACAGTGATTCGCATGTGCGATATACCTGTTCCAAGAGAAACGCCGACAGGCAATCCGTACGAGAAGAAGAAATCATCTCCATCGAAATCTCCGAGATCGAAGTTCGGATCAAGCGCACGGAAACCAAAGTTGTAAACCATGAAAGGATGCGGACCGGTTGCATAGTAACTGCCCGGCGATAATTTGAACTGCACACCCGAAAATCCTGGATGATTTGGAAGTATCTTCCATTGCTTGGTGAGTGAAATTACAGACTTGATCGGTTTGATCGCCCCTCCGTTATAAGAACCCACTATTCCCTTATCAAAATCGGGAGTCGGAGCAATAATATTGACGTAATATGCCTGCAAAGTTTCAAATTTATTGGTCGGCACATACCATAAGAAAGATGTTCTCCACCTGGACATCGGAATAACAGTGACCATGCTCGGCGCAGGATAAGGCGCTGTAGTAGCAAAATTACGTTGGTCATACATCATGACCGTGAACTTCTTGCCGTTGCTTGACTGGAAATCCACAGGGCACGTAACTCCGAAACGTTCAGGTGGCGGCTGAGCCAATCTTCCGGCTTGGAGGATAATACCCGAGCCAATACAACCATCCGTCATATTCACGGTCGCGCCAACTGAGTCCCAGCAATACACTCGATAATTTTCTCCAACTCCGTCATAACTGTTCGGATCAGCCGGCTGTGAATCAGCCAGAGGTATCATGACATATCCTACCGAATCCCACATATCGTAAGGATACATCTGCTCTACCATAAAATCACGTCCTTCTAAACCTCTGCCGCTGACGCCACCAATCGACGCGTTCTCATGACCGGCTATAACAGCCACCGGAAGGTTCGATTCGACGATCGAACCCGAAATATCATCGTCAGGTGAAGACCCGGAGGATTTGACCAAATAGGTTTGACCGCGACGAAGTGAAACAACATAGGGACTTTCTTTCGGAAAAGAAGGGTGTTTCCCGCTATGAAAGCCCGAATGATCTCCACCAAGAGTCGTGGAATTTGGGATAATGGTAACTGACGTGCCATCGAACGGAGCAATGATCTCAAAAAAACCTAAGGACTTTTCAAGTTCTCTCGGTCCCAAATAGCCGCCTAAGAGACCAAGTTCTCCGTCAGGATTATCATTATAGCTTGCAATAACATAGCGTTTGCCTAAACCAGCGGTAGTGATCGGAAGAAAACTTCCGCCTGAGCATGCACCAGAACTAAAAAACTCGACGTTAATTGGATGATCGGCAGTAATATGACAGGCATTAAACTCCGCGACATCTCCGGAATCCTGATTTCTGACTTCCTGAATACTCAAAGGAATCTGGATTCCTGTACGAGCTAGAATCTTGTAACGACCGCTTGGTTTTTCAACCCCTGATTGTTTATCAAAATAGGACAATTGAATAAAATTATCCGTATAGCTTGAGACCAACACGAATGCTCCGTAAAATCCATCCGTGGAGGCATTGCCTACCTTGTTATAACTGGGGTACATATAGCCCACCCAGAAATCTTTTCCGTCAGCAGGAAGCTGATATGATTGCTGTGAAAAAACTGAAGTTTGCGCAAGAACTAATAATAGTAGTGCTAGAGCAAGAGATCTGAAGATGTGTTTCATGATTAGGATGTATTTCAAAAAAGATCACCGTGGGATCAAAATTCCACTCGTTACAACTATCCCCACATAAGTAAAACTATTAAGGGGTGGCAAAGTTACAACGACACACACACAATACTACAAGAAAAGTAAAATAAACACTAAATAGTTCGCTTTTGACGGCTTAAACCTTAAAAAAGAATTAAATTTAATAAACCCATTCTCGGCTTATTTGGGGGGATGAGGATAATAGACCTCATTTATTACAAAAAGAGGCAAAGAGTCTTAGAGGACTAACAGAAAATTCTCTCGGTTAAGAGCAGAGGTATGGTACTGCCAATTAATGCTGATAACTTCGGTGATCACTTCCTTTAACTTTTGAAAGTCGCTCGGTTTTTTGATATAAATATTCGCGCCTTTAATGAAGGTATCCTCAATATCATGCTCTGAGGTGGAAGTAGAATAAATGGCAATCGAAATATCTTTCAGCTTTGGATTCTGTCGGATTTCTATAAGACATTCAATGCCGCCTTTCCGAGGCATATTCAGATCAAGAAAAAGAACATGAGGGAGCTGGACATCGGGCGTGTTCAAAAGATCCATTAACTGTTGTCCGTCATTAACGGTATTTACGACCGTCTCAATTTTTACTTCTTCAATAGCATCTTTAAAAAAGATACGGTCATCCTCATCGTCATCAGCGAGGAGAATACGGAGTTTTTGATGTTGCGTATCATATTGCATTATAAAGGGGTATCAATGATTGCACTACAGACGGTAAGATACCTATCCCTAAGTGTTTACATAGGATTAGCCCAACATAGAGTTTTTAGGGATAAGTTTCCCCTCTCTGGGTGCGTCTTTTTTGCATAATATCCTTAAATTTCTTTGGTGTCAGACCGGTCACTTTTTTAAATTGATTCGAAAGATGGGCAAGGCTGCTATAATTTAACCGATAAGAGATCTCCGTGAGTGTAAATTTATTGGTAAGGATTAACTCCTTCACACGTTCAACCCTTTGCAGCATCAGGAAATGTGAAATTGAAGTCGAGGTCACATCAGAGAAAATAGCGGTGAGATGTCCGTAACTATAATTCAATTTTTTTGTCAGGTATTCCGATAGTTGCACGGACGGCATATTTTCCCCGCGCTGCACCATTTCCCTGATAGCATCCTTCACTCGTAATACCAACAGATTCTGCGAATCGTCATGTAATTCGATCCCATATCTGCCAAGATCGCTATTCAACTGCGCTTGCTGCTCAGTTGATAGTGACGAATTGATCTCTACTTCGCTTGAATCTCCGATCTGGAAATTCACCCCTAACTTTTCAAGATGCTCTTTGACAAGCATCCTGCAAGCGGTATTCATCGAAAATTTGATGTGGAATTTCATGTATGTTTTTAAAGTGAGAAGTAGAGTTCAGCAGCAAAAGAACAAATATAACACATTTTGAAGTCAATGGCAGCAGATTTTGGAAGTCACTCTCTATTTGACTTATCATTCCGAATAAAATGGATGCAAGTACAAATAATCTTGACAAAATGTAAATAATTCTCACAATCGTGTAATAGAATCTGAACTCGGATGCCGTATTTTTGTATAACATTAGAGACGACGTTAATTCTTAGATCTAATGTAATCAGTGTTCTGTAAGATTCTGTTGTGAGGATAAATTATTTCTTTCAACTACGTTTATGTATTGGTTGGGGAGCTGATACAAAAATTGTAGGAAGAAATAACCCTTGCAGTATGTTTTACAGAACACTGGTTTTGTTTTAAATACCTATTTCCCGTAGTGGCATCATTTTGAAATTGCAACTTCATGCCAGAAGCGGGTTAGCCCGACGAAGCAATGACGTTCGTTAAAAATTAATTTTCAAAGGTAAGAGACTACCACGATCCCAAAAATCCCAGCTTTATCTGATAACTTTATAAATCAATCCGATATTCGTGTAATACATTCGAAACGACGATCGCGTATTTTTGTATGAGATCGTTCGACGATCAAGTAGTGTGAGAATTGGAAAATCTTTCTATCCCCCATCATAATAGTTGTTTTACATTTTAAATAAGTGACTACGATGACAGATAACCAAAACCCTATAACTTCGGAACAGAATGCTCAGGCAAGCTCATCTAGCGTGCCAAACAGCAAAGAATCTTTGCAGAACGAATCCAAAATTCCGATGGAAGTACCGGGTCCTTCGCACAGAGAACCGCAAGATCCGCGTCACGTTCGTGGTGATGAAACAACGGGCTGACCAGGAAAGGCTACTGCCTAAAATGATTTGAGAGTGAGCAAGTGCAGATGACGGCGAAACGATTCATGAACATTTCTTTTTGAAATTACTCATGCCTCGGGTCGAGATTTGGAGTGTTTCTTTTGGGGAGAAGAGATATTTCGCTATTTCCTCGGTGTATTGGTAATTCATGATCTCTTCGGCGTTGTCCGCACTTGCTCTCCCGCATTCAACTTCTGCAGCAAATCTATTAACATTAGTATTAACATGTACACATTTTCTTACTGATAAATACAAGAATGAATGACCAAAATGAGACAATCAACGAAAGCCAAAACAGTGAAGCCCAAAATTCAGGCAGCGACTTGGAAAAAGCAATCCCAGCAGGAGTTGCAAGCGCAGGAGAAGAAGACCAAAATAAATCCGTCAACAATTCCATTAATGATCAAAGCAAAGCAGATCAACTCCCCCGAGGAGTATGGCATGACGAATCTACCGATGACTACGAAGGGGCAGCCCAATCAGAGTTGCAGCCAGCCTGAAATTGGATCAGGACAAATTATATTCTGGTATCGCTGAATTCATTAAAATGAATTGATAAAATTATTTGCGAGGAGATTAGAAACTCCTCGCATTTATTTTTATAAGAAATTACTCGAAGCCACCGATAATCGCACCGAGAGATTTCCTTAGTGACTTCCAGACAAATTCCAAGAACTCTTCTTTCTTTGCCCATCGCCGGGATGTCGTGGCAGTCTTTGCCTTTTGCCCATCCTTATCAACATTATTTGAGCGCAGAATAAACGTATTTGCAACGAATGTCTTCAGTCCTTCAAGAATGCCTCGTTTGGATTTCGGATTTTCTGCTAATATCCTCATCGAAAGATCGTGGTATCTCGGAGTAATAGTTGTGGTGGCAACACCTTTGCGAACATCCATTCGTAAATCTCCACTCTCAACAACTCCTCCAACTATCTCTTTTCTTTCGTTTGGGATCAGAAATGTGTTCAGTTTTTTCAACGATAATCCTCCCATAGAAGCTTCAATAGTAAAATCCAGATCTTTACTTTGGAATGGGTAGGTTATCCTTGCCTTCACCGGAGCTTCGCCAAGGAAGAGGGCTGTAACGACAATATTTGTCGGCTTATCACAAAGCGGATTTGAGGAATCAAGGCAGAAAGGATACGCGATAATTTTTATGTGATCCATCGTCACTACGCCTGCCTTCACGTTTTCTTTTTCCCATTGAGTCATCTTCAAAGACCCATTTTCTAAGACAAGAGAATCTATATCGACCGCTAAAGGAAATGATTGCAGGATTTCATTCGGTATCACAGAACGGGATGTAGATACACGTTGCGGTTTGCGTTCATCTGTATAATAATCAACATCCCAAGATTCTGCAAGACATTTATGAAAAGATATTTTTTTGCCTGCTAAGAATCGGACAAAATCCATTCCTTCGATCCGAAGATTCGTACAATCAAAATTCATTCTGCTTCGGACAGACTTTGATTTAGTATTCAATCCTTCATCCGAAAAATCAGGGCGATATGCAAAGCTATCGATCGTCATCAGAGAATCGGTGAAATTTACATGAAGATTGCGGACTTGTAATACATAATCACTGCCCGGAAGAGGATACAGTGCTTGCGGAAGGCTGCATTCAACATGGCGGGAATACAGGAGAGGTTGGTTCTTTAAGTTTGTACTATCAAGAAGCAATGACGATAATAAAATCTGAGCATTCGTATATGTTGGCAGATCCTCATGGTCCAACGAATCAGCCATATAGATCGCCACATCATCAAGAATAATATTTCCAATAGAGATAACCGGCAAACCATTCGGCATACTTTTCGAGCCAGAATTTTTTGTTAGAGGTTCTGTCTGTAATCTATTTCGTCCTTCTCCTACTTCAACCATGTAAAGTTTAGGGGACCGGAAATCCATTTTCCCTACATTCAAACCTTTGCCCTGAAGAAGATCTAACTCATTGACATTTGTAAGTCGAACCGTATCACTCGTCAGTTTTCTTATGGTCAGTCCGGTTTCACTGCTATCGTAAGCAACGCGTATAAGTTCGACATTCTTGCAAAAAATTGATGTGCCAGATTGATAGATCCTCCCGATCTTGAGACTGTAATTTCCATGAGAAGCTGTCAGGACGGCGGCATTTAATTTCGGGATCAGCGTGTCATTGAGGACATCATCAAAAAAGAAAGAAATAAAGATCCAACAACCTATTCCTACGAGCAGCAGCAAAGAAACAAGAGATAGTAATATTTTTTTGCTGAGAGACATCTTGCGTTTTCCGCTGTTCATTATTTAGGTCCTTCATTTCTTCGTTGTGGCAAATTCCGATAATCACGAAGCAAAAATATTATTATATAAGTGCCGCTATTTCAGATAGCTCATCGTACCCAAATACAGAAAAATTGTTTCAGTGCGTTTCCAGCATTTCTTCTATACGCAGTTTCCTCTTCATCTCCATGGCAAGAATTCTCTGCTCGGGTGTGCCCTCAACCATTACGTAAGCAAATGCATCCCATCGTTCCTGAAGGTGATGATCAGAGGGAAAAGATAATTCCTCAAGCGCTTGTTCGACAGACATTTCTTCAAGATAATTCATAACACGATCATTCATAACGAGATAATTCTTTTTTTCCTATAACCGGCACGTTGTATGACTCAGTCACTATCCCCTAGTTTGGCGATGATAATGAGTTATCAGCACTCCTACAAATATAGCATCTGACGCTGCAAAAATAGTTATACGATTATGAGAATTTCTTATGAAGTTATCGGCATTTTTTAGAAGAATGATGTCCATTATTTTTTTCCGAAAATTATATAAATCAATCTTACAATCATATAATGAATTTTAGTGTGCGATAATGTATCTTTGCATATAAACTTTTTACCCCAATAACGATGAGTTACAAACACGAACACAATAAACTTCAAACGTTCATCTTAGGGACATTGCTAGGCGGTGCAGTGGGCGCTGCTATTGCACTTTTGTATGCTCCGAAAAAAGGAGTGAGACTGCGGAAGGATATTTCCAGTGGCGTTTCGGATATATCAAACGATTTAAACCGCTTAGCAAAAAAAGCAAAGAAAACAGGCGTGAGGCTCGTACAAGGAAAGATCGAAGCCGGAGATGAAGTCCTGCATCAAACGTATGACAAGGCTGAACGGCTCATCGGAGAAGCAGTAAAATATATCTCCGATGTAAAAGACCGCGTAACAATGCATTAAGAGAATATCTTTCAAAAGTCACCCGGTTTTTTGCAGGAATATGCAGTTAATCAGGAGTTTTAGCAAACTCCTGATTTTTTTTACCGTAAATATCTGTATTCCCCTATCACGAACTCATTGCCGAGTTTGAAAAGAGACGTAAACGCCTTATTTTACTAATCTTTGCAGTTTCCAAGAAATGTTCTAATGATGTAAACTAATCCTAATTTCGTGTAATAGTTTATCCGAGAGTTCTTCGTAATTTTGCATCGTTAAATATCGCAATTGTATATCATCTCAGTTCTTATCTCTTCCAATTGGAAGGGCGAGGCTCTCCCCAAAAAAGATGGTTTTCAATGTTTTTTGAATTTCTTCACAAAATGATCAATATAATAATGAAACATATCAAGAATTCCGCCGCAACCAATTTTTTGCGACACACTCTTCTCGTTTGCGCACTGACATTCAGCGTGTATGCGAGTTCCGCTTCAGCTCAGGATGTTGCCGGACGTATATCCTTCGGCTTTGATGCCGGTGGAAATAAGTACTACGGTAACTACACCGATAGCCGCTTTGGCTTCCAAGGTGACGCGTTCATCCGATGGAATATATTGGACTGCTTATCCTTACACGCAGCTTATAGCGGCGGTGTATTGGGATATAAATCCACATTACAAAGTATTGCCAATGAGAACGGTCAATTTCCGGGTTCAGTCGGTTCAGATGGTTCACCACTGGGTACCATACAGCACACTCGTGTCGGTGGATGGGAGCTGATGCTCTCCTATAATGTCTTCCCGGAGGAAACATTCGTACCATATTTTATCGGCGGAATTGAAGCGCTGAACTTTGAGCCAGATGATGCGTCACCAGCTCCTTTGAGAGGCAATGCCGCAGCTGGGTATAGCAAGAACGTCATTGGTGGCGTAATCGGTGTTGGATTCGAAATGTTCATCACTGATAAAGTCACCTTCAACGGAAAAGGTCTGTTGCACTTGACAGGTACCGATTGGATTGACGATTATTCTGATCCGACGAATTTCAGACAAGATGCATATCTGACCATGGGTCTTGGATTCAGCTATTACATCTTTGCACCGCCACTTCCTGCGAAAATGGCTACTGACGATCGTAGTTCTAATTCAACTTCAAATACGACGAACGTGACCAATATCTACACCACGAATATCATCAAAGGTGATACGGTCGTAGTGAGAGAAGTCGATACGGTCTATAAGACAAAGGTTGTCAGAGGCACGATCTACAATTTCCCGGGAACGCTGTTTATTGTCAATACGGATGAATTCAATACTTCAGTGTCCGGCAATCTACAGAATCTTCACAACATCAAAACGCTTGTGAACCAGTGTCCTGGGCTTACTGTCGAGATTCAGGGACATGCAAGCCATGAAGGAACTGCTGCACGTAATCAGGAATTATCAGAGATGCGCGCTCGTAAGATCAAGAACTGGCTTATTGAACAGGGTGTAAATCCGAACAAGATCGTCAGCGTAGTTGGTTTAGGTACAAGCGACGATGCTGTGCATGAACCGGAGAATGCGTCGGCTGCAGACCTCGAAGCGGCTCGAATTCTCAATAGAAGAATCGCTGTCAAAGTTGTC
>JBBQWV010000006.1:0-155919 GCA_038210275.1 Kapaibacterium sp. (SeqCode) | reverse complement strand
CCAGCCTTTCGGGCATATTCCTTGCACCTGACTGGGGTTGGAACTGCTCGATGCAGATCCGTTCATTATCGTATTCCAATCATATAACTTTCCATACGTGATACAATTATTTGGATCGTCATCGTAGCATGCACTTCCCGGAGCATTGTACCGCAAGTTCTCCGCCATCCATGTTTGCTTGCCGATGCAGACGGCTTTATATTTTTGTCCGTCACGATCATCGGTAAATTCGGGAATGCAGTTTTCGTAACTATAATTATCAGCCCCGTAATGCGTGAAGGGGAGATCTGGGTTTATAGTATTATTCAATTGCCTGCCTGTGAATTCTTTACCCGCTGCATTCAGAAATGCATTACCGGTGCTATCTTTACGAACGATGAGTGCCCTTACGATTGAATCCTCCATTTTTTTTGCAAAACTGTTGTCAACAGGTGCGGAGGTTCCATCGTTATATCCATACGAATAATAGCTAATAAGCTGCCGGTTCTGAAATGCTGTTTTGATCGGCTCAGTAATATTCACTTCACTGCCATTAAGAGCGTTGATCCACTTACCAGGTTTGCTCCATCCGGAAAAACACATATTTCCAACAATGATAGTGTTTGGCATGGGCGGAAGACTATTGATGAACTTTGAGTTGGCTATAATTCTATATTCGCTTGAACCACCGGAAGATTTGTTTTTCAAGAACCATTGCCAATCGATTCCATAGTCGATACTCTCCAGATAGCAAAAACGGAAATATCCATTTGCTATCTTATTATAGCCGTCGGTAAATCGAGAGTCCAGGTTTTTTTTGATTTCTACATCGTTGGTATCGTATTCTGTCGTTAATCCGTAGAGAATATGGCCTGTGACAAAGCCATCCGGGAAACCATGAGTATCAATGATCACAAGACCATAATCTCCGAAAGACTCGATATAATTTATCTTACACTCATCACATTGCAACAACGTTACTTTGAAGTCCGGGTCTGCACCTTTGATCATTGCAACGATCTTATCTAACTCCCCCTTTTCGTATAAATCCCCGTGTCCACAATCAATAAAGGGTGCATAGATTAGCACATTCTTATTCGTGAGAAGATTTTTTGCTATTACCATCGGCGTCATGTCTCCACCTGCAATGGGTGAACCGCCACCTCTTGCCAGGCTGATGCTATCAGATCCGAGTCGGTTAATAAAATATGTTGCTTGCAAACCGGAGTTCATCTCGATCTGAATATAGGTACTGTCGAACCAGTACGCATCTTTCACATTCGGCTGCGTCTTTGCCCAATCGGCTGTTTGCACAATGACTTGCCCCGGCGTGAGGGAAAGATTTAATTGTGCAATATCAATGAACTTTCCCCGGATAGTATCCAGAATGCGCGTAACCTCAAGAACGGATTTGCCGGTAGCTGTTGATTCTATTGCCGTCGGGGCTTTGCACTGCGAAAAAGTAAATGCTAATGCGACGAGCGCGATGAGTTTAAGTGTTTTCATGGGGTTTAGAAATGATGAATGATAAAATTTTCTGTGTGGCGCTTCCTCAAAGTATGTATTTGGTTGCAAAGTAAATCCAGAGCGTAAATACATGGTTCCCGCGATGATTTTAGGTTATATATATGAATACCGAAGAGTTAGGAATAATAGTGACTCCTTGATTTTCATCGTGTGTTCTCCGTATATTTGCATTCTATATTTCGTACAATTATAAAAAGCAGGAAAAATATTGCGTCAGGATATATACATAGAAAACCTTAAAGATCACGTCGGCAAAGAAATTACTCTTCGCGGCTGGCTCTATAATAAGCGCTCAAGCGGGAAGATACAATTCCTTGAACTTCGTGATGGCACAGGCATCTGCCAGTGTGTTGTGATGAAAAATCAGGTGGATGAGGCAACATTTGCCGCATTCGAGAAGCTGACCCAAGAATCAGCTTTTGCCGCAACCGGCACTGTCGCTGAAGCTGCAAAAGCTCCCGGCGGATACGAGTTATTCACGAAATCCATTGAGATCATCTCCATTGCGCAAGAATACCCCATCTCTCCTAAAGAGCATGGCGTAGAATTCTTGATGAGCAATCGCCATCTTTGGCTTCGCTCATCGCGCCAGCATGCGATCCAAAAAATTCGCCACGAAGTTGTTCATGCGATCAGAGATTTCTTTGATGGCAGGGGATTTAATTTGCTTGATGCACCTATCCTCACGCCGAACGCTGCTGAAGGAACGAGCACTCTTTTCGAACTTGAATATTTTGATGAAGGCAAAGCGTACTTAACGCAATCGGGTCAGCTCTATGGTGAAGCCGGAGCGATGGCGCTTGGGAAGGTATATGTTTTCGGTCCGACTTTCCGTGCTGAGAAATCCAAGACACGCAGACATCTCACGGAATTTTGGATGGTGGAACCTGAAGTTGCGTTCATGGATTTGGAAGGCGATATGGAACTTGCTGAAGAATTTATCGAGTATATCGTTCAGCGTGTTCTGAAAAATCGCCAGACCGAATTGAAAGTTCTTGAGCGCGATCAATCAAAATTAGAAAATATCAAAGCGCCATTCCCGAAACTACATTACGATGAAGCCGCACAAATTCTGAAAGAATATTGGAGCGGAATGAACGAAGAAGAAAAGAAAGAGCGTTTTGCATCGGGGCATAAAGAATTTATTTACGGAGATGACTTCGGCGCACCGGATGAAGCAGTGATCTCGAATAAATTTGACCGTCCGGTGATGGTGCATCACTATCCATCGGCAGTGAAAGCCTTCTATATGAAGCGCGATCCGAATGAGCCGGATAAAGCACTTGCAATGGATATGCTTGCACCCGAAGGCTACGGCGAGATCATCGGCGGTTCGCAGCGTGAAGATAATTACGATTTGCTTCTTGAGAGAATCAAGTCGCACGATTTGCCCGTCGAAGCATTCGAATGGTATCTTGATCTGCGTAAATATGGCAGCGTGCCTCATGCGGGATTCGGCTTAGGCGTTGAACGTACTGTTGCATGGATCTGTGGCATAGAGCACGTCAGGGAGACGATTCCATTTCCGAGAACGATTTCGAGGATATGGCCCTAATTTTAAAATGTCATTGCGAGGAGGGCGTTAGCCCGACGAAGCAATCTAAAATGTTTAGAATTGTATGCAACGTCAATATTATGTGTACATTCTAACCAACAAGTCTCATAGGACGCTTTATACTGGCGTAACGAACGACCTGAAACGAAGAGTTTATGAACATAAGAATGGGACGAACGATGGCTTTACGAAAACGTATCATGTAAATATGCTGATGTATTACGAAATTTTTACTTCAGTAGAAGATGCGATTCGTAGGGAGAAGCAATTAAAGGGTGGATCACGAAAGCAGAAAGTAGAGTTAATAGGAACGATAAATCTGCAATGGCGTGATTTGTATGAGGAAGTAGTGACGTTCTGAAGTTTTTAGATTGCTTTGTCGTCGCTTCGCGACTCCTCGCAATGACATTGTTTACTGTGATGAGGGTAGGGGAAATTTTGAACAAAGATTTAAAAAAGAATCCTAATTTCCCCAAAGGATCACGAATGAATAAATGAAAAGAATAAATAGTATTTCCATTATAGTTTTCATTCTGCTCTTGGCATATCATGCCGAAGCGCAGGTGAATGTCAGCGAGTCGAGTCTTCCTGCCCCGCAGCATTTTTCTGAAAATGTGTTCGGTATCGGCTTGCACGCTTCGCTTGTAACCGGGATGGGAATATCATTCAGGCAAAGGCTTGCCGGAACTGCCGCAGCATATCAGATCAATGGCGGAATAATTAAGTTGAGCGGAAAATTTTTATACGATATCGGCGGCGAGTTCCAATTTGATCTCTCCGGCAGTAATAACGATAGAGTCTATGTTGTTGCCGGTCTGGGATATTATTACAAAGGGGAGAACACCAATGATTTTACGACTCCTTTGAGGATCGGCGCAGGTATTGGCTATGAATTCCCGATTGCAAAACAGATCGGTGTTTCGATAGCGATTCTGGTAATGGGATTTTTACCTGGTGGAAATATCCTGCCGTTGCCACAAATTGGAGCGCATTATTTTTTTAAGTAAAGAAAAATTTTGAACGAAGTAGTTTTTTGGATACTGGCATCCGGCGCGATCATCTCGGCGCTGCTGATGGTTACTCGCAAAAGCGTAGTGCCAAGTGCGTTGATGCTGATCGTGACGTTCTGTTTTCTTGCCGCACTCTATCTCACTTTGAATGCGCAGTTCCTTGCCGTTGTGCAAGTCGCTGTGTATGCCGGCGCGATCATGGTTCTTGTTGTATTTGTGATCATGCTTCTGAATATTAGAAACGAGCGATTTTCTCTTACGGGAAATTGGAAGACGATAATCGGCGTTCTCGGTGTAGTAGGAATTTTAGCGCAGATGATTGCAGTATTCATGATGGCAAGCGAAAAACTTCCGAAGCAATTGGATGCAAAGGCAATAGAACTCGGCACGGTTGAATCCATCGGGATGAAGCTTTATACAAGCTACGCATTCCCGTTTGAAATGGCTTCGATCATTTTGATCGCAGCAGCAGTCGGAGCAATAGTCTTAGCGAAAAAGAAATTAAGTTAATGACATCACTTTCAAATTATCTCATTGTCTCTGCCATCCTATTTATGATAGGAGCCGGAGGCGTGATGTTTCGCAAAAATGTGATCGTGATCTTTATGTGCATTGAGTTGATGCTCAATGCCGTGAACCTGACGCTTATCGCTTTCAGCCAATTTCTCGGTGATCAGCAAGGACAGATCCTTGTATTCTTTGTAATGACTGTCGCAGCAGCAGAAGCTGCAGTGGGGCTTGCAATCGTGATTTCCATCTATCGCAATCGCGAAACGGTGGATATTGATCAATTGAATTTGCTGAAAGGATAAAATTTATTAGTGGGGCGGACTTTAGTCCGTCCGCGCGGACTGAAGTCCGCGCCACTAATTCAAAATAAAACTAATATTGAAAACTAAGAACTTTTGACTCAGCTCATCCCATATATAACTCTTGCACCATTGATCGGTTTTCTGATCAACGGATTCTTCGGTGGCACGTATAAAAATAAAGCTATTGCCGGGTGGATCGGCACACTTGCTGTTACTATCAGCTTTGTTATTGCCTGCGGAGTTTTTGCCGAGATGCTTTCTATGCCGGCTGAAAGTAGGGCAATTCACTATAAACTTTTCGATTGGCTGAACGTTGGAAAAGTAAACGTGAGCATCTCCTACCTCATTGATCAGCTCTCAATTATTTTTATTCTTGTTATCACCGGAGTGGGAGCATTGATACATCTCTACTCCATTGGATACATGAAGGGCGATCCAGGGTTCACACGCTTCTTTACTTATCTGAATCTTTTCATCGTGATGATGCTTCAGTTGGTGATGGCTGATAATTATCTTCTCACATTCTTAGGATGGGAAGGTGTCGGACTTTGCAGTTACTTGCTTATCGGTTTCTGGTTCGAAGAAAAAAAGAATGGCGATGCGGCGAAGAAAGCATTCATCGTAAACCGCATCGGAGATTTCGGATTTCTTGTTGCGATGGGAGTGATGCTTGTTGTCTTTGGCTCCCTGAATTATTCAGATGTGTTAAGCGGAGCAAGTGGAATGGCAAGCGGTAACAGCATGCTTTGCATTATTACGATGATGCTTTTTCTCGGATGCACCGGTAAGAGCGCGCAGATACCGTTATACATCTGGCTCCCTGATGCAATGGCAGGTCCGACGCCGGTATCGGCGCTTATCCATGCTGCGACGATGGTCACAAGCGGAATTTATCTTGTCGCAAGAAGCAATATCATGTTTGCGCTTTCTCCGACGACGTTGATGGTAATCTCTATAGTTGCAATTTGTACGATGTTACTCACTGCAATTGTCGCGCTCTTTCAGAATGATATTAAGAAGGTACTTGCATATTCAACTGTATCTCAATTGGGATACATGTTCTTAGGCTTGGGAGTCGGTGCGTTCAGCGCAGGAGTTTTTCATGTGCTGACTCATGCATTCTTCAAAGCTTGTCTGTTTCTTGGTTCGGGTGCTGTGATTCATGCCATGCATCATGAGCAAGATATGCAGAAAATGGGCGGATTAAAAAAATATCTGCCGATCACATTTGCAACATTTTTGATCGCAACTCTTGCGATTGCCGGTATTCCACCATTCGCAGGTTTTTTCTCCAAGGATGAAATTTTATGGAGAGCATTCTCGCAAGGCAGTACGCTCCTTTGGGCTTTAGGTGCATTCGGTGCGTTGATGACGGCATTCTATATGTTCCGCGCAGTGTATCTGACTTTTTATGGCAAGGAGCGTTTCGATGTGCATCATCATCCGCCGCATGAAGTAGGGGCTTCGATGTGGATCCCGCTTGTCGTGCTTGCTGCACTTTCCATTCTCGGAGGCTTTCTTGGAGTGCCGCATATTCTTGGTGGCGGTGATACGATCGCTCATTGGCTTGATCCGATCGTCGGCAAAGGCGAAGAGATCGCAATGCAATCAAGAGTTCTTCAAGGCGAAGGAATAGAAATTCCGCTCATGATCATATCTGTAATTATTGCCATCGTAGGAATTCTGATCGCAACACGTTACTATAAGATGAAGACAACGCTTGCCGACAAAGAAAAAAAACTCGGCGGTTTCTACAAACTTGCATTCAATAAATTTTATGTTGACGAGATATACGATGCAGCCGCCGTACAGCCAACCTATAATTTATCCAACAGCTTTTTATATAAGATCGTCGATGTAAAGATCATTGACGGAATCGTCAACGGCTCGGCAGCGAGTATTGACTGGTTTAGCAGCATCATCAGAAAAATTCAGACGGGCATCGTGCAGAATTATGCAGTAATGATCGTCGTCGGAATTTTGGTGCTGATGTCGTATGTATTACTGTTTTAGTTTTCGGTGTCATTGCGAGGAGGACTTTAGTCCGACGAAGCAATCCCCTGAAGTTTAGTAATAGGTTGCTTTCTACTATCTATCAGGGGATTGCTTCGCTATCGCTCGCAATGACACAAAAGTAAAAATTTAGAACTAAGAATTTAGAACTCTGTATTCATGGGTTTACTTTCATTACTCATACTCATTCCCCTCGCCGGCGCGGCGCTATTGCACTTTATCAAGGATGCAAAAGCGGCGAAGATCTTTACGCTTGCCGTTTCGCTCGTGGCATTTGCCGTTTCGCTTCTTCTGTATTTTCGTTTTGATCAGAATATCACCGGTTTCCAACTGACCGAAAAGTTGCCGTGGATTTCTTCGAAGACTCTTGCAATCTCTTATTATATCGGCGTTGATGGAATGTCCATGCTGCTTGTCCTACTGACAACATTCCTGATGGTAATCGCACTGATTGGAACGTGGAATTCACAGGATAAAAAAATCCCGGGGTTAATGGCATTGCTTCTTCTTCTTGAATGCGGAATGCTTGGCGTGTTTTGCTCTCTTGATCTTTTCCTCTTCTATATATTCTGGGAGTTGATCTTGATTCCGATGTATTTCATCATCGGAATTTGGGGCGGCGAGCGGAGAATGTATGCGGCAGTGAAGTTTTTTATCTATACTCTTGCCGGTTCGCTGTTTATGCTTGTCGCAATTATCTGGCTTGGGTTGCAAGCAGCGAAAGTTACCGGAATTTTCACGACGGATTTTACTTCACTTCAGGCGATCAGCACACAGCTTCCGTTGGATGTGCAGACTTATCTTTTCTGGGCATTCGCAGTTTCATTTGCAATAAAAGTACCGCTCTTTCCGCTTCATACATGGCTGCCGGATGCGCACGTTGAAGCGCCGACCATTGGCTCAGTTATTCTTGCCGGAGTGTTGCTGAAGATGGGTACGTACGGACTCATCCGCTTCAACCTGGGACTCTTTCCACAAGCAAGTATCAGTAATGCAAGTATCTTTTCGATCCTTGCAGTGATCGGTATAATCTACGGCGCACTTGTTGCGATGGTGCAAACGGATATTAAAAAACTTATTGCCTATTCATCGGTGACGCACATGGGATTTATCGTGCTCGGAATTTTTTCGATGACGCGAGAAGGATTGCAGGGAGCCGTGATACAGATGGTGAATCACGGACTTTCGACAGGAATGCTCTTCATGATGTTCGGCATGATGTATGAGCGCAAACATACACGCGAAATTTTGCAGTATGGCGGACTTGCAAAGATCACTCCGCACTACGCAATCTTTTTTGCAATTGCTATGCTCTCAAGTGTTGGCTTGCCGGGATTGAATGGATTTATCGGTGAGTATTTGACGCTGATGGGCGCATTCCAATCACCGATTCTGAATTCATGGGCGTATGCAATCCTCGGTTCGACAGGGGTTATTCTTGCCGCAGTCTATTTGCTTTGGATGTATCAACGCTTCATGATGGGACCGATCACGCATGAAGAAAATCGTGGCATTAAAGATCTTTCCAAGCGCGAGATCACAGCGCTTGTGCCGCTGGTGATCTTTATTGTATGGATAGGAATTCAGCCAATGAGTTTTATGAAGATCAGCGAGAAGGGAATGAATGCCCTTTCAAATTCTTTACTCGGAGTGCAGCCGGAAAAATCAAGTGAATATCAGGTCATTAATCCGATTTTGAAGTTTAAATAGGGAAATGAAACTTAACTTATAAGTGAAACTTTCTTTCCGGTTGATTCATTATAAAGAGTATCCGATGGGTACAATTTATACTATCGGCAAAGAGGGTAGTGAAGAAAATGAGTTCGATCGTTTCCGGTTGGATACTGCGAATATCCAATATCTATCGGATATGAACGATATCTTACTCACAAT
This sequence comes from Kapaibacterium sp. (SeqCode), assembly GCA_038210275.1. Lineage (GTDB taxonomy): Bacteria > Bacteroidota > Ignavibacteria > Palsa-1295 > Palsa-1295 > PALSA-1296. The sequence continues at coordinate 147,130 of JBBQWV010000006.1, read as the reverse complement.
AAAGTATATGGGAGAAACAGAAGGATATTACTGCGCAACGCTTCGGTATGAAGCAGGCAAATATATCTATGCTTTTCCGCCGCGTGATGAGATCGGCTCTTTACGATTATATTGTATCGTCTATGAACCGGGAATAATTATCTTGTTTTCCGGAGGAGCAAAAACTGCTGCAACGTGGCAAGAAGATTCAAACTTAAGACCGGTCGTTGAAGAATTGATTGAGATTGAACGGAGGATTGAAAGTGCGCTTCATTTGGGTAGGATAGTCTTAGATCAGAATCAGCGCGGCTTTACCGATCCGAATACAAAACGGAAACATCTGCTCAAAGATATTTCATTTTGAGAAGAGAAAAAATATGAAACGGAATATTTCTTTTGATGATCAAATCGCGGCAATCCCGGAGGAGCGACAAAAATACATACAAAAGCGTGTGCAAGTTGCCGCTGGCGTAAGAAGACTTTTGGAAAAACTGCAGATGACGCAACGCGAATTAGCAAACCGTGCGGGATTCCAAGAGTCGTACATCAGCAGGATACTTCAAGGCGACAATCTTACTTTGGAAACGATTGCAAAACTTGAAATTGCTTTGGGTGCAGATCTGCTTGTAGTACCACAAGTTCACATATCTAAAAGTACGAAAAAACTTCAGCGTGTACCTAAAAAAATGAAGTATGCGAAGTCTGAAGATAAACCATTGCGAAAAAATTCTGCTGTCGCCCCCAAGCGCGTACATAAAAAAGTCATGGCTATGAAGCCACCTAAGTAAGAACTATTAAATTATCGTGAATCAAAACGATCTCATCGCGGCATTGCCGCTTATCATCTTAGCCGGAACGGGACTTATCATCCTGCTTTGGGATGCGTTCGAAAAAACGCCATCACGGATCCCGCTTTATCTGACGGTCATCGGAGCCGGAACTGCCGCTGTGTATGCCGGAATAAATATGCAAGGGGAGTCGGGTGTTGCATTCGGTGGACTTTTCATCAGTGGCGGCTTTTCAAATTTCTTCACGATCATTTTTGCTGTTGCGACCATTCTCACGGCACTTCTTGCCGAAAGATATTTACACGAAGAAGAAGTTCTCATCGGCGAGTTCTGCGCTCTGCTTCTCTTTGCCGCATCAGGTATGGTGATGATGGCATCGGGAGCGAATCTCATTGTCACATTCCTCGGACTTGAGACCATGTCGATCTCCTTCTACGTTCTCTGCGGAATTTTCCGGAAGAAAGAATCATCGAATGAATCGGCGCTGAAATATTTTTTACTTGGTGCCTTTGCAACCGGATTTTTCCTTTATGGCATCGCGCTTATTTACGGAAGCTTTGGGACAATGAGTCTCATAGATATTCACAATAGCGTAACGACAGCAAGCGCGAAGGGAATATCGGTATATGCAACCCCTATGCTTTTGCTTGGCGTGGTATTATTGCTGATCGGTTTTGCCTTCAAAGTCGCGGCATTTCCATTCCATCAGTGGGCGCCGGATGTATATGAAGGTGCGCCGACTGTCGTCTCAGGGTATTTATCTACTGCCGGTAAAGCGGCTGCGTTCAGTGCCTTTGTTCTAATTTTCGGATATGCACTGATTCCTGAAGGCACGATTAATATTGATAGTGGCAAGATCCAAATAATCATTGCAATTCTTGCTGCATGCTCAATGCTATACGGTAATATTGTTGCGATTGCGCAGACAAAGATCAAGCGTATGCTTGCCTACTCAAGCACCGCACATGCAGGATATTTGCTTTTGGGAATTGCAGCATTTAATTCGAACGGAGCGACAGGCATCGGAATATATTCTGCCGTCTATCTTCTCATGCAGATTTCTGCATTTGGAATTGTTGCAATGCTTGAAAAAGAAACGGGCACAGGATTAGAATTGAATGATTATGTCGGGCTTGCCAAGCGCAGACCGTGGGCAGCATTCATCATGTCCATTATTATGCTTTCGCTTGCAGGTATTCCGCCCTTCGCCGGATTCTTCGGAAAATATTATCTTTTCATGGCAGCGATCAGCGCGGGGATGACGTGGCTTGCAATCGTCGGAGTAATATCGAGTATCATCGCAAGCTATTTTTATCTGCGTATTATCGTCCTCATGTACTTCCGCGAACCGCAGCATGACACTATTGAGGTAATGGCAGTGAAGGAAAGTAATCTTTCGTATATCGTCATAGGGCTTGCAGTAATTGCGATCACTACTCTCGGACTTATGCCCGGACTGTTGACCGATGCGACAGGATATTTTTTTAAGTAAAACAACGAGTCATTGCGAAGAGGGCTTTAGCCCGACGAAGCAATCCCCTAAATTTTGGTAGATACTAAGTCGCTACAATCTATGAGGGGATTACTGACATCGTTTTTATGCTTCGCATAAAAAATCTCCGTTCTGAATGACAATCATACATACTATGCTTCCAATCCTATCATCTACCGATTCCCGCTCATTCGATGAATACCTCGTCACGAAAGTTGGTATTCCACCGCTCGTCCAGATGGAGAATGCCGCTCGTGCTGCGCTTCATGCCATCGAAGATTGGTGCGATGAGTTGAATGGAAAAGCAGTCCTCGTCTTCTGCGGAAAAGGAAATAACGGCGGCGATGGTCTTGCGCTTGCTCGGCTTTTGCATGAAAAGAGAATTGAGGTCTTCGTATTTATCGCTGCTGCAGCGAAAGAACTTTCGCCCGATACAGCGCAGCAACTGAAAATGCTGAAGGCTCTTCTTCCGAAAGAAAATATAATTTACTATCCTCTTGGCGATACACATTTTCTGGCGCATATTCAAGTCGGTATCATCGTAGATGCAATTTTAGGAACAGGATCAACGGGTTCACTGCGCGGCAGATCGAAAGAAGCGGCGATGGATGTCATCTCATTGCAAGAGCATTTCAAAGCAAAAATTCTTTCGATTGATGTACCAACTGGTCTCAATTCCGATACTGGAGTAGTCGAAACATCGGAAAGCGGAATTCCTGTTGTCGTGAATGCTGATCGCACCGTTGCTATGGGGACGATGAAGCAAGGATTTTATTTAGACGGTGCGCCTGATCTTGTCGGTGAGGTTTCAGTAGCACCGCTTGGCGCTCCGTATAAAACGGTAAGAGGTTCGATGTTTCTTCTCGAAGCTTCGGATTTTGCAGGATTTCCTCCGCCGCGTAAAATGGCAAGTTCGAAATTCGATTACGGGCATGTGCTTTCGATCTCAGGTTCTTATGGCATGACGGGTGCGGCGATCATGTCGGCAAGTGCAGCTCTTCGCTCCGGCTGCGGACTTGTATCGGTTGCAATTCCTGAATCACAGCGAGCTATCGTTGCATCAGCAATGCCGGAGATCATGACATTCGGTCTGCCTGAAGATGAGAACGGACTTCCGCTTGCAAAAAGTTTTAAGAAATTATCGCATCTCTTTTCGAAAGCAACTGTCGTGCATTGCGGCTCAGGAATTTTGCCGACTGATGAAGTGAATGAACTTGTCGCACAGCTTCTCGAAAAAGTAAAGAAGCCGCTCGTTCTTGATGGTGGGGCACTTGCCGGGCTTGCTAAAAATAAACGCGCTCTTCGCGAGAGAAAAGGCGTAACGATTCTCACACCGCATATTGGCGAGTTCGCAGTTATGCTTGAAATGAAATGGCAAGATGTAGAAAAAGATAAGATCGCTCTTGCAAAAAAATATGCAGCAAAAAACAATGTCATTCTCGTCCTCAAAGGAGCGCCGACGATCGTTGCCTCGCCTGATGGAAACATCTACATAAATTCCACCGGCAATCCCGGTATGGCAACAGCAGGTTCAGGCGATGTACTTGCAGGAATGCTTGCAGGCATTATTGCACAAGACCTCGATCTGCATAAGTCTATCCTCTTCACAATATATTTGCACGGGCTTGCCGGCGATCTCGCCGCCGAAGAACTGACGGAGCAGGCGATGACAGCGACTGATATTATTGAGTATTTGCCTGAGGCTTTCAGCCAAATTGTTATGGACTAATTACCAACTATTGGCGTTTCAATACCATGAAAATAATTTTTACTTTTCTTTTTGCAGTTTTTTTAGCTGCAACGGTTTACTCTCAGCCTATAGCATTAGATACAACTGCGGATGTTTGTACCCAGCTTGCAGAATCCGGTCATTCCTTAATTCAGGGCAGTCAGTGGAAGGCAGCGAATGATACTATCCGCACTTACATTGTGCATTGTGCGAATCAATCCGGTTCGTTTCATCAATTTCCTTCTCTTGATGGTGCTGTTCAGTTCATGAGCGATAGCAATAATCGCTGGTTGGATTATCGTACTTGGTTAAAGCAGGTGCTTTATTTGAACATGGACTCGCTGTACTACTGTTCGGACGTGAATTCCATATTAACAACATTTCAGTATTTAGTACCCAATAAAGGCATAGATTTACGAGGCGAGATTTCGGTTATCGACTTTTTGCTCGACAATAATAAATGTAGTGTGGCTACCTCCTTCTTACTGAAGTTGAGAAAAAATGCACGTGCTGACCAGGTAACAATTTGGCGCGACACAGTTAAGGACTCAATAAAAACACCTTTCGATACGAGTGATGTTTCACTTGAATCTTTGGATTTACAGATACTTCGGGGAATTCAGTTTGCGGTTCAACCAACGACTCCGCATGGAAGTAATCGCATTGCAGCGTTCATCGCTTCAACGAATCCATTCAATGCAGAGACAACGCTTCGATACGATCTCAATGAAGCAACGCTTGTGCAAATAGAGATCTATGATGCGCTGGGCAATATAGTCTATGCTGATGGAGAAGGATTACAGGATCCCGGAGATCATACGATTCGCATTGACGGAAAGTCTTTTCCAACAGGATCCTATTTTGCAAGGCTTTCGACATTCTCAGGTGAAGTCAAGACTATTAAACTGGAACACCGTAAGTAGTTAGCGATGTGATCCCGAAGACAACACCTCGTTTTTCAAAGGGGAGGTGCTGTTTTTTGGATTAATAATGACTACTTGATGGTTATGAAGTAGAACTAATTTTTATTCAATTTTGCGATGAGATATTTTATCAGTTTTCTCTATGGATTGGCTTGGACAGTCACTCTTCATGCTCAACCTATAGTTTTAGATACCACTGTTGATGTTTGCCAGAGGCTGGCAACTTCTGGTCATTCATTAATTCAAGGTAGTCAATGGAAGGCAGCAAACGACACGCTTCGTACTTACATCGAGCATTGTGCGAACCAATCCGGTTCGTTTCACCAGTTCTCGGCACTTGATGGCGCAGTACAGTTCATGAGCAATGATAACAATCGTTGGCTTGACTATCGCGCATGGTTGAAGAAGGTATTGTATTTGAGCATGGACTCATTCTATTACTGTGCTGATGCAAACTCTATACTTACGACTTTGCAATATGTAATGCCTAATAAAGGTGTAGATTTTAATGGCGAGGTTGCAGTAATTGATTTCTTGCTTCAAAACCATAACTGCCCTGATGACTCTTCTTTTTTGGTCAAATTTCGAAAGAACATTCGTGATAAGCAGATTGGTGATTGGCGCGACACAGTCAAGGATTCGACTAAATCAAAGCCCGACACAGCCGAAGTGACGTTAGAGTCATTAGATTTACAGATCCTTCGAGGAATTCAGTTTGCGGTTCAACCAACGACTCCGCATGGAAGTAATCGCATTGCAGCATTCATCGCTTCAACGAATCCATTCAATGCAGAGACAACGCTTCGATACGATCTCAATGAAGCAACGTTAGTGAAAGTTGAGATCTATGATGCCTTGGGCAATATCATTTACACAAACGGAGAAGGATTACAGGAGCAAGGAGATCATACGATTCGCATCGACGGAAAATCCTTTCCAACAGGATCCTACTTTGCAAGGCTTTCGACATACTCAGGTGAAGTCAAGACGATCAAACTTATACACTTGAGATAAAGGAGGTTAATCTTTGGAAAACTCTGAAAAGAAATATTTTGAGTACGCAAGAGTTTTCATTTTTATTGTTACAGTAATGTTTATTCATAATTATGAAGGCGTAAATAAAATTGTGGTATTCGGCGGACTTTTTATTATTTCTCTCATTTTTAGAAAAAATACTCAAAGAGATACTAATTCAGAATTAGACTCGAAAATATCATAATGCTTTCCCCCATACTTCACAAAGATCTTCGCATTAAACTTTGCTCGCGCTTTAGTGTGAGCGAACAAAATGGGAGTATCAGAATGTTGTAGAACTAGTTCAAATAAAAAAATATATGTCAGGAATACAATACCTTACAGATGAAACGGGTAAAGCTACTTCAGTTTTAATTGATTTGAAGAAATGGGGTAAGCTTTGGGAAGATTTTTCAGATGCGATGATCATTAAGGAAAGAAAGAAGGATCCCCGTGAATCTCTTGCATCGGTAAAACAAAAACTTATCCGTCGCGGTAAGCTGAATGCCTAATTATACAGTTGAGTTCTCCCGGAAGGCACGGAAAGAGTTGGAAGAACTCTCTGCATTTATTGTGCAGCGTATTTTTCCTAAGATTGAATCTTTAGAACAGAATCCGCGCCCAAGCGGAGCCAAAAAACTTCATGGTGAAAAAGATATGTGGAGGGTGCGAGTTGGCGATTACCGAGTTCTTTATACAATTTCAGATAAAAAGAAAGTAGTTGATGTTGCGGGTATCATGCATCGAAGCAAAGTTTATAAATCTCTCGATTAATCATGCTTTCCCCAGTACTTCGCAAAGATCTTCGCATTGAACTACGCTCACGCTTTGGCGTGAGCGCTGTGGTGATGTTCTTGCTGGTGACGGTGACAACAATTCTTTTCTCTGCACCGGGTGAGCAGATGAGTTCTTCGATCATGAGTGCGCTGTTTTGGATCTCGCTTTTCTTTGGTGCGCTGACAGGTCTCTCACGCTCATTCATAAGCGAAGAGGAACGGGGGACTTCATTCCTGCTTCGTCTTTACGCTGAACCCGAAGATGTCTTTTGGGGAAAATATCTTTTTAATCTTCTGCTCGTTTTCTCACTTGCATTTTGTGCAGTGATGTTTTTCTCGTTTTTCTTCCGTGATTTTGTTGTTCGTGATTGGGGAATGTTCCTCTTGCAGCTTTCGCTCGGAGCTATCGGCACTTCTTCGACGGTGACGATTCTCTCAGCACTTGTGGCACGAGCATCGCAGAAGGGAGCGTTGCTTCCTGTTCTGGCATTACCTGTTCTGCTTCCACTTGTGATCGCAACGACAGATGCAACGCGAATCACGATGGAAGTTGCGGATTCATGGATCGGAATTCGCGGAGATATTCTCATTCTTTTTTCGTTTGATGTAGCGCTGACACTTGTCAGTTATGTGCTCTTTCATATTATTTGGCAGGAGTAGGTTGTTCTGAAATTGTAATTTTAACGTTATTGCGACGAGGGCTTTAGCCCAACGAAGCAATCTAAAATGTTGAAATTGTTCTGCACTTAAAGATTTTAGATTGCCACGTCGTCCGCAAGCGGACTCCTCGCAATGACATCGATAACGTTTTCTGATATATTGTGAAATTCTTTCGCTCGACTACATACCATCTTCTTCTCGGTGCGCTTATGTCTGTAAGCGTATTTGTCTGCTTTGTCACTCCTATCGGCGGAAGTTTTGATGATGTGGTGAAATTGAAGATGAACGATGTTGCTCAGATCACTCCTGTGAAGGCGACGATCACGACAACAGGTTATGATACGATCTCAAAGAAATTCTATAATGCCAAAGATCTTTTCGGCACTGAACATCGAATTCTCGCTGATATCTCTTCAGAATTAAAGATTGGAGACGTAATTGTTGCCGATTGCAGTTACTTGCCATCGGAAAATTATTTTAATGTAATACGCATCGAGCGCATTAATCCCGTAATAACTTTTCCGCTTATTCAAGGTCTTGGCGAACTTGGTCGGAATATGCTTTTTCATGTGCCGATGTCAATGGTCGCCTTTATTGCTTTTCTTTTGGCAATGATCTATTCGATATTATTCTTACGCAAGAAGAATATGGAATATGATTTCAGAGCACGTGCAGCGAGTGCGATAGGTTTGATGTTTACGATCCTTGCAACTGTGACGGGAAGTATCTGGGCAAAATTCTCTTGGGGTAGTTTCTGGAATTGGGATCCACGCGAGACTTCGATCTTTATTCTGCTTTTGATTTATATTGCATACTTTCTCCTTCGCTCACTTCTTGAAGATGGAGAAGAAAAAAAAGCGCGTATCGCTGCCGTTTATAATATTATCTCCTTTCTTCCGATGATATTTCTCATTTTTGTTTTGCCGCGCATCACCCAAAGTCTGCATCCGGGTTCAAGTGGGACAGAAGCTCCGGTGATCAATCTTTCAGGTAAAACACATACCGATCCGATCTTAACTTATATTCTATGGACGAATGTTCTGCTCTTTACGCTCCTCTTTATTTGGATGAAGGAGCTATATACGATTGTCTTACGAAAAGAATTCTCTGCTAACGACTAAAGACTAATAATTAACGACTACCCCTATGGACTTTCTACAAACCCACCCCCTCTACGTTGTCGGTATTATTTCGACAGTGATCTGGCTTGGAGTCTTCATATTCCTTATGCGATTGGATGGTCGGGTACGGAAGATCGAGAAGATGAAATAGGGAAGTCCTCGTAAGAGAGCACCTTTTTCAAATTTTTCTGTTTTTGATTCTATGAAAATCCATAGCTATTCCAAACTTATCTCCCCTACGTTTATCATTACGCTTCTTATTGTTGCTTCGAACCTCTTTGCTGCTCCGGTAAAACACGTTATCAAATTCGGCGGCAGTATAGGTTATAACTATTCGCCGAATACTCTTGAAGTAGTGATCGGCGATACGATCGAATGGCAAGGCGATTTTTCAGCGTATGATCTGGTCTCGACCTCTCTGCCAGTCGGCGCTGCGAGTTTCGGTCCTATCAAGACGGGGACGACTTTTGATTATGTAGTACAAGTTTCAGGTCTTTATAGTTATAAAGATGAGCCTTACGTCACTCTTGGAATGGCAGGGACGATCACAGTAGATACTATCCATAACGGATTATCGAACGAAGGGCGTGAGTTTTATTTAGCGATGATCTATCCGAATTATAATAGCGGCTCAAATCCTTTCTTCTTTACGTATGGAATGATCAATACGTATTACGCTAATGAGATCACTGTTTCTTACTACGATCAGTTTGGTGTCGAATTACCCGGAAAAATTTACCGCGTTCCGGCGAAAGGCTCTATCAAAGTCCCACTTGATCGCGTTGCGATGCGTATTGATGAAACACAAGACGTACCGCAAGCCAAGTCTTGTCATATTACTTCGAAGCAGCCGATCACCGTTGAGTATCTGAGTGTCGGTCCGTGTTCGGGCGGAAGTTATCTTGCGCTTCCAGTATTGTCGCTCGGTAAAAATTACGTTGCATCCTGTTATACGGATAATCCGGGTGACGGCGCTGCCAGTACATTTAACAATTCCGGAGGAGCCTTCATTGTGGTTGGTACAGTAGATGGGACAAATGTGCAGATCACTCCACGCACGACAACAACATTTAATCATACCGGTGCAAAAACCGGTTTCGGAAGTTCAGGCATACCGCAGCCATATACGATCTCGATCAATAAAGGGCAGACATATCTTGTACATTCTAATGGCGATGACATCGGTAATGATATGTCAGGTTCGATCATTGAAGCGTCGAATCCGATAGGAGTGATTGCCGGACATGAAAATGCTTTTGGACTCTTGGGTGGGGCAACTCCTTATTCTATCGAAGAGCGTGATTATATGGTTGAGCAGATGATACCGGTTGAACTTTGGGATTCTGCCGGATACATTTCCATCCCGCTTGCTGAAGCGCAATTTCCCGGAGACGCGGGGCATGGAGATACATATCGCATTTATAGTTACGATGATACTTCTCTCGCTCACGTCCATCTGGGAATCGGCAGCGGCGGCGATGATTATTTTGTTGGCAGATATAATTTTTCTGAAAAGAATGATGTCGCAAACCCAACGGAAATATTTTCCACGAACGGTAAAAAGATCAGCGTCATGCAATATGATGAACGCAGCGAAAGCAAAGCCCGCCCATGGCCCGCTCCGAGTATGATGACCGTCGTACCGCGTTCGCATTGGAAAAGATTTTATTCTTTTAATCTTCTGGATAACTCTAATGTATGGCAGGTGCTGGATAATCCGTATATCAATGTGATCTCCGATCATATTGGTGATATCAGAGTTTCTATTAACGGAGGAACTCCGGTAGCGCTTACCACGCTTGGAAAAGTCCTGAGCTTTTCAAATCTTTCCGGTGCAGATGCGGGACTAACCGGAACGCAATATAAGCTGAATACTCCTATCCTTGTGCCTTCAGCGCCTTATATTCTTACTTCGGAATATCCCTTCATGGTATATTTTTACGAAATGCGTGATGCAGCGCAGACGGGGCTTGGAGGAAATGTCTCCCCAAACGTGCCGCACGAATATGCAGCGCCGGCAGGAATGCTACTCAATACTGGAGCCGAGCCGAAGTTTGTGTTGCAGATTGATTCAACAACAAATTGCGCCCAATGGCATATTTGCGTACACGATACTTCTTCAGAAAATCCGGGCATTCGTGCGATCATGCTTGTGAATGACCCTGACGGAATTTATTATCTACCCGGAAGAAAATTATCCAATGCAGCTTTCGATACTACAGCGCTTGGATATGTGAATGGGGAGTATCATCCGCAATTACTCCACCCAACCGATGAATTTTGTTTTACAGTAAAGGTTACTGATCCGCTTCAGGCAGCGACGGTGCCGATCGTCATCATTGATAATAACGGCAATGGAGATTATTTCCAGCTTCAATACAAAGCGCCGTCACTGAAACTTTCGACTTCACCCCCAACTTTGAGCCGTCCCGATAGCATTGTTTTTCCTGTGCAAACGAGCGGACAGCAAATATGCACGACTTTTGTGTTTAAGAATATGGCTGCTGTAGGAAGTTTGCCAATTACGATAACCGGTGCAATGTTGCAGAGCGGAGGAAATGCATTTTCTATGAGCGCTCCGGCAGTACCATTCCCTCATATCATTGCACCGCAGACATCCGATACAATTCAGGTTTGCTACAATTCGAAGGATACCTTGCGCCATCGCGATTCGCTTTTGATACAGACAAGCTGTTTCGGATTTGCTATCTCGCTTGATGCGCATGGGGGCGCGGGACTTATTCTTGCTGAAGATATAGACTTTGGATACTCATCTATCTATAAAGAAGTTTGTAAAGATATTCAAGTACGTAACGTTGGCAATGCGCCGTTGAAGATTCTCTCACTCAAGTTATCCGATACAAAAGATTTTGCAGTTTCTGCCCAAACACTGAGCCAACTTCCAATCACGATAAAAGCAGGAGGGAGCACGAATGTGAATATTTGTTTTCATCCGAAACAAGAGGGACCCTATAGTGAAGTCTTAACATTCACAACCGATCAGGCTGCAGCATTCGCAAGCTCGATCAAGAATTTTTCTTATCTCAGTGGCACAGGAGCCGTTGTATCAAGTGTTAAAAGTGATGGAGATCTATCGAATGCAGAGCCTCTAAAGATCTATCCAAATCCGGCAACAGGATTTTCTGCTATTGTAACTTTTCCTTCTCCGACTAAAACAAAATCCACCATCAGTATCACCGATGTTCTTGGAAGGGAATTATATAAGAAAAATATTCTCATCGGACAACTGCAAACAGAAATTCCGATCATGAATCTTCAGACGGGAATGTATTATATCAGCCTTAGCTCAGAGAGTGGTGTGATCTCGCAGAAGATGGAAGTGGTTAGGTAATTTCTCATTGTCATTGCGAGGAGAGCTTTAGCTCGACGAAGCAAGCATCCCCCCCCCAGCGGACTCGCAATGACAGTGAGTTAATCTTCGCGTTTTAATTATCCTTTTTTAAAAACTTCTCACCTACTCCGAACGCCTCAAGCCTGCTTCGCGTTTGTACTGTGGCTTTTTAATTACCATAAACTCTATGGATCGCAGAATTTTTCTTAAAGGTGCGCTGGCAACCGGAGCGCTGGCACTGACAGGGCTTGATCTCAGCCTCGCCCGTGCGGCAAGGTTGAACGCTTCTCCGCTCGATACAACATTAACGAAACCTACTCAGCCTGAGCAATCACTTGCTGATCAGCTCATTAATTATGCTCGCTCGCTCGGTGCAACATATTGTGATATTCGCATCACGCGATATCTATCGCAATCGGTTAGCGCACGCGATAATATCATTACCGGAATTTCCGATAGCGAATCGTATGGCATCGGTATTCGTGTCATTAAAGATGGGACGTGGGGGTTCACGGCAACACGCAACGTCAATGAAATAAGCGGCAAACGCGCCGTTGATGAAGCGTGTGCAATGGCTTCTGCGAATTCAAAGCTTCGCACCGAACCTCTTGATCTTGCATCTGTTGATAAAGTGATCGCTGAATGGAAAACGCCGATCAAGAAAAATCCTTTCGAAGTCTCATTCAAAGAACGTGCAGATTTTCTTTTAGGGATGCATGCTCTGGCTCTCGGAGCCAAGCCGGCCGGAAAGAAAATGTTTATTCATTCCGGACTTACTGCCGTTCGCGAAGAAAAATATTTTGCTTCAAGTGAAGGCTCGAAGATCTGGCAGGAGATCACACGTATTGATCCGTCAACTCGTGTCACCATCAGTGATCCGGGGAAAGGCGAGTTCGCAAGCCGTGCGCTATTTGTCCTTCCACAAGGACGTGGCATGGAATACGTAGAGGAGTATCCTTATAAAGAAGAGATCAGTATTGCAGTTGCTGAAGCAACAGAAAAGCTAACGGCAGAAAGCGTGAAGCCCGGAAAATATGATCTCATCTTGCATCCAACACATCTTTGGTTGACCATCCATGAAAGTATCGGGCATCCGACTGAGCTTGATCGCATCCTCGGTTACGAAGCAAATTTTGCAGGCACAAGTTTTGTCCGCAAGAAAGATGTGAACGGCATGACCTATGGAAGCAGCGAGTTGAACATCGTTGCCGATAGAACGCAAGAAGGCGGACTGGCTACATGTGGCTTCGATGATGACGGCGTTCCGGCTGAAGAATATAAATTGATCGAGCAAGGTGAATTGCTTGATACTCAAACAACTCGTGAACAAGCAAAGATGATCGGCGAGCAAAAATCGCACGGACAAAGTTACGCCCAGGGTTGGTGGAGTGTACCGTTCCAGCGTATGCCGAATGTCAGTTTAAAACCATCGGAGAAAAAACGCTCACTTGATGATCTTATCAAAGATACAAACAGAGGAATTTTAATAAAAGGAAATTCAAGTTATTCAATAGATCAGCAGCGGTATAATTTCCAGTTTACAGGGCAAGTTGCTTACGAGATCAAAGAAGGAAAACTTGGGCACATGTTGCGAGATGTTGCGTATCAGGCTACGACGCAGAAATTCTGGAAGAGTCTTGATGCTGTCTGCGATAAGAGCGAATATATGCTTGGCGGTGCGATGAATGACGGCAAAGGTGAGCCGATGCAATCCAATCCGCTCAGTCACGGCTGCCCGGCTGCACGATTTTCGAGCATTAATGTCATCAACACCAAATCGCAATCCGCGAATGGCAAGGGCGGGATGATCGAGTATAATGAGGAATAAATTTTAAGAATTTTATGGCAATCAATAAAGATATCCTAACGGCATCAGAGCTTGATGCTCTGAGCAAAAAAATTGTCGGATTTTCGAAGGCAGAATGGTGTGAAGTCAATATTGACTCTGCCCATACAGCCAATTTACGCTATGCAGCAAACATGGTGACAACCAGTGGCTCAGTAGCAAATACGACCGTTCATATCACAAGCGCGAATGGAAAGAAAACAGGTTCTGTCTCAACGAATGATCTCTCCGATGACGGACTTAGCCGTGCAGTAAAACGTGCTGAGGAGATTGCATCACTCGCTCCTGATAATGAGGAGCTGATGCCACCACTTGCTGATAAACCGAAATATCTTCGCAGTGCACAATTCGATGAAGCAAGTGCAGATACTTCCTACGCAGCAAGCGAACGTGCCAAAGTAGCTGATAAGGCGATCAAAGCAGCCAAGGCAAGAGAGTTTATTGCCGCAGGTTTTTTGGAGACAACAGTTTCGCGTTTTGCATTACGCAATTCGAAAGGGCTTTTCGTGAACGACCAAAAAACGCGCACCACATTTTCCACGACGATGCGTAATGAGGATGGCTCATCGAGCGGATGGAATAAGCGCGCATCGCAGGCTATTGCACGTTTGGATTCAGACCGCGCTATCACTCGCGCAGCTGATAAATGTGCGGCATGGGCATCTCCGAAAGAGATGGATCCCGGAGTGTATAAAACTATTCTTGAGCCGAGTGCCGCCGCCGATCTTATTCAGCATTTTTTATGGTCACTTGATGCACGCGAAGCTGAAGAGGGAAGAAGCGCATTCAGCAGACCGAATGGCGGGACAGCTCTTGGTGAAGAACTTGTGAATCCAAAAGTGCATCTCTATTCCGATCCGAATCATCCGATCGTACCTAGTGGAATATACGGAAGTAACGGACTTGCCAACGAACAGATCGACTGGGTGAAAGATGGGAAGATCACAAATTTTGAACGTAACCGTTATTGGGCGCAGAAGACTGGAAAGAAGGTAGTGCCAGGTCCATCGAATATGATTATGGAAGGTGGAGGACAATTACCGGAAGATTTTATGGCAACCGCAAAACCCGAAGGCTTACTCATCACAAGTTTCTGGTATATCCGTGATGTCGATAATCAAACTTTACTCAAAACCGGACTCACACGCGATGGATTATTCTGGGTTGAGAACGGCGAGATCAAGCATGGCGTAATGAATTTCCGCTGGAATGAATCGCCTATCGCCGTATTAAAGAATGTAACGGATATGTCCAAAGCGGTCGTAACCGCACCGCGTGACGGATGGGATGGTATTCCGATGCTAATTCCAATGCTCGTACTCAGCGGATTTAATTATTCGTCACTTTCAGACGCAGTCTAAGTTCAAAACTTAAAGTTTAAAACTCA
Source organism: Kapaibacterium sp. (SeqCode) (assembly GCA_038210275.1). GTDB lineage: Bacteria > Bacteroidota > Ignavibacteria > Palsa-1295 > Palsa-1295 > PALSA-1296. The sequence goes on along the minus strand of JBBQWV010000006.1, from coordinate 132,063 downwards.
AATTATCCCTCAATGCATATTGCCAACCGCATCACTCGCCTCGGTACTGAAACATCATTTGTTGTTCTTGCAAAAGCTCGCGAACTTGAAGCTCAGGGAAAAGATATTATCCATTTAGAAATTGGTGAACCAGATTTCGATACGGCTCCCAATATTATTGCTGCTGCAAAAAAAGCTCTTGATGATGGCTTTACGCATTATGGTCCTGCACCGGGGTTACCGGAATTCCGACAGGTTATTGCCGATGTCGAAGGCAAGCGCCGCAATATGCATTTCGAGGCGAATGAAGTTGTTGTTTGTCCGGGCGCAAAACCGGTAATGTTTTATGCCATCATGGCATCGGTTGATCCGGGCGATGAAGTGATCTACCCGAATCCCGGTTTTCCGATTTATGAAAGTTGCATCGAACTTGCAAACGGTATCCCTGTTCCGCTTATCCTCAAAGAGGAAAAAGGTTTTCGATTTGATATTGAAGACTTGAAAAAACTTGTGACGCCAAAGACGCGGATGATCATCATCAACTCACCGCAAAATCCGACAGGTGGCATTCTTACGATGGAAGATCTGCAAGGCATTGCCGATATTGCCGTGAAGAATAATATCATCGTACTCTCTGATGAAATTTATGGTAGAGTTGTCTATGACGGATTCGTTAATCATACGATTTCCTCGCTTCCCGGAATGCGTGAACGGACGATCATCTTAGATGGCTTTTCAAAAACGTATGCCATGACGGGCTGGCGTCTTGGTTTTGGAATCATGCCCGCTGAGTTTGCAGCAGTTTGTTCGAAATTGCAGACCAATGTTCCAAGCTGCGCAACAACTTTCGTGCAGAAAGCAGGAATGGAAGCGTTGACAGGTCCGCAGGATTGGGTAGATAATGTTGTTGCCGAATTCAAAAAGCGCCGCGATCTTATTGTCGATGCACTCAATACTATGCCGGGATTTAAATGTCTGAAGCCTCTCGGCGCATTCTATGTTTTCCCGAATATCACTGAGACCGGAATGGATTCGCGCACTCTTGCCGATAAAATTCTCTACGAAGCAAATGTTGCCTGCCTATCTGGCACATCCTTCGGCAAATACGGCGAAGGGTATCTTCGCTTCAGTTATGCAAATTCCATGGAAAATATTGAGAAAGCTATGGATAGGATTAAGAAGATATTGTAGAAATAAACTTAATCTCATATTTGGATGAATTTTTGCCCACATTCTAAACAATGTGGGCATTTTCTTTCGCAACCCCCTTTAGTAATTCACTGTTTACAAGCCCAATGTCAAAGAATTGGAAGTATGCAATCGTTATCGGCGCATCCGGTGGAATCGGAGAAGCGCTTGTCTATGAATTATCGAAGCAAGGTATCTCTGTCGCACTGATAGCAAGACGTGGTGATGAACTTGCCAGAGTTGCTGCTGAAGCTACTCGGATCTCGAAAACAAATTCTGAATCCCGAAGTCCGAAATCCGAAGTCCGATTTCCGACATTTGTCCACGATGTTACTCATTACTCTGAAGTCCCCGCTCTTTTTCAAGAGATCACCAAACAGCTTGGCGGACTCGATCTCGTGATCTATAATTCCGGCATAATGCCGCTTGTTTCGTCCGACGAATTCAATTTTGAAAAAGATAAAGCTATTATTGATGTGAATGTTCTTGGAGCATTTGCTTGGCTCAATGAAGCGGCGATGAGATTCAAAAATTCCGGCATAGGGACTATCGTCGGAATATCAAGTATTGCAGGAGAACGTGGCAGAAGAGGAATGCCTGCATACATGACTTCAAAGGCTGCACTCACTACTTATCTTGAATCGCTGCGCAACCGTCTGTCGCAATTTGGTGTAAAAGTAGTAACGATTAAACCCGGCGTAATTGATACACAGATGTCGAAAGATTCGCCGAATAAACTTTGGCTCTATAGCGCTGAAGATACGGCACGTGAGATCATCAGCGCTGCACGTCGCGGAGTAACGGTTAAATATGTGCCGTGGAAATGGCGTATGGTAAGTTTTGTTTTACACTGCCTTCCATCATTTATTTTCCGCAGACTTAATTTTTGATGTCAGTTCTTCCTATAGATCATTTAGAACTGACTGAAGGCTGGGGCGGCGCAGTTTCCGCCTTTGGTTATGTTTTCCGACCAAGTACGATCGAAGGTCTTCGTGAAGTTTTTGAGTTCGCCCGCAGTAGTAATCGTAATATTACATTCCGTGGATCAGGCAGAAGTTATGGTGACGCTGCAATCGGAGCAGAGAATATCATCCTCGATACTTCCCGTATGAATCGTATTCTTTCATGGGATCCGCATTCAGGTATCATCACAATGGAAGCTGGAGTGACGATAGAGCAAATATGGCAATATATTATTGAAGATGGTTGGTGGTCTCCCGTTGTACCGGGTACGATGTATCCGACGATCGGAGGATGTTTAGGAATGAATATTCATGGCAAAAATAATTTTAAGGTTGGTCCTATTGGCGATCATGTACTGAGTTTCGACATCATGCTTCCAGGCGGAGAAATAAAAACTGCAACGCCTGAGACTGATCCTGAGCTATTCTATAGCGCAATTAGCGGATTTGGGATGTTCGGAGTATTTACGAGCATCACGATGAAGATGAAGAAAGTCCATTCCGGCTTGCTTCATGTCAAGGCTTGGACGGCAAAAAATCTGCATGAGCTTTTCGACATTTATAAGAAGCATATACCCGGAAGTGATTATCTGGTCGGTTGGGTAGATTGTATTTCAAGCGGTGAACATCTCGGCAGATCAATCGTCCATCAGGCAAATTATTTCAAAGAAGATGAAGATCATAATGTTGGGCAGACGCTTCGCGTCACAAAGCAAATGCTTCCGGATTCGATCTTAGGCATATTCCCGAAGTCACTTGTGTGGATTCTCTTGTATCCATTCACGAATAATACAGGGATGAAGTTCATCAATTGGCTGCGCATTTTTGTGAGTAAACTGCCGATCATCGGCAAGCCTGTTTATGAGCAATCGCATGCGGAATTTGCATTCTTACTCGATTATGTACCCGGTTGGAAGAAATCGTATGGGCAGGAGGGGCTCATTCAATATCAGTCCTTCATTCCCAAAGAGAATGCTGAAATCGTTTTTCGTAAGCAGATCGAAATGTGTCAGGAAGCCGGATTGCCTCCATATCTCGGAGTCTTTAAGCAGCATAAACCGGATAAATTTCTTTTCTCTCATGCCGTCGATGGCTTTTCGCTTGCTCTTGATTTTAAGGTTACGCAGAAGAATAAAGAGAATCTTTGGGATCTTTGCCATAGAATGAATGACGTTGTCCTTACAAACGGCGGCAGATTCTATTTTGCAAAAGATGCAACCTTGCGTCCTCAGGATTTCAAGGCTTTCTTAGGCGAAGACACAATAAAGAAATTTCAGGAATTAAAAAAGAAATATGATCCTGAAAATATTCTTCAAACGGATTTATCGAGAAGGTTGACGGGCAAATTGTAGGGAGTTTTTATCTCTAAAATGTGTCATTCTGAGCCAAGCGAAGAATCTCACATTCCGGTATCATGGGAGTGTGAGATTCCACTTACGCTTCGCTGCACTCAGAATGACAAGTGCAGAATTTCTTATGCAAATCCTATTTCTGTGTCAAGATCTTCAGCTTTCCCTGAGCTTGCTGATTTAAGAAAGAACCAGATAACGAGACATGACGGAAAAAATCTTCTACCACTTCGCCAATATCTGTTGAGTAGTAACTATCGATAACTACATTTCCTGTTTGCGAACCACTTCCAGCTGATGCAGTGACAACATTTCTCGAATGCCGTGCTTTGATCGTTTCAGTGCCAACAAGAAATGTCGTATCAGCCATCATTCGTCCTTGACTGCTGAGATAAACCTCAAGGTTATATGCTTGAACCAGAACTGAATCGGTTCTGGCAACCCATTGCGTGCCCTCTGCCGAAGTCATCTTTGCTGCCAAAACCCAACCCACATTAACTTGTGATCCGATAAATTGAGTTAATGCTGTGAACTGATTTAAAATGCTAAAGCCAAAATTGTACCGGTAAAGATCGCCGTTAGGATCTTGATAGAAATAACCGGTATCGTTTTTTGGAGTGAGTGTCGTATCAAAAAAGATAATTCGTGCCACAGGGAATTTCCCCATGTATGTGAGTGCAGTATCGACGATTATCTCCTGGAAATTTTTTCTGGTATTGGCAAGTATTCTATCCGGATTATTTCCATTTGCATCAGCAGTATCAACGACCGTGACGTCAAAACTCGAATGCACTTGCAGTTTAAAATTTAGTAGCGCTGTAGGTGTTGTCGAGGGAGGTGTGCTACCCGGATTATAGCTACATGACGAAATAAAAGCACTAGTGCCAATGAAGGCTCCGATAAGTAAAAAATATAGTTTTTTCATAAATTTACAAACTTATAATAAATAGCTTGCTTTAGTAAACCACTTTAAAAGAGAAAAGTTACTCTTTGGGACGAAGAATGAATTATTATTAATCGTAGTGAGAGTTAGATAGGCGCCGGCATTAGCCTGCGCCTACCAAAACGAATTGTCTTACAGCTTCACTTTCGCGATATTTTCTTTGACCTCGTCAGAGCTTTTCTTCAGAGCGGCAGCTTCGGAATCGGTGAGTTTGATCTCAATGATCTTCTCTACACCGTTCTTACCGAGTTTCACCGGAACGCCTACGACAGTATCATTCAAGCCATACTCGCCTTCAAGCCAGACGGAGCAGGGAAGAACGCGCTTTTTATTACGGACAATGGATTCAACCATCTGCGCCGCGCTCGAACCCGGAGCGTAATATGCGCTTCCGGTCTTGAGGAAATTCACGATCTCAATACCGCCATCGCGTGTACGCTGGAGGATCTGCTCAAGGCGAGCTGCCGGGATTAGTTCTGGAAGTGGAATGCCAGCAACTGTTGAATAACGGGCAAGCGGCACCATGGAATCACCATGACCACCAAGAACAAACGCCGTGACATCCTGAACGGATACGTCAAGTTCCATTGCAACGAAGCTGCGGAAGCGGGCGGAATCCAAAACTCCTGCCATACCGATAACGCGGTTGCGAGGAAGCCCGGTCTTCTTCAATGCAACATAAGTCATCACGTCAAGAGGATTCGAGACGATAATAAAGATTGCATTCGGACTTTGCTTATAAGCAGCTTCAGCACATCCTCCGACGATTTCAGCATTCTTTGCCAACAGATCATCGCGGCTCATACCGGGCTTACGCGCTAAGCCTGCGGTGATGACGACGATATCAGAATTTTCAGTCGGCTCATATGTATTTGTTCCGGTGATACGAGTATCTGTGCCATGAACAGGAGCAGATTCGAACATATCGAGCGCTTTTCCTTGCGGAATGCCATCGACAACATCAACAAGAACGAGATTTTCACAAAGCTCTTTATCAGCGATTCGCTGAGCAACGGTTGCACCGACATTGCCGGCGCCGATTACGGTAATTTTCATTAAATTATATATATAAATTCTTTAAGCGGGGGAGTAAACGAAGAGAAGGGTGCGGAGGTTCAGGGAGAAGAGATGAAAAAAGATGAAATATGAACTATGAAATCTGAATCTTCATACTCCATTGTTCCGATTTCATATTTTAATCTCCTACCCCGATCTCCATCTCATCAGTTAAGTCGTCTTTGGCATTTGTGATAAGCCAAGTCGCCTTTTCGAAATCGTATGGTTCGACGAAAATTCGAACGCCGTTCTCAAGATAGGGGAGCATTCCTTCGGCATCGCTCGATTGTACAAAGCATTGGATTTCTGTTTCAGCAAGCTTTTGCTTGATGAGTTCAGCTTCAAAATCGGTGCCGACTGTTGTTAAAAGTTGTAAGCCTTCCATATTTTTCTGAAATGTATTGTAATTGTTGTATATTAAAGCATATTCTTTGCACACTTGTTCCCTAAAGATTGAATAACGATGGCAGGTATTTTTGGTTACTACGTAAAAAATATTTCATTAGAAAGTGAAGCCGCTTGCAAAATATTGCATCGGCATTCAGTTGCTGGATTTAATCATTCTTCAGAATATAAAATATTTAATAACGGCGCTGTTTGCTTCGGCTATGCTGCGAGAGCGGACAGCCCTGATGCGGCAATTTTTTCCAGCCACGACGGCAAATACACTCTTGTTCTCTGCGGAGAATTATTTCTTCCTTCAGGTGAACAGCTTACTCCGACGAATTTTCAGGAAGGATTTATTCCGCTCTTCGAAAAAAATGGGACGCATTTATTCCTTCAATGCGACGGAGCTTTTGTCCTCGCTTTATATGATGATAGTGAACAATCGGTTTATTTAATCACCGATCCTTTTGGTAATCTTTCGCTACATTATACTCACACACCGAAAGGATTTATTTTTTCTTTGCAGCAGAAAGCTCTTGCTGAAATTCTTAGAGTTGGAATAGATGATAATGCAATAGCCCAATTCATTGCCTTAGGGCATCAATTGAATGGCAGAACACTTTATAAAAATATTTTCAGAATACCTCCGGCGTCTTTTGTGAAAATTGATAAATCAGGCGCCGTAGATTTTTCGAAATACTTTACGCCTAATTTCGAAGAAGGTTTGCAAACAGAAGAACTTCTGCTGAAGATCGAGGAATCTTTACTTCGTTCTGTTGATATTCGATCGAGTCGTTCAGGAGTTATCGTCGGACTTTCCGGAGGATTGGATTCACGGATAACATTAGCTGCGCTAAAAAAACTCGGCAAAGCCAATGCTGTTACGGCATTTACTCACGGTTTGCCGAGTAGCGGCGACATCAAGGTGGCTACCAAAATCACGAGTAAATATCATATTCCACATCTTCGAATTATTTTCGATGAAGCTTTTTTTGCCGGTTTCCCTTCACAATGGCGCGATGCGATCAATCTTTCTGAAGGTGGTCTTGGCGTGGAAGGGGCAATGAGTATTGGTTCGTGGAAAGCGGAATCGGAGAACTTTGATGTATGCCTCGATAGTCATGCCGGTGCATTATACCGGCGGCAGTTTCATAAAGCGCGTGAAGGAATTTTGCGCCGGTCAGATGATTTTATAAAAACATTTTTTGATCAATTCGCCACTCCGCTGCTTCATTCTGAACTGATCTCTGAGGAGTTACGTCGCGAAGCATCTCGCATCGCAGTACAGCACCTCAATGATTTTTTTTCTGCGCAACCACATGATCTCAGTATAGGGAATAGGATCGATCTATATTACTTAGATGCGCTCTGTGCAAATAAATACTCTCTTTCAGGGAATGCGCAAATTAATTTCATGGGATTATCGCATCCACTTTTATCTTTAGAAGCGTACAAAGCGGCAATGCATATCCCGGCACAGGAGCGGAGGAAAAATATCGTGTACCGGTATCTTTTTAATCGCTTCGCACCTGAATTGAAGAATTTTTTGGCAGATGATTCCGGTTATCCCGTTCCATATATTGGGTATCGTGCATTTCGGTATGTAGCTCCGTTATTCGAAAAAGGTTTGCGCCAATTGCCGCAACCTTTTCAGCGCCTTTCTTTATTTATGCCGGTTATCACACGTCGTCTTATTGTAGAGAAAAATATGTCTGAAATAAAAGAGATTCTCTTAGATCGTAATTCTCGAGCGCACGATATTCTTATTCAGCAAAAAATAGAAAAGACAATATTAGATTTTGAGGCGAGCAAACAGGATAATTCTTCAGTACTATTACAGGCGCTTAATCTTACGCTGTTGTTGGAGTATGCTGACTCGCACCCATGATATGGGCATTCAATCCAATGCCTTGCAAATAATTGACAAGCGTATTAACAAAGCCATGATTGACAAAAATATTTTCTGCTCCTGTTTCTTTAATTGCCAGAAGGAGACCTTCCCAATCTGCATGATCGCTTAAGGCAAAGCCTCGGTCGTGCACTTTACTGTTTGCTCCGCCTTTAGACATCCAACCCGAAGCAAAGGCTGTAGCAACAGTACCAAATTTTCGCTCAGCTTCGAGCCGAGTAAATTGCGGAGGCGCGACGATAAGCGCATTCTTATTTTTAACCGAGAGGATCGTCTCGTCATTGAAAGGTAATAACTCCGGAAAATGAATACCTGCCGCTTTATAAGCAGGGATAAATTTTTCAACTGTTGGGTAAATGAGCACCGGCCCGATATTGGCATCAATGCCTGCAAGAATTCGCTGAGCTTTCCCAAGAGAATACGCAGCTACCACGGACGTTGTGCCCCAAAGTGCATTTAATTGCCACCAGTCATTGATCTGATTAAATATCTCGCGTTGCGGCTTCCATTTATAATGTGGCTTTGCGAAAGTTGACTCGGTGATGAAGGTATGGCACTTGACGTGTTCAAAAGTTTCGCAGGTTGCATCAGGTTCGAGTTTATAATCTCCACTGACAACCCAAACTTCTCCTTTATATTCAACTCGAACTTGTGCCGATCCAAGAATATGTCCCGCCGGATGAAGGCTGACTTTCACACCACTAATAGAAAGCTCTTCACCGAATTCCAACGAGTTTACTTTTGCCCGAAGACCTACTCGCTGTTGAACAAGGGGCTGACCTGATCGGGAAGTGAGATATGCCTCCATGCCGGGTTTGGCATGATCGGTATGAGCATGGGTAATTATTGCACGGCGAACAGGTTGTTGCGGGTCGATATAAAAATCGCCAGCCTCACAATATAAACCGGATGGAGTTAATTCGATTAACACACTATATAGAATGCAAATGGAAGCGAAAACGTTTTGCTTAAAGAGTCTTTCCGAACTAAGCCATTCTAACTCCTGTTTTCTCGGCGCATAAAATTCGGCGTGTAGCGCAGCCTGGTAGCGCACTACTTTGGGGTAGTAGGGGTCGTCGGTTCAAATCCGGTCACGCCGACATATAGATAGTTATTTTATTTACACTTATCCACCTCTTATTCACCCTCCATTTTTAAGACATAGAGAGAGAAGTCATCCACATTCTTAAAAATAGCTGAATTTGATCTGATTTTGAGGATAAATTCTCCATTTATCCCCACCTACTTTATCAAGAATCTTCGTATATTTGCAGTGTGAAGATGTTAATAATAGTTGAAACGGCTGCCCCCGCGTCAATGTTCTTTAAGTATAAGGGTTAAAACACGAAAGCTAAAACAACAAGAACGATGAACCTTTACGACGATTACGACCCATTTGCCTACGGAGACGACGAACTTCCGGGCAGAGAAAATAAAGAAGAAAGCGATACCCGCAAAAAATATTTTGAGGAAGAGTTGACCCGTTATCGCGAAGAAAAACGGACCAATCGTGATTTTATTCCCAGAGAATCCAAGCAGCGCGCATTCCTAAATCCCGAAATTTTAGAAGCCCTCGTCGATTACTGTATTGAAAACGACAAGTTCGAAGAAGCGATGCATTTTGCAAAGCTTCTGACTCAGCACGCTCCTTTTTCCGCTGAAGCCTGGCATCGTCGAGGAATGCTTGAGGCACATCATGCTGAATTTGATGATGCGCTTATCTCTTACGAACGCGGACTTTCTCTTGATCCCACGGATGCCGAACTTCTCGTTAATTACGGAATCGTTCTCGAAGCTTTAGGCAGAACAGAAGAGGCTTTGCATACTTTTGATCGCGCCCTTACGACTGACCCTGCAAATGACGATGCGCTCTTTTCGAAAGGTATTTGCTTCGAAAAAGCTGAACGTTATCATGATGCAATCGCCATCTTCCGCTACCTTGCAGGTAAGGAAGAATTCGCAAAAGATGCTTATTACGAACTTGGTTTCTGCTACGATTCAATAGAAGATTTCAATAAGGCACTTGAAGCTTACGAACTTCATCTCGATAACGATCCCTATAACCATAACGGCTGGTATAATCACGGTATCGTCTATAACCGCATGGGGATGTTCAACAAGGCTATCTCAAGCTACGAGATGGCACTTGCGATCAAGGAAGATTTTCCAGCGGCTTGGTATAATCGAGGAAATGCGTATGCCAATCTTGGCAAGTTGAACGAGGCGATAGAGTCTTATAAAGAATGTCTTAAGTACGAAGCTGAAGATGTCAGCGCATGGCATAATCTTGCGAATGCGTATGAAGAACTTCAGCGTTTTCGTGACGCGATCCGCTGTTTTTCGCAGGCAATCAAATACGATCCGAAGCATTCTGAATCGTTTTTCGGCAGAGGTTCGTGCTACGATGCACTCGATCATCCACGCAAAGCTCTGGAGGATTACGATGCTGCGCTTGCGATCAATAATAAGAATTCCGAATTGTGGTATGCGAAAGCGGATGCGCTTTATAATCTTGGCAGGTTAAGTGAAGCGTTGCTTGCCTACAAAATGGTCTTAGAGCTTTCTCCGAAAGATTTCGAAGCATGGTTCGATTACGCCGAAACGCTTCTCGATGAACGCCGCCTCAGTGAAGCAGCACGAGCCTACGAATCTGCCACAGCTATAGAACCCGAATGGGCAGATGCTCATTACGGCAGAGCAAAAGCGCTCTACCTTCTGAATGCACACTTAGAGTCAGCCGTAGAACTCCTTATCGCCTTCCGCCTTGATGAAAGTAAAAGAAAAAACTTCGAGTCCGAATTTCCAATTTTAGGATCAGAAGAATCTTTCCGACAAGTTGAGGAGATTGTGAATAGGGAGAGTAATTTGTAAAAAAAATGAAATACATAGTTATTTCATTTTTAATTATCTTTTTTCTCCAAAGTTGCAAGTCTTCGAGAGAAATAAGCGGCCATTTAACTGATGTTTACTCTGTTTCCGAAAATGATTTTATAGCTATTCATAAAACATCAACGTTCTCATCCATTGTTAGAATAGATTCCTCTGGAGAAATTCATACTATTCGCAAACTTGACTCCTTACTTTCAACCACTCTATTATCCTTGGTAAATGATAGCATTTTGTTATTACGATCATCTTTTAGTAATATCAACCCATACCCTAATAATAGTAAATTTATTTGTTATAATTTAAATTCGAATAAGATCACAGATTCATTTCCTGCTGTCCAATTCCGTTTTGTTTCGAACGACAGAAATCTTCTTGTGGTAAATTTCAGAGAAAACTCTGCAAAATATGCTCGTACCACTAATGTCTATCGCTTGGTTAGCAACAATGTCTTAAAAATTGCATCCTTATCTTCACCTGGACATATATTGCGAAATTTTGGAGAAAATCAATTTTTAATACGTATGGAAGATACACTCAGGATTAAAAACTTGCGGATTGCAAATGCCGACTTAACCGTTTCTGATACCCTTCCAACTAGTTATTATAGCATTTCTGGCAGTGAGCCTGTAATTTATTATTTCCGTCCAGTCTGTGAAAGTGAGACTTCTTATCAGTATGATACTGTCCTAACAAAATATGATTTAAAAATTAAAAAGTTTGATACTTTATTCCTAGGTCCTGCACGATTTGAGGGACCAATATACCGATTGGATCCAGAAAATTATCTCTTTAAATTTTTGAAAAAAGAGGAGAATGATGAGGGGTGGCGTGAGATTTATAAGAGTTTGGAAGGAGCTTGGTGTGGGACCACTTCGAGAACCCCTGAGTGTTACTGGGTAATAGGAAACAACTTAAATAAAGAAATAAAAAAAATTGGGTTCTCGAGATTCGATGCTCTTATCAGTTCCTCTAGGAGACACATTTTGTTTTACAAACAAGACGGAGATAGTTTTAATTTTAAGGTTATCTCTACGAAAGAACTTGAGAAATGAATGCGAGATCAAATAGTACTTAAGAATCTCACTAATTCTAATTATCCCATAAATTCCAGTTCAGACAAAACATTCTCAATTCGTTGAATTTCATTCCCTCCATTAATGTTACTCCCTTCAACTTTTTGCATATTTTATCCCTGCATGAAAAAAATCTTTCTTCTTTTTTTATTTGTCGCAGTATCTGCTTCAGCACAGCCATCTGATTATTGGCAACAGCATGTTTCTTATACGATCAGTGGAACGCTGATAGATTCCATTCATTCTTTCGATGGAAATCTCTCCGTTGTTTATACCAATAACTCTCCCGACACTCTTCACGAAATCTGGTTTCATCTCTATTATAATGCATTTCAACCTGGATCAATGATGCATGAACGTTCGAAAATTTTGAATGATCGTGGTGTTGCTGATAAAATAGATCATTATAAACGAAGCGACTGGGGAGAGCAGAGGATTAGTGAAGTAAGCGCTCTGAAAGTTGGTCTATGGAGAAAAAAACCTTCTCTCATTCCTGTAAAGTTTGAGATATCCGGCACTATCATGAAGGTTATATTGAATGAACCTTTGCCACCTGGAAGTGAAGAAGAAATTAGTATGCCCTTTTTTGTCCAAATTCCTCCGCTCACTCGCCGTGGTGGATGGATGAATCAAGATGGAATAAAATATTCTATGTCCCAATGGTATCCGAAGATTTGTGAGTACGACCGCGAAGGCTGGCACCATCAGGAATATATTGCTCGTGAATTCTATGGTGTCTGGGGAGATTTCGACGTTACGATGAATGTGCCATCAAAATTTTGTGTCGGTTCAACAGGGCAGTGCCAGAATCCTGAAGAAGTCGGTTGGGGTTATGATCAAATTGCAAACGGTGTGAAGAAAGGAAAGGCTTATCCCGATTCTGTTGCAAAAGCAAAGCAATCGCTTATGACCACATGGCATTTTACGGCTTCGAATGTTCATGACTTTGCCTGGGTAGCTCACGATTACATTCATGAATGGGATACGTGGAGCGATACGATCACTGTGCATTGTCTTTATAAAGCAAATGAAGAGCAAGCTTGGAAGGAAGCAATGCCAAATACTTTTTTTATGCTCGATCATCATTCAAAAAAAGTAGGGTGGTATCAGTATAGAAATTTCACCAATACACATGGTGGTGATGGAGGTATGGAGTATCCGCAGCTTATCATGGATGGCAGTGCCAGCGCCGGACTCATTGCACATGAAGGTGGTCATCAGTGGTTCTACGGAATGATCGGTAATAACGAAACGCGATATGCCTATCTCGATGAAGGCTTCACGGAATTTATTGAGATGACGTGTCAGGAAGCGCATTATGGCCGCAATCAAAGGATCAACGGAGTAGATGAAAGACCATGGCTGACTCGTATGTTGATTCCCGAAACCGATACCCGGCGAAATTATTATAGCTCCTATCTCGATCTTGCAACGGCTGGATATGAAGAGCCGCTTACAATTCCGCATGATTGGTTTCGAGAAGGTGTGAATGCAGGGCAAGTGTATTTCAAAACTCTTGCAGGTTTGGCACAGCTTGAATATGTACTCGGTGATTCAGTTTTTTGGGCAGGCATGAAAGAATATTTTCGTCGTTGGCATTTCAAACATCCAAACCTGAATGATTTCAAACGCACAATGCAGGATGTTTCGGGCGCCGATCTCGATTATTATTTCGATGAATGGTTTGCTTCAACAAGGACAATAGACTATGCTGCTTGTGGTTTGAATTCTGAAAAGAAACAAGATGGTACTTATGAAACGACAGTGAAACTCAAGAACAAAAATCTTGGCGTAGCTCCGATTGATCTGACGTTGCACTACGATGATGGCTCGACAGGAATTGCGACGATTCCTCTGTCCGTTAATCAAGGACTTGCTTATAAAAAACCAGAAGCAGGCAGATTGTTCTTTCCGAGTTGGGATTGGGTAAGCACAGGATATGAAGGCACGATTACTACGCCGAAGGAAGTTGACTGGTACGAGATCGATAGTTCGTATCGGTTGATGGATCTGAATCGTAGGAATAATACAAGTGGGCTTTTCCCAAAAACGGAATTTACTTTTCTGAAGCAATTACAAATATCACCACCACTTAGCGGAATGTATGGTGTACTTCGTCCTATCTTATGGTATGAAGAAACATCTCAGTTGAATATAGGTATGGGGATGCTCTTCGGTACAAACAGACAGGGAAGTGGAGATATTAAATTAATTTTCAAAACTGCTCCCGAAAGACAGTCATGGGATATTGTGAAAATAGACAGTTTCTATCATTATAGATTCGTTAATACGACGCCCAAATGGTATGATTACCTTGATGGCGAATTACGATATTCGAAGAATGTAAAGTGGCTAGGCAATCTCACGACGATTAATTTTGATGCAAAGAAAATGTATGGAGTTATGGCTGCATCAATTTCACTTGATCATGTGATTCGACCGGATTATCTTTATCTCGGTCCGACTCAAACAATAGGTTTCTTTGCCGAAGCAATGGATAGAGGAACGATGCCCAATTATGTCTATCCTGTGTATTATGCCGCTCATGCAGACGGAATGAATGTGACCAGTGGATTGAAATATGGTTTTACTTCCCATGATGCAGGTTCAAAAGTCACAGTAAAAATCGACCAAAGCTTCAATTATATTTCTAACAATCAATATCTATTTTTTCCCTTCGATGAAGGGTTTACAACATACGGTGGCTGGAATATTATCGGTCAGCAACGATTTGATCTAAGCAGTCAATCAATACTGTCGTTTCGGTTGAATGCTACTGGAACGTGGGGCAGCCGATTACCTTTCGATAGATTTTTATTTCTCAATGGCGCAAATTGTTACGATCAAATTCATAGTGGTTTCTGGCAAGCGGTAACAAGTATCAGCCAGCATTTTAGCAGCCAATCCCATTTCTTTTTGGAAGGCGGAGCAGGTGTGAGAGGCTATAAGCCGAATACCGGTTCCAATGGATTTGCAGATGGCGGTTTCGGATTTACAACTGAACTGGTTTTGCCAAACCCCATTCGCTCTTGGGGATGGCTTCCTGCTTCATTGACCCCTATGGTATTCTTCGATGCCGGGTGGGTTGGCAGTGAAGTAACTTTGTCCGCAATTACTCATCAGTTATTTACTGATGCCGGTCTCGGCATAAAACTAAATATCCTTTCTTGGTTACCCTCACAATTACAGGGAGTGGCAGGAGAATATTCCAATATCCCAACCATCGGTATTTATTTCCCGATCTACTTGAACCATCCGGATGATGGAAAAGGAAATTTTGCTTTCCGTTATGCGATCAGCTTAGGTACAACCTTTTAATACATTTTTACTGAGATAGTGCTCGTATAAGTATAGGAATGCTTTCGAGCAAGAAAATTCAGGGAGATTTGCCCTGTCTTTGCAGAAGCAAGGGAAGGTGAATAGGAAAAAGTGATCGAATGTTTCGAAAGAGTATCGCCTAAATTCTGGACCGGATTATATTTGATAACACTAGTATCTCCGGTCATGCCGGTAACTTGCAAAGTGAATCCGCAGCCGCAACTTAATTTCATATCAAGCGTTTTTACGGAATCAGTTCTTTGGAGAATGACTGTATCGGGTGTGGCGATCAGGTAGCTTCCGTCCGTTGTTGGATCAGTAGATGAATTACAGGATGTCATCACAATAGCCAATGCCAGTATCAGGTAGAATTGTCTCATAGCCGAAATTTCTGTGAATATTTCTTGAATACTCAAACCGAACTCTGCTTTAACGAAAATCGTTCTTTCGATCATTAATGTAGAGAATGAAAGATAAAATATTACAATGTTTAGTACCCTTTAACTCCACCCAAGTCCTAAATTAATAAATGCCCCTAAAAATCGGTGTCATCGGCGTAGGTCATCTTGGGAAAGTCCATGCAAAACTTTGGAAGGAAGTTTCCGGTGTTGAATTTATCGGAGTCTTTGACGAGAATGCCGATGAAGCTTCTCGGGTTGCATCTGAGCATAGTGTAAAATCTTTCAAGGATATTTCAGAATTGATCGTTGAAGTTGATGCGCTCTCGGTCGTCACTCCTACCTTCGCGCATTTTGAAGTTGCCAAACTTGCGATTGAGAATAAAAAACACGTCCTGATCGAAAAGCCGATCACTAATACTATTGCCGAAGCGCAAGAACTTATTGCTCTTGCAAAAAAATATAATGTAAAAATTCAGGTCGGACATATCGAAAGATTCAACCCTGCTCTACTTGCATTAGAAAAATTTATTCACAATCCAATGTTCTTCGAATCGCACCGGCTGGCGCAGTTCAAGCCGCGCGGAACAGATGTTGCTGTCGTACTTGATCTGATGATTCATGATATTGATGTGATCCTCTCGCTTGCGAAGTCGGAGGTGACAAGCGTTGATGCAAGCGGTGTTGCAGTCGTCTCTGACGAAATTGACATTGCAAATGCGAGAATAAAATTCGCAAGTGGTGCTGTCGCAAATGTCACGGCAAGTCGCATCTCGCAGAACCCGATGCGAAAACTTCGTATTTTTGAACGCGACGCATATCTCTCAGTTGACTTTGCTGCAAAAAGCGCGGAAGTTTTTCACCTTGTCGGAGCAGAAGAAGCCAGCGAAAATAAATCACTAATGTTCAATCTCGGTGAGATCGAGCGCGCCGAAAAAAAGCTGAATATCATATATGAACGACCTGATGTGGCAGAACTCAATCCACTCAGATACGAACTTGAGATATTCCGAGATGCGATCATAAATGATACTGTTCCCATCGTTTCCGGAGAGGATGGACTTGCTGCTCTTGACGTGGCGGAGAAGATTATGGAGTCGATTCGGGATAATGGAAGTCCACAAAATTAAAGAAAATTCATAAATCTTTCGTGTTTACGGGCATAATCGAGGAACTCGGCACACTCATTGCAAGGGATATACACGGGAGTGGACTGCGTCTACAATTTAGTGCAGATAAATTACTCTCTGATCTGAAAACCGATGATTCTATTTCAGTTAACGGTGTCTGCCAGACGGTAGTCGCCTGTGAAGCGTCGTTTTTTGAGGTCATTTCTGTAGCTGAAACACTAAAGAAGACTACACTGAGTTCATTGCAAATTGGGGAAAAGGTGAATCTTGAACGGGCGGCTACTCTTTCCACCCGGCTCGGAGGTCATCTTGTGCAAGGGCATATTGATGGAGTTGCTCTCACCATTGGGATTCGTGATTTAGGCGGTAGTTGGATGTTCGATTTTGAGCTTCCGCAGCAATTTATTCGCTATATCATAGCTCAAGGGTCGATCGCAATTAACGGAGTCAGTCTGACTGTTGCAGAGATAAACGGGAATCTCATCACCGTTGCAATTATTCCCCATACTTATAAAATGACTAATTTCCAGAATTTACAGAGTGGAAACTTTGTAAATATCGAAGTAGATTGCATCGCAAAGATGATCGAAAGCCTGATAAAAACTCAGGCGAGTTAGTGTTGAATGTGATTGTGTGTCAAACCAAGAGGCTCTTGCCTTGCGGATAAATAAAAAAAATTGTAGCGGCAAATCTGTGTCTTGCCCTACGGGCTTTTCGGAGTACATTTTTTTAATAGGCGAACAATATGTCTAAAGGCGGCGGAGCAGGAAAAGTTTATTTCATTCTCTACCTTGCAGTTCTTCTTGAACTGCTTATCATCATCGTTGAAAGAGACGATGCCGAAGAAGCTCTCAAGCGCGAAAAACTCGAGTTAGAGCGCAAATCCAAGCGTATTCAATTGATCGCTGAAACGATCATCGAGGCACTTCGCGGATCGCAAACCAGCCTTTCCAGCACGTCCGATCAGTCCATGACCCTCGGCGATGCGAAGGAGCCGGAGCGTGAATTCTCGGTGAAAGTCCGAATCTCCGATCCAACCAAAGACGTCGTTGATTCATTAGTGCTTACCATTCTCCGTAATAATTCTGTCATGCAGACGCTTGATATGGCGACAGATACCGTCGCTTTCCCAAGAGTCAAGGTAGGGCAAGATTATATCTTTAAATATAAATTTAAACCGACATTTGGCGAAGGCGAATACCGGCTTGATTTCAAAGCCAAAACGAATCAGGTTGTCGGAGTGGCGCAGAATGCTACTAATGAAGATACTGTCAAAATCGGCGCCGTCCATTTGACCGTAGGCGAATTGAAGGAAGTCGAAAAGGGAATTGTCGAGAATGTTGCCTTAAAAGGATTTATTGACTCGCTTCTCGGCGATCAATATCAAAACTTCTCCTCGAATATCGGACATAACGACTTCGTCGTTAATGTCAAGCGTGCCGAGAATAAGTTTGACCAGATTGCTCTCTTCCCTCAAGAAACAGATTTCTCTGCCTTCCCTGGAATGGAGTTGCCAAACCCGATTAAGATCGAAGGCGCACTTTCGAGTAAGACGGAACTTACAAAAACCGAAGGACCGGGCGAGTTTAAAAAGGTTGATACGAACTGGGTGTGGACCTATACTCCTGCCGTCGGTGATGTCGGACAGAATTATACAGTCAAATTTAAGGGCGATGCCAAACGTGGTGGTGGACCAAAGGATGTTACCACGCAGTCGTTCAGTGTGACAGTAAAAGCATTGAAGCCTGCTGCAGGTGACTCTGCAATGTTTATGCCACAAAGCGAAGAGGAGGATAAGGCTCAGCCATATACCAAATTCCCATTTGTTGTCAACGGCAAATACACTGACCTTAACGGCTTCTATAAGATAGTAATTACTGTTGATGGTAAGGAAGTAAAAGTGAGCAATGAGCCAACTACTTCTTATACACCTGTCTATCTTGAAGATGAGGGCAAGAAGATGAATGTAAAGATTCTCTTCCGTTCTCAGTTCGGCAAGGAATATAAAGAGCTTAAGAACGCAGATTTTGTCATTGCTGCACCACCGCTTCTCATCGGCAAATTCCCCTCGAGATTTGAATTAGGAGGTAACACCAATTTTAATCTGCAAGCAGGTGTTGGCTTAACCAGTGCCGGTTCGGAATACCAATCTGAATTACCCGGAGATCTTGATGTGCAATCAGATGGAAATATTTTTGATTCAAAAGCGACAAAGAAGGACGGCTTTAACTATTCTCTAAGGATGCTTAAACCTCCAACAAATGTCAAAAAAGACGGATTTCCTGTTAAAGTCACATTCAAAGATTCTAAGACTGGGATGTCAAAGACTAAAACGATTATTATTTTGCCGAAGAAAAGATAATTCGTTAGCAGTCATTGATCTTAGGAAGTTCTTTTGAAAATTTTGATTACACAACATAAAGTTTTGGGGGTTAATAATACGATGATGAAACAGAAAACAGCGAAGAGAAGAATACTCACGATAGCTTGTCTGCTCATTCTCTCAGTAGTCGCAACGAGGCTCGCTGCTCAGCCGCTTGTTGATACCGTTAAGGCAATGCAGAAGCAAAATGAGCGCACGTATAAGATGATCGAACAGCTCGATCAGACAGGAGATTCTTATACATTTACGAACGTGATCAAATGGAAGATCACAGATCCCGATCTACAGAATCAGATTCGTGACGCCCTTGTCAAGGATCCGTTTAATCTGAAAAAAGAAGAATTCGACGTTGTAGAAACGTATATCTTTGCTGCTCCAGCTGGACAAGATAAGGTTGAGCCTTTTCATATCCTCGTACGTGGTTACATCAAAGAGAAAGTTGCGAAAAAGAAAAAAGCTGTTATCGGTGGGTTTGGTGATGAGGAAGATAATTCCAACCAACAGATGGTACCGAAGGCATTTATGGGGCGTAATATCGTCCGTTTGATGCATCGCAATCCAACTCTTCTTGAAAATGTAAATTTCGTTCAGGGCGAGAATGTTGAAATGCCTGGCGATATTGTGCCGCATGGCAGCCAACTCGTGAAAGATACGAAAATGCGGTATCTATACAGCAAGGTATTTGATCAGTTCTATTCAAAGAGAGTAGTTGTTGATGAACAACGCAGATATTATGGGTTGCCGACTACTACTGACGCTTTTGATGTTCCGTCTGAAATTTCAGCGATTGATTCAATTAAGACTCCAATTGATCCTGAGTCAACCACGGCTCTTCCAGACGACCAAGCCGTAATCAACAGATCAAAGGCAGATTACTATGCATCTAAGTCTGAAAAGACCGTTGACATTTCCATAACTGATCTTCGCGTGAATGCTTCGAAGAATTTAGGACTTGAACTTGAACTTGGCAACAAGGAAGTTGGTCTGCCATTTTGGTCGAGCGGCATCGCACGTTTTTGGTTGAATTTGAAGAATCAAATCGGCTCGAATAGTAATTTCAAGGTCGGATTAGTATTCCCGCTTGCTTTGGGGGAGAAAGATGTATTGACGTTCAAAGCACGCGGACTTTCCGGTTCATTTGGAGGTTCGGTTGATGCGTATTTTGCAGGCATTGATTTCTTCAGCGGATTTAACTTGCCGATGGCATTTAAGTTCTCGCTCATGCCCGCAGGACAGGGAAGTAATTCAACTATTATAACGAATGGATTACCGATCCCAGTTCAGGCATTGGATGGGACTCAGGTTCTTATCCCCGGGGGGAAGACCTTCTACCGTGAAGGTTTGATCATGCAGCTTTTTATTCCGACTATCGTTCAACTTGATCTGAATAATTTTATTCAAGTTTCCATCGGTGTTGGATTGCAGAATGTTTATCAGTCCATCATTCCCGGAACAACTTATACCGATAGCCGTCCGGGTAAACATCCTCTGTATTCTGCTGATCAGGCAGATAAGACTCAGGATATAGTAAGACTGTCAAACCCGGTATCGCCTCATTTTGAAGTTGACTATGTTAATCATCAGTCGTCGAAATTTGGCTTAAACTTGGCATATGACCATCTCTTCACTATGGGTGGCTGGATTGAACTTATCCAAGATCGTTTCCGTATTGAGATGAGCTACTCTGCTCCGATCATCCGTGATCCGAAGCCATGGGAGCCGAGTTCGTTCTTCTTAATCACTCCGCGCTTCTATTTCTGATAACCCGTAACGAAAATTTTATTCATGAATACAGCAGCTAAATTGAAGGAGTTTCCCATGAACAGATCATCGAAGTTTATTGTAGCAGTTGTTCTTTTCCTGCTCGGCGTATTTGTCTCGGGCGCCAAAGCGCAGCAGGGCGGCAATCCGCAAGTCAACCCGCCTCAGGTGAATTGGAATGATGAATTGAAGAATGCACAGGAAGAGAAGACTGCTCTAAAAAGTATTCTTTCTGCCATTGAATCAATCGACACGGCGCGTCAAAGCGAGTTAATTCAATGGATTATTACTGATAGAAGCGTTCGCTCACGTGTGATTTCAGCCCTTCGTAAAGCCGGTAAGAATATCTCTCCGAGTTCCGGTGCCGATCTAATTGTTACCCAAAAGCCGCCGACGAAAATCGAAGGAGAGCTGAATAATCAGATGGATCTCTTGAAGATCGTCGTCGAATCAGTCGGCGTCTATGGTTCACCTCAGATCAAGCGAATCCTTGGCGAAGAACTTTATAATAAGATCAATAACCGCGCTGATTATGAATATACCATGATCTCCACTCAGGAGTCTCAGCAGCGCATTCAATATGCGAATATCTCTGCTTCGATCTTTGGCGGTGATATTATCTTCAAGTCGGGATTTGGTTTTGGGATGAATATCGGAAATGATTATCTCGGTTATCCTTTTTGGATGCCGGGAAATGTCGGTGTTATTGGTATCATCCATAAAGAAATGACCGATGTTCGTATCGGCTTGAACTTCGGGCTTGGCGAAGCGGGCCTTGTTCCTTTTGTCTTATTTGGTGGACTGAAGATTAAAGAGCGTAAGCTCGAAGGTACACAGGGCTTTCAAGCGCAGCTTGATCAAATGCTCGATGTGTTTACTGATAAAAAGGCAGGCAGACTTTCTGTCGGTGGTGAGTTCTATCAATCATTTACGCCAAGCGCCAACTCATTCTCGTTGCGCGCCTTTGATACGACGACGACCGCAGGAATTTCGAATAATAGGTATCGCACAAGTTATCCAAAATCAGGAATTCAAGGTCGTAAAGACAGTCTTTTCTACATCGGTCGTTCCGGTCATGCCTGGGTAACCTATTCCTTCAGTGATGCATTGCGTGGAGCTTATGTTCAAGTTGGCGCAGGAACGCATCGCATTAATGCTGTGACCATAGGAGCCCAAAATGGACCGTCAACAAATACTGACCTTGTCGATGCCGGTAATTTTAACTATTTCGATCCGGTACTGAAGATCGGGTACAACCATCCGTCAGAAGGCGGTTATGATTACGGAATATCTTTACAGTATTCCAATGAGCTTTTAGCCGATGGGTATGTCCGAATTTTTACCTGGCTTAATCTTGAAGTCAAATATGCTGCCGTCGTTTTCCGCGATCCGAAGAAATGGGAATGGCCAGATTTCTTCATCGTAACGCCGGTGCTGAAACTGAACTTCTAAGTTGAAAACATATTAAATAAAAAAACGCGCTCCTGTTGAGCGCGTTTTTTTTTGAATAAAAATATAGTGGGTGTCACTGTGAGCTCGTAAAGCGGAACGAAGGGAAGTTATTTCACCTGAAATCTCTCAATAAATTTCAAAGTTTGAGGATCAGTAGTTTGGTCAAGTTGCTCCGGAGTGCCGTCAAAATACACTAAACCTTTATCTAAGTAGATAACCCTTTTCGCAATGCGCCTGACGGTAAATAGATCGTGCGTGATGATAAGATTTGTGGTAGATAGGCGATGAGAGAGACTAAGGATAAGATCGTCAATCTGATCGCTGGTGACAGGATCAAGCCCTGTCGTTGGCTCATCGTAGAACATATACTGGGGCTGCATTGCCAACGCTCTGGCTAAGCCCACTCGCTTCCTCATTCCGCCGGATAATGCAGCAGGCTTGCTGTCTAAGATACCGCGCAGTCCGACGAGTGCGAGCTTTTCCGTCGCTACGAGACGTAGCTTCGCGGTATCGCGTTCTCCGCCTTCCCAAAGACCCAGTACGACATTTTCATAGACGGTCATCGAATCAAATAGCGCAGCGCTCTGAAAGAGAAAGCCGATCCTTCTTCGTAGTGAATAAAGCTGTTCTTCTTTCGCTTCAGAAATATGAATGCCGTCCACAGTGACCGTGCCGGAATCAGGCTGAAGTAATCCGATGATATGTTTGAGCAAAACACTTTTTCCGCAGCCGGATTCGCCGATGATCGCAACAGTCTCGCCATCATGGATGGTGATGTTGATTCCGCGAAGAACTTCCTGCTCTCCAAAAGATTTTTTTAAGTTTTTTATCTCTATCACAATGCGTTAGAAAATGATCGTCCAGAGAATATAATCAAGGATAAGTACCATCGAAGCCGAGAGTACGAATGCACGAACGCAAGATTTGCCTACCCCTTCGGCTCCGCCTGATGTGCGAAGCCCTACGTGGACTCCGATAAGAGCAGTAACGCCGCCAAAGAAAAGCGTCTTGAATAAACCGCCGAAAATATCCTTGAGATGAAAAAAACGTTTGACACTATCGAAAAATATTTTATCGCTAATGCCGAGGAAAAAATTTGCGACTACAAAAGCGCCGAAGAGCGCAATGAGATTAGCAAAGATCGTTAGGATAGGAAGCATTATTGTCCCGGCAAGTACGCGAGGGGTTGAAAGGTATCGGACCGGGCTAATTCCGAGGCTTTCGAGAGCATCGATCTGCTCGGTAACTTTCATAGTACCAAGTTCAGCGGCAATAGATGCGCCAACTCGTCCGGCAATAATAATTGCAGTGAGAACCGGTCCTAATTCCATGAAGATCGCACGACTCACCGCCGAGCCAAGCAAACTCAGTGAAATCAAGCCTTTGAACTGACTTGCTGCCTGCCAGGCGCTGACCATTCCCGTAAAAAAACCGATGATGACAACAAGCGGCAGCGAGTTCGTACCGATAGATGCCATCTGATTAAAAAGGAGCACTCTGTCCTTTTTGAGTCGGGGTATGAACGAAAATGTCTTTGCAAGCAAGCGGGAAATGTCCCCGAACTCGCTTAAAAAGTTATATGTCTTCCTTCCGATATATCGTACGGGTTGCAAGTTGTTTTGATTTAAAGATAACAATACAACAAACTTAGGGAAGTTTAATTGTAGTTTTATTTTTCAACTGGGGAGATGAATCTTCAATCAGATAACAAAACAGTGTCACCATAAATCCCGTCTAAACTCCGAACCGAACACCCCGGGTCATAATCTTCCGTATTTTCGCATATTAAACTTTGTAATAAATAACTATTAAGTGAAGCGAACAGCGTTTTTTGATAAGCATATTGCCCTTGGCGGAAAGATCGTAGAATTTGGCGGATATGAAATGCCGGTACAATATCCGAAAGGAATTATTGCCGAACATAAAGTCGTCCGACAAGGAGGCGTCGGAGTTTTTGATGTATCGCACATGGGAGAGTTCGATGTTAGCGGTCCCGATGCCCTTGCTTTTTTGCAGTATATCACTGTGAATGATGTATCCGCTCTTGCTCCCGGCAAAGCACAATACAGTGCGATGCCGTTGTCATCAGGCGGAATTATAGACGACTTGCTTATATATATGCTTGCAGATAATCATTATATGGCAGTTGTCAATGCAGGCACAATGCCTAATGATTGGAAGCATTTTTCTGAGCAGGCAAAGAATTTTAATGTCACACTTCGCAATGATTCCGATGCAACGTCACTGCTTGCAATTCAAGGAGCAAAGTCGTTAGAGACGATGCAGAAATTAACGGATGTAAAACTCAGTGAGATTCCATACTACCATTTCGTCTCAGGGAAGCTTGCAGGTGTCGATATGATTATTTCAAAAACAGGTTATACAGGCGAGACAGGCGTTGAGATCTATTTTACGAGTGATTCGGTAACATCATCAAAAGTCTGGGATGCGATCTTCGAAGCAGGGAAAGAATTTGGAATTGAGGCTATCGGGCTTGGCGCACGTGATACGCTTCGTTTGGAAATGGGATACTGCTTGTATGGAAATGACATTGACGAATCCACAAATCCACTTGAAGCAGGACTTGGGTGGATAACTAAATTAAATAAGGTAACGCCGTGTATTGCTATAGACGCGCTGAAAGCTCAAAAAGAAAAAGGACTATCCAGAAAACTTTCAGGATTTATTATTGATGAAAAAGGCGCGATCGCGCGTCGTGGGCACCCTATTATTGATGCTGATGGAAAAAAGATCGGTGAGGTGACGAGCGGTAATATCTCACCAATGACAGGGAAGGCAATCGGACTTGGATATGTACCGACAGAACTTGCGAAAGAAGGAACAGAAGTCACGATTGAGACACGTCCGGGTAAGCAAGTTATCGCAAAGATCGTAAAACCGCCATTTGTTTCACCACACGTTTCATGACGATGGGATTACAAATTAAAGATGTGACGATGCGTTTCGGCGGACTAACTGCCGTCGGAGATCTATGTGCAACAATTGAGCCGCACGATCTTATCGGACTCATCGGTCCGAACGGCGCTGGGAAGACGACGGTATTCAATGTTATCACTGGAGTATATTCCCCAACTGTTGGCGATGTACTTTTTCAAGGAAAAAGTATTCGCGGTTTAAAGCCCAATGAAATTACGAGATGCGGCATATCGAGAACTTTCCAGAATATTCGACTTTTCAAGGGGCTGTCCGTTTTTGATAATATCAGAGTATCATTCGCGCCGCGTTCGAAGAATCGTTTAACCGGATCGCTGATGAGACTGGGTGGTTTCTACCGAGAAGAAAAAGAAGTAAGCAAGAAGATTGATGAATTTCTTGAATTCTTTAATCTCCGTGAACTGCGTGATGAACTTGCAACGAGTTTACCTTATGGGGACCAGCGCCGCTTAGAGATTATCCGTGCTCTTGCAACCCAGCCGAAACTTTTGCTTCTTGATGAACCGGCTGCCGGGATGAATCCGACGGAAAAGCACAATCTGATGAAACTCATCAAGCAAATTCGGGATGAATTTAATATTGCCATCTTGCTGATCGAACACGATATGAGTTTGGTGATGGGAGTTTGCGAACGAATTCTTGTTCTTGATTACGGTGTTAAAATAGCAGAAGGCTCGCCGCATGAGATTCGTACAAATCCAAAAGTGATCGAAGCATATTTAGGAGTAGAGGAATAATAAAGATGTGTCATTGCGAGGAGTCGCGAAGCGACAACGAAGCAATCCCCCTCAGTCGTGGCAGATACTTTGTCGCTACAAACTATTAGGAGATTGCTTCGTCGGGCTAAAGCCCTCCTCGCAATGACACAGGATTTAAAAATAATAAATTCACGAAGTGTTAGAAATTCAAGACCTTCATGTTTCTTACGGGCAGATCAAAGCGATCAAGGGTGTTTCGCTTTCTGTGCCCGATAAATCTATCGTCACACTAATTGGCGCAAACGGTGCAGGGAAGACAACGCTCTTGCGCACCATCAGCGGTCTTATTAAGTCAAAATCCGGCAGCATTAAAATTTCCGGAGAAGAAATCACCTCATGTCCGGCGCATGATATTGTAAAACTTGGAATTGCGCAATCCCCCGAAGGCAGAATGATCTTTGCAAATCTTTCCGTCAATGAGAATTTGAAGATGGGAGCGTATCTTCGCAAAGATACTGAAGGAATTGCCAGTGATCTGGAATACGTCTTTAGTATTTTTCCACGCCTGAAAGAACGCATCTCCCAAGCAGGCGGGACCCTAAGTGGCGGTGAGCAGCAGATGCTTGCAATCGGCAGATCGCTGATGTCCAAACCGCGTCTTCTTTTACTTGATGAACCTTCACTTGGGATTGCCCCTATCCTCGTCCGCACGATTTTCGAAAAGATCGTGGAGATCAATAAAAACCTCGGAGTTACTGTCCTCCTTGTTGAACAAAATGCCCGCATGGCTCTCGGCATCGCTCATCGCGGTTACGTCATCGAAACAGGCAAGATCGTCCTTGAAGGTGAAGCCAAAGATCTTGCAGAGAATGAGGAAGTGAAAAAGGCGTATTTGGGGTCAGGTTGAAATACGTTTGGTATTTTATATTGTATAGCATATATATATTCGGATACAACCAATAATGTATGAAAAAAAAACTGTATGATTTCCCCATCCTCAAAGCTCCCGTAGGGAAAAAGATCAATCTTAGCAAATATGATCCAGGCTTTATCGATCATTACAGATCAAAAAAACACGCTGAAAGACAATTAGTTGAGGATGTGCAGAGACTTGCGGATTTGCAAACCTCACTCTATGCCGAGAACAGGCGCGGTCTATTAATAATTTTTCAGGCGATGGATGGAGCCGGAAAAGATAGCGCGATCAAGCATGTCATGAGCGGAGTAAATCCGCAAGGCTGTGAGGTCACATCCTTCAAGCATCCATCGGAACAGGAATTGGGACATGATTATCTTTGGCGGCATACGATTGCGTTGCCTGATCGTGGGCGAATCGCGATCTTCAACCGTTCGCACTATGAAAATGTGCTGATCAGCAAAGTTCATCCCGAGCTTTTAGAAGCTGAAAGACTGCCGGGGATCTACTCACCGAAAGATCTACCAAAGAATTTTTGGGACGAGCGATACAGGCAGATCAATGAGTTTGAACGGACGATCATCGAAAACGGAACAACGATCCTGAAATTTTTTCTGCATCTATCAAAAGATGAACAGCGAAAACGCTTCCTTGAACGTATTGAAAAACCCTCCAAGAACTGGAAATTCTCGTACGGTGATATTACCGAGCGTGACCATTGGGAAGAATATCAGAAGGCTTATGAAGATGCGATCTCTAATACGTCAACCCATCGAGCACCGTGGTATATTATTCCTGCTGATCATAAGTGGTTCACTCAAGCAGCGATAGGCAATATTATTGTACGAACACTTGAAGAAATGGATATTAAAATGCCCCGTCTTTCTGACGAAGAGAGATCAATGTTAGCGAAGGCAAAAAAGGAATTGAAGAATGGTTGAGAGCCTACAGAGAACTAAAAAAGACAGAAATGAAGAGTCATCAGATGATTTGTTGATAATAATTCAGATAATTCCCTCCGTTAGAGTGTTAGAAAATTAGTATATTTCAGGGTACTATTTTCTCATGCCCCAATCCGATTTCATTCACTTACATAATCATACGTATTTCTCTTTACTCGATGGAGCGCAGAGCATAAAAGATCTGGTTGCCGGAGCAAAGCGCAACGATATGTCTGCTGTTGCCCTGACCGATCACGGAGTGATGTTCGGTGCTTATGATTTTTATAAGACGGCAAAGGCAGAGGGTATCAAGCCCATCATCGGCTGCGAGATATACATTGTTTCAGAAGGCAACCGCACTGACCGAGAGGCGATCAATGATCCAAGTGGCAAACGTAAGGTCTATCACCATCTCATCCTTCTCGCTAAAAATGAAGTGGGGTATAAGAATCTGATGAAGCTTGTCACGAAAGGTCATACCGAAGGCTTCTACTATAAACCCCGCATTGATCTTGAACTTCTCCGCGAGCATCGAGATGGAATTATCGCCATGTCTGCCTGCGCAGGGGGTGTTATATCACCGTATCTTATCGCCGGAGATTATGATAAAGCCAAACATATTGCCGGACTTTATAAAGATATTTTTGATACTGATTTCTACGTAGAAATTCAGAATCATCATCTTGCCATTGAGCAGAAAGTCCTTGCTCTTGCGCCGAAACTTGCTAAAGAGATGGGGTTGAAGTTGATCTGCACTAACGATGTGCACTATGCAAAGCCCGAACACGCTATTGCGCATAACGTGCTCATGTACATCAAGGACGCCGATAAAGATTCGCCGCCTGATGTCACGAAGTTGAAATACGGAACGCCGGAATATTATTTCCGGACTCCGAAGGAGATGAAGGAGCTCTTCAAAGATTTCGACGGAGCCATTGAAAATACTTTAGCGATTGCCGAGCAGTGCAACCTGACAATTTCGAAAGAACTGAAGCTTCCAAGTTTTCCGATTCCCGAAGGCTCCGGCGTAAAAACTCTTGATGATTATCTTGAGAAGATGACGTGGGAGGGAATTGATAAACGTTATAAGTTGGTCGATGCTGAAGTCAAAGAGCGCGCTAACTTTGAACTTGGCGTTATCAAGAAGATGGGCTATCCGGGTTACTTCCTTATCGTGCAGGATTTTATTGCTGCTGCGAGAAGTCAGGGAGTGAGCGTCGGTCCCGGTCGTGGTTCGGCTGCAGGTTCGCTTGTGGCGTATGCGCTTGGCATTACGAATGTTGATCCGATAAAGTATAATCTGCTCTTCGAGCGCTTTCTGAATCCTGATCGCGTTTCGATGCCCGATATAGACATAGATTTCTCCGATGATAAGCGTGAGAAAGTTATTGAATATGTTCGCGAGAAATACGGGAAAGAATCTGTTGCGCAGATCATCACGTTCTCCACTCTCTCTGCCCGTGCAGTCTTAAAAGATGTTGGCAGAGTTCTCGGTGTGCCGCTCAATGTTATTGGCGAACTGACCAATTGTATTCCCGTCGTCATGGGTCGTGTTACTCCATTAAAAGAAGCGATCGAACTTCCGGAAATGAAGGCAGTCCTTGCGAAGTTCAAGGATGATGACCGTGTGAAGAAAATGCTTGAGCATTGCCTTATTCTTGAAGGTTTTGCGCGTTCTGCTTCGAAGCACGCCGCAGGTGTTGTGATTGCGCCGGGTGATATTTCGAATTACGTGCCGCTTTATAAAGCGCCGAACGTCGAAGAAGCCGTCACGCAATATACGATGAAGGACGTGGAGGATGCGGGCTTGCTCAAGATGGACTTCTTGGGGTTGCGTACACTTTCGATCATTGATACAACGCTCGATCTGATCGAGCAGAATCACGGCATTAGAATTAATATCGACGATATTCCTATCGACGATAAAAAAACCTACGAGCTGTTCGGACGCGGTGATACGATAGCTGTCTTCCAGTTCGATTCGCCGCCGATGCAGAATTATATGCGCGCACTCAAGCCGGAGAACATAGAAGATCTTTCTTCTATGAATGCGCTCTACCGTCCCGGTCCAATGGAATTCATTCCGGAATTCATCGAACGCAAGCACGGACGTAAAGCAGTTGAATATATGCATCCGCTGCTCGAACCGATCCTGAAAGAAACGTACGGAGTTGTCGTAGTGCAAGAACAGGTGATGCGTATTGCTCGCGATCTGGCAGGCTTCTCGCTTGCAAAAGCTGATGAGATGCGCCGCGCAATGGGAAAGAAAGATATGGCGAAGATGGAAGCCATGAAAGCCGTCTTTATTGATGGTTGTATGGAGAAGACGATTCCGGAAAAAATTGCTCGTGATATCTTTGATCGGCTTGCAAAATTTGCCAGTTACGGATTTAATAAATCGCATAGCCTTGCGTATTCCGTTATCGCCTATCAGACTGCCTATCTCAAAGCAAATTACACGGCTGAGTTTCTTGCCGCGAACATGACGCATGAAATGGGCTCGACGAATTACATCGTGCAGCTTATTGATGAAGCAAAAAAATTCGATATTCCTACGCTACCGCCCGATGTAAATTCGAGCCAACTGAAATTTACTGCAACAAAAGAAGGTATTCGCTTTGGACTTGCAGGAATTAAGAATGTCGGTGGTAAAGCCGTTGAAGGAATCGTGAGCGACCGCGATCTGAATGGTCCGTTCAATTCGCTTTATAGTTTTACCGGACGGCTTGATACAAGATTAGTGAATAAACGCGCTGTCGAAGGTTTGATCGAATCAGGTGCATTCGATTCGACAAAACCTGACGGTATGACGATGGGGCAGTACCGCGCTGACCTTTTTGCAAATGTTGAACATGCACTTGCTTACGGCTCAATGTCTTCGAAATCGGATGCGGGACAGGATAATCTCTTCGGAGGGGAAGGCACAAGTGCAGCTCTCAAAGAGCCTCCGCTGACAGCAGCGCCGATGGATTGGAGCGAACGCGAAATGCTCTCTCGCGAGAAGGCGGTAATTGGTTTTTATGTCAGCGGTCATCCCCTCGAACGCTTTCGTGTTGACGTCATCAGTTTCGCATCGCATAAGATCAGCGAGCTTGCGGATATGAAACAGAATGATGTGGTATTCGTAATAGGAGTTATAGTCGGCATCACTCGGAAACTTGATCGTAACGGCAATGCATTTGCAATCGTCAGTCTTGAAGATTTTTCCGGAAAGATCGACTGTGTGTTTTGGAGCGATGCTTACCGCGAATTCCAAAATTTGGTTGTTGATGAACAGCCGATCGCGATTCAAGGCAAGGTGAGAAAAGGCGGAGTGAATGATGTGCCGAATATCGTCGTCACAACTGCTTCCGAAATTACCGGTATCCGCAAAAAAAGTGCGAAGGGAGTGATCCTTCGTCTTGAAAGCCGCGACGAAATAGAAAAAACTGTGCAAGAATTAAAATCGCTCTGCACAAAACATCGCGGGAATTGCACGACGTATGTCGCTGTTGAAAATGGAGTAAGCACGTCGTCACGAAGGTACAAACTTCCCGAAAGTTTTTCCGTCGCTGCCGATGATAGCTTCATCGCTGATTTCGAAGCGCACTTCGGCAAGAACAGATTGTTATTTTGTAGTTAATTGAAATGTCAGTATCAATGTTGGCATGAGGATAACCTCTTTCCAATGTCATTGCGAGTCGGGCTTCAGCCCGACGTGGCAATCTAAAAACTTAAATAGTGAGACACATTTTAAGATCATAGATTGCTTCGTCTTACGCTTCGCGACACCTCGCAATGACATCATTGACTTGACATAGAATGTTAAATATTTTTTACACTAAGAAAGGAAACGATACGTATGACAACGACAGTAGCAGGACCGTTACACTTAACGGACGCAACATTTGACCAGGATGTGATCAAGAGTGATAAGCCCGTGCTCGTAGATTTTACCGCAAGCTGGTGCGGACCGTGCCGGATGATCGCTCCGATCATTGAGGAAATGGCAGCGGAATACGCCGGAAGAGCTGTGATCGGCAAAGTTGATGTGGATGAGAATCCGGAGATCTCGATGAATTTCGGAATCCGCTCAGTCCCAACTTTAATGATCTTCAAAGGCGGCAAGATGGTTGATATGGTCATCGGCGCTGTCGGCAAGCAAAAGCTCGTCGAAAAGCTCAATGCACAGTTGAATTGAACCAAGATTCTTTAACGATTAAAAGGATAAAGCCCGAACATTGTTCGGGCTTTTTTTTGGTTTGAAAATCAAGTTAAGCTGGCCTAAAGACACAAATGAAACCTTCTTCTTACGCTCAGCGTAGTTATACAGCACTTATATTTTTTATCATCATGAAACATCACTTACTGTCGATTTTTATTCTTTTATCATGCCTTGTGATTTCAAGTTGCAGCCTTCCTTCAAGCTCCAAACCAAGCGGAACCATGGCAGATCTGTTTCCTTTGACTGTTGGCGATCTGTGGACATACCACCATCAGGAATTTCGCGATGATGGCAGCATTTCGCTCGATGTTAATCAGGATGAACTCGTTCGAAGCCAGTTGGTATTTCGTGGAACCCCAACGTTTGAGATCTCGATTGCCGGCGATACTCTTAAAGATCTTCAGAGATATATTTCAGGCACCTGTCTTTATGTTCTGACGAATGCCAATAAAGTACCTCACCTAATCTGCGAACTCTTCTACCCATCGGCTATCGGCAAAACTATCGTACTCAGCGATACGACGACACCAAGTCAATACGAAACACGTCTTATCATGATCCTTCGTTCGGCTACCGAACAGGTTACTGTTCCGGCAGGTACTTTTTCTTGTGCGCATTTTGACGAATACCTATTGCAGGGAAATCCTGCTGCACTCGATACCATTCCATTGTTCTCGTTATATCTTGCCAGCGGAGTGGGGAAAGTTTCGGAGAAAGACTACGACTTTAATGCAAGTCATGTCCAGATCACAAGAAAATCGGATGAATTGGTTAGTTATAAATTGAATTAAAGTAAAATAAAACTTATTTGTGGCGGGGAAGCCTTGTTTTGAAAAAATCCTCGCCGCCTTTCGAGAAAGTAGTTAGTTTTCAGTCTTTAGCTTTTAGCAGAATGGAATCCCACGAAAACTGAAACCTGATCGCCTTTTCCCAATGGGCACCTATTCCCACAATTCACCCCAAAAAAAATCTTTGGTGATTCCAGTCTGATTTCGCCAATTCTGAAAATAGTTTGGTTTGGGCACCTTGACAAAAGCACATTTCATCCGTATATTTGCATTACAAACTTCGACAAAGTATATTTTTGTACGAATTTTTAGCATCATGCGTCCTGTATGATGTTTCTGAAAACCCACAATCCAGCCTTCTAGTCCTTTTTGATATTTTGCTTCGATGGCACTTGGAGCGTTATCCTCGCCGATAAATGGAAAAATAATGAAAGAGAGATATGAGGAAACGAGCAATCGTGGGAGGTGTGCTTTTCTAAACTACGATACTACGATAAAATCAATGAATCTCAAACCCTGAGATTTATTACTACGATAACTATTTGAGATTGCCACGTCGTCCGCAAGCGGACTCCTCGCAATGACACTTTTTTAAACAACTACTAAACTACTAAACTACCAACTACTAAACAAATTCGCATCCATTTTTTTGATCGGAGTGTGATCCCCTGAAGGGATATCGTTGCGATCTGTTCATTGACAATTTAATAAACAAGTCAAAACTGTAAAGTCAAAAAAGGGGTCGCTACCCTTATGACTTTTTACTTTTGAGTTTTGACTTTGCTTGCACGCTAAAGCCATGCGGCTAAAGGGGAGGAGAATACCATGGGAGGGCACACGCGGTGTGTCCCTAGGAATCTCAGGAATCCCAATAATCCCATAAATCTCAGTTCAGACGATGGGGATTGGGACTGGGCGGACTAAAGTCCGCCCCACTGGAGAAGACCGTCTCAGGGGGTGGCATTTTCCAAAAATTTCCTCATTTCAGAAAGTGATGGAGTTTTTTTCGTATATTTGTATGAAAAACATCCATAAAACATAGGAGTTTTTCATGCCAAAGACCACACCAACCCGCCTTTCTCAGTCTCATTCCACAGGAATCATCAATTTTGCTGCGAAATTTCCATTCGGAGAGGGCATTACGTATGATGACGTTTTGCTCGTTCCCGGCTACTCGGAA
Organism: Kapaibacterium sp. (SeqCode); assembly: GCA_038210275.1. Taxonomy (GTDB): domain Bacteria; phylum Bacteroidota; class Ignavibacteria; order Palsa-1295; family Palsa-1295; genus PALSA-1296. The sequence continues at coordinate 98,204 of JBBQWV010000006.1, read as the reverse complement.
GTGCTTCCACGCGACGTTGATCTATCAACCTATCTGACGCGCAACATCAGGCTCTCAACGCCTTTTGTATCGAGCGCAATGGATACTGTCACCGAATCAGCGATGGCGATTGCCATTGCCAGAGAAGGCGGCATAGGGATGATCCATAAAAATCTGAGCATCGCCCGTCAAGCCGAAGAAGTTGACCGCGTCAAACGCTCGGAAAGCGGAATGATCCAGCAGCCGATCACGCTGACGGCAGACCGTCCTTTGCGGGAGGCGTTGATGCTGATGGAAAAATATTCCATTTCCGGAATTCCCGTCGTCAATAAAGATGGCTTCCTTGTCGGAATGCTGACTAATCGCGATACACGTTTCGAATCGAAACTCGATCAGCCGATAGATCGCATTATGACAAAGCGCGATCTCGTCACTGCACCGCTCGGCACAACGCTTGAAAAAGCTGAGGAAATTTTGCAATATAATAAGATCGAAAAACTTCCCGTCGTTGATAAATCTGGAAAGTTAAAAGGACTTATTACTTTCAAAGATATTCAGAAAAAGAAGCGTCATCCGAATGCTGCAAAAGATTCTCGCGGCAGACTTGTCTGCGGTGCGGCGATAGGAATTTCTGCCGATACGATGGAGCGAGTTGAAGCATTAGTGAAAGCTTCAGTTGATGTCGTTTCGATTGATACGGCTCATGGTCATACGAAAGGCGTCATTGATATGGTTCGCAAGATCAAAAAAGCCTATAAAGATCTGGAAATTATTGCAGGAAATATCGCAACCGGCGAAGCTGCCGCTGCGCTCATTGCCGCTGGCGCTGATGCTGTAAAAGTTGGAGTTGGACCAGGTTCGATCTGCACAACGCGCATCGTTGCCGGAGTTGGAGTGCCGCAGCTTACTGCGATCATGGAAGCAGCTGCAGTTGCGATAAAGAAGGGAATTCCAGTTATTGCTGATGGAGGTATTAAACAGACCGGAGATATTCCGAAAGCGCTTGCTGCAGGAGCATCAACAGTGATGATCGGAAATCTTTTTGCAGGACTTGAAGAATCTCCCGGCGAGAAAATTTTCTTGGACGGCAGAGCATATAAAACCTATCGTGGAATGGGATCGCTCTCAGCGATGTCGCAAGGTTCAGCAGATAGATATTTTCAGGATGTCGAAGAAGGCTTATCGAAATTAGTCCCTGAAGGAATCGAAGGCAGAGTGCCTTTCAAAGGTCCGCTTTCGGAAGTAGTCTATCAAATGATCGGCGGCTTACGCGCTGCGATGGGATATACCGGAGCCGTAAATATTCCTGAATTACAAAAGAAAGGAAAATTTGTCCGCATCACTTCCGCCAGCTTACGAGAATCTCATCCGCATGATGTAACGATCACGAAGGAATCGCCGAATTATCATCTGTAGGAGATGGAAGAAGTCGTTCGTCGTTAGTCTTTAGTCGTTAGCAGAATAGTATGGCAAGTTCGTTCAAGGATTTGAAAGTTTGGCAAAAAGCAAGAGTGCTTGTTGCAGAAATTTATCGTAATACTTATAAGTTTCCCGCAGAAGAACTTTATGGACTACGAAATCAAGTTCGCAGAGCCGCAGTTTCTGTACCATCAAATATTGCAGAGGGACATCGAAGAGGGTCAGATAAAGAATTCAAGCAATTTTTAAATATTGCACGAGGCTCACTTGCAGAAGTCGAAACACAAGTTATATTATCGAATGACTTGAAATATATCAATGATGCAGCGACACAAAAACTTCTTGAACAAGTCGAAGAAATAGGTAAAATGTTGAATGGGCTGATGAACTCTCTGAGCTAAGTCTGCTAACGGCTAATGACTGACGACTAAAGACTTGCTTCACGCATCAGCCAACGTTACTGATTCAACTTCCTCTTCCTCAGCTTCCATCTCTTTCTTTGCAAGATAAAGCTCAGGGAAGCAGCGTTCTTCAGTGATGGATTTGGTAAGGTATTCTGCCCAATTTGTTTCTCCGGTTCCTTTTGGGGCTTTGGCTAAGTGCTTGGCAGCAGAGCGTAGATGAGCTATTTTCCAACCGGTGATGAGTTCGTCAAGTCTGAGAAGTTCGTTGGCGAAGCGGAGAAGTTCATCGTTATTCGTTGAATAAAATATCTGATAAAATTGCTGAGGAGTGGTGGCTTTAATTCCGAGACTATGCGAGATTATTTTTTCGAAGGCATAACGGAGTGAACGGGGTTCGCGGTTTTCATATATCGAGTTCAGCCACGTCAGATGCTTTTCTTTGAATTTGATAAGTGTTAAAGTCGGCTCGCCCGTTTCTTTATCGCGTGCCGCTCTTTCCCAATAAAAAGTATTATCTTGTCCCTTAATGGATTTTCTGTCAAGACCAGCGAGAATTTCAATCGCACGAAATTGTGCAGATTGAAATCCGCTCGATGTACCAAATGCTTTACGGAATTCTAAGAATTGATCGGTGCTCAGCCCTTCAATGAGCACATCAAAACTATCGGTAAGATGTCCGAATATCCTATTTGCACGTTGAACGGAGAGTAACGCTTTCGAAAGATCAATAGGATCATTGAGAAGGTTTTCAATTCCGAATCGTATCTCATGGAGCACTAATCGAAACCATAGTTCAGTCTGCTGATGATAAATAAGGAATGTAAGTTCGTCGTGATATTCTGTCAGCGGCTGTTGGATAGAAAGCAGCGTATCAACTTTGATGTAATCATCGTACGTTAGCTCACGGCGAATGGCAGCTCCTTCGATATAATCAACGGCTTTATCTCCGTAACGGGCAGTGAGACGTTCGATGGCTTGAGTGAGATTTTTATTTTCTGACATTTCTAATTAATAATCTCGTACAGATAATTCTTTCAACTGTTCTCTGATAACTTTAATACCCAGATCGATTTCATTCTGAGTGATATTCAGTGGTGGTCTGAATCTGATGGAGCGATCACCGCAACCTATGATGATCAAGCCCTCGTCATAACATTTCTGTTTGAGCACATCACGCATCTGCGCTTCAGCGAGTGTGAATGCACAGAAAAGACCAAGACCACGACTATTGGAAACAAGATTTGGAAATTCCTCTTCAAATTTACGAATTTCCGAAAGCAGATAATCACCTTGAATTCTGGCATTCTCCACAAGTTTCTCTTCAGCAATGATCTCAAAATATTTCTGCGCACGGATCATATCCACAAGGTTACCGCCCCAGGTGGAATTGATGCGGCTCGATTTCATAAAGACGTTATCATGCACTTCGTCAATTCTTTTCGAAGCAAGCAATCCGCAGACCTGAGTCTTTTTGCCGAAGGTCATAATATCCGGCTGAACGAAATGTTGATGCGCCCACATTTTTCCGGTGATGGCAACACCTGTCTGCACTTCATCGAAAATAAGTAGTGCATCATTTTCATCGGCAAGCTGGCGGAGCGTTGTCAGAAATCTTTTGCTGAAGTGATTATCACCACCCTCACCTTGAATTGGCTCAATAATAATTGCCGCGATCTGATCCGGATAATTAGTGAAAGCTTCTTTCATCTGCTTTGCTGCACGATCTTCATCGATCAGTGCCTGAGCCATGTTCGCATCATTAAGAGGGAAGTGCAAAAATGGCGAATCAATTCTTGGCCAATCTCTAAACTTCGGAAAGTACAAAGTCTTGACAGGGTCAGTATTTGTCAGTGAAAGTGTGTAACCGTTACGTCCGTGAAACGCATAACGGAAATGCATGATCAGCTGCCCGCGCTCTTGCGTATAGCCTTTGACGAAATTCTTTCGGACTTTCCAATCGAATGCAACTTTCAAAGCATTTTCCAGTGCTGCACTTCCGCCTTCGATCATGAAAAGATGCGGCAGATATTCTGGAATGGCAACGCGGCTGAATGTCTCAACAAATTCTGCCATCTCAACGGTGTACGCATCTGAACTTGATGGCTTATTGATCGCTGCATGAACTAAACGCTCTTTGAATGCCGGTTCGAGCATTTTTGGATGATTCAACCCGACAGGACCTGAAGCAAAGAACGTAAAAAAATCCAAAAAACGCTTGCCGGTTCTGGCATCGTAAATCCACGTGCCCTGAGATTTTTCGAGATCAACGACGATATCGAATCCATCGACAAGCATGTGTTTGGCAAGTGTTTCATGCACTTTCCCGGCTTCAATATGAACAGGAAGAGTTTGGTTTGCTGTAAACGGTGTAGTGGAGATATTCGCACCGGTTTCAGCGCTTCGTTCGACTACCATTATGTTTTTATCCGGCATGAATTATAGAACAAGAGAAAGGCGGGATGCGTTTAGGGATGCCGGAACCGATAAACATCTTACTTTATGCTTCAATCATACCTTTCTGCATGCAAAATTAATCTCGGTTTGGAAATCCTCTCGAAACGGGATGATGGTTACCATAATGTCAACACAGTCCTTTACAAATTGAGTGAGCCGCATGATGAATTAGTCGTCGAAGAGGCGGAGAGTTTTCGTTTTACGACAAGCGATCATAATATTCCGAATGATGAGAATAATATTGTTGTGAAAGCAATTGCGATTTGTGCTGAATTATACAGATTAAAAATGCCAGGGCTTCATATCCATTTACGGAAGCACATTCCGAGTGGCGCAGGTCTTGGCGGAGGTTCAGCAAATGCTGCCACCGCGATCAAAATATTTCATGATCATTGCAAGCAGATTCCAAAAGATCAGCAACATAAGATCGCGGCAAAACTTGGTGCCGATGTCCCTTTCTTTCTTGAGGAAACAAACGTTATGGTTGCAAGCGGAATAGGGGAGAAGCTGACTCCGATTGAGTTAAAAATAAACTTTCCCATATTGATCGTAAAACTTCATAACACTTTTATCTCAACTGCAAAGGCATATAGTATGCTTCGTTTGAAAGAGAGATCAACGCCGACAAACTATGCTGCAGTATTTAGAAATATTCCGGAGCCGAGTTCATGGAAGGAAGCTGTAACTAATGACTTCGAAGAAGTTGCTTTTGCGCTGCATCCAATTCTTTTTTCACTTAAAAGAAGTCTGTATTCTCTCGGAGCAGATTTTGCTTTAATGAGTGGTAGCGGCTCGGCATTTTACGGGATCTTTAAAGATCATAAAACCGCGGCTCATGCCCATGAAAAATTATTAATTGAATTCCCCAGTAGTTTGATGTATCTTTCTCATTGATTCTTGCGTAACTAATCATCTATTCTCTTAAACCATTATGAAAAAAAATCTTCTCGTTCTCTTCCTCATTGCTTCTCCGCTTTTTGCTCAGCAAGCCAAGCGCGAATCTATTGCGCTGACAGTCTATAATAATAATCTCGGAGTCGTTCGCGACGTTCGTCTCTTTGACATTGCAAAAGGCAGAAGTGAGATCAAGCTACTTGATGTGCCGTCGCAGATTGATCCGACGACGGTGAAGATCACTGCAACAAAACATCCGAAGGATGTTGGGATTCTTGAGCAAAACTTCGAATACGATCTCGTCAATCAGGAAAAACTTCTTGAAAAATATATTGATAAACAGATCACGCTAACTGACGATAAAGGAAATCGTACTGATGGAACGTTGCTTTCTTCGCAAGGTGGGCAGATAACGCTGTCTTCGCCAACCGGTATTCTGATGTTCCCCAATACCAATCAATATCGTATCTCTGTTCCGAATTTGCCTGAAGGTTTGATCACGAGACCGACACTTATTTGGAGTGTCTCATCAAGCGCATCTTTAAGTCAAGAACCACTTGAAGTGCTCTATCAAACTTCCGGAATTTCCTGGCATGCTGAATACATCGTCACTCTTGCCGATGACGATAAATCACTTGACTTGACTGGATGGGTAAGTATTGACAATAAATGTGGAGCAACATTTGAGAATGCGAAGTTAAAGTTAGTTGCAGGGCAGTTGAATAAAGTGCATCAGAGTGATCCTTATTTAGCAAGAAGTTCTAAAGGAGGCATTGCATATGACATGGCTGCCCCAATGATGGAGGAGCGCGGACTCTTCGAATACCATCTCTATGATCTCGGTAGAGCAACAACGATTAAAAATAATGAAGTAAAACAGCTTTCACTTTTGGAAGCTGATGCAGTAAAAGCTGAAAAGCATTATACCTACATCGGTGGAAGAAATGTTGCCGTTACAATTGATTTCAAAAATGCAAAAGACAATAATATGGGTATGCCATTGCCGGAAGGGATTGTCCGGGTAATGAAAAAAGATAAGGACGGGTCGTTTCAATTCGTGGGCGAAGATAGAATCCAGCATACTCCTCGAGATGAGAAGCTGACGATCAAAGTCGGCGATGCCTTTGATCTGCTTGGCGAGAGAACAGTAACCGATTCAAAAGGCGGCGATCATAGTTCACGCGAATCAATTTCTATAAATCTCAAAAATAGAAAAGACGAAGATGTGATCATTGATGTCTTAGAAAATGTGGGATATAATTGGGAGATCACAAAATCTTCGATTGATTACGAAAAGAAAAATGCGAATGAAGTTGTCTTTCATGTGCCGGTCAAAGCGCGAAGTGAGCAGAAGGTGGAGTATTCGGTGCTTAGAACTTGGTAATTAATAGTGTCATTGCGAGGAGGGCTTCAGCCCGACGAAGCAATCCCCTAAATCGTGGCTGAGACTTAGGAGCTACAAACTATCAGGAGATTGCTTCGTCGTCGCTACGCGACTTCTCGCAATGACACGACTTAGTTATATTGCCTCAAGATCGAATGATTGCCCCAAATGCGGCATTTCGACTTTCCAGTTGAGATCGGATTCGATCTTCGCTTTCAATGCAAGCCGCGCTTGATCTTCACCATGTGTGAGGAATATTTTCTTTGGCGGTTTCGGCATTGTTTTCAGCCAGTCCATGATCTCGCCTTGATCGGCATGACCGCTGTACGAATTGAGTGTTCTGATCTGCGCTTTCACAGGAATTTGCTGACCGTGAATAAAAACGCTTTTATCTCCGTGAAGCAGTGTTCTGCCAAGCGTACCTTCTGCCTGATAACCCGTTAAAAGAACGATCGTATCTGCTTTTGGAAGGCGGTTTATCAAATGATGAACGATACGACCGCCTGTTGCCATACCACTTGCACTGATGATGATCGCCGGACCCTGCACATTATTGAGCTGCTTGGATTCTTCCGGAGATTTTGTAAACTTCAGCGATTGAAAGCGAAGAGGATTTCTATCCGGCTCATCTAATTCTTCTTTCGAAAAAATATGCTCATCAGTAAATTTATCGTAAATATCGGTGACACCTGTTGCCATCGGAGAATCAATGTAGGTCTTAAGCATCGGAATTTCTCCGTCGCGCATCAAGGCATTCAAACAAAACAGAAGTTCTTGTGAACGATCAACGGCGAATGCGGGAATGAGCAGCATACTTTTTGTCTTCACTGCTTCGAGGACTATATCACGAAGTTCATCTTTCGGATCAATATTCTTGTGAAGCCTGTCGCCATAGGTTGATTCGCAGACAACATAATCAGCTTGCGGAGCATTATCCTTTGGCTTTAAGTAGATCGGCGTCCTTCTTCCGATGTCTCCGGAAAATAAAATGCTGACAGGCTCTTTATCATCATATCGTTTTTCGATACGGATCGAACAGGAGCCAAGAATATGGCCGGCATTTAAATATTCGGCAGAAATATTATCTGGCAATATTTTTTTCTGGTACCGCTCAACTTGTTGGAAAAGTGAGATCGCTTCTTCGGCATCAGCAGAAGTATAGAGCGCCGTTGCAGGTTTGTGCCTCGACCATCCATGCCTATTGGCATTCTTGGCATCTTCTTCCTGAAGATGCGCCGAATCACGAAGAACATATCCCGCAATTTCAATCGTCGGTTCTGTAGCAAAAATATTTCCGTGATATCCGTCGCGGACAATATGCGGCAAATATCCGACATGATCGAGATGCGCATGAGTGATGAGCACATTGCCGATTGCTCCGATTGGAATCGGTAGCGGGTTGCGGTTCATTTGGCTTAACTCCGGTGGTCCTTGAAATAAACCGCAGTCAAGCAGGAAGCCGCGAGACGTAGATGAATACACAAAATATTTCGAGCCCGTGACTTGTCCGGCAGCGCCGAGGAAATGGATATTAAGCATGGATGGAATCTAGTTTTTTCAATTTTTGGTCATCATGTCATTCTGAACGGAAACCGAATTGTGATAGCAATTTGGACGCAGTGAAGAATCCCGTAATAGTTTGTAGTGTCTAAGTCTCTACCACGACTTAGGGGATTCCTCAGTCGTCGCTCCACGACTCCTTCGGAATGACATTAAATTACTTCGCCGTCTTTCTCTTCTTCGGCGCAGAAGTATCTTCCACGATCTCCGTCGGAGCATCTGCCCAAAGGCGTTCGAGATGATAAAAATCTCTTGCTGTTTCGCTGAAGATGTGTACGACGACGTCAACAAAATCAACGATCACCCATTGCAAGGCATCCCAGCCTTCGCTCTTCCAGGGAGTTACGCCACGCTCGCGCATTTTCGCAAGAACATTTTCTGCAATTGCTTTTACTTGCATATCGCTTGATCCTGAGGCGATCACAAAATAATCGGTGAACGATGTAATGTCGCGAAGATCAAGAACTTTCACGTTCGTGGCTTTCTTCTCGATCGCACATTCCGCCGCAGCGATCGCGATAAGTTTATTTATTTCTTGCAGAGGTTTTGGCTCAGGTCGTTTTTTTGCTGCCGCTTTTTTCGGAGCCGCAGCTTTTTTGACGACGGTTTTTTTCACTGCGGTCTTCTTAACGGCTGCTTTCTTCACAGCGACCTTTTTTACTGCGGGTTTCTTAACGGTTGCTTTCTTTTTTGTAGTAGTTGTTTTTGCCATAGAATTTATTTCATGGGGCTTGTGATCAAATAATCTTTGCCGATAACGACGGCTGCGTCAACGAATGCGTTGGAATCCGGTTCATGCTTAATGAGCATGATACTGATGCCAAGTGCGTAAGCGACTTTTTGCGCGGCAACGGTATCGGATACTTTATCAATGATAAAGGTATGCTCAACATTTTTTTCTTTATAGTTCGTCATCTCAACAACATCGAACTGCCGTGCTCTCAGAAAATCGGTAAATACTCGCGCCGTATTTGGCACTCCGGAGCCATTCATCACTGTAAGCTGAATATGCTCTCCTGCTTTGACAAGCATATCGGTGCGTTCTCTGGTGCTTGATACAGGCGGCTTCACCCACATGCGGTTGATGAACTGCCAGCCCAATAAAACGACGACACTTGCCGCGCCGAGTACGACGATCCAAAGAAAAAGCGACGAAAATTTCTGAGTGCGGGTTCTGCCTTTCGGCTTCGAACGTCGTTTAGTAAGGAATGGTACCGAGAATTTTCGCAAGTAAGACGTTTTGGTAAACGTTAATGGGTTATTGGAAAAGGGGAGTAATACGATCCGAACGGCGAATAGTACGACGATCCGTAAGGCATTCCGTTATACTCGACGCGGAGGAATGTGCTTTCGCCAAGCTTCCAATCGAGACGGGCATTTGATAAATAGATGCCGTTCAAACTTTTTTGATATGCCGAGCCAAGCGAACTATAGGGAGAATACACTGCTGAGAGATCGGCGGAAATAAAAAGATCTTCGGCAGCTTTATAGGCAAAGGTGTTCGTAAAAACGCCTAAGCTTGTGGATTGCCCGCCGCCTGATGAAAAAGACATACTATAAGTCTGCTGCATATTAAACTTTGCAGGATCGAAAAGGCGCGAAAAGAAATCGTCTCCGTGCCCCGACATCGCGCCCATCGTGCTTGCCGGTTTTTCATCCGAGGCAATACCACTGCCCACGCGGAATTGAGCGCTGGCAAGATTTGCAGCCAGGATGAGGAAAACGATAATGAATAGCCTTTTCATACAATAAACGAGAGTTATTCTCCTTTATACAAATCCTAAAAAAAGGAAAGAAGTTTCAGATGAAACGACTATTTAATCATCTAATAACCTTTGGGGAAGCTTTTGCCCTGAATGATGTTAAAGTTATTGAATTTACTCATAATAATCAATTTGAATATTCTCGTTACCGGCGGAGCCGGATTTATCGGTTCGCATATTTCGGACGCGCTCATAGCAGAAGGGCATTCTGTCGTTGTGTTGGATAATTTATCTTCAGGCAGGATAGAAAATCTGAACCCGAATGCGCAATTTGTTGAAGGCGATGTGCGTGATAAAGCGCTTATATCACAGATCTTTAAGTCGCACCGCTTTGATGCTGTCAACCATCATGCCGCGCAGATGGATGTGCGCAAAAGCGTTGCTGATCCATCTTTCGATGCCGATGTGAATATTTTAGGCGCGATCAATTTACTTGAAGCATCGCGGGAGCATTCGGTTAAGCGTTTCATCTTCGCTTCAACCGGCGGCGCGATCTATGGCGAGCAGGATTATTTTCCGGCAGATGAAAATCATCCGACACGTCCTGAATCGCCTTACGGTGTTGCCAAGCGTGCAACGGAATTGTATCTGCACTTCTATAAAAAAGTACATGGCTTGGAGCATACGATTTTTCGATATGCAAATGTTTACGGTCCGCGTCAGGATCCCCATGGCGAAGCAGGCGTTGTGTCGATCTTTTCGAATGCACTTATTGCTGATAAGCAATGCACGATCTTCGGTGATGGCAAACAAACACGCGATTATGTTTTTGTCGGCGATGTAGTGCACGCTCATCTTTTGGCATTAGAAAAGAATTCAGGCTCCGAAACTTTCAATATTGCAACGGGTATAGAAACAGATGTCAATCAACTTTTTTCTATGCTTTCAGAAATTCTGACCAACGGCAAAGCGAAACCAACCTATGCACAGTCCCGCAAGGGCGAACAGCAGCGAAGTGTATGCTCATACGCAAAGGCAGAAAAAATGCTTGGTTGGAAGCCGAATGTTGAACTCGAAGTCGGCTTGCGTCATGCAGTAGAATATTTCCAAACTGCTCAGTCATAAAATGAGCCGACATTCTCTTGCTTTTTTATTTCTTGTCTTCATCGGCTGCGCTTCGATACAGCCGCCGCCCGGTGGACCCGAAGATAAAACTCCTCCGGTACTTGATACGGTCATGCCGCATCACCATCAGTTGAATGTTCAGCGCGATTCAAAACTCCATTTTATATTCAAAAAAAATATAGATAGAAATACTTTTACTTCAGCACTTTCTATTACGCCGTATCTGAGTGGAAACGTGAAATACAATTGGTCGGGATATGATGAGGTCACAGTCGTGCTTCCTGAACAATTGCGCGAGAATACTACGTATGTAGTTAGTCTGACGAAAGACTTAAAAACCCGCCGCAACGCTCCGCTTGCCGATCCGATCCAGATCGTTTTCTCGACGGGAAGTATAATTGATACGGGGCATATCTCAGGTACAATGCTTCCGCCGCTGAATGCCGGAGCGCCGACTGACCTTGCAAATATCTCGATCTTTGCTTATGATATTACCGTGCATTCGCTTGATACATTACGATTCAATATAACTCGTCCTGATTTTATCACACAGCCCAATACGAAAGGTTTTTTTGAATTTAAAGCATTGAAGGTAGGGCATTCGTATCGGATGTTCGCTATCATTGATGAATTCCGAAATAAAGTTTTTGATCCCGGCATAGACCCCTTTGGCGTTGCGAATAAAGATGTTATCCTTGATACTCCGGAGAAGACTGACATTCATATTCGCATGGCTCCTAAATCCGATTCGCTCAAGCCGCAGTTACAAGATGCTGAGATCAGCGATGCGTATCATATTCGCGCAAGATTCAGTGAAGCGATGGATAGCGCATCTATCAAGCCGGAAGTATTTATTCTTAATGATTCGAATAAACAGAATATTCCTATCCTTGCTGCCTTCCGAGAAAATATTGAGAAGAAACCCGGTGTTGCAATACTGCTTACGTCAAAACCGTTAGAAGTTGACCGTATTTATTTATTGGATATACAAAAAAATCTTGCACACGATTTAGCAGGGAATCCGGTAAGTGACTCATCTCCAATAGCACGTTTTTCTGCATCAAGAATTCGTGATACATTTCCGCCGCCAAGATTTTTTGGGTTTGAGATTTCCGATAGCAGTCGCGGAATCCCGCAAGCATTCTCCGAGCATCTTCAATTTACCGATGCAGTTGATACGCTCGCTGTTGAACAGGGATTACATCTTACCGACTCCATAAAGAAAGAAATTCCGGTAGTATATAAATGGATAGACGGCACAAAACTCTTGCTTCGAACAAAAGAAAATCTTCTGGCGAATACATTTTATTTATTGACGCTTGATGGAAAACTTGTGAAGTCTCCACTATCTGCTTACGCAACGAAGTCGAAGGACACTTTATACCATGTCAGATTCTTTACCGGAGATGAAAAGGAATTCGGTATTATCAGCGGCGAGATCACCATTTCGGATTCATTATTCAAATCGGATACGAATATGAAAGTGACGATCCAATTACTGACTTCAAGTGAAGAGACGTTTCGCTCCGTAACTTTGCCAATCGGCAAACATGCATACACCTTTGAACGCGTCCCGAGAGGGAAATATCGTATTCGCGGATGGGTAAGTGCGAAACTCGGAGGCAAGTACGATGCCGGCTCCGTCATCCCATTCCGTTTCGGCGCCGCCAGTGGCGACTACCCGGATGTGATTGATGTCAGACCGAGATGGACAGTCGAGAAGGTGAATTTTGAAATAAAATAGTAAATAAATAGTGGGATGGACTTAGTCCGTCCGAACGGACTGAAGACCGTTCCACCAGTTGTGATCTCAAAATTATGGAAACCCACTCGCGATTAAAACGTGCTCTGACTTTGTATCCGGCAACAGCCATTGTGATCGGCTCTGTTGTTGGTTCGGGGATTTTCGTTGTGCCTGTGAGTATGGCGCAAGGTCTGGGCAGCGCGCCGCTACTATTAATGGTGTGGGTAGTTGCAGGGGTTATAACTCTGATGGGAGCGCTGACGCAATGCGAGCTTGTTGGGCAGATGCCTCGCACCGGCGGGCTTTATGAATATTTTAAGGAGATCTACGGCGAGAAACTTGGTTTCCTTTATGGCTGGGCAAATTTCATGATCGCTGGTTCAGGAGCAATTGCAGCGATCGCAATTATCTTTGCAAAATATTTTGGAGAGTTTGTTACGCTTCCGCATTTAAGCGAGGCATGGGAAAAGACAGCATGGCATCTTCCGTTTCTCGGAGATATTTTTCCGTATGCAAATATGGGCGGAAAAACTGTTGCAGCGATCATCATTATTTTTCTTACCTTAATAAATATTCGAGGTGTAAAATTAGGTGCTTATTTGCAAAGCATTTCAACGACGGCAAAAGTTGTAGCATTGCTTATCGTGACAGGTGTTGCCTTTATTGCCGGCTCACATATTGGCTCGGTTGCAAATTGGAGCGGCGTTACTGAAGCAGGAGCATCACTATCCGGCTGGACACTTATCGGAGCGATTGCCGCTGCGGTAACGGGAGCATTCTGGTCCTATGACGGATGGGGGAATGTTGCTTACATCGGCGGCGAAGTCAAAGAGCCTTCCAAGACTCTTCCACGAGCGATCATCTTAGGTACGGTGATATTTATCGCACTTTACATCATTATCAATCTCGCTTACCTTTATATTCTGCCAATCGGCAAACTTGCATCGGTGCCGGATGACAGGCTTGCTTCAGAAATGGTATCGGCAGTGATCGGCGGAGTGGGTGGTGCACTTGTCGCAGGGCTTATTATGCTTTCGACATTTGATACGACGAATTCGTCGATCTTGACAAATGCACGAGTATACTTTGCAATGTCCCGCGATAAAGTTTTTACACCGAGAGCGGGAACGGTGCATCCGAAATTTCAGACGCCGCATATTGCTCTCATTTTGCAAGGAGCGTGGGCATTAATTCTTCTTTTTTCAGGTTCGTTCGGATTGATACTTGATATGTATGTTTTTATAAATTGGCTGCTTTACGTGTTGATGGCGCTTGGTGTTTTTATCTTGCGCAAGCGCGAGCCAAATCGTGTCCGTCCATTCAAAGTGCCTGGCTACCCGGTTATACCTGCTATCTTTGTTGTCTTTGCAACGTGTTATGTTGTGGTGACACTAGTGAAAGATATTAACGGATATACCAGTGGCAGCCAGCCGATCATTTCAAGTGTGACAGGACTTGCGCTTGTACTTGCCGGGTTGCCATTCTATTATTTTTGGAAGAATAAACAAAAAGGTGAAAAGTTAGAGAACTGATACAATGAAACAAAGTGAAAAAATTGACCTCTTAGGTATAGCCGCGCATCCTGATGATGTTGAGCTTTCGTGTGCAGGGACGATGCTTATGGCAAAGCGAGCAGGGAAGCGAACCGCCATTCTTGATCTGACACTCGGCGAGCTTTCTACACGCGGTACGCTAGAAACCCGCGCAAAGGAAACAGAAGTTGCGTCGAAGATATTAGGACTTGATGAGCGTATCAATCTTGGGCTTCATGACGGAAATATCGAAGTGTCGCGTGAAAATATGCTGAAGATTGTGCGGGTTATCCGCCAACTCAGGCCAACGGTACTGCTCACACCACATAAGTATGAGCGGCATCCGGATCATGAAGCGGCATCAGAGCTTGCACACCGCGCTTCATTTTATGCAGGACTTGCGAAGATCGAAACCATAAGCGACCATGGCACACCGCAAGTACCACACCGCCCATTATTGGTGATGCACTTTATGCAGACATATACATTCGAGCCGAAACTCATTGTTGATATTTCGGAAGTATTCGAAGAGAGGATGAAGGCAATGCATGCATATAATTCGCAATTTGGAAGAGGTGAATCAGGGAGTAAGATCGAAGGAAAAGAAAAAGAGACATTCCTGACACAAAAAGGATTTTATGAATGGATCGAAGCGCGAGCACGGCATTATGGAATGCTCATCGGCGCAGAGTTTGGAGAACCCTTCTGGACGCAAGAGCCCGTCGGTACGAAAGATCTTTTTGCGATGGTGACAAAAAAGATAGCATAGTTCCTTAATGGGGGCAATCATTAGAAAGTATTTTTTTCTTGGCATTTTCTCATCGCTTATCGTAGTGATGGTTTCTTCGTGCGCCACACCGCCGGATCTCAGCCACAGAGAATGTATCCCTCCTCCTCCGTCGGAATGCAAACCGGGTACATCCAATGCTCGTGGAATTGATACTGCTCACCTTCAGCCCGGAGATTGGAAGTATCATATTGATCTGCTGCCAAGTCCGATCAATTCGAATGATAATGAGAACGCTATTTCGTTTTCAAAAAACATGACGATGCTAAGTTCTGAAAGAGTTGTGGATGGAAAAACAAAGCAAAGTATCTTTAATTCATTGATGCTTCCTGATCTTCATTTTGAACAACTCCGGGAATTGATTGATACAGCAAAATTTGAAAATATAGGAACGCCGATTTATTGCGTAGCAGATGCAAGACTTTATTTTACTGCAAAAGCAAGAAATGATGATCCTAATGATTATGATCTTTATCGTGCAAAGATCGTTGGGGTTGTTGATGGAAAAGGAATTACTCAGAACAGTCTTTATAATGTTGAGCCACTCTCCGTACTGAATAAGCAATTTAGCTTCGACGCACAGCCAACCATTTCACCTGATGGCTCAATGATCGTCTTCGCATCAGACAGAATTGGTGGCAGCGGAGGAGTTGACCTTTGGTACAGCACAAGAAACTCCAATAGTGAATGGTCAGAACCGAAACCACTTTCTTCTGCGATCAATACTCCGTGTGATGAGCTTTCCCCTTCATTTTCAGCTGATGGGAAAAAACTATTCTTTTCATCAAATGGCCATGAAACGATAGGGGGTTATGACATCTTTTCAAGTGAATTTAAGGATGGTGCTTGGAGCAAGGCAGAAAATATTGGAACGCCGATAAATACGAAGTTTGATGAAATATTCCCGTATCAACTCAGCGACTCGCAATTTTTTTATACATCCGATCAGGCTTGCCAGTTCAAAGGACGGAATATTTTTGTTTTGAGAAGGACATATATTCCTCCAAAGGAAATTGCGCAGAATATTACTCCGCCCGTGAAGATTGCGGAGAAAGATATTCCTGATTCAATTCAACTGAAAGGCAAAGTCGAAATGCCGGAAAAGCACGACTCAGTTCTGCCTGAAGTTTTTATCCGTGATGTTGCAAAAGATAAAGAGATCGCACGGAAGAAAACCGATACCGTTGGCAATTATTCTTTTAATGTTGAAAAGGGAAGGGAGTATGATGTAGGCTCGGATGCAAAAGATAAATTTTATGACGTCCATCGTATTGATCTGCGTCATCCTACTGATAGCATAATAGTCGTGCCGCCGCTTGTCATACCCGATACGCTTGTCTTACGTCTAAATTTTC
Organism: Kapaibacterium sp. (SeqCode); assembly: GCA_038210275.1. Classification (GTDB taxonomy): domain Bacteria; phylum Bacteroidota; class Ignavibacteria; order Palsa-1295; family Palsa-1295; genus PALSA-1296. Next base: position 81,864 of record JBBQWV010000006.1, on the reverse strand, counting down.
CGTTTGATGACGATTCGCATCCGTATGATTTTGTCATCGGAGATCAGGGTCAAAAGACGGATATGCGCTGGCAGACATCTATAGATCTGATAGCAAAATCTATTAAGAACAGCTCTTCGACTTTGCAGAGTGTCATTCTTTACGGACATACCGATTCTCTCGGCACCGATGAATATAATAATGCTCTTGCCCAAAGGCGTGCAGCATTCGTTGCAAAAGAATTAAAAAATAGAGGCATTCCAGGAAAATTACTTGTCATTTTCTCGAAAGGAAGAACGATGCCTGTCTCAAGACAAGCCGGAGAAAGCGATGAGATTTTCCAACTTCGAAATCGCAGAGTTGAATTCGTCAAATTTTTTACAAAAGAGAACAAGCGATGAAGCATATCATCATCACAATCTTTTTATCCGCGCTGCTCAGTAGCTGCGTTACGCGGTATGAATACGATACCTATACGATTACTGTCCGTGACTCGCTCATTCGCGAAAACGTCCGCAATGCACCCGGAAGCGGAGGCGACAACGGTACAGTCTTTCCGTCATCACGCACGACGAAGCTTTCGCGAGAAAGTCTCTCGTATGACTCAACCTACGAACGTTCGTATCCACTATTCTTACGATATGGCGGTATCGAGTTTGCTGGAATGATAACGGGCTCATCCAATCCGGGATTAGGTTCGGGTATTCTCGGACTTTATACACTTCTTGATTCCAATACTCTGACAAATATTTCACATAGGATATTAAAAGACAACGTTTCTCGTCCGAACAGTATTTTTAAGGGCAGATTGTTCCGGCTTATTCCAGTGGAATATCAACTGCATTGGTTCAATGAAGCTCCCGACTGGACGATCGGCTGGAGCGCTTACGAAAGTCTTGCACGAGATGATGATGGGTCAAATACACTGAGCAGTTATTTCACAAATATTTATATACGTAAACGCTTTTGGTTTCGTGATAAAGCACCTTATCTTTTCGCTTCGCCGTTTTTCGGAATAAGTCTCTATCCTTCTGTCTATGTAAACATTGGAAGCGAATTAACATTTGGCTCTTTTGGCGGTTTCAATCTCCGAGCTTATGCAGGACTTGCTACGGGATTCACGATAGGAGCGGGAGCTAAAACTATAACGACACCATATCTCGGACTTGGCGTCAGCGCATTAGATTTTATTAATAAGGTATCAGAGACTCAGCATGAATGGAAAGATTATCTCCACTCTGCAGTCGAGGTGAGCGCTTTGGATATTGATTTACTTGACGGCTTTGCCGGCTATCCGAATCTTTTTCAATTGCCGGGCAGCGTCGCGATCACCGGTATAAATTTACAATTGGCAACTGCACATTTTCCCCTTGATATATTGGATGGGAAGTTTTGGGCAGGCACTTCGCTGTTCAAATTCTTTGCTCTCGGTTACAATCAGGCTTTGCTCAGCGTGCTTCCTCTTCGTATCGGATACCGACAATATCTTATCGCAGAAGACTTAACGGCGGAGCCTTTTATAGAAGTTAATTATTACCCCTCTTCTTTCATCAATATCGGTGGGAGGCTGCGGCTCAATACATTTCATGATATGACCGTCGGACTAATTCTTGGTTTTGCTTACGGATCGACGGGAGCATTCTATAACAGAATACTGGTCTCTCAAGGCAGTGCCATTCAGAGTGATGTCAGTTCAGTCTATTTGGGCATTTCATTCAGTCCGAAAGACCGTCTCAATACACCTGAACTTGTTAAAGCTTTAGAAAAGCTCGTAACATGGTAATGCGAAATCATCATTACATATCGCTTCTTTTTCTTATTGCTTGTATCGGCGGATGCAATCCGTATCGCTTTCGGGTAGAAACACAAGAGCCTGTTGATTGCCGGATATTTTCAGATCACAAGAGCGTCGAGTCACATCTCTATGGCTTTCAAATGCACCCTGATGCTACAGTGCATGTCACATCTCTTGCCTGGACGCAATTTGATCTTGGGATGTACCTCAAACTTTCCGGAGGAGAAGGCTTCCAACTTCTGCTCCGACCTATTGCTGAAGAAAGTGTTGTAGATTCGGGATTCGTGCTTACTTTTCTTTCACGCGGAGGAGTACGCTTGGATTCTGGCGGTCATCTGCTTGACGAGAATCCTTCGTTCAGGTTTCCGAAAGACTCTCAAACTTATGTGACGATCTATAATGAAGAATCCTATCTACGGGTGACCGTAGGCTGTGATACAGTTCTCAATCGATATACGAAGCGCAAATCTTCCGATGATATTGTCCTAAAGACCTTGCCTGGCACCGAACTGAATGTCTTGGATCCTCATTGGAAGCGGATTAAATTCACGAAGAATTTTGAGGTGAAGACGGAGGAGATTAGATAAAGGCGACTTTCAGTCCCTTACTACAAATGACACTATTTAAATTCGGTGAAATATAGGCTTTATTTCTCATAGAAGATAAATAATAAAAAAAAACCCGCTCTTTTCCAAGAGCAGGCTTTCCGAAATACGGAATTTCTTCCTTATTTTCCAACAGCATCCTTCAATCCTTTTCCGGCTGTAAAGCGCGGAACAGTGCGGGCTTTGATCTTGATCGCTTCGCCTGTCTGGGGATTGCGTCCCATACGTGCGCTGCGTTTCGATACCTTAAAGGTACCAAAACCGACCAAAGCGACCGGATTGCCCTTTTTCAAGGACTTGGTGATGGTATCAACGATTGCGCCAAGAGCGCGATCAGAATCAGCCTTTGAGAGTCCAGAAGCTTTCGCGACGGAATCAATGAGTTCAGTTTTATTCATAGAGTGTTCTAAGAAATGAGAGTGTTCAAGAATAATATTTTATCCCTTCTCTCGCACTCTCATTAAATGGGGTATGAAAGAAAGGATTACGAAAATACAAAAAAAACAACGTGAGGCTTTTATTTCTCACTCGCGTTCTTCTCTCGGAGAAGCAGCCTCCCGATCATTCGTTCCGGAATAAATCCCAAAACTCAACTCGGACGGGCTTTCCCGAAGGAAGGGCGCAGTACAAAGATAAGAAGAAAAAATGACGCGCCACGAAAAACGAAAAAATAAATGGAAAACGGGAAATCGGGTTTTTGCAATTTGAAGAATGAATTATTAGAGAAAATGTATAACAATAACTAACCTGACATTGCGAGGAGTCTGCTTGCGAAGACGTGGCAATCTCCTATTAGTTTGTAGCCACTACGTCTCTACCACGACGAGAGGGGATTGTCCTCACGGGAAGGCTACTCGGATGATACATATTCACTGCATTCCCTCCTCGGAGCCATATCACTCACTTTTGCGTTATCCTCACCACAATATTTACGGCGTTTGGAGACCCAATTATTTTTGAATGGAAGAATACTTAGAACCGATATTTTCTGAAAGTATAAAAAAGATCGCTCCGGAGTTTTCCGGAGCTATTCAATTTGAAACTCCGCAAAATCCTGAACATGGCGATCTCTCGACAAATATTGCAATGCTGCTTTCGAAGCAGTTAAAGAAATCTCCACGCTTGATCGCCGATGAGATCGTCGGTAATCTTGAAAAAGATTCATTAGTCATTGAAGCCGTTGAGATTGCCGGTCCCGGATTTATTAATATCCGTTTCACCAAATCTTATTTTCAGAACGCTCTGGGTGAGATTCTTTCACTTGGCGCTGATTTTGGTCATACGAAGAAGTATGATGGCAAGGTGGTAAACTTGGAGTGGGTCAGCGCAAATCCTACCGGGAATCTTCATGCCGGACATGGCAGACAAGTATGCCTTGGCGCAGCAATAGCGAATTTGATGGAGTGGACAGGCTACAAAGTTATCCGGGAATATTATTTCAATAATGCCGGCAATCAGATGCGCAATCTTGCACTTTCGACAAGGGTGAGATATTTGCAAGAACTTGGACAAACGATTGAGATGCCGGAAGAGGGTTATCATGGTGCTGAGATCAAGGATATTGCAACTGAATTAGTAGTGAAATTCGGCGATAGTCTTGTGAATGCCGAACTGCTCGATTTCCAGAAATTCGCAGAGGAAGCCAATTTTTTACGGATCAAAAAAACGCTTAACAGGCTTGGAGTGCGCCATGATATTTTCTTTAATGAGAATTCTCTTTATGAATCGGGTGCTATAGAAAAGATGATCGCCCAGTTGAAAGAAAAAGATTTGGCTTATGATAAAGACGGTGCCGTCTGGCTCAAGCTCAGCGAAATGGGGGGAGAGCAGGACCGGGTGATTGTCAAGTCAACAGGAGAACCGACCTACCGCCTTCCGGATATTTGTTACCACAAAGATAAGCTCTCTCGCGGTTATGATCTCGTTGTTGATATTTTTGGGGCTGATCATATAGCGACGATTCCTGATGTTCTTGCAGCAGTAAAGGCTCTTGGATTTGACTCATCAAAGGTGAAAGTTATTCTTCATCAGATGGTCTCTTTCATTTCAGGGAAAGAGCTGATCAAGTTTTCCAAACGCAGCGGATCGAATTATTTACTTGATGAACTTATTGATGATGTGGGCACCGATGCAACTAAATTCTTTTTCAATATGCGAGCGGCAGGTTCGCATTTGGAGTTTGATGTAGAGCTTGCAAAAGATCAATCGGAAAAAAATCCTGTCTATTATGTGCAATATGCTCATGCCCGTGTTGCAAGTATTTTGCGTTTTGCCGAGCAGCAGGAGATAGATACAAAAAAACTTATTAAGGCAGATGTTTCAGCGCTTGAGCATCCCGAAGAAATTGCTCTTATAAAAATATTGCGTCGCTTTCCGAGTCTTATACTTCAAACGGCAGAAGCCTTTTCACCGCATCATATCTGCGAGTATTTGCGGCAGGTTGCTGCGCAATTCCACAAATTTTATCATGATTGCCGGATTGTCGGTCAGCCCGAGCCTCTGCAATCTGCACGACTTGCTTTAGCGCTTGCGACAAAACAAGTGCTTGCCAACGGATGTTCAATTTTGGGCGTAAACGCTCCGGAGAGTATGTAAGCAATGCTACCATTTTCGTTAGACCTATTTTTCATCCTGATAGCGCTCATCTGCTATGCATTCTTTTCTCTTATCGAGACAAGTATTCTCACGGTTCGCCGCAGTACATTGAAGAAGATCACCGAAGATGTCGAAGAATCAGAGAAAGCAAAGCATAAAGCTCACAGTGTTCTAAAGATCAAAGCTCGCCCTGAAGAGTTTTTAGCTTTGGTGCAAAGCGGTTCGATTCTCTCCATTGTTTTCGCAGCGACCTTTGCCGGTTTTTTTGCACTGGAAGATCTGAGTTCAACATTTGTCGTTTGGTTTAACTTTTCAGCAACTTCGAGTATTGCTCTTGCGCTTCTTGTTACGGCGCTTATTTTGTCTTGGGTCTTGCTGACTTTCGGCGGACTTATTCCCAAATCAATCGGCTTGCATCGCAATCGCAGAATATCATTATTCTTCGGAGATGCTATTTTGTCGTCTCTTGGAATTATCAAACCGCTGACGCATCTTCCTGTTCTACTTGCAAATTTTGTGCTGAAGCCTTTCCGCGATAAAGCAAGTTTTTCAGAGAGCAGAATCTCCGAAGAAGAATTTCGCGTTATGCTCGAAGAGGGCGCAAGAACAGGAGTTCTTGATAAGACGGAGAACGAGCTAATTGAAAACATTCTTGATTTCACCGAAAAGACCGTTCGCGAAGTCATGGTGCCGCGCACGAAGATCGTAGCTATTGATATCGAAAGTTCGCGCGAATCGGTAATTCATAAGATCATTGGTGAAGGCTACACCCGTCTTCCTGTCTACCAAGATACGCTCGATAATATTGTCGGCGTTGTCTATTCAAAAGATGTCCTCGCACTGATTGAGCATCCCGATTTGATTCTGCTTTACGATATTACCCGTCCGGTGTTTTTTGTCCCTGAGACAAAACTGATCTCCGAACTTCTGCGTGAATTGCAGCAGAAGAAATTCCACATGGTAATTGTTGTTGATGAATTTGGCGGAACCGCAGGCATTGTCACACTCGAAGATATTCTCGAAGAGATTGTTGGGGAGATACACGATGAATATGATGACGATCTGCCTGCTGTGCAGAAAGATGCCGAGAAAAAGTCTCTTACGCTCTCTGCCCAGCTATCAACTCCGGATGCAAATGAGCACATCGAATCCTTTTACGAAGATTTCCGTATCCCTGAAAGTGACGAATATGACTCCGTTGGGGGATATGTGACCAAACTTTTCGGGCATATTCCGGAGACCGGAGAGGAACAGGAAACCGGCGGCATAGCTGTTACCGTTCTCAAACGGACGCCTAAGGAAGTTTTGCTCGTCAAATTCGAAGATCGCAGAGAAAATCACATTAAGGGAGAACCACTTAACGATCAAATTTGATACTTCTTTACAACTTAAGAAACCGTATCACATGAAGCGATCTATTTGGCTGAGCTTGACTCTTGGTTTATTGCTTTGCCTACCCATACATTCTCTATCTGCTCAAGGTAACAAAGATGCTTTGAAGGCATCGCGTGATGGCTATAACTTCGAGCAAGAGAACAAACTTTCTGAGGCTCTTTTTGAGTACAACAAAGCAATTGCCGCTGACCCAAAGTATCCTTATCCCGTAGAACGTATTGGAGCTATGTATCAAAAGCTCCGTAATTATCCCCGTGCAATTCAATTCCTCCATCGCGCTGTCAGTCTCGATTCTAATTTTGATGATTACAATTTTTATAATCTGGCGACCTGTTATAAAGCAATGCAAAAAAATGACAGCGCCGTAATGTTTTATAAAATATTTATGCGAAGGATGAAACCCATCGTCGCGGAAGATTCCTCTGCTATGCGTGATGCTACAACGCTCATTACTTTTACGGAGCAATCTATGCAGCTTCGGGCAAAGCCAAAAAATACTTCTGACCCAAATCCTCTGAAAGCGATAAATTCTTCGTATGATGATTTTTCTCCGACGGTGACGAGCGACGGAAAGATGATGTATTTTACTTCTCGCCGCCCATCCACAAACTCCAAGATGTATGCCGAATCAAAAGATTTTGGTGATGATATATTTTTTACAACTCTGGGAGCCAGCGGATGGGGAACACCGCAGCCCCTGTCATCACCGATTGATAGCAAAGATGATGAAGGTGCTGTCTCTATCAGTGCAGACGGACAGACCTTTTTTTATTCACTATGCAGAAGACCCGATGGTGTTGGTGATTGTGATATTTATTACTCGGATATTCATGGAGCTACGTGGACTCCACCGAAAAATCTTGGACGCGAATTTAATTCACCGGTATGGGATGCCCAGCCATCTATTTCTCCGGACGGATTAACACTATATTTTTCAAGTCGCAGATTCGGTTCGATTGATGGATCAGAAGATATTTGGGTAGCCTATAAAAATACGGATGGTTCATGGGGCAGACCTGTAACTCTGGGACCACAAATAAATACCGGCGGCAGTGAGCGCTCTCCATTTATTGCTGCCGATGGACGGACTCTCTATTTTTCATCGAACGGTCGTCCCGGTTTCGGAGGGCATGATATTTTTATGACGCGCAAACATGATGATGGCACATGGACTGAGCCAGTGAATCTTGGTTCACCGATCAACACATCGGGTGATGATGAATTCATGACAGTTCCGGCGCGAGGTGATAAAATATTTTATTCAAGTCAGCACGATAGCCTTAAAGGAAGTCTTGATATTTACGAAGGTATTCTTCCATTAAATATGCGTCCGCTTCCAGTGACACTAATTACAGGAATAGTGATTGATAAGGCAACGAAAAAGCCGCTTGGAGCAAAGATAGAAGTGACCGATCTCTTGAAAGATCAGCTCCAGGCAGAAGCACATTCGAATACCGAGACTGGAGAATTCCAGATACCCCTGCCACCAGGAAAGAATTACGGCATCACTGCGACTGCACCGCATTACGCTTTTTTCTCAAATAATTATTCTGTACCTGATTCAACACAGTATAAAGAAATTCATTATGAGATCGCGCTGACAAGAATAGATATTGATTCTGCTCCGATCGCAGTTATTGACAACCACAATCCTAAGAATCCAAAAGACACATCGGGGAAGAGCGTGAATAACATAAATTTTGGAGATGGAAAAGACACAACGGTCATTCCACTAAATAATATGTTTTTTGATTTCAATAAAGCAACGCTGCGAAATGAATCTATCACTGAACTTCGGCACATGATCAAGTTTATGCAGGAATATCCGAAGCTCAAGATCGAAATATCGGGACATACTGATAGTGTCGGAACCGGTGAGGCGAATCGTAAATTATCTTCTGAGCGCGCCAACGCCGTCAGGGAATATCTTGTATCACATGGCATCAATGCACCCAGAATAACGGCTAAAGGTTACGGCGCAACAAAGCCTATAGCTCCGAACGATACCGAAGAAGGAAGACAAAGGAACCGACGCACAGAATTCCGCATTATCAGTCGCAAATAGTATGCTATGAAACCGCAAAAGCTTGGCGTCTTCGGAGGCTCATTCGATCCTATCCATATAGGGCATCTTATTGAAGCGCAGTTTGCTGCCGAAGAACTTGGCTTGGGTAAATTATTATTTATTCCTACCGGAGATCATCCGCTCAAGCCGCAAGTTGCATCCGCCGAAGCACGTCTGGAGATGACGAAGATTGCAACCCAAGATAATCCGCTCTTCGAAGTATCCGACATTGAAATTAAGAGAAGCGGTAAATCCTACACGATTGATACACTCCATCAGATAAAAAAACTTTACCCTTCCGCAGAGCTTTATCTTCTGGTAGGTCTTGATAACGCCGATATTTTTTCGAAGTGGCATCGGATGGATGAAATATTGGATACTTGTAAAGTCGTCGTTCTCTCGCGCATGATGACTGATGAATTTATTCTCTCTCCTGCCTGGCTCGAAAAAATAACGATTCTCGATAGCCCAATAATAGAAACCTCCTCAACAGAAATCCGCGAAAACATTGCCGAAGGGATGAGCATTAGATATTTAGTGCCTGATAAAGTGCGAGAGTATATTTTTGCAAAGGGGCTATATGCAGTGAGTTAATTATTCCGATCAAATTACCGGTTGTAACTGGATCAGTACCGTCTCAATCTCCTTCAATCTTTCCACAGCATCTTTTGCTTGCAAACGAATAATGATTCGTAATTTTTTACCTTCATTGATCAGACGAATTTTTGATTGTCCGACGATGGCGAATTTATCAATAATAAGCGGAAAGAATTGCTGGTAATACTCCGATTGATCTTCAGCCGGAAGTGCGATACGAAGAGAACGCGTGGCATCATCGTAGAGAACGCTCTTGAATCCGAGTACTTGCGCGAGTAACCGGACATTCGTGACATTGCCTAAGTTGATTGTCTCTTCGGGCAATACACCAAAACGATCTTTTAGCTCTTGCAGTATATCATCAATCTCTTTCTTTTGTGAAGCAGAAGCAAACCGTTGATAGAAACTAAATCTCTCGGCATCATCTTCAATATAATGTTCGGGAATGAGCGCATCAACTCCGAGAGAAATACTTGTTCCATCTGAATCTTCCTTCCTGCGGCGAATGAACGCATTGCGAGAAGTACTGACGGGTTGATCTTTGAAGAGTTCTTTAAATTCTTCTTCTTTTAATTCATCAACTGCTTCGGCAAGCGTTTTTTGGAAGAGGTCGAATCCAATGTCATTAATAAATCCGGATTGCTCTGCGCCGAGCAAATTTCCAGCGCCGCGAATTTCCAGATCACGCATCGCAAGTTGAAATCCGGCACCGAGATCAGAAAATTCTTCCATTGCCTCAAGCCTGCGTAGTGAATCTTTCGAAAGCTGTTTGATCGGCGGAGTTACGAGATAGCAGTATGCCTGTTCGTTTGAGCGACCTACTCTTCCGCGAAGTTGGTAAAGTTCTGCCAACCCAAAATTGTTTGCACGATTAATGATGATCGTATTCGCATTTGGGACGTCAAGTCCAGACTCCACAATTTTTGTTGCACAGAGAATATCAATTTTTCGTTCGAGAAAATCCCGCATTACTTTTTCTATTGCTGTTGAACTGAGTTGTCCGTGAACAATGCCTGTTCGTGCTCGCGGAGCAAGTTCTCTTAACGTTGTGGCATAAAGCTCAATATCCATGACCTTATCATTGATCGCATAGATCTGTCCTCCGCGCTCCATCTCACGACGTAGGGCTTGACGAATAGTATCGGAAGTAAGATTAGTCAGAATTTCCGTCGTGATGGGGAGGCGGTTTTTCGGAGGAGTTTCAATAACAGAAAGATCACGAGCGCCAAGAAGAGAAAAATTTAATGTGCGAGGAATAGGAGTTGCTGTTAGTGTAAGAGTATCCACTGTTGCGCGCATTTCTCGTAATTTTTCTTTTGCTGCTACTCCAAAACGATGTTCTTCATCAATGATGAGCAAGCCGATGTCTTTGAAGATAACATCTTTCGAAAGAAGACGGTGAGTGCCGATGAGTACGTCAATTTTTCCTTCAGCAAGTTTTTCAAGAACAACTTTTTGCTCTTTTGTTGTCTTAAATCTGGAGATCGAAGCAACGGCAACTCCGAACCTCTCTAATCTATCTTTAAATGAGCGTTCATGTTGTTCAGCTAAGATGGTTGTTGGTACAAGCACAGCTACCTGCTTCTTATCAAGTGTTGCCTTCATCGCTGCACGCATAGCAATTTCTGTTTTACCGTAACCGACATCTCCGCAGATAAGTCTATCCATCGGAGCGCCGGTTTCCATATCACGTTTCAGATCTTCGGTTGCCTTTGCCTGATCTGGAGTATCTTCATAAAGAAATGCCGCTTCCATCTCACGCTGGATGATATCGTCTTTAGAAAAAACAAATCCTTCTTGCTTTTTTCTTCGGGCATAGATCGTAATTAAACTTCTTGCAATATCTTTGAGCCGCTTCTTTGTTTTCTCTTTCGTTTTTTGCCATGCAGGGGATCCGAGCTTCGAGAGCTTCACGCTTTCTTCAGCAACTTCTGCAGAAGAATATCGCGAGAGTTTTGCAATGTAATCCAGATTGACAAAGAGTACGTCATTATCGCGATAGTTAAGCCGAACAACTTCTTGCTTTGCGCCACGAACTTCAATCGTATCAAGCCCCATGAATTTGCCGATACCCTTATCTTCATGGACAAGTAAGTCACCGCGTTTAAGAGTCCGAAGTTCACGAAGTGAAATACCTTTTGCTCTCGAAGCCCGTTTACGACTTGATGCGCCACGATCACGTCGTCTGCCGAATAACTCATGTTCAGTAAACACAACTCGCTTAACTCCATCAGGCATTAGAAAACCATGTGCAAGTGAAGGAGTTCGGTAAACGATCTTACCGGTTTTTAAGGGAGTAAAATCAAATTCAGATTTATCAAGCTCGGCGTATTCATCAGTATGCGGATCGCCTTCGGTTTCACCTGATTCAAGAAGATCTTCCATTCGTTTCATCAACTCTTTTGATTCAGAGAGGATGATAACTTCATTTCCATCTTCAACAAGTTTGTGAATCGTCTCGCGAATGACTTTTAGATTTGCATTGAAACTGGGCTGACGCTTAACAGCAAAATCTATAATAGAAGAATTCTGCTGCGGAAAATTTGTAATAAAGAAATTAGTTCGTTCCTCGAGTTTCGTACGAATGTCCTCTCCGCCTGCATTTTCTAATTTGCTATAGATGCGTTCAGGTTCATATCCAGCGACAAGAGTTTTTTCAGGAAGGTAGTCAAATAGCGTTGCCGTACGCACGATGCTTTCTGATTCCAGCGCGTTCGGAACCAGTGTTAACTCCTGACGATGAGCAATCGAGCGTTGGCTGATAGAATCGAATTCACGAATGGATTCGATCGTATCGCCAAAAAACTCGATGCGAAACGGTACAGTATCGGTAAAAGGAAAAACGTCGATAATACCGCCGCGAATTGCAAAATCTCCGGAAGTTTCGACGAACTGCTTTTCTTCAAAGCGATGCTCACGAAGCCAAAGAGCAAAAAAATCATAACCTAAAGTTTCGCCGACAGAGAGAATAAGCGTTTCCTTCGTAAATGTATTTGAAGCGGGAAGCGGGATGAGAAGGGAATCGGCATCAGCGATGATTAAGAGATGCTCCTTTGATTGCGTAAGCTTTTCTAAAGCCTCAAGTATCTGCCCGAAATTTTCTGCTTGTGCTGTATTCTTCCGAAGCTCTTGCTTGATCGATGAATGTTGCGCTACTTGTGAAAAAAGAACAAGCGACTCCTCGCCGAGAAGTTTTGCAAGATCGTCAAATGCGCGCTCGGCATCCTTCGCCTCTTCGAAAACTATCAGCGTGTTTCGATTTTCTTCCCCATAAATATGTGCAAATAGAAGTGCATCAAGAGATGAAGGGAGATTCGTCAGCGAATATTTCTGACCCTCATTACTGATCGCAGTTCGAATATCCGACATTGCCGGAAGCGACTGAATAATATGAGAAAGACTTTTATAGAGTGGGGTCATCGAAGAAATTATTTAAAAACACAAAACGCCTGCATGGCTCGCGAAGGAAAAATCTCCTTCGTGAGCCTCATGCAAGTAAAGCTCTTAACAGAAAATTATAATACTAAAATCCGCGCAGCGGTTAATCTTGAGGTTCTCGCTGATCATGATGCTCCTCAGGAAGTTCTAAGTTATCTTCCGGCAAACCTTCACTATATTCAAGTGTGCCTTCATGCCGTGTACGGAGATCGTAGTAGAAAGTCGTAATAAATGCAGGTGAGAATGAAGCGCAAACCAGAGTTCCAAAAATGATAATAGCTTCCCAGGCATAAATTCCTGCCCTGAGATTTGCAAAAATGGCAGGAATATTTGCAAAATTTCCTCGGATACATTCAACTACCCACGTCAGTTTAGGAGAAATGATAAGGCTGAACGGCAGTTGAATAAACGACTTCACGACGATAAGAAGTAATCCACAAATAAGCCCTATTCCAATAACTCTCCAGAACATTCCTTCAGTAAGAATCAGACTCCGTTTGATAGCTTCGAAAGGACCAAGTTCTTCACTGACCAGTGCAATTGCTGAAAATATAATTCTGACTCCGGAATATGCAACTGCAATAAATGATATGAGCATTCCGAGTATGCCAAGTACAGGAGAAATTGCATAGGTGATGCCGATGACGATGGTAAATCCAAAGAGCATCGCAAATGCGATTAAAATATATTGGATGAGAAGCATCCACATTGATCTCGAAAGAGTCAGCTTAAATATCTTACCAAAGTTGAAGTGGCGATCTTCAAACGCACGAGAACTAAGATCATACTGTGCGGCAATGTTACCGATATAGCCCAGAATTAGAATCACGAATCCTGCAAGAAGGATAAAGAAGCTGACAGCAAGCTCACCGTTAAAAATACTTGTCAATTGTGGATTGGAAGTACGTACGACTTCGGTAATACTATCTACTTGCTTCTTAAGCAAGCGACGAGAAGTGGAATCCGGATATTTTGTATTGAGCGCATCCTGAACACTGTCAATGGATTTATAGAGTTCGCTATATTGAAGCCGTAATAAGGGTGAAGAAAAAGATTTGGAATTATCGCTCGTAAAAAGATAATCTCTGACGAGAATAGGAGCTTCGGGTGAAACGGCAGAATATTTTGAAACAATATCTTGCGTGTCAGCAATGAGATCATTCAGCCCGATCTGAATTATTACAAATCCCGGTAAATAAAAAACGAGGAGGATTATAGCGGCGCGCCAATAGGTAAGCTTTATTATGCGTAAAGCCTCGTTAATTATTCCACCGAGGTCGAGAGGGCGTGATGGGATCATGGAAATTAAAATTAAAAATGTAAATTAAAAATTTAGGAAAGATCAAGTCAATTCTTTTATAAAAGTGTTCTCGTCTAATACTGTAACTCCTAACTCATTAGCCTTGTCCAGTTTTGATCCCGCTTCTGTACCTGCAAGGACGTAGTCAGTCTTTTTACTGACCGATCCTGTCGTTTTTCCGCCGCGTGTTTCGATCTTTTCTTTTGCTTCATCGCGTGTCATTGATGAAAGCGTGCCGGTGAGAACAAATGTCTTACCTTTAAAAAATTCCGATTCAATAATTTTACGTTCAACTTTCTCTCCGCCAAATGCAAGACCTGCATTATGCAAACGATTAAGAATAGGAAGTACTTTTGGATTTCTGAAATACGCATACACACTTGATGCAATCTCGGGTCCTATTGCAGGTATTTCGTCGATCTGTTCTAAAGTTGCTTTGCTTACTTCATCAATTGAGCCAAAAGCTTTAATAAGTAGCTTCGCAACATTCACACCGACATGGCGAATGCCAAGACCGAAGAGAAGTTTTTCTGGTGGTTGAGATTTGCTTTTCTCAATTCCTGCAAAAAGATTTTCTAATTTCTTCTCACCCATACGGTCAAGAGCAATCAGCTCATCGTTCTTATTGATCAGATCATAGATTGTATCAATTGTAGTCAGTAATCCCGCCCCAACAAATTGCTCGACTGATTGCTCGCCAAGCCCCGAAATATCCATCGCGCCTCGCGCAGCGAAATGGGTGATACGCGCAACAACTTGTGGCGGACAAACAGGATTTTCACAATACCAACTTACTTCACCTTCAGGTCGTACAAGTAGTGAATCACACGCCGGACAATTTTTCGGATAGTGAAAAGGTTTTGCGTTCTTCGGACGTTTTGAGAGATCTACACCCGCAACTTTCGGAATGACATCTCCACCGCGCTCGATTATGACGGTATCGCCAATGCGAAAATCTTTGCGCTCGATCTCATCAGCATTATGAAGGGTTGCGCGCCTTATGGTGATGCCCGTTAATGCAACAGGCTCAAGTTCAGCAACAGGTGTGATCGTCCCCATTCTACCAACTTGTAGTGTGATGCTATTCAGGATCGTCTTTGCTTGTCTCGCTTCAAATTTATAAGCGATAGCCCAACGGGGAGATTTTGCAACAGTACCGAGTTCTTCTTGTTCGCGAAGAGAATTTACTTTGATGACGGCTCCGTCAATTTCGAAAGGAAGTGTATCGCGTTCTTCTTGCCACTTCATTGCGAAGTTCATGATCTCTTCGATAGACTTTACTTGCTTCGTGTATTTCGAAATAGGGAAGCCAAGATCTTCAAGAAATTTTAATCGAGAAGTTTGCGTAGGCAGATCAACTTCTTCTTCTCCGATAAATTGTAATTGATATGCCGTAAAGTTCAGCGGACGTTTCGCTACTTCCCGTGAATCCAGAGTCTTCAGCGTTCCGGCAGTGGAGTTGCGCGGATTAGCAAATGCAGTTTCGCCGAGTTCTTCGCGCTCGGCATTCATCTTACGAAATCCTTCCAAATCCATAAACACTTCACCACGAACTTCGAAAGAGAGGTACGAATATTTTTTTGTCTCTCGAATGATAAGCGGAATAGAACGAATCGTGCGAACATTGGCAGTGACATCATCGCCTACAACGCCGTCACCGCGTGTTGCGCCACAAACAAGTCTCCCGTTTTCATACGTCAGGCTCATCGCAACACCGTCGAGCTTTAACTCACAGGTATATCCTTCTTTTGGAGAATGCTCAAGCATATCAGTTACTCGTCGTTCGAATTCCGATACTTCATCTTTGTTATAGGTATTAGCAAGTGAAAGCATCGGCACTGCGTGCTGGGCGGAAGGAAAAAGTTTTGTTGGTTCGCCGGAAACTCGTGCTGTGGGGGAATCCGCAGAAGCAAATTCAGGATGCTTGGCTTCAAGCGATTCAAGCTCCTTCATCATTACATCGTACTCGTGATCACTGACACTTGGATCAGCCAGCACGTAATAACGATAGTCATGTTCATTCAACGCATTGCGAAGTTTTTCAATTTGATGATGAACTGCTTCGATTGCTTTCATAAATTCTAACGAGGCAAAACAGGATTTACGGAAGGTATCTGTTTATTGATCACAGGTGTCTTCAATGCTTTTTTATTTTTCTTAGGAGCAGGAGTCGGTTTCCTCTTTGCAGGTTCAATCTTCTTCTTAACTACTTCTTTCTTTTTTGGAGGAACATCTTTCTTTGGCTTTTCGGCTTTTAGTTGGTCAGTTGGCACTACACTTACCTTATCACGGGTGAGCACAGCATTGCGTACGACCAGATTCGAACCAGCAACTGTCGGAAGGTTTGATATAGTTTTTCCATCAAGGGTCATCGAAACTGATTTTTGATTACCAAGGAAGAGGAAATATTTTTCTTTAGCAGAAAATCTTTTTACTTCGCCTTTTGCAAGTTTACCTCTGAATCCCTTGCCCACATCCGGCGAGATAGATACCCAGACTGAATCTTTAGCAGTGATAATAAAAACAAGAGAGTCACCGGATGAGACCGCTAAAGCGGCAACCGAATCGTTTTTTGGCGAAGCTACTAACTTTGGTTTTTGTTCAGGCTGTTTGGTTGCGATCTTTTGATCCGGTTCTTGGATCACTGCCGGTTGATTTTGTTTTTTGAGAAAGATCGAATACCCAATGATTGCCGCGATAAGCACAAGAAGTCCGACAATGGTTTTTGTCGTACGCGACATTCCTCCATGAGAAATTTCTTCATTATCTTGTTTCTCGTATTTCGAAGAATAATTTATGACTGGGTTTTCTTCAACTTCCAAACGCCTTGATCTGCGAACTTCTTTTTCCGGAAGAGGCGGCTCAGGTTCTACTGGTACAAAAGCTGTTTGAATAGGTTTAGGTGCGGGTGGGGGAATATCTCGCTTACGAACCGACATCCTCGGCTCTTCCTCTTTTCTTTTACTAATGCCAAGACGTTCGTTGCGTACTTCATCGGCTTCTTCCCAAAGATCGCGAGCCGTAATTTCTTCCACGGCATCTTTGACTCCTTCTTCTACTTTCTTAGCAACACTTTCAGCCCCTTGCTTGACATCTTGGGCTATGGATGCTGCTTCTCTGCCGACCTTTTTTGCGACAGATGGGACAGACGAAAATATGCTGTCGCTCTTCTCCTCATGTGGAGTTTCCTTTTGAAGAGCATCGAGTTTTATATTAAGGAATTTTGCATATTCGTTTACAAAAGCTTTACGGTAGGGTCCCGGTGGAAGGGGACGGAGATCGCCTGCCTCCATGCTTTCAATATAATGCGGATTGAGCCGCAATTTGGTGGCTGCATCGGCAATACTCAAGCCGCGGGCTTCCCGCGCTTGGCGCAGGATCTTCCCAGTTTCTGGTGTTAATATTTCATCTATACTACGAGCCACTCCGAATAGCAATAATTTTGTGATAGAGTGAGGGTGATACTGCAACGAAGTTTTACCCTATCTTGGTTCAAATTCTGCAATAATGAGCAAAAAAAATATGTTTTGAATCTTTTCGAATGAAGCCTTCGTAACTTTGTATGTGCTGTGAATCCATTTTATGAATAAATGCAAGTAGCAAAAACTGTTTCGGAGTTAAGAACGCTTTTATCTTCATCGAGAAAAGACCATTTATCAATCGGCTTCGTCCCGACAATGGGCGCATTGCATGAAGGACATCTCTCACTTGTGCGTGCATCGAAGGCTGAGTGCGATAGAACTGTCGTCAGCATTTTTGTAAATCCTACACAATTCGCACCGACAGAAGATCTGGATAAATATCCACGTACAATAAATCAGGATTCTGAACTTCTCGAAAAAGAAGGTGTAGATATTCTCTTTCTCCCATCGCCGGTGGAAATATATCCGCAAGGTGCTTCGACTTTTATCAACGTAGAAAAAATTACCGAAGGATTCGAAGGTGTGATTCGCCCCACGCATTTCAGAGGAGTTGCAACAGTTGTTGGGTCGCTTTTTAATATTATTCAGCCTGATATTGCGTTTTTCGGACAGAAAGATCTTCAGCAAGCTGCCGTTATTAAGCGAATGGTGCGTGATCTTCATTTTCCGATTGCGATCGAAGTTGTTGAGACTATTCGAGAAAGCGATGGACTTGCTATGAGTTCAAGGAATCGCTTTCTTTCAGTTGATGAGCGGACAGAATCTCTCATTCTTTCAAAGACTCTTTTTCATGTTCGCGATCACCTTCTTGGAGGTTTACCTATTGCAGATGCAAAACTCAGCGGGATAAAGTTCTTTGATTCATTAAAGCACCAAGCCGTTCTTGAATATCTCGATATTGTCGATCCCGAAACATTTCAGTTCGCCGAGTCGTTTAAAGCTTCTGAGGAGATTGGAGTGGTCATTGCAGCCCGAATTGGCGCTACAAGGCTTATTGATAACGTCCTCGTGAAGCCAAAATAAGAAATTCATGAAAAGAACGCTTTTCAAATCAAAGATTCACCGCGCAACCGTCACACAAGCCGACCTTTATTACGAAGGTTCGCTGACGCTTGATAGCGATTTAATGCTTGCAGCAGATCTACTTCCGTACGAGCAGGTATCCATCGTGAATGTCAATAACGGCGAACGTTTCGAAACGTATCTCATCGAAGGTCCCGCTGCATCAGGAGTTGTTTGTTTGAACGGACCTGCAGCTCGTAAAGGACAAGTTGGAGATGAAATCGTCATTATCAGTTACGGACAGTTCGAGGATGCCGAAGAGCTTCGGTACTTCCAGCCAACGATCGTTCATGTTGATAAGAAAAATAAGATCAAAGACGTAACGCATTCTGTTGAAGCTTTCCAATTAGTAAACTGATCTTTCGCCTTGCCAAATTCATCGCGCCCACTTGCGACCGTTATCCTCGCCGCAGGCCAGGGGAAGCGAATGCAAGACCCTACCAAGCCAAAAGTACTTTATGAGATCGCGGGAATTCCGCTTGTCGGTCATGTCCTCAAACTTGCTGAAGGTGCAGGCAGCGAGCGCACAATCGTTATCATCGGATTCGGTAAAGAAAAGGTTGCAGAGTATATCTCCTCTATTTACCCGAAAACTGAATTTGCCATACAAGCCGAACAACTCGGGACAGGTCATGCGATGCAGCAGACAACTTCACTGCTCGAAAATTTCAAAGGTGATATACTCGTACTCTATGGCGATGTGCCGCTGCTTTCAGAATCTACGGTAACGAATCTTCTTGAAGTTCATAGAAATTCAGGAGCCAAAGCAACAGTACTCTCGGCAATTTTCGAAGATCCATCGGGATATGGACGCATCGTTCGTTCTGATGATGGAATGAATTTGAAAGCGATCATCGAAGATCGCGATGCAAGTCCTGAAATAAAGGCGATCAAAGAAATAAATTCAGGAATTTATATCTTTCAGGCTGAATATCTTTATCCGATGCTTGCAAAACTTACTCCAGAAAATAATCAGAAAGAATATTATCTCACTGATGTTTTCGCTCTTCTCATCAAAGAATTTGGCACAACTTCCGTTGCCATAGCTCAGACGAACAACTCCATCGAAGTTAGCGGTGTCAATACAAAGGATCAACTTCTGGAGCTTGAACAGATCTTTCTGAATGGCAAATAAAATCAGGTGAAGCCCCTTGCGGAAGTGAATTGTTCGTAATTGCATTCATATTATTTTCAGCATAAAACTCAGGGCTAAGAGTCTTAATCCTTTCCTAATCCTCTCAATTCTTCATTCTTAATTTATCATTTCTTCTCATCATGAGTTGATAGGATAGGAATGTTCCGTATATTTGTATCTTAAAAATCACCCAAATTATGTATAAATCACTACTATCTTTTTTTGTAATCGGACTCTTGGTTTTACCTGTGTTAACTGGTTGCGGTAAAAAGGCGGAGCAGGCCGCCCTCACTTCCGATACATCAGCTGTAAAGGTTGCAATTGAGCCGGCGACAGGTTCGCCCGCATATCCTGATGCAAAGCTTACAATCGTCTCGCCTGCCGAAGGACAGGTAATTAAAAATGAGAAGGACTCGGTGCATGTCGTGATGCAAGTAAGTGGCACTATGCTTGCAGTTCCGACTGATGCCGATTCTACGCGAGGCATTGCGTATTCCAAACAGGGACAGCACGTACACGTCATTATTGATGACAAGCCGTACATGGCGGATTACAAGAATGGAGAACCGTTCAATGTGGGTGTACTTGCGCCGGGAATGCATACAGTGCGCGCATTTCCATCCTACTCATGGCATGAAAGCATTAAGTCGGCAAACTCTTTTGCAGCCCATACATTTTATATCGGGGCAAAGACAGATTCGAAATCTATGACGGATTTGCATGGACCGCTTCTCACTTACTCGCGCCCGAAAGGCACGTATGTCGGAAGTGATGGTAAAAAAGTGCTGCTTGACTTTTATGTTGCGAACGCAAGCCTCGCACCCGATGGTTATAAAGTGAAACTCTGGATCGATACTACTACGATGACGGACATCGTAAAATGGCAGCCGTATTTCATCACCGGACTTTCAAATGGCAAGCATACAGTGAAGCTTCAGCTTGTTGATGCAAAAGGGAATGCAGTTCCAGGCGACTATAATACCGTTAATCAGAGCATAGAAATACAATAAGAATCAATCTTAACTTTGGAGCAGACCCCGGGACTAACGTCCCGGGGTTAATAATTTCTTCTCTGCGAGAATGATCTAGTCCATTTAGGGACGAAATTATTTTGTCCACGACGACACGGAGATTCCACCTTCATCCTTGCCCCCGTCGTATCTTTGCATGCACCTGATCACCGTCAATTAATTTAATTTATGAAATTACAATTTGTTATCATCGCAGCTATTGCATTATTTTCTTTATCAAGCTGCGCGAAAAAGGAGGATCCTGCAGCCCTCGCTAAGCTAAAAGCAGATTCAATGGAAACAGCTTACAAAGCATTCATCGTTGCATGGGATGCGGGGAAAGTAGATGAGTTCGATAAATATGTCGGCGCTAACTGTCTTGAGAAATATCAACCCATGCCGGGGATGAAAGCAGGGTTACCCGGATTGAAGGAGATGGCAACATTGATCCATACGGCTTTGCCTGATAATAAAACCACGCTAAGTCATATCTATGCTCAGGGAGATACACTTAATGTTAATTATGCCGACACCGGTATGAATACCGGTCAGCTTAACGGAATGCCTCCATCCAATCAGAAGATGACAGGCGAAGGTAATTATCATGTGCGTTGGCAGAACGGAAAATTCATCGAACTCGAGTCCGTTATGGATGCTGCAAAAAATGTGATAAGCACCGGAAAGATGATGCAGGATTTTGCTCATCCTGCCGATAAATCCATCGATGCTATGGATAAGAAAAAGAAGTAATGATCTGAAATTATTGAAATGAAAAAGCCCGCATACGTTGCGGGCTTTTTTATTGATCAAAAATGCTTTTGATAATAAACTCGCCCACGATTTCAATCGTGGGCGTGAAAGGCTCCATCATTTAATCCACTTTACCACCCCTTCTCGTGATAGAGTTGAAAGACGACAGAATCTGATAGGGCTGTTCTAAAAATTTGGATATCATCAAGTTTGCCTCGAAACGCAGAGGATGCGGAGCCTGTACCGCCGATCAGAAGATCGGACGAGGCATCCATATTTCCTTGCAGGTTGTGATCTGAGCCTGGAAATTCTTTGTAAAGAACGCCGTCAAAGTAATACTGTATATTCCCTAAACGGGATACAACAAGGACAATGTGATGCCATCTGGAATCGGGAGAGGGCAGCGGGTAAGGGTGGCTAACCTCGCCAAACGTTGTGCCAAGATGTGTTCCTACCTGAGTCGCTTCCAACCCGTACGAGTATCCTGTAAATGGAGCAGACGTTGATTTATTCAAATAGTAACCAAAGGGATTCGACTGACTTGAGGATTGATTATACCATACACTCATCGAAAAATCTGTCGTCTTCCCAAAATTGAGACCGGAAGCATCAGGTATGGAAACATAATTCGTGGTGCCATTCAATTGGAGAGCACTCGAAGCATTGCCAAATCTATCAGCAGTAAATGAACTGCCGTGATTAATACCATCATGTCCTCTTCCACTTGAATCTGTCATACTACCGGAAAAACGATACGCAGCTTCAAGAAAATCGTTCGGATTGACCATAAAAATCGTATCATAGAACGTTTTATCAGAGAAAATATCAAGAGTAAGCTTCTGAGATATATAGTGGGGATAATATAATGTAAACACAAAATAATTTCCAAATGCATTTCCGTCATATTTTGCATCCCCATTAACATCTGTTACTTTTGACCAGCCGGGGCTAACATTAGCCAGCGTCACCATTACACCTTGCAAAGGTTTTCCGGTGTATTTATCAAGTATAGTGAAAGTAGAAACAGGGGTCTTTCCCGAATCCGAAGGAGTCGAGGATTTACATGACGCAAGTAAGACGATGAGGCTAAGAGTAAGTAGTCTCAGTGATTTTAGGTTATCAAACATTCGTACAATAATTAAGTTGTAAGTTACGCAAAAAAACCAATATGGAAGTGCAATGATTCACATTTACCGGACAGTACGAGTCTTCTCCATATTCCTTGCCCCATTGTCTAAGACTTGGCTCGCAGCTCGCTGCGGGGGAAGGAGGGGGGGGATTTCAAGGATTAATTTTGTTATCTGAGTTTTCACCCAAACTCTTACCGGTTTTGGTGTCAGGAATATTTACAGTAAATGGATCATTAACGTGTCGAGATACAAATACTTTGCTCGGGTCATTATAGAAAACAGTCCCAGGAAGCATATTACGAGTATCAATCACATTGACTGATTTACCCAATGGAATCGTATTATATGAATCAACTGCGCTTGATCCTATTGCCCATGGAATAGAATTATTGAGCTTACTAGAGATTTTGCGTACATGTTCTAAAATCTCTTCAACAATTTCTTTTTGTTCCCTTGAAGGTTTTGGAGTAGAAGTTTTCGAAGTAATGATTGTGGCTATCTCTTTTTCAAAGTCTGGCCACATTTTTTCAAAGATATTACTCAAGACTTTTTCCTCAAGTTTATTATCACCAAGTAGCATATTGATGTCGCAAACTAATTGGAGTACATCGTCGTGAATGAACTTCGTATTTTGGAAGTCCGACAATGGACTCTCCACATCCGTCTCTTTTACATCAAAAAGTATTGTCCAAACTCGACCAGCTTCTCGATTCTTTGAAAGCGCACCTGCTTCAAAATGAATGAAAGTGCTATGTAAATTTTCAGGTGTAAGCACGATGATTCCAACTTGACTTTGTTCAAGTTCTTTTGCTAACTCTGGTGACCATCTTCTTCCCTTTGGTATATCCTCTTTTGAATAATATGGTTTTAAAGCCTGAATTACGGAAGGAAGCCATAAATTTAGAATTGCCGCAATTCTCTTGCTTCTTTCCCCTGACCAACTGATAAATACTTTCATAGAAACCTCCAGTTTTTGTTTGCGAAAATTATGTCGTTGTTGTGCGCCCCCGCTCTACCTTTGATGGAAGACTTTGATGGAAGAACAAAAAGATATTCCGCCAATGCGAATGCAAAATCAATACACTTCTGCGCATCCTGTGCATTTGGAATTGGGGCTCCGTCTCCTGCATGCCTCTCATCATTTGCGTCCAAACGAATGTCGTGTGCCCAGGCTGCCATCTCTGATGTAATCAAATGGTTAGTTGCAGCTTCGTTTATTCTTTTATATAAACTACCAGTACTCAGTCCCTTCGCCTTTAACATTGCATCAACTGCGGAGGCAGAACTCACGATGCAAGCAGACGGTGCATGCTTTGTTACTAGAGCTTCTCTAAGAAAATGTCGTATCTTGCTATCAGAAATAGCCGGATCAACATCTTGGATGTCGGGGTACAATTGTTTTATATCCCCTCCTGTCGCAGTTCTCTCGGCGAGAACAAGACCACCACACTTGCCGCAACTAAAAACAGCCCAAAGTCTATTCCCTCTGTTTCTGGTATCCACAATTGCATTCTGCCATATTCCAGGCATATTCGGCGAACTTACGCCGCAGTGAGGGCAACTCTCTAAATCCAAGTGTGAGCCGTATTTTCTCATTTCTCATTTTTAATTCGTGTAACTTTCTCCTCGGAACTCCCGTATCCGCCCCTTGTGTTTAGCACTCGCAATTGACGAGTGCTAATTTGTAACCCCGAAAATGGTTGCGGAGTTTCAGGATCTATAAACAATTTTTTTATTAATTTCAACAACTTATAACTTCAATTAAACATGAATTTAACACCATTACATGACCGCTTGATCGTCCGTCCGGCACCACCGGCAGAGGTCACAAAGGGAGGCATTATCCTTCCCGATACCGCTCAGGAAAAGCCACAGCAGGGCGAAGTTCTCGCTGTCGGAACAGGCAAGATCGATGATAACGGCAAGACACTTCCGATGGCAGTGAAAGTCGGCGACACCGTTCTTTATGGCAAGTACTCAGGCACCGAGATCAACGCCGAAGGCGAAGATGTGCTCATCATGCGCGAATCAGATGTATTTGCGATCGTGGGAAAGTCGAAGAAGTAGTTTTTAGTGTCATTGCGAGGAGCTCATTATCTCCGAAGGAGAGAATGACGACGAAGCAATCCCTGGATAGTTTGTAGAAAGTTTAACTTTTCAGGCACCATTAAGGGGATTGCTTCGGAGGACTAAAGTCCTCTCTCGCAATGACACGGAGCAGACTTCTCAAACAAGATTCAAAACTCAAAACTTAAAATTCAAAACTACTAAAAACCATGGCATCTAAAATCATAACCTTTAATACCGACGCAAGAGCAAAGCTCAAGCGCGGAGTTGACCAGCTTGCTGATGCAGTGAAGGTCACGCTCGGACCGAAAGGTCGCAATGTTGTTATCGATAAGAAATTCGGCGCACCGAACATCACGAAAGATGGCGTAACGGTTGCGAAGGAGATCGAACTTGATGATCCGATCGAGAATATGGGCGCACAGATGGTGCGCGAAGTTGCTTCGAAAACTTCCGACATCGCAGGTGATGGAACAACAACAGCAACAGTTCTCGCGCAGGCAATCGTCCGCGAAGGACTTCGCAACGTCACAGCCGGTGCGAATCCGATGGACTTAAAGCGCGGCATTGACCTTGCAGTATCAAGTGTCGTCGAAGAGCTGAAGAAAATTTCTCGTCCTATTTCGGGCAAGAAAGAGATTGCACAGGTCGGTGCGATCAGCGCAAATAACGATCACTCTATCGGCGAACTCATTGCTGAGGCAATGGAAAAAGTTGGTAAAGATGGCGTTATCACAGTCGAAGAAGCAAAGGGAATCGAAACAGAATTAACTGTTGTCGAAGGTATGCAATTCGATCGCGGGTATCTCTCTCCGTATTTCGTCACTGATCCTGATACGATGGAAGCAGTGCTCGAAACACCGTACATCCTCATCCACGATAAGAAAATTTCGACGATGAAGGACTTGCTTCCGATCCTCGAAAAGGTCGCGCAGGGCGGACGTCAGATGCTTATCATCGCTGAAGATATCGAAGGCGAAGCACTTGCAACACTCGTTGTCAATAAACTTCGTGGCACATTGAAGATCGCAGCCGTCAAGGCTCCGGGCTTCGGAGATCGCCGCAAAGCGATGCTCGAAGATATTGCAGTCTTAACAGGTGGAACGGTCATCTCGGAAGAGAAGGGCTTCAAGCTTGAGAATGCAACACTGAGCTATCTCGGAACTGCAAGCCGCATCACGATCGATAAGGATAACACCACTATCGTCGAAGGCGCCGGCACGAAAGATGATATCAAGAAGCGTATCAACGAGATCAAATCTCAGGTTGAAAAAACCACAAGCGATTACGACCGCGAGAAATTGCAAGAGCGTCTTGCGAAACTCGCAGGCGGAGTTGCCGTCATCAAGATCGGTGCATCAACCGAGATCGAGATGAAGGAAAAGAAAGCTCGCGTTGAAGATGCTTTGCATGCAACACGCGCAGCAGTTGAAGAGGGAATCGTCCCGGGCGGCGGAGTTGCACTTATCCGTGCTCTCAGTGGCTTGGATGCGAAATTCTTGAAGTCACAGACGAATGACGACGTCCGTACCGGAGTCGAGATCATTCGCCGTGCACTCGAAGAGCCACTTCGCCAGATCGTACAGAATGCCGGACTCGAAGGGTCTGTCGTTGTGAACGAAGTGAAGAATGGCAAAGATGGCTACGGCTTCAACGCAGCAACAGAAGTCTATGAAGACTTGCTCAAGTCAGGCGTTATCGATCCAACCAAGGTAACGCGCTCAGCTCTGCAAAATGCAGCGAGCGTTGCCTCACTCTTACTCACGACCGAAGCAACGATCGTCGAGAAGAAAGAAGACGCACCTCCAATGCCACATCCAGGCGGCGGCGGCGGAATGGACGGAATGTACTAAGCTGACGTATAGACGTATAGAAAAAGCCGGCTCGTTGAGCCGGCTTTTTTTATTCGTATATTTGCAATCAGAAATGAAATTCAGATTCACTACCCATGCGCTTGAAGAAATTGTGCCGGTACTCAGGTTGCGGAGTGGACCGACAGTGCGAACTGTTTACAGGACGAGTAAAATTGCTAAATATTGGAGACCATAATGAAAGTAACATACGATCAGGAAGTTGATATTCTGAATATCGAGTTCACCGATGCCGCCATAGAAGAAAGCGACGAAGATAAGCCGGGTGTAATCCTTGATTATGATGTTGCAGGGAATGTTGTAAGCATAGAAATACTTGATGCATCCAAGCGGATGGTTAACCCGCGAACAATAGAGATGGCTGTCGTCGGTTAATACGCAAGGTTGAGAACCCGAAGCAACGATCGTCGAGAAGAAAGGAGACGCACCTCCAATGCCTCATCCAGACGGCGGCGATATGGACGGAATGTACTAAGCTGACGTATGGACGTATAGAAAAAGCCGGCTCATTGAGCCGGCTTTTTTTATTCCGTCCACAATTTTAATACTCCTGCAGCCATTGCGGAGTTGGGTGGCGGGTGAAGCGGTGACTTCGGAACATCTCCTGACCCTTGTTGTTTTATACTATATGAAATTTAAGGTATTGCTTGGAGAATCCAATAAATACCTTCACTATCAAATTCATCTCATCTCATGAACGTCAGAGCATCTCTATTTATCATCGCAGCTATTCTTCTGCTTTCTACTCATGTTTCCCGTTCACAGTTGCATGTCGTAACTCCGAATTGGACGCGTCTTGCTTCACCGATACAGCCGGTAATAAATGACCTCGGACTTACCGATCAAGATACGGCACTTGTTACGTGGGGAGAAGGTAATTTTATTCTAAGTTTCGGTTCAAAGAGCATTCAGCCGAACAATACTACTGCCGCTTACTATGCAAGGCGCACATCAAGCAAAGGCTTTGGTAGCGGCGACACACTCTTCATTCCGACGAAAACTGGAGTACAATTCGATCTCCAGCAATCTACTCTTTTTCAAGTATACGATCCGAGTTTTGTAATCCCTATCCAATCGCTTATTCGTGATGCAAAAGATGTTTGGTACACTGGCGGAATGGGAAAAGTTTATCGCTCGGTTAAGCACCATAACGATTGGCAGACACTTGGCCCAGGCTTGCCGACGGATTCGGTAATTGTTCTGTTTGCTTCCGGTGATACACTCATGGCAGGGACAGCGCAGAGCGGACTGTTCGAGTATAACGCAATACAATCGGTTTGGGTACCGGTTGCGCAAGTAAGTGCTTATTTGATTCGCAGCATCATTCGTGCAGGTACGGGACTCTATGTTGCAACACGTGACGAAGGATGTTATATGCTTGATGCTAATGGATGGCAGCATCTAAGTGGCGGTGATTACCGGGCAAACCAACTCATCGCTGATCATAATAACACTGTATATGTTGCGACCGACGACGGAGTCTTTTCTGTTGCTTCTGGCAGCACGACATTGCAACGAGTTGATCTGCCTTCGGTCGATGTTCAGCGTCTCTTGACCGCACCAAACGGCGATCTTTATGCTTGGAAGACTGATGCAAAAATTTTCCGCTCAGTTAATCACGGTCTTAGTTGGTTAGATATATCGGTTCCAGTCCAATCAGGGACTTCAGTGGCCGTCAGCGAAGTAAGTCCGAATCATCTGATAGCTCTCTTTAACGACGGAATTACTTTCCGCTCATCCGATGCAGGTAAAAGGTGGAGACGTGCGGAACCGCTCACTATACAGAATGGATATACGACGGCTCTTTATCCGATATCAGCCAGTACAATTCTCGCAAGCATTGACTATGGACAAATGGCCCATTCGACGAATGCCGGTGCGAACTGGCAATTGAATGCGCTTGAAGGTCCATGTACCGAATTTGCAGGAGTCGATAGTTCAGTGATCTTTTGTGTTGATGCCGGCATTGGTTCGCCTTCGCGAACGACAAACAAAGGTGCGTCATGGCAACAGATATTAGCAATTCATGGAAAAATCTTTCACATGGCATGTCTCGACCAAAAAAATATTTATGCCTCTTCGGATTCCGGGATTTATGTTTCGCATGATGGCGGAGATAATTGGACGCTGGGAGCAGGGCCATTCACTAGCGTTTACCCGCCGATCCTCACTGTCTTTAATAATAGGGTTTATGCCGGATCCATAGATGGATTTTATAAGACAGATGACCAGGGGACAACATGGAAGTTAGCTTTCAAATCGCCCTTATCTCCCACGACAGCCGTCTTTCGATCGGACTATTTTTTGATTTCTAATGGAGCAAGTTTCTTTCGCTCGACAGACCAAGGAAACTCCTGGACGTTGGCGCAACGACCCGCGGCATATACGAACCGTATGGATACAGATGCAGTCGGTATATTGTATGCAAGTACAAAAGGCTCTGGTGTATTCCGTTCTGCTGATAAGGGACTTTCATGGCAACCTTTGTATCTGGACAGGTATTTTAAAAGCGACCCGGCTATCTCAACTACCAATTACGGCGGTTTTACTGTCACACCTCTGGGATCGCTCATTTTTTCTGGTTCGATACATCAACTCTATCGCTCAACAGATCTTGGAAATTCATGGGTTCGTTCCGATACGATCGACACTTACCAAAGTGGAACGATCGATTTGCTATCTTCGAGGACGAGTATAGTATATCGTCTCGGTGTTGATAATTTATACTACTCGACGGATGATGGGATGAACTGGTCTACACTTCAGACATTCTTTAATCTTTTCACACCTGTTACCCATCGAAGCATGGTACTGGATCATTCAGATAATCTTTACATTGAGAACCGAAATTTATGGGAGGTCACTTCCGGCGCTATGACTGTTACTGAGCCAATCGTAGCAAATACTATTGTAGTAACGGATATTGCGTTTGATAGTACCGGCACACTCGAGATCGTCAGTCAAGGTGGTTTTCAAACAGAACTCTACACCAGACATCTGGATAACTCGATCGTCAGGAGAAATTTCGAACTTCCGCAAGCGGACTATTCTAGTATTGAAACTGATCCGATAGGTAATATCTATGTGCTCTCCCCGGCAGCAGCAGTAACGCCCGGAGTCGGCTATCTGATGCGTTTTCGCAGGACGTTCGATTGGGATACCGTAAAGAATATAGCCTTTACCTGGTACGGTCCGTCTAATATCGTATTAGATAAAGATCAATACCTCATAGCAGCAACCACTGGCGGAGGTATTTTTCGATGCGCGACTATCGCTTCTTCTTCAGTTCCTCTGCAAAGCGAAACATTGGAGCAACAAGAATTGTGGCTTTCACCAAATCCATGTTTAGGGAAGAGCACCCTTCATTCGACGTTACCTTTTGGCAATCATGCATCAATCGATTTCCTAAAGGCTGATGGCACATTGGTCAGAACATTTAGTATCGATGAGGGAGGTTCCGAGTTCGAAATTAACCTCAACGGACTGCCTTCGGGATTGTACATTGGACATGTGCTCGATGACAACCGAATTATTGGGCCAGTTAAGTTAATACTCCTTCGCTAGCGATGGCCGACGGTTTTATAATGTCTCAGTTCTCCGGTTATTTATACTGTTATGAAATTTAAGGCACTCAGTTTGGGAGTCCGATGGAGTCGGAGCGGAAAAATTAAGATATTAAAAGCCGGCTCTGGGAGTCGGCTTTCTTATTTCT
The DNA here is from genome assembly GCA_038210275.1 of Kapaibacterium sp. (SeqCode). Classification (GTDB taxonomy): domain Bacteria; phylum Bacteroidota; class Ignavibacteria; order Palsa-1295; family Palsa-1295; genus PALSA-1296. Next base: position 51,936 of record JBBQWV010000006.1, on the reverse strand, counting down.
TATCGTACATTCAATAGTTGCTTCCGAGTTACAAGATATAAATATCCCGACTTCGGATTGATCTGGTAAAAATCTCGCTGAACAAGACCTAAAGTAGCGGAAATATAAAACAACTCTTTTGCTACGAGAAGTGCATCAGATTTTCTCCATATATCCAGTTCATATAATGAACAAGAAAATATGCCTGCTGGGACAGTAACGCTCAAATTCGTTTGCTTTTCTGTCGTTACAAATCTTCCAGAGAATAAGGAGTCCGCTACTTTTACAGGTACGTCCTCACTTACACTCAAAGTATCTCCTGCGTTTCCTGGAAAGGGTGAAAATGTACGGCATTAGGACGAGGGTTGACTTCAGAAAGTATCCATGAAGAACCTGATGCATCTAAGATATACATTGTGTTATCGCTTAGGAGGATACTCTTTTGGCTGTTCGAAATGGATGATGAGAAAATGATAGCAGTATCGGTTCTCGTACCAATCGATTGCCCGCTCGTATCATAGGCAACATCGGAATAAAGGCAGGTATTTCCGGACACAAAGATATCTGGCGAAGACGTTGGACCTGTCGCGCTGTTGCAGCCGAAAAGAAAAAGGCCAATTACAGATAATAGAAGAAGGTTTAGCTTTCTCATAATCGTAATAACATGACGATCTGGGTTTTGTTACACTATTCTCTCAAAAGCCGAGGTCTGATCACAGTTACATAGGGAAACTGATTCGGCTACCCCCACTTCCTGTTGTTTATTCAGCTATGAAATTTTAAGTACTCGGATGAAGAGATTGAGATAAGGGGGTACACTATTTCTCCCCCGCCAGCAGCGAAAATTGCTTTGTTACCGGGTCATACTCAAATAACTCTGCTGTTGCGATCTTGAAGAAGCAGCTTCGACGGGCAGGAGAGAGGTAAAATTCTGAGGGTGAGCTTATCTGCCCAATGCCTTCAACTTACTCGTTTTTAATTTTTCGTCGAGGTATTTTTTCAATTGGGCGAGGTTCATCCCTTGCGTCTCGGCACTGATTTTTTCGCGGTTATCGCGCATCATCTTTACTGCATCAAAAATTTTAGTTTTTTCTTTAGTCATCATAATTAATAAGCTCCCTCGGGCTTCGAATTTCAATCTCCAGATATCCTAAACGCAGATTGACAGAATTATATCCCCTGATCCGGTCAAGATTAACAATGTGTTTGAAATTCCAACTTACTAAAACATCGACTCTCGATACAGTTGCCAGTGCGATATGCCTGCAATCTTCGAGACTTGTTTTCCCGACAACTTTTTCTGCGATGTATGAATCTGCAAGCATGATAGCTTCATCAGTGAGTTCTACACGCTTGAAGGAAGCACTTGAAAATTGGAGCAACAATTCTCTAACCTGTTGTGGAGCATCGACAAGCTCTGCTTCTAGCAAATCCGATATAATGAATGTGAACTGTCCATCGGCAAGTAATTGAAAAAGCTGACGAGTATCATCAATAAATTCCTCATCAAAATAACCTCCAACGACGGAAGTATCAATGTAGATATTTTTTTTCATACTACCCTCTCTAACGAATTACTTATACATGGAGTTGCTTCTTATCATTTTGTAGCACCTCCCGCTTCTAATTGTTTATTCTGCTATGAAATTTTAGGTGCTCGGTTGGCGAGGCTGAGGAAGGGGAAATGGGGGACTAAAGCAAAAAAAGCCGACTCACTGAGTCGGCTTTTTTTTCGCAAATCAGGAAGAGGATTAATGGAATAAAATTCCGGCTGCGATGTGGATGTCACGGGTGTTCGCAGCGGTTGGCTGTGAATCCTGTTGGACATTTGCAAAACCGTAGTTATATCCTGCTTCAAGGAACAACGAGAGGTCGTCGCTTAAAAAGAAATTCAACCCTGCTCCGCCGATAATACCGAAGTCGGTAGAGGAAAATTGATCCTTAACATTATCGGACGTCGATGAGCCGCCATTGACTGTTGAGTTGGCAGTAGCCGAGAGAAGCAATCCTACGGTTGGTCCTGCAAAAATATATGCACGAATCTTCGAATCTTCGCCGAACTGCAGCTTTGCCTCTAATGGAATTTCGAGATAATTGGCAACAACATTACTTGTTCCGGTGAATGTTGTTGTACCAACAGTGCTGGAAAAAGAATTTTTTGCTCCTTTTTGAATATACAATAACTGAGCGCAAAAAGCCCATTTAGGGGTGAACCAGTAGTCCATCTGAAGACCTCCGAGTATTCCAATTTCTGCGGATGTGGTTGAATTATCATTATTCTTACTGAAAGAATAGTTAGAGATATTCAGTCCGACTCTTGCGCCGTAATCAAATTTCTCTTGTGCTGTTGCAGCAGAAAACAAACTGAGGCTAAGTAAGCCAGTAATTGCTGTTAATAAAAAAAGTTTTTTCATAATTCGTATGTTTAATGTGTGAAGAGTATGACATTGGGGAAGATGTTAAGATACGAATAAGATACGTAAAAGTAACGAATTTGGATTCTTTTAATCTTACAAATTTGAATATTCTCCTATAATTACCAAATACAGCCTTATTTTTCCCCCACAAGCGGAGAGAACTGCCGTGTTTCGGGATCATAAGCAAATAGCTCTGCCGTTGCGATCTTGAAGAACCAGGCATGGAGACGGAGTGAGCCATTGGTTAAACTCTCTTGTACGCAGGGGTAGCTCCGTAAATTTTCCAAACTGAAGAGGACATTCTCTTCAGCAAGTGCAGTTTGCCGAGCATGAGATTCTGTAATGTGTGAGTAATTCTTTTCTAACGTATTGAGAACCGGAGATGCAAGGGTAAGCCAATCTTTCAAATGCGGAGTATTATCTCCTATGAGTGAAGAATCCAGTAATGCTGAGATCGCTCCACATTGTGAATGCCCGCAGATGACAATGTCGCTAACGCCAAGATTAACGACCGCGAATTCGATAGCAGCAGCAGTAGAATTCGTATCGCCGCGTACACTTGCAGGCGGTACGATATTGCCGATATTTTTTACGACAAAAAGATCGCCGGGCTGACTTTGGGTGATTAGCTCTGCCAGTACGCGAGAATCAGAACAGGTAATGAAGAGAGTATGGGGGTTCTGCCCATCTTCAGAAAGCTTATGAAAAAGCTCACGGTAATTACCGAACTCGTTGTTCTGAAATTTGTGAACACCTTCGATGAGACGTTGCATAGTCTTCTAAAAAAAGAGAAAATTAAGAGAAGGAAATAACCAATTCGAATGAGAGGACGTGCCTTTACAATTGATTATTTCTTTCGCAAGAGTTTATTTTTTTTGAACTCAGCAACCATTTTTTCACAGATAGAAGCCATCAATGATTCACCAGAGCCTCCCAGATAGCTCTCAGGGTAGCTTGTTTGCTCCGAATTTGTTTCGCAACGTGCAACAAGGTAGCCATTTCGGATGTCTCTCAGTTCAGCACGTGTATCAACGTAAGATTTCTTCTCATAACTACCATGAGTTGACGTGACAGAAGTTGTCGAAGTAGTAGAACCGAAACTTCCGAAGCCAACACCATGATTAATGTTTGTCGAGCCAGCAGTATAGAATCCTTCACTGGAATCACCGGTGAGAAACATAATGATGGTGGCGTCGAGATCAAATTTTTTATACGCTAATGACATTTCGCTATCGGAATATTTCCGCAATGGTGGTAGAATTTCAGAGTTAGCGATTGCAAAAATGCCTGAATCAAGTAAATATTTTACCATCTTCGTCTCTGCCAATTTTGTTTGCTCTATCTGTGAATAGTTACCCACTACAAGAATGCGACCGTACGAAGAATCACGGTAAGCAGGATCAATAAGCGATGATACCCGCGTTGAAATACAGCCTGTTGCAAGAAAGGCAATGCAGAGGCAGAACGAAGTTATAGTTGGTTTCATAAAAGCTTATATTTATGCGGATATACAGAATGAGCTTTGTAAGCAACGGGAAAACAATGATCGCTTTAGGATGTTTCCATCATTGTTCTGAATAGTGATGTAGTATGCTTTTAAAATATGGAACAATCTCATCCGTCTTCTAATTATACCATAATCATTTACCAACACCAGACACTATGAAAAAGAATCTCGTACAACCGGAAACACGTGCTGAGATCATCGCACGTCTTGAGAAATTAACTCCTTCGGCAAAAAACGAATGGGGTAAAATGAACGTCAATCAAATGCTCAGGCATACGACATTCGGTTTGTTGAATGCAATGGATGAGATGCCGGTCGCTCCTGGAAAATCCGGAGGGTTCAAGAAAGCGCTTATGCGCTTTGTAATCATGAAAACGAATATGCCGACACCAAAAGGAAAGGCAGAAACATTTAAGGAATTCAATACTGTTGAACAAGGTATTAACCCTGATGATTTTCGCGCCGAGCGCGAAGCATTGAAGTCCGCGCTTAAGCGTTTTCCGGATTCATCAAAGTATGGTGCAGAAAGCCCTCTGATCGGCACAATGTCGAGAGAGGATTGGGGCAGACTTAATTACGGACATCTCGATCATCACCTCAAACAATTCGGAGTATAAGGCAATCAGATCGGTAATGGACTAATTTGTAAATATTTTTTTTGGAACGTCATCACGAGGAGGGCGTTAGCCCGACATGGCGATCTAAATTTTTAAGTTTTTTCCAATGCTCAAGTTTTTAGATTGCCACGACCAACTGGTGTCGGTCTCGCAATGACATGGTGTTGAAAATGATCCAGTATTATAATATCACGGCTGCAACTTCTTGCTGATCAGCTTTTGACGAGACGCTAATTTCATCGTGTTCGACTGATCCCTTGCATATTCTTCTCTCATGATCTCGCCGACATTCGGGGAGTAGTACTCCAACACTTGATAGTAGGTGACATGATAGACGGGATCTTGAAAATCTGTTTCATACTTGTAGCAATAAAAGCTACCCGCAGGCACTGTGACGGAGAGATTTTTTGCTGCGACTGTATATACGGAAGTGAGATTTACTATTGAATCGGGTTTCTGAACTGTTGGAAAATGCAACTGCATCGTCTCCGGTCCGTCCCTAAATCTGTCGCCAACATTTGCCGGATACTTAAGCCACAGTTCAGGGAGAATAATATTTGCGCCGATGATATAAAATCCTGCAACAAGATTCGCAACATACTGTCCATTAAGATCTAAAGCGGTGATGCCATTTGATGGATTGATCTTCGTATCGGGATATACCTGCACTGAATCGGTAAATTCTTTTTTGATCGAACCATCAGGATTATAATCAACATGATCGAACACCCAGATGTTATAGACAGAAAGCGGAACGATGACTCCGGTTTCTGTCGGTCCGGTACTACCCGATCCTGTATTTTTGCAGGCTGAAAAAATAGTTGCTGCAATGAGCACGAGAACAATAGGCAATGATTTCATTACGAGTCATTGTTAAGGGGTTAAAGCTTGTCTTTAGGCATTAAGATATACCATAATAAACGAAAAATAGTTCATAGCACAATATGGCGCAAGGATCGGAAGAATACATTTTAGGCATAAATCAAGTGGAATTAGAACGTTTGCAATTCCAGCATGGCGTTTGGAAAAGCGTTTCTGATGCGTTCTTTGATCGTATCGGAGTCAGTATCGGCTGGAAGTGTCTTGATGTCGGAGCGGGTCCGGGAGTTGTCTCAATGGACTTGCTTGAAAGAGTTGGCGAGACCGGCGAAGTAACAGCACTTGAACCGGCGCAATATTATCTTGATCATTTCAAAGCAGAAGCTGATAAAAAAGGCTGGAAGAATATAAAATATATTCAAGGTACTGCTGAAACCGCAGAACTTCCGAAAGATCATTTTGACTTAATATTCGTCAGATGGGTGATAGGCTTCGTACCGGATGCCGATAAATTCATTGCAAATCTTTTGCCTTCGCTGAAAAAAGGTGGAGTCATTGCCATTCAGGATTATCTCTATTCCGGTTTAGGACTCTATCCGAAAGGTGGTGCATTTGATTATGCACTTGATATGGTAATTAAACATTGGGCAGTAAGCGGAGGTGATGCATTCGTTGCAGCAAGGATCCCTGCAATCTTCCGTAAGTATGGAATGGAAATGATCGATTACTCCCCTCATTGCCTTGCCGGAGGTCCCGATAGTGATGTGATCGAATGGGCAGATAAATTCTTCACCAAGCATATGCACTTAATGGTTGAAAGCGGCGCAACGACAAAAGAAATGGGCGATGCCATGCTCGAAGATTGGTATGCCCATCGCAAAAATCCTGATGCAATATTTTGTTCGCCGATCGTAGTGGATATGGCGGGAAGAAAAAATTAAAAATTGGGGGGAAGTATTATTGCGAGGAGGGCTTTAGCGCGGAGTGGCAATTCGCTGAAGTCTGGCTATTATTTTTAATGTAATATAACTTTTGTAAGTTGACTGGTCTGAGCTATCATTAAAGTTTGTGTTGCACTGTCTAAGTGAAAATCTTCTGACTTGATCATTCCGACATTTGGAGCATAATAGGTATTATATCTGTCTAATAATTGATGCTTTGTCGTATCATAATAATCGGCATTGTACTTATAACAGATGAAAGTACCAGCAGGAACCGTTACAGATTCTGTGGTGGAAGAGACAATATAATCTGCTGCTGCCAATCCAAGAGGATCAGGACTTGATTCCTTTGTAAGAATATATGAATCATGGCGGAAAATATCGCCAGCTTTAGCAGGATATTTTGCAAACAATGTTTCTTCAGGAGCGAAATTATATCTAATCGAAAGTCCATCCGTTTTATTATAATAATAAATCTTTCGGTTTTGTGGGATGTATAAAACATCTTTTCCGTAAGTAATAGTATCATTGATCAGAAGAGTATCGAGACGAGAAGGTACGATAAGATGTCCATTCGAATCATATCCATTATCAAGATATATCCATGTATTACCAATGGCAAGAGGCATGATGACACCTTGGCTTTGTGTGCCAGTATCTGTACTGTTTTTGCAGGATATAATTGCAAAACAAAAAGCGAGGAAGAGATATTTTTTCATAATAAGATATGATTCTATAGTTCAACTAACAGGAATTATTTGTACTAGTTCATGCTAAAATTACGCATCAATTCTTTTTGCTTCTCTCGCAATCAGCATCTCTGCTATTGCGCAGAGTAATGCGATGACCAGAAATGTCTGCCATAATTCAATTCCAAATCGGGACTCTTTTATTTTCTTGGTAAGGTCTTTACTTGATGCATCGAGTCGTGCAATGGATTCTTTTGGCTTGCTGAAGAGTGGTGCGATGAGAGAATCAGCTTCTTCACTTGATGCTCGTTTAAGATCAGCTTCATCACTTCGGACATTCACAGCGAATGATGCAATAGGCTCGCGGGCTTCAGCGTCACGGAAGATCGTATAAATTCCGGCTGTATGAGCATTATCAAGATGAATACGAAGCTTGCCTTCAGTTGCAATGCTTTCAATTCTTTCGGATGAGCCGTTCGGAGATTTTAGCAGGAGCTTCAAGCCGGATTCTTCGCCGCCAAGTTTTGGAAGCATCACATCGAAGGGCTCATCTGTATAGTATGCAGCTTCTTCATTCTCATCTTTTGCTCCGATGGATGAAAGATATGCTGCAGTTCTTCGAATAAGCGGAAGAAAAATTGCCTTGCGCGGAAAGTCGCTGAATGCGAAAGTCGGCGGAGCAGAATAGATCAGCGCTTTACCTTTGCCGATACTTGCCTCAGTTAAAAATGATGCACCGCTTGAAAGAGTGATAAGCGGAATTCCGCCGCGAGTGAAGCGGTAGTATTCAAATATTTTTGGTGATTCAATTCCGCGTGCGCTTAAACTTCCATTCTTTTCTTCGAACATTCCTGCAAAGAATGGATGAGCAAAATCAAATTGTGCAAAACTTGCATATTTATCCGTCAGCGAAGCTGAGCCTTCTTTCGATTCAATATTCGGAATGCCCAGAGTTGTGCTGAGAGATGAATTAAATTGCGGAGATTGCACACCAACTAAGGTAAAGATGGCTGCGCCTTTACCCGAAGCAATATAATCTTTTAATGCCTTGCTATCGCTTGCATCAACTGATTCAGTACCAATACCGACGATCACGGCATCAAGTCGTGAACGAAGCGATGGCAGCATTCGAAGTTCTTCTATGCGATGAAGTTCGACGGAATAGGGAAGTTCGTTGTTTTCAGAAAGCGTTTGCTCAAGAGCAAGTTTAATATATTCAGCATCTTTTTCTTGCGAGAAAAAGAGTCCGATATGCCGTGATGTGGGAAGAGTGAGCGAAACATATCGCTTATTATCGAATGGCAGGGCATCATCTTCAAGTTCTGCGCGAACTGAGAGTAATCCTGTTCCGCGAGGTTGAGCACTGATCGAAACCTTCTCGGATTTATTTTGTCCAAGTCCGGTGACAGATCGTTGGGCAACACGCTCATCATTATAGAAAAGAGAAACTACTGCGTTTTCAGATGCTCCATCACCGGTGTTGCGGACGAATGTTTCAAATTCAAGCGGTCGTCCCGGTTCGAAGATAGTCGTAAGCGGTTTAAGCGAGTCGAGAGAAAGATTTCTGCCGATGCTTTTATCCGCTTCGCCGATGTCGCTGATGAAAAGTCTTGTGCGCTCATCAAATAATTTCAATCGGATTCCGACAGAATCGTTCTTAGCATTTTCTACTTCAATTTTATAATTACGGGCTTGATCGTCACTGATCAGATAAATTTCTTTATTGACATTATATGATCTTGCAAGCACGGCGCTTGCAACGCGAAGTCCATCTTCAACTCGTGCAGGTGCATCGGCAATTTGAAGATTTGTAATTGCTTTGCGAATATCGGTTATGGTATGCAGTGGGGGATATTCTTTGCCGCGCTCCATCGAAGCAAGTGGAATAACAACTGCTTCATCGCCATCTTCGATAGCTCCGGCGATCTCTGTTGCTGCGTCTATTGCTTGTTTGAAATATGTGCCATTCGGATTTCGGCGAGACATTGAAGCAGAATTGTCGACAAGTAAAACAACGGTCGTATTTGCATGAGACGTTCCGAAAAATCCGCCGAGATAACCACGCAATGCCGGACGCGAGAATGCTGTGACAAGGCAAATGATAAGCAGTGTGCGCAAGATGAGTAATAGTATCTGCTTCAGCTTAACCTTCCGCATCGAAGACTTTTCGAGCTTCTGCAAAAATCTGATCGAGCTAAATTCCACACGCCGTGCTTTGCGCTGGGCAAATAAATGAAAGAGCACCGGAAAACTCGCGGCGATCAGACCAAAGAGAACGTATGGATTAAGAAAGGTCAACGGGGAAATTGAGAATTAGAAATTGTGAATTGAGAAATGGCTGCCGTCATTGTACTACAATAAATTTTTTGTTCTGTAAAAATTTTCCTGATATAGATCGTGCTTCCAAGTAATAAGTCCCCGGAGCAAATCTATCCAGCCGAATGCGAATCTCTCGGACGTTGGGCGTTGCGCTATAAGAAATAATTTCTCGTCCCAGAATGTCTGTAATTTTATATGTCACTGCTTCATCTGTTTGTACGCGAATATCAATGACATCATGCGTAGGATTTGGAGAGAGTGTAAGTTCTTTTGTCGCCGTTATTTCAGCAACGCTTTTTTGATTAATAATCGTATCACCTACATAAAAATCAAACATGGAGTCCGGCGCATTCCGTGGATACCGAGTGAGTGTATCGGCTCCATCGGAGGTCTCAACATAATAATGAATATGGGTTCCTTTTGGGAATGCCGGGAAAGTCGCAGTATAGATAAGTGAATCGCTAGCCGGAACAAGATTGATTACTGAGCTAATACTACCCAATGAATATTTGATCGTCGGAAATTTCACTCCGTTATTTGCAGCGATACCAACTTCGAGGTGATGGATCGAATCAACTCTCCACATTCTTTTTGTACCGATGATCGTCCCGAGCGAGAGAGCAGCGTTATATGCATCCAATCTTCCATATCCATAAGCAGTATCGGGTTGCTGACCCGGAAAAAGTATGCCCGTCTTTATGATTGCTTTTCGTATTGACTGAGCGCTTGCTTCCGGATGCGCTTGCTTGACAAGCGCACACGCTCCCGATACGAGTGGCGTTGCAAGAGAAGTACCACCAGCATAAGTAAAAGTATCGTCATGCGTCATCGTCCAGACTTGTTCTCCCGGCGCGCATATCTCGGGTTTCAATCTTTTATCGAAAGTTGGTCCACGAGAAGAGAAACCAGCGATGGTATCGTTGACATCTAACGCTCCTACGGAAAGAATACTATCGGCATCGGCAGGAGTTATCATGTATGGGTAGCCAGTGGTTCCGCCGTTTCCCATTGCCGAGCAGACAAGCACACCAAGGCGCGCCGCTCTTTGGCAAGCTTTTGCAGCAATGGTTGTCTTGCCATCCATATCATTATATGTATGGCTGACAAATCCGCTATCGAAACCAAAATATCCAAGTGAAGCTGAAGTAATATCAACGCCAAGTTTTTCCATCCACTCCATTGCAGCAGCCAAATAATCTTCTTCAGCAGGAGTTTCGCTGCGCAGATCTTCAGTCTTCGCAAGAAGAAGATCGGGATTATACGCAGGTCCCATAACGGAATCAGGAAAAAATCCTGTAGCAGCCGTTAATACAAGTGAGCCATGTCCATCTTGATCGGGAACATCATTTGATTCGTTCGATGTAACAGAGTCATGAAAAATAAAATCATACTCCGCAATTACATGATGCATCTTTACTGCGCGTATTGCCCTCCACCGAAATCCAACATCAAGAATCCCAAGCGTGATACCGTTGCCATCAAAGCCCATAGCATGAAGCGGCGAAACATTAATGCGCCGAAGCTGCGGATAACTTCCCCCATAATGATAAATGATCGTATCGTAACCGGCGGGGATCGGTAAAATTTCTGGTTCGTCGCTATGAATATCTTGCAGAGGAAGAAAAATTGAAGTCACTTTCGCAATGCTTTGTGTATTGTTTTTACTTGTTGCAAGCGGTTTGATTCTTGAAACAAAAGAAAGATTATGTAAAAGATTTATTTGCGCCTCCGAAAGAAAAGCGCTCGTTGCATTTGCCCAGTTGGAAATGGTGATAGGAGTTATTCCAAGCTGGCGTAATGTATCAAGATACTTCGAAGAAACCGGAGCATCTTCTATAGTAATGAGCGATTCTATTGTGGTTGTTCCAAGTGCTTCGGAGCGGCGTTTCAAGGCTTTCGGCACGAATTGCTTCACCGTTGCATCAAAGATCGGATTGCCTGGAATAAATGCTGGTGAGGCGATGCCTTTATCCTTAAACTCGATCCAATATTTTGTTTGACTGTGAGTGAGCGCCGGGAGTAAAAGTAAAAAACACGTCATTGCGAGGAGGAAGCGAGTCCGACGAAGCAACCTAAAATATTTGGCGAAATAGAGAATACCACGAAGATGATCGCCTTGCAATGATGAGTGCTCGAATATTCTACAATCTATTACGGGATTCTTCACTGCGCTTCGCTCCGTTCAGAATGACATACGTGTTATTCTTTCGTTAATCTCTCGATAAGATCAACAGTCGAAATACCCTCAGCCTCGGCATTGAAATTCAAGACTATTCTATGGCGGAGCACCGATATGGCAAGCGCACGAATATCTTCGATAGAAGGAGTGAAACGTCCATCCAATAGTGCGCGGACTTTTGCCCCGAGCACGAGGTATTGGGAGGCGCGAGGTCCTGCACCGTAGCTGATATATTTCTTTACGAAATCCGGCGCACTCGGATTTTTCGGACGTGATTTTGCAACGAGCTTCACCGCATACTCGACAACGTTATCTGCGATCGGCACGTAACGAACAAGATCCTGATATAAAACCAGATCTTTTCCTGAAAGAATTTTACTGAGAACAGGTTTATACTCACTCGTTGTTGATTTGACAATATCGATCTCTTCCTTTTCCGAAGGATAGTCGAGCCAGATGTTCAGCATGAATCTATCAAGCTGTGCTTCCGGCAAAGGGTACGTGCCTTCTTGCTCAATAGGATTTTGTGTAGCAAGTACGAAGAACGGTTCGTCCAGCGTATAGGTCGTATTCGCAGCCGTTACTTTATGCTCTTGCATCGCTTCTAAAAGAGCTGCCTGAGTTTTTGGCGGAGTGCGATTGATCTCATCCGCTAAAATAATATTAGCGAAGACAGGTCCTTTGATAAAACGAAATTCTTTTGCTCCGGTGGAAATATTCTGTTCGAGAATTTCCGTACCGGTAATATCAGACGGCATCAGATCAGGCGTGAACTGGATGCGGTTAAAATCCAGATGCAAGACTTCAGCAAGTGTGCTGATGAGCAGCGTCTTTGCAAGTCCGGGTACACCGATGAGTAAGCAATGCCCACGCGCAAGAAGCGCGATAAGCAATTCTTCGATTACGTCATTCTGACCAACGATAACTTTTGCGATTTCGGATTTTACTGCCTTATGTTTTGCGACAAGGTCGCGGGCATAATCGAGTTCTTTTCCGGCAAATCCATTCGTCTGGAGGGCGGTTTTTGTTATGGTATCCAATGTAAATTCTCTTTCTTAAATTCTGATAAGATCGTGATCGTAAATTTCAACATCGCCAAAAGCTTTCATATCGCTTTCCAATGCTTTGACATCTCCCGATGCTGTAATAGTAAGTGCATCCGGGTGGATGTATGTTTGTGCTGTTCGCAGAAGATCTTCGCGGCTAAGCGCGGCAACGGTATCTCTGAACTTGTCATAGTAATCCATTTCAAGTCCGTAAAGTGCAAGCGTTGCAACACGTCCTGCTACTTGCTGCGGAGTCTCGATCGAAAGAGGGAAGCTGCCAATGATATAATTTTTCACCATCGAAAGTTCAACTTCGCTGACCGGCTCTTTGCGAATGAGGGTTAACTCGTTAATGATCTCCGCAATAGCCTTCGCCGTAACATCAGTGCGTACCTCTGTACTGACGGCAAAAGCGCCAGTTTGTTTCCTCGTATCAAAAAAACTTCGCGCTCCGTATGTAAATCCGTTTTTCTCACGTAAATTCATATTGATGCGCGAATTAAAATATCCGCCCAGAAGCATATTCAAAACGTAGCAGGCAACATAATCTTTATCATCGCGCGCAATGCCGATATGCCCGACACGGATTGCCGATTGAACTGCTTGCGCCTTTTCTACGAGCGCGACTCTGTTGTTTTTCTGAGCTGGTGGTGCAGTCACACTCTGAGATTTGGCAGGATTTGATTTCCATTCTTTAAAGCGGTGCTCGATCATCCCCAGCAACTCGCTTTCGGTAATATCTCCGGCAGCGATAAAAAAAGAATTGCTTGGCGAAGAAATACCTTTGTAGATGTTTTGTAATTCTTCCGAAGTAAATTTCGGAACAGATTCTTCCGTGCCATTTACTTCAAGCGCATAAGGATGCGAAGCAAAAACGATTCGTGAAAAAATTGATTCTGCCAAATATCCCGGATCGCTTTTTGCTTGCTTGATTCCGGCAATGCGTTGAAGCTTTGCGCGGTCAAGTTCTGCTCCTGCGAATGCCGGATTCAGCGCAACATCAGCGAAGAGATCAAGCGCAGTTGGCAGGTAGCGAGTCAGAACGGAAGTTGAGATCGTCGTTGAATCCCAGGAAGCGCCTGCGCCTAAAGAGCCGCCGACAAAATCAATCGCTTCTGCGATCTCCGTTGCGCTGCGCGTATCGGTACCTTTGGTCAGAAGTTCTGCGCTCATTGCCGAGCGGCCTTCTTTCCCTGCAACATCATTCGCCGATCCTTCGCGCAAATAAAGCGTGATGCTTACAAGTGGCTGTCCGTGATTCTCGACAAGATACACGGGCGTTCCGCCTGAAGTCTGCGTCGTGATAAATTTCGGAAAGCCGATCAAGGTGATCGGTCCCGGCTGTGGTGGTTTCGAACGGTCTAAAGTTGTCATAAAATTTTATTGAGCTATTGTCATTTATTCATCGCCTTCATCATCTCCATCTTCCTCCGGCGGAGGAACAAAGACAACTACACATCTTTTTTCCGGGACAAGATATTTTGCTGCGGCTTTGCGGATGTCTTCCGTTGTTACGGCAAGATACCGGTCAATGACGGAATTTGCCTTGCTCGTATCATTAAAGAATACTCGCGAATGCGCAAGTTGATCTGCTTTGCCTGATGTTGTCACCCGGCTTGCGATCAGGCGCATCTCTGTTTTATTCTTTGCCTTCTGCAATTCGATCTCGCTGACATGTGTCTCACGGATTTCGGCGATCACTTCTTCGATGGCAATTTCTATCGGCATTGTATCCTGCTCCGGAAGATTTCCGATAGCATAGATCCAAAGCAAGCCCGGCATTTCCCGAAGATCAACATAAGCCGACATTTCCGAAGCCAGCTTTCCGGTATAAACAAGTTTCTGATACAGGCGTGAACTTCTACCGGTCGAAAGAATATCCGTCAAAAGGTCGAGCGCAATAGCTTCATCACTGCCTTCGGGAGGCATCGGATACGCATAAAAAATTCCGGGAAGCGGCACAGCTTCAGTAGTCACAATTTCGCGACGCTCATTAAGCTGCTCTTCTTCATTATAGATCGGACGCTCAAGTATGCCCGGATGCGCGGGGATGTCTCCGAAATATTCTTCGATCTGTTTGCGGACATCCGCTTCCTGAAATGCACCTGTCAATACGAGCACAGCATTACTCGGCGAATAGAACGTATCGTAAAAATCTTTTACATCGGTGAGCGTAGCGGCTTCGATCGTATTCATATCCCCGATGACTGTCCATTTATAAGGAAAGTTTTTATAGGCAAGACTCATCATTCTTTCTGAGAGCGAACCGTATGGAGTATTATCATATCGCTCGCGTTTCTCTTCTTTGACGACATCTTTCTGAGTTCGCAAACTCACTTCATCAAGTACAAAGCCGAGCATTCTATCGCTTTCAAGCCATAGCGCTAATCCGAGTTGATGGGCGGGAAGAACTTCGTAATAATTTGTTTTATCTTCAGTCGTATAAGCATTATCATATCCGCCTGCTTGCGTGATATGCGTATCAAACTCGCCGCGCTTCACATTTGTAGAGCCTTCAAAAAGAAGATGCTCGAATAGATGAGCGAAGCCTGCACGATCAGGCGTTTCGTTCTTGGAGCCGACATGGTATGCAATATTCACGCAGACTATTGGGGCTTTATGATCTTCATGCAAGATCACATGGAGTCCGTTTGGGAGATCGTATTCGGTATAGGAAATTGCGCCTGTTTGTACCTTTGGTGGATTCTGCACTCGTATCTATATATAGTAGCCAAAATTTAGCTTGACTTAAACGAACATCCGTTTCTGGAAGTTCGGGGGATGATTACTTAAAGGGTACACGCGTACGGATGTCATTCCTCAGTCTCTACAATGATTAAGGGGATTCCTCAGTCGCTCTTCGCCTCCGGCTCATCGTCTCCTTCGGAATGACATTGGTGTATATTTCTCCGATTCCCTGAATTATTCTCCTTATTTTTGCATTGATTATAGCACAGAACATTATTCATCAGTGACATTTTCTCTTTTTGTGTCACTTGATAGTATCACTAAGCATACATGAACCACACGGGAATTCGGGTTATAGTCATAATCTGCTTTATTTTATTATCAAATCAGGGGGCGTTCGCTCAGGCTGATGGATACCTCAGTTCGTTTTCGGTTGCACAAGGCGAAAAACTGCGCTTCTATATTTCTACTCCCGATCCAAAATTTGATATGCATATTTATAAACTCGGACTGAATAAAAAAGAAGTTCTTACACTCAAGGATTTGCCCGGCGGCATACAAACAACCGGCGATAGCGCATTTATTCTCGGATGTAATTGGAAACCCACGAAAGAGATCGTTATTCCTTCCTCTTGGAGTTCAGGAGTTTATGAAGCTGATCTTCCTTCTGCTGATACTGTAAAAAAACTTATTTTTGTTATTAGGGAAAAAGATCTTGGCAAGCATTCGAAGACCGTCGTTTGTCTGACTGCCAATACGTGGCAAGCTTATAATAATTGGGGAAGCCGGAGTCTTTATGATTTTAATTCGTATTCAAAGACGGCATCAGTAAAGGTAAGTTTTAATCGTCCACTCTCCGATTCACTTACCAATAATTATTTCCGCTGGGCTGATAAACTCGTCACATGGCTTGAAATTCATCATCTCGAAGCGGAGTTTTGCGTGAATACCGATCTTGACCGCGATTCCTGGTTCCTATCGCATTATAAAACTTATGTTGCCGTTGGGCATGATGAGTATTGGTCGAGACCGGAGAGAACGGCACTCGAAACATTTTTGCATTTTGCAGGAAGAATAATTTGTCTCTCAGGAAATACATGCTGGTGGCAGGTACGTTTTGAAGATAGTTTGCAGACGATGGTGTGCTATAAAGATTCAGCGACCGATCCGATGTATCCGCTGCATGATTCAATAGTCACTTCGAATTGGGGCAGATCACCAGTAAATGATCCGCCGAATTCATTAATAGGTGTAAGTTTTGAACATGGTGGATTTATTAATAGTAGAGGTATTTTTCCGCAAACACTTGGTTACGGAGGATATACAATTTTCAACTCGAATCACTGGATCTATGGCAACACTGGTGCAAAGGATGGCGATATCATCGGCGCGCAGGATGCTATTGCAGGATATGAATGCGATGGCGCGCTTTATGATTGGGATCGTGGTTTTCCGATAGTGACAGGCGAAGATAAAACGCCGAAGAATTTTTCTATTCTCGGAATTTCACCGACTGCTTCATCGGCAAATCTACTTTCGGGTCATGCAACGATGGGATATTATACGACAAAAAGCGGCGGGGCAGTTTTTAATGGCGGCTCAACCGATTGGGTGAATGGATTGGATGGCGACGACTCCGTTCAATCACAAATGCTTCTTAATATTTTCTGGAGATTTACTTCCTACTTTGACCTTCCGCCGGAGATCACCAGTTTTTCTCCTGTGCGCGTGACCCGCGATTCCATTAATCATGAATGGGTGAATATTAATCATCTGAGCATGATGCTTTCGGCGAATACGACCGATACATTTACTATTCACGGAATTGGTCCGACGGGCAAGAAGCCATT
This sequence comes from Kapaibacterium sp. (SeqCode), assembly GCA_038210275.1. GTDB lineage: Bacteria > Bacteroidota > Ignavibacteria > Palsa-1295 > Palsa-1295 > PALSA-1296. The sequence continues at coordinate 34,885 of JBBQWV010000006.1, read as the reverse complement.
TTATTTTTGGCGTATTGCCGGAAAGAATCTCGGATTTGATTCGGCCTTTATTCTTACCCCTGAAATTAAAAAAACGCACCCTGCGTATTTCCTGCTCGAAGGTTGTGCAAGTATCGGCTATGATAAAGGTGTTGTGGAGTGGGCATTGCTCGATACAACGATGCGTATAGTTTCTGCGCCGCCAACAGTACCTTATAAACGCCGAGGATTTTATTATTATAAAGCTATTGCTGCATCTTTTGCTGATGAGCATCCGCAATATAAAATTGTCTATGGACCTTCGTGGTTGAAAGTTGATTCGAAAGGTTCGTTAACCGGAACGGTCGGCGATCAGAGCGGCGACCACACCGTCATCCTTCGCGCCTTCGACTCGCAGGGAAATTATGACTTCCAGACATTTAACATTCATGTTAATGACTCGCTCGCTGCAGTTGCCGAAATTCCTACAACGGCTGTACGTGTGCAATGTTTTCCGAATCCTATCACCGATGATGCGCATTTTCTTTTCACCCTTGAAGAAACGGCGTATGCGCAGATGGAGATCACCAATATGAATGGCATTCATATCACTACACTTTCTGCTAAAGGGGAGTTAACAAAAGGTCCGCACCTGCTCGAATGGAATCGCACTGATGACAATGGCATCAGAGTTGCCTCAGGCATCTATCTCTGCCGTATGAAGATCAGCACTCCTAAGGGTGAGAATACTGTAGTAGTGCAGAAATTGGTGGTGATGTAATTAGAACGACGTCATTGCGAGGAACGAAGCAATCTAATAATCTTAACTTATCCGATCAGAGAAGGATTACTACGATACGAAAGGCCCCCGCTCTAATTTAGTCCTTGCTGTGCTGCAACACCATTAACATATTGAAACCATAAAGGTGAATAAATGTTTTTAGTACATCAATATTACCATCTTGGAGCATGAAAAAGTCTATTTTTATTCTTCTTTCTGTTGCGCTTTTTAACTGCAAGTCATCAACGGATGCGAATCAGCAGTCTGATTCTTTTTCAGAAAGCGATTCATGGATTTATTCTGACCAAGAATTTTTTGGCAATGGTCAATTCGGATCCTTCAATATTGATTCTCTTAGTGTCGTTTCATCAACTATCAAAAACGGAAATAAAAATATAACTTTGACTAACGCCACCACAGAGGTACTTGACCCAAGTGGTAAAGTGATAATTGAATATTCTTATAATTTCTCCTCCCCTTTTAAATATAAAATACCAACGAATTTTGGAGACACTATTTCGCAACTAAATTCCATCCCGTTAAAAGTAAATGGCATTGTTTATGTGGGAAGTATCATTACGATAGCTGGTAACGGAGATACATTAATTACAGTACCCGCCGGTTTATTCCATTGTGCTTGCTTTAGGACTGAGACTTTTTATAACAAAACTTTTTTAGCTGCCATAAATTTTCGATTCATTTGTCCGACAGTTGGTCTAATAAAATCTGAAAGTTATGATTTTGATTCTTCATCAGGTATAAGGTGGCTTGCAGATCAATATCAACTCATAAAAATAGTAAAATAGATAATGGGAAGCTGGGAGTTGATGACTAAGAAAACATCTAATCTCTCTAAAACCATTCTCCATTTATAAGGGTTAGAATTATCTACGAAATATGCACCAAATATGCTTAAATACTTCCCTATATTTTTAATTCTTTCTTATACTAATATCTTCGCCCAAGCCTCACAGCAGAATTTGGACAGCGTTGAAAGGATAAAACAAGATTCACTAATTGATGATACAAGATTATGTTGGGCAACCGGAGGAATCGGTGTTTATGGACCGGGAATAACAACACTTCTAAAACTAACGTATTCATGGGGCAAGAATAATATAAGCGTTAAGTATCTTCTCGCATCCCCTTTGAATTTAGGTTCAGATGGAGGGACTGATGAAAATCTTACGGAAATTGCTGTACTATTTGGAAGACAAAAGTTTTCTCGTGGTATGCTTGGAAGAATTTCTGGTGGTTTATCTTATCTGCCAGTGGCTCAAATAAATCAAAAGGACGTTCGAGGATTGGGACTCTGTGGAGAAATGGAATTAATTTTTAAGGCAAGTCCAGTTGGAATAGGGTTGATGATTTCTATTCTTGCAACTCCGAAGTACTTTTCTGGAGGTTTAACATTAAACCTGCATTTTGGTAAATTAGAAGAATGGTCTCAATATGAGAATTGAATTAGGCGAACATATAAAAGCCACTCCCTGAGCCGACTTTTTCTTTACACCCCCGGTTGCACTCCGTTATGCCGGAGTCCTTCGGCGACGAACTCTTGAACAAGTGCTTCGACACTTACTTTTTTTTCTTTCGAGAGGCGCTCGATATTTTCTTTCATGGAATGCGGCATTCTCAAGAATACTGCGTCTAAGGTCTTCGGTACCATCGGCGGGTCCGTTTTTACGAATTTTGCAGGATCGAAGTAATCGAAAATATCAGCGACGTTATCCCAGAATTTCCGCTCTTCGTCTTCGGTTTTAAATATTGGTATTTCCTTAAGCTGCTTCATTTAATTTATCGCTTTCTTTGTGCCCCATCCGGCGCGATGAAATAACTCTCACCTTTCGTCCTCTTGTCGTAAAAGAAATAAACACCATTTTCCCCGCATCCGTTTTACTTATAATAATCTTTCGTTCTTCTGTGCCGGAATGAAGCACATCGGAGTATGAATAGAATGGACGATTTGAAAAAGCTTGTTCGGCTTCATCATTCGTTATGCCATGTTTGAGCCAGCTTTTATAGCTGTTTCCCTCATCCCATTCGAATCCTTCCAGATTATGATCTTCAAGATATCCCATCTCTGCAAAATTACGAATAAAATCAAATCGGACTTCCGATACCGACTTTTTTCTACTGTTAGCTGTCTAGTGAAATCTATTTTACCAAAGAAATTATTAACTCCGTAGGAGCACATGGCGACCGGTTAGAAGTTTCCAAGCCGGGGCGCTCCTACGGAGCTAACAAAAATACAACTATAAAATCATTACTACAAACAGGGCACTCCTACGGAGTTGGAGAATGGATGGTTTGAATTATGAATAATTATTCATCAAAAAGGCACCTTGACAAACGTGTTTTTATTTCGTATATTACTTCCATTATGATGAGCACCTATACCCTTGTAGATTTTAGATTGCCACGACCGGCTGGTGCCGGTCTCGCAATGACGTTGTATTATTTACAGCTATCTATAAACTGTTAACTTGTGAAATGTGCACAGTGATATTTATGAATCTTAAGGAGTTACAGTCGCTCACCCGGCAATTTGGAGTCGGGTTTCAGGCGATTGGGCGGTCAGTGGGATTTTGGCGGTAAACTGCTCACTATAACCTACCAACCTTTTCTGTATGCGCGAAATGTTATAGTGTTGAATTATAAAGGACTTACAGAGGCTTCAACCGGAGAACCGGCATTGAGAATGAGTCTAAATACTCAGTCCTCATTGCACAGCCCTCAGCACTAACCGCAGGTTTTGAACCTTTGCCCCTGTCATTCCGTTTTACCGCCCGAGAATTTCGGGGCTTTTATAGCGGTAGGTTCCGGAATCAGTAATTCACTTTTATAGCGCTATTAATTGCAAAATTATGCCAATTACGAAAGAAAAGACGCAGAGCTTCGTTACGAAGTTCGGTGCAAATGCTAAAGACAGCGGCAAGACTGAAGTTCAAGTCGCTATTCTCACCGAGAAGATCAACTCACTTACCCCTCATTTTAAGGCAAATCCGAAAGATCATCATGGCAAGCGCGGCTTGATCAAGATGGTCGGCAAACGCCGTAGCCTTTTGGATTACCTTGCCAAGAAAGACGTGACGAAATACCGCACGTTGATCCAGGAGTTGCAGATCAGAAAATAAGTTTATTTGGCAGAGAGCCAAAAAGAATGTCATTGCGAGGTCGCACCAGCGACCGAAGCAATCTAAAGTTTTGAATCGTGAGATATCATTTGAGTTTTTAGATTGCCGCGTCGTCCGCAAGCGGACTCCTCGCAATGACATTGTTTTACGATTTCTTCATATAGGAGGAAATCAGAGTTTCATTTACAACAGAACACCTACGGAAGAAGCGTCTTTTGGAGCTCATCTCACATTTTTAATGCGATGAACCGTTCAAACTCTCCGAACGCAATTCTTTAAGCTTCGACGCGCAGTTTCCGGTTGGTGAATATTGACATCGCAACGAAAACACTTTTTTCATTCACGAAAACAAGAACCCCTATGAAAGGGGCTTTTACTATTATATATAATAACCAATGATATACGATATAGAAATCGGCGGAGGCAAGAAGCTTTCGTTCGAACTTGGCAGATTTGCCAAACAAGCCAGCGGATCAGTAATGATTCGTCTTGGCGATACTATGGTGCTTACAACAGCAGTTGCATCACCGGAAGTGAAGGATGTTGATTTCCTTCCTCTTCAAGTTGAATACCGCGAACGTGCCGCAGCAGCCGGCAAGATTCCCGGTGGATATTTCAAACGCGAAGCACGCCCGACAGAGAAGGAAATTCTCTCGGCTCGTCTTATTGATCGCCCGATCCGTCCGATGTTCCCTAAAACATGGAGATCAGAAACTCAGCTTGTAGCATTCGTTATGTCTTCCGATCAGCAGAATGATGCTGATGTCTTAGGAGTCTGCGGTGCATCGCTTTCACTTCTTCTCTCTGACGTTCCGTTCAGCGAGCCTATCGCTGCAGTTCGTGTTGCACGAGTTGATGGCAAAATCATCGTCAATCCAACATTCGACGATTTGGAAAAAGCTGACTATGAGTTTGTCGTAGCCGGTACGAAAGATTCGATCACGATGGTCGAAGGCGAAGGACATGAGATCAGCGAGAAGGAATATCTCGAAGCTTTAAAAGTTGGTGCAGAAGCTAATCGCCTGATCTGCGAAGGGATGTCGAAGATCGTTGCTGAATACGGCACTAAGACAAAGCGCTTTGTTGAACCAGCTATCGAACGTCCTGAGTTGAAAGCAAGAGTTGAAGCATTAGCTTCGAAAGATCTCAAGACTCTTGCCCGTACAGTTCTTCCGAAAGAAGAACGTGCCGAAAAGACGAAGGCTGCTAAAGAAGCAGTGAAAACTCTTTTGAAGGCAGAACTTGGTGAAGAAAAATTTACTGAAGAGGCGAATTTTGTTTCTGCAGCTCTCAAGGAAATTGAGAAACGCGAAATGCGCGAGATGATCCTTTCGGATAATATCCGTTTGGATGGACGCAATACGACGACGATCCGCCCGATCACCTGCGAGATCAATGTATTACCAAGAGCGCACGGCTCAAGCCTTTTTACCAGAGGCGAAACTCAGGCTTTGACGACTGCAACGCTTGGCACAAAGCGCGATCAGCAGAACATCGAAGGGTTGCTTCCGGAAACACAAAAGCGTTTCATGCTGCATTATAACTTCCCACCATTTTCGGTTGGCGAAGTTGGCAGAATGACCGGTACCGGACGCCGAGAGATCGGACATGGTAATCTTGCTGAACGTGCTATAAAGCTTATGCTTCCTGCAGAAGAAGATTTCCCGTACGCAATTCGTATCGTTAGCGATATTTTAGAATCGAACGGATCATCTTCGATGGCAACGGTTTGCGCAGGAAGCTTGGCATTATTTGATGCCGGTGTTCCGCTGAAGAAGCCGGTTGCAGGTATTGCAATGGGACTTATTAAAGAAGGCGACCGCGCCGCAGTTCTTTCCGATATTCTTGGCAACGAAGATTTCCTTGGCGACATGGATTTCAAAGTTACCGGAACACGCGAAGGAATCACCGCTTGCCAGATGGATATGAAGATCAAGGGCATCAGCTTCGAGCTTCTCGAGAAAGCTTTGATGCAAGCTCGTGACGGAAGAATTTTCATCTTGGATAAAATGGATGCAGCGATCAACGCTCCGAAGCCTGAGCTTTCGGATTTTGCTCCGAGACTTACAACGATCATGGTTCCTGTTGATTGTATCGGACTTATCATCGGACCTGGCGGTAAGATGATTCGCTCGATCCAAGCTGATTCGGGAGTTGATGATATCAGCATTGAGGATGATGGAAGATTGACTATCGCAGCGACGAGCGGTGTTGCCGCCGGAAAAGCGAAGGCGATGATCGAAGGACTTCTTGCATCACCCGAAGAAGGTGCAACGTATCGAGGAAAAGTAACTCAGGTCCGTGAAGGACTTGGAGCGATCATGGAATTCATGCCAAAGAAAGAAGGCTTGCTCCATATTTCCGAGATCGATTATAACCGCGTCGAAAATGTCAGCGATCTGATCCAGCTCGGTGACGAATTTGATGTGAAGCTAATCGCTGTGAAGCCTGATGGCAAATTCTCGTTGAGCCGCAAAGCTCTTCTTGAAAAGCCTGAAGGATACGTCGAAAGAGAACGTGCTCCTCGCAGAGACGATCGTGGCGGCGATAGACGCGATGACCGTCGTGGCGGAGGTGGCGGCGACCGCAGAGGCGGTGGTGGCGGAAGAGGAAGATTCTAAAATAAAAAAGAGGCGATTCAATTTGAATCGCCTCTTTGATTTCTGATAAACAACTAATTTAGAATCCTTTTACTTTTCCGGCTCTCTTATACAACTGCATCGTTGCGAACCAACCGAGTAGGATTACTCCCGGAAGGTAAAGCCATGCACAAGGTCCGGCAAGAGCAGCAGTATGCATATTGATCATCGTCCAAACTAATGGGACTGAAAGATAGGTATTATGCTTCGAGCGAGATCCCGCAGTTGCAGCAAGCGAAGCTTCGGCAGGGACACCTGTCTTAACTCCATTAATAATGATCTTTTGGTTTGGCCAAATTCTGAACCATACGTTGTAAGCCATCATTGATCCGAACATTGCTCCGGTGTACATTACATATCCACGGTAACTAAATCCGGCACAGCTTTCCATCAAATAAATAATCCCGCAAATCAGTACAAAGCCGATGGCAGTAAATACTTTAGGATTTTTTGCGAGCGGGCTTTTAGCCAGCATATCATAGATAAACGGACTAAGGATGAATGAGAAGAAGATCAGAGTACTGGTGATCGAACCATTGGTCGGATTTTCCAAGTAGAGTCTTCCATTCTCATAAACTATAACGAGAAGAAAGATACCAAGTATCCAGGTATAGGCTGCTCCCCAGCGAAACCAGAATAGGGTACGTGGCATAAGCTCCGGTACGACTTTCTTCTTTGTTTCAGCATCCATCGTTGCGGTGAATGGTCCGTTGACCCAGTTAAAAAAGTACAGTAAGCCGATCCATAAAATTCCGAAGAAGATATGAAACCAGCGAAAAAACATTGATAGATAATCCATAACCTGCATAATATTTCCTCCAAAATTGGTGAAAGTGAAAAATGTGACGCGTTATTACTAATGCAAATATACGACGGAGAAGTGGGTAGGAGGATAGGAAAAGGGAAGAGCTACAACCTTACATCAAAAAAAAAGCGAAGAAGCTGAGGTTTTTGAATGTCCAAAACTCAGATTCTTGGCTACACATTGCGTCCGGCAAAGCTGAGAATTTATCTCGACTGCCTGCCTGCATGATGTCTATTGGCGGCTTGGGCATGATACTCAGCTTGGTAATGATGACCTTGCGCAGTATAAGCATGAAACGCCGCCATCTCCGCATTGTTTTCGAGATGATGCTTATGCGCCAAGTGCTGGTGCTTTGCAGCTTCTTCGTAATGATGAGCCGCTTTTTCGTGATCGTCGTGATGTTGATTTTCTGACATGGTAATAAAATGAAAGGTGAATTCACCAAATGCTTGGGGAGTATAACACTTGGCATTAAAGTAACACTATACAGAGTCCGATTAATGCAATGAATTTTTTATGGAATAATAAAAAGAGGAACTGCTTCTGAGCAGTCCCTCTTTGTAAATCGTGATTTCTAATTCGTAATTACCTCAGGTTCCTGCTGCGTAATCGAGTGAGTAGGCAAGCTGCTCTTCGGTAAGTGCATCAATCTTGAATCCGCTGGTTGAGAGTTTCACACCTGCGATCTCCTGATCCTGCTCCACGGGAATGTCATAGACCTTTCCGCGTTCCATGATCTCTTCACCTTTGTGAATGCCGACGAGTCTTTACTGAGATATGAACTGATTTCCCGATCCCATCCCTGATGCATTCTCATGACTCTAAGAAACCACATGGAACCATAGGATGTACGACGGACATATTACAGTGTCATTATCATCCAAATTATATTGCTATGAATACGATCAGGAAGTGTTCATTTCTCTTTCTCATTGCGGTTTTACCTTTAAAGGCATTTGCCCAGAGTCTTCCCTTGGAGATCATCCCTGATGGTGGCGGAGAATATTTGATCGGAATCAACGATGCCGGTAATCCTTGCATTTCCCCTGAGCAATATCGACTCATTGAAGCGCAATGTGCTGCGAACGTAAAGTTATTGCATTTGGACAAACATAATGGCAACCAAGTTCTTGGAACAGCATCGGCAGTAAAATTTAATTGGCCACTGAAGACAACTCCGGGATTCTCCGACTGCAGTTATTATGCCATTTTTAATTATGTTGATCAGGATCAATCCACCGGTACGATAAAGGACTATAACTGTGGTTCAACCACTTATGACGGACATGCCGGTACCGATATAGGAATTACTCCTTTCCCATTCTATAAGATGGACCATGATCAGATTCAGGTGATCGCCGCAGCTACAGGGACGATAGTGGCGAAGGTGGATGGGAATTTTGATAAGAATTGCGCGATGAATAATCTAACTCCTAACTATATTGTACTTCGACATGCAGACGGTTCATCTTCGATCTATTATCACATGAAAAAGAATTCTCTTACGAGCAAAATGGTCGGACAGACTGTTGCAGTAGGCGAGTTTCTGGGGACGGTCGGGAGTTCCGGCAATTCCACAGCTCCCCATCTCCATTTCGAAGTCTGGAGCGGGGGCACATATTCTACCAGAACCGACCCATTTTCAGGAACGTGTAATTCACTTAGTGCAACATCTTGGTGGGCAGTGCAGCCACAGTATACAGAACCTGCGATCATTAAAGCCTCAGTTCATACAGATGTTCCTATCATGCCTGCATGCCCCAACACAGAAACACCATACGAAGACAGTTGTTATGCGCCGAATGCAAAAACAGTCTTTGCAATATTCATACGTAATGAAACGAAAGGTTTGACGGCAACATGTAAGATACTGAATCCGGATGGAACAATATTTAGTAATTGGATCCACAACAGTACTTCAAACTATATTGCAACGTGGTGGTACTGGTATAAAACGCTGCCATCATTACCCGGAACATATACATTCGAAACAACATATAACGGAATAACCTGTTCGAAGCGGTTTGATGTGGCTGGTGCCAGAATTTCTTCAACAAAGTCTCTCAATATTTGCTCGGGTGATTCCATCATACTCACTTCTTCTGATGCAAGTTCGTATCTTTGGAATACCGGGGCGACAACCAAGAGCATTACAGTATCACAGTCCGGCGATTATTCCGTATCGGTGAAAACTCCAATGGGTTGTTCGGCGACTTCTCCTGCAACGACCGTTACCGTTGTTCCATTGCCAGTTTCAGCAGTCATTCCTAACGGTTCATTATCTTTCTGCAAAGGCGATTCTGTAATTCTGTCAGCTACGGCTGCAACTTCTTATTCCTGGAGTAATGGCGACACAACTCAGCAGATCGTCGTTTCAAATCCTGGAAAATATTTCGTAACAATAACAAATTCAAACGGCTGTTCGGCAACTTCAGACACAACGATTGTTCAAGTGATTGCAGCACCTATCGCAGTTATTAATCCGAGCGGATCAATGACACTTTGTGAAGGAGACAATGTCACACTCACTGCTGATCCGGCCAAGACTTATTTGTGGAGTTCCGGCGCAAATACCCGCAGCATTACTGTTTCAAAGTCCGGTACATATTTTGTAAAAGTAACGAATGACAACGGATGCATGGCAACCTCATCAACAGCAACGGTTACGATCAATCCCTTGCCGGTTCGTACAGTTACTCAGAACGGATCAATTTTGATTTCTGATGCGATGAATGCGGAATATCAATGGCTCGATTGTAGCAAAAACTTTGCACCAATTGCCGGTGCTACAAGCCAAACATATACTGCAAGCAGTCAGGGAAGTTACGCCGTCCGTCTGTCTACCAATGGATGCTATGATACGTCGGCTTGCTATACTATCAGTACTACAGGAATAAATAATTCTGTTATTGAAGAGTCTATTCGTATTTATCCGAATCCTACAATAGGGAAGATCATTATAGAGACTACATCAACGATAATAAACGCGATCAAAATCTACAATATTCTTGGAGAGAACATTTTTAACTCGGATGGGCAACAGATACAGAGGGAAATCGATATTTCCGGAGAACCGGGAGGGATTTATTATATGGTCTTAAATTCTGTAAAAGGGAATAAGATTGTAAAGATTGTCAAGTATTAGTCAGATTTAAAGGGTATCTTACAAAAAAGAGGGATTCCACTTCCGCGAAATCCCTCTTTTTGAATTCTAACTTAAGCTAAATGCTCAGGTTCCTGCTGCGTAATCGAGTGAGTAGGCAAGCTGCTCTTCGGTAAGAGTATCAATCTTGAATCCGCTGGTAGAGAGTTTCACACCTGCGATCTCCTGATCTTGTTCGACCGGAATGTCATAGACCTTTCCGCGTTCCATGATCTCTTCACCTTTGTGAACACCAACGAGTCTTAACTGAGACATGAACTGATTTGCAAAGCTCATATCCATAACTTCTGAAGGATGTCCTTCAGCAGCAGCAAGATTTACCAAACGTCCCTGTGCTAAAAGATATACTCTGCGGTTTCCGGAGAGCAAATACTCTTCGCAATTAGCACGGATCGTGCGGTGATTTGCTGAGCGTGATTCGAGATCGGGGATGTTGATCTCACAATCATAATGCCCTGTGTTACAAAAGATAGCGCCATCTCTCATTGAATCATAATGACGACCAACAAGGATATCTTTTACGCCTGTTGCAGTGATGAAAATATCACCGACCTTTGCAGCTTCATCCATCGGCATGACCTGCATACCTTCGAGTGTGGCTTTCAGCGCGGCAGTCGCCTTTACTTCTGTTACGATAACATTTGCTCCCATGCCTTTTGCACGAGTTGCTACACCTTTACCGCAATGCCCATAACCTGCGACAACAACATTTTTGCCTGCAAGAAGAACTGATGTTGCACGGATAACACCATCAAGAGTTGATTGACCTGTGCCATAGACGTTATCAAAATCCCATTTCGTCTCAGCATCATTCACTGCGATAACAGGATACAACATCTTGCCATCATCAGCCATTGCACGTAGGCGGTGAACGCCCGTCGTAGTTTCTTCTGTACCACCGATAATATCGGCAGCGAGTTCAGGATATTTATTATGGACAGTAAAAATAAGATCAGCGCCGTCATCAAGAGTGAGGTTCGGCTTGAAATCGAGAGTGCGATCAATACACCAGTAAAATTCTTCGACGTTCATACCGTACCATGCGAAGATCTGTGTAGCGCCACCGACTGCAAGAGCAGCAGCAACTTCATCATTGGTCGAGAGGGGATTACATCCGCTCCAAGAAACTTCAGCACCTGCTGCTGCAAGAGTCTCGATGAGGACGGCTGTTTCTTTGGTAACATGCAAACATCCCGCGATCTTATAGCCTGTTAAAGGCTTAGACTTCGAGTACTTTTCGCGAAGTGCCATAAGCACCGGCATACGGCTTTCAGCCCATTCGATCTGACGACGTCCTGCATCAGCTAACGTAATATCTTTAACTTTATATATACCCTTTTTCTCGTCCATAGTAGTACAGTATTTTTAGATTAGTAGTGAAATTTTTGTGCGCGCGTATAACAGAAGATGACGAGGCTTCGTTCGGAAAACAGCTATTGGGTAGCGGTACAGTTTTAAATGTGTCATTGCGAGGAAGGAGCGTAGCGACTGACGAAGCAATCTCAAATCCGGAAAATGAGCAAAACCTCAAGATTTGAGATTGCTTCGTCGGACTAAAGTCCCCCTCGCAATGACATTAATTTCAAACTGACGCACAACTGACAGCCTATGCTTCCACAAGTTCTTCTTCTGCAATCATAATACCCACAACCCGGTCAAACATTTGGCGATAACTTTCACCAGGAAGAACTGATTTACCATGAAGTTTTTCGTACTCTGCCAGCAGCTTACGGTTCTTGTTCGACATCGGAAGATGTTTGCTTACCATTTTTTGTGAGATAATGCCGCTTTCCGTCACCGAAAAAACACTTCCTATCGGCTCCTTAATATCTTCCAACCAGATATGCGGTTGGAGGGTATCTAAGTCATTGATTTCATTGGCAACTAAATTTACATCTTCGCTGATTATTGCATCTTGTTTCTCTTCGGTTTTCTGTCGTTTTGTAAGGTCATTAATGGAAATTGAAAGCCCCGAAAGTTTTCCGAGTCCTCCGTGCATGATCTTCCCGGCAAACGTTTTTTCCGGATTCGACTGCGCATAAACCAGAACCGAAACACCTTTATTGAGAAATTCCTGAAGCCCGAAGATCGCTTGTTCTTTTCTGCGAGAGTCTTTGAAGCCATATTCCCAATTATTGATAATGATCTGCCGAATGTTATGCTTTTCGACCATTTTCATTATTTCATCGAATTCCCCCAGAAGCTCACCTAATGGGCAATCAAGCGAGTAAATGCCTTCGGTTGAGGAGATATGTTCCCTCCAGGCTGATAAAAACCTGCGTGTAGTAAACGAAGTATTGATATAAAGTACTGCTCCGTGGCGCTTATCCCTTCGGATAGCCTCTGCTTGACCCAAGCTAAGCTGCAAGTTCGTTAAAGCATTGCCCGCCAAATAAATAGAGATCTCTCCCTGTTCGAAATTCAAATATGAATTCATAGTTTTTTCCCCCAATTTTACATTTTAATTTTGAATATTTCCCCTGAGCCCCTTTTAGCTTTTAGCTTTAAAGTTTTAGCTTGCCGCCACCAGGCGGTAGGTGCCCATCAAAGCGTAGACTAATATACGGAATTGATTTTCAAAATGCAATAGGTGCCCACATAAAATTTCGGCATTTTAGAAAATTAATTTAAGATTTCTTTTTTTCGTCGTCAGGGCATATTTTCTTCGTATATTTATGTTGCTAATAATAGGCACCTATAATCCTATCATTCCCGCGAAAGCGGGAATCCAGAAGACCAAACGCCCCGAATTCCGAGACCTCGGCAATGGCAGCTTGACTTTTAAGAGAGCTCAGAAGGAAATGAAGATGAGCGGACAGGAAGGAATGTTTTGAAATATTAGTCGCGTAGCGACGGAGTACTTATAGCCTAGGGTGAAACCCTAGGTAAAAAATAACAAATAATTTTCAAGCCCTGAAAGGGCGAAGTAAAGAGATGCCACAATCCTACGGACCAATTTATCTTCACATCGTCTTCAGCACGAAACGCCGCGAACCTGTCCTTACTCTACAACTCCATACAGAATTCGCCAGATACATAACTCCTATATTAAATGACAATCGTTCACATTTCATAGCTGAAGGCGGAATGCCCGATCATATTCATCTTCTTATCGATCTTGGACGCGAGGTCTCTGTTGCAACGATTCTCCGTGAGATCAAAGCAAAATCATCATCATGGTTAAAAAACAAAATCGGTAAGCAATTTAAATGGCAGGGAGGGTACGGTGCATTTAGCGTGAGCGCAAGTCACCTCAAAAATGTTATTCAATATATTCAAAATCAGGAAGAACACCATCGGAAGAAAACATTTCAGGAAGAATTTGAAGAGATATTACAGGCGGCAGGCGTTGAATATGATCCGAAATATTTATGGCATGATGACGAGACGGAATAACATCGCCCTTTCAGGGCTTTGGGATTTATTGGGTTTCATGTCCCAGGGTTACGCTTCGCTTCACCCTGGGCTTTTAGTACTTCGCCCTTACAGGGCTTTGGTATTTATTGGGTCTCGTGTCCCAGGGTTACGCTTCGCTTCACCCTGGGCTGTTAGTAAATCGCCCTTTCAGGACTTAGGTATTTATTGGGTTTCGTGTCCCAGGGTTACGCTTTGCTTCACCCTGGGCTGTTAGTAAATCGTCCCTGCCGGGACTATAAAACAAAACCGCACGTTGCCTTGCGGTTTTGTTTAACTTGTGCACGGAGTATAATTAGTTTTTCCGAATCTTTATACTACTTGAATATTCTTGCCCTCTGATCCGCACAAAATATTCTCCGTCAGAAAGAGATGTAACTATCTTTTCTTCTTCTTCATCCCACTCGGCGGAGCAAGCGCATACTCTGTTTCAATTTCTCCCTTGCGAAGTTTATTGAATTTACCCTTTTAAAACAGTATTTTTAGATCAAGAGCATTTTTTTTTGTGCGTATTTCCGCAAAGAAGGGACATCTGTTCGGAATTTGTGATTTCGGATTAGTATATAGAATCAATTATTGAATCAATACTTTTACGCTGAGAGCATCTGAAAGAGCAAAGTAAACACCTCGTGGAATGTTAGATGTTTGAAACTCAACTATACCATTAATGATAGGGACTCTACTGACCAAAACACCAAGCATAGAATAGAGTATAATTTCTTTGCTATGATTTTGAGAAGGCATCAATATAGTTATTCGATTTGTGCCATAGCGTACAATTGGTATATCCGATTTTTGAGCAACTAAAGGAATATCAAGAAGATTATAATTGAGTGCGCCTGAAATATTTATCTTTGCTGCTTGAATTAAATCTTGTCCACCATAATCATTTGAGTGCGCACCTTCTTTGTAAGAATAAGCTACTTCAAGGAGGTTTTTGGTTATATCACTATCTTCTGCAATCAAATTTTTTATTGTATATTTTAATCCGGAAATGGATATGGTATATTTAAGAGATGATGAAGGTATACTAGCATAATCATAATTTATAGTAAATGAGCGAATGCGATGAGTTGCTGAATCCAAAATAATCTGCATAGTGGTATTATAGTGTAAGTAGGGATACGGCGAAATACTGCTATAATAGTTTAAAGTTTGAGTAGAGTCAACATAAATCCAGTTGGTATCAGATTGTGAAATAGTCACAGGATAAAATGTTACCAAGGAAGTCGAATTAAAATTGTAATTATTCGGTCCAGCTGGAAATCCATTCTGATCAAGTTGTATATGATAATTATGAAACAGACCAGCAATTGTAAACTGTAGTACTGTAGAATCAGGTAACTGCCATTTCGCAGAATCAACCGTCATGGCTTCTGTAACAGAAAAAAAACCAAGAAGAATTAGGAATATAATGATTTTCATGCTAAATAGAAGAGTTTAGGACTCAAAAAGATTCACATGATAAAGGGTAATTTGTTCTACTCTAAAGCAATGCAATTACCTTTTCTTCTTCTTCATCCCGCTCGGCGGAGCAAGTGGATAATCCGTATCTATCTCACCTTTGCGAAGCTTATTGAGTTTGCCTTTTAAGAATGAGAGTTTTAGCGGACTCAAATAATCAATAAAATATTTACCGTGTAGATGATCTACTTCATGCTGCATGACGCGGGCGAGGAGACCGGAGGCTTCCATTTCGACTGGTTTGAGGTCTTCGTTCAGGAATTTTATTCCAATTGATTCAGGACGGACGACATCTTCGCGAATTTCCGGCAGGCTTAAGCAGCCTTCTTCGAAAACAGATTCACCGTGAGTCCCTGTAATAATGGGATTAATAAGTACAAGTGGCGGTATATGCCCATTATCTTTTGTGCTGGATACATCAATAACGGTCAGCGCAAGTGACTTACCAACTTGATTTGCTGCCAATCCAATGCCCTCAGCATGATGCATCGTCTTTTGCATAGCAGCAATAAACTTCTGCAACTCGGCAGTATCTTCAGTGATCTGTGAAGTTTCCTTGCGAAGAACAGGATGGTCGAATGTGAAAATTGGTAAAAAAGACAATTTAGTATAGAAAATAATAATGTCATTGCGAGGAGGGCTTTAGCCCGACGTGGCAATCTAAAATTTGAAGGTAAGAAAAACATTTAAGATTTGAGATTGCTTCGTCAGTCGCTATCGCTCCTTCCTCGCAATGACACTTAAAATTTTATCCTTCATACTTCCGCCTTCATCTTTTCCCCATAAACCCGAGGGGACTCGAACCCCTTACCTCTACATTGCGAACATAGCGCTCTACCAGATGAGCTACAGGTCCTCTTTTATTTTACAGCAACAGAATAAGGCGAAATAAGTGTTGAGAGTTCCACTTGGGAAGTCTGATGTCAGGAGTCCGAAGTCTGAAGTCTTTGATCTCAAATTATTACATCCTGCATTCAGCTTGCCGCGAAATACGCGAGCGCCTAATTGGTGGGCGGTTTCTTCGTGCGTCCTCAATTCGGGCAGGGGAGCTGCGAATGGAGTTTGATTCAGGCGATACGCTTATTGCCCAGTTGCAGCCGGCGCATACGACACTTTTTCTATCCAGACAAGCCGGACGCGAACCGAAGAAAAATGTGATGTCTTTCTTCAAGGAATTAGAAGGGCTTGAAGTGACTGATATTGTGCTTGCTGAAAGCGATAAACTCGTCTCAATTCACTTCGGAGATTACCAGATGTTACTTCGGTTTTATGATGGACCGAATGCATTGCTTTATAAGGCAGATGTTTATATAAATGCTTTTAAACGTGAAACACCTCGCGAGGAAAAGACAATTACCCAAAAGGAAGTCAAAACAGAGCGAGATAGTATTAAGAAATTACTTCCGATGCTTGGCAAATGGTTGGAAGCAGAATTACTTTTTGAAGTAAATAGAAAAGGAAATACTGTTGATCTAATCAGTGAATGTGGGAAATTTGATAAACGGCTTCGAGAGGCAAATAGCTCGTTAGTTTATTCGTATAAAGGCGGACTTCTCCTCTCTCCCATTGTTTTGCAAACTCTTGAAAGCGAATGTAAGAAGTATGAAAGCATTAGTGATGCAATAGAATATGTCATTCATAATCGCAGCAAAGAATCTACTTTCAAAAGTAAAAAAGATGGCTTGCTTGCTAAACTCCATGGCGCTCTGACCCGCACATTAAAATCTCTTAAAGATGCTGAGAGTGGAGTTGAAAATTCCGAAAGATCTGAGCGATATACAGCCATCGGAGATGGAATTCAATCCATTGCTCATGAACTAGAGAAGGGTAGAGAAAGCGTAAAACTTGAGATATTCGAAAAACTAATTGATGTAGTGCTCGATCCTTCACTCACAGCCTTTGAGAATGCGAAGCGATATTATGACAAAGCTCGCCGCGCAAAAGAAATGCAAAAGGAATTGATGGCACGGCTTCTTTCGATGAAAAAAGAGAAAGATAAACTTTCCGATTTTGCAATTCGTGTTGAAAGTGTTACGGATATAAAACAACTCGATCAATTAGAAAAAGAAATTGGGGTTGCCGGTTTTGCATTAAGCCATACTGCCGAAGATTTTGGGGATGAAAATGATCCGATCGCGCGGTTCAGACAATTTATAATTACAGGTGGCTATCGCGTTCTTGTCGGCAAGAATGCAAAACAGAATGATGAACTCACTCTTCATGTTGCAAAGAAAGAGGACATCTGGCTTCATGCAAGGCACGTACCGGGATCGCATGTGGTTTTGCAAACAAATAATTCGAAGCAAATTCCCAAAGAAGCGATAGAGCAAGCGGCTGAGATTGCAGCCTATTACAGCGATGCGAAAACTCAGAAACATGCGCCTGTTGCTTATACTAAGAAAAAATTTGTTCGCAAACCACGCGGCTCAGCGCCGGGAGCGGTATTATTGGAGAGAGAAGAAGTGGTGATAGTGACGCCGAGAATTCCTGAGGAAAAATTACGAATTACAAATTAGAAATTACGAATGGCAGAATCAAAAGTTTATGTAGGGTTTGATGGCGGAGGCACAAC
Source organism: Kapaibacterium sp. (SeqCode) (assembly GCA_038210275.1). Taxonomy (GTDB): domain Bacteria; phylum Bacteroidota; class Ignavibacteria; order Palsa-1295; family Palsa-1295; genus PALSA-1296. The sequence continues at coordinate 16,952 of JBBQWV010000006.1, read as the reverse complement.
GAGCCGGTTTTTAGTCAGTCGGAAAAGTGGTGAACGAGAGTCATACACTTACCCGCTAAATCTCAAATACAGTGATCTCGGCATTGATGAATCCGCTCGAGGCTTCGCCAAGTGTTTAAGTGAGATTCTTGGCGCTGATATTTCTTCAATTAGCGGAATGTGCATTTCGCTTTCGGGTGCGAGTAATGCTCAGATGAATAAAGATTATGAAAGCGCACTTCGTCTTGAATTAAATTTGCCTGATTTGAAAATTTATATCGAAGGTGATTCGTCATTCGCGCTGGAGACGGCTTATCCGGGAGATCAGTCGGGGATGCTTCTCATCGCAGGAACGGGCAGCGTTGCAATTGCAAAAACGGAAGACGGCGACATAATAAAGGTTGGCGGATGGGGAAGGCTACTCGGCGATGAAGGCAGCGGATATTGGATCGGTTTAGAAGTGCTGAAAAGTTATTGTACTTCCATCGATCTCGATGAAACATCCGGTGATCTCTTTCGAGGAATTCGGAAAAAGCTCGTAGAAGAATTGGGTAATGATCTTTCGCAACTCAGAAGCAAACTTTATAGTAACGAGATCAAGCCTCAAGATTTTGCTCCGTTAGCATTTGAGTATGCTGAACGTGATGAAGATGCAAATGACATACTCCTTCTCGGAGCAGATCTTTTAGCTACCGATGTGAATGTTCTCTGGGATAAAGTCGAAGGTGAATGCGAACCGAATCTCAAACTCCATGGGACGATAGCCTCGCAGCCTCTGATATTTGAGTACGTGCAAGACTCCTGTGAAGAGTATGGAGTCTCCTGTGAAATGCTGGATGGAAATCTTATTCTCGAAAGGGCGCTGAAGGTTGCCGAGGGTCTTTAATTACTGCTTCTTTGCCCAATCAACATAGAACTTTGCTAAAGAGTGATGCACAACGTTTGGCGTTGAAAGAGCTACTTTGATAAAAAAGTCCTTTGTATTTGCATCCCAAAAAATCACAGGCATATTTTTTTCGTCGGCATACGTACCATCAGTTGTTTCGAACTGACCGCTGGTGAAGTAGCCGTCGCTGATAGTATAATACATATAGGGACCCTCACCTTTATAGCGATAAAAACCGAGTTTGGTGATGTCGTCAAATTCAAAGGTCACTTCGCCCATCAAGTTATCACCATTGAGATACAGGCGCTTCTTGACGTTCTTCATGCCCTTGCTTGACTCTTCAAGCTTACGTCCTTGATAATACTCGGTGATTAGCGTTTTATCGAAATCAACTTTCGAATTATCCTTCGTGCTGTCGTCAGGCTCGGAGACGATATTCACGAAGGTGATCTTACCTACTCCACTCTTCCCATCGGCATTAAGTGTTAGACGTATTTCTTTATGTTCAGCAGTAAGGCAGCCTGAAAGAAAAGAAACAGCAAGTAGAACGAGGCATACGACGGATGGTCGATACATGCGTGGAAATAGTTTTATTAGTGTCATGAAGTACAAAAATACGGAAAGTCTGTCTTTTACCACATAAATTCTAACCCCAAACAGCAACAATACAGAAATAGGTCATAAATTATGGTGAAATTATCCCCATGCTGTTTCGTGTTTTGCCTCGTCAATTATTTCATAAAATCATTCTGCTTAAATCTGAGATAATAAAAGAGATAGCCGTCGTACCATACGATGCCGTGCAGCATAAGTCTGTGTGGGATTCGTTCGTCCGAAACTCAATGAACGGTACTGTCTTTCATACACAGCAATTTCTCGCGTATCATAACGAAGGCAAATTTGCATTCCATCATTTGCTTTTTTTCGAAGGAAAAAGACTCGTTGCTGTCCTTCCAGGAGGTTTCAGAGAAAATGGAAGGGTATATGATTCGCCGCTTGGCTCAAGTTATGGCTCATTCGTAACAGAAGATATCAGCGCTGATACAGCTCTTGCAATCGTTGCTGCATTTGAAAAATATATTGCTCAGCGAGGAGTTCAAGAAGTTTTCCTTACAAGTGCTCCGGTGATATATCAACCGATCCTCACTCAAAATCTTGACTTTGCATTGCTCTATAGAGGCTTTTCATATCAACGGCACTATATTTCTCATGCAATCGAACTGCGTGAAGGGATTATCCCTTTCGAAAGATTTCAGCAGACAGCGCGCAAACATATACGCCGCGTTCTTCGCGATCATCATGAACTTAGTATAGATGAAGTTTCGAAAGATGCAATGAAAAAGGGCTTGGAAGAATTTTATCCGATCTTGCTGGAGAATAAAGCAAAGTTCGGCGCCAAACCTACTCATACTCTTGAAGAGCTTTTGAAGTTAAATGAACTTCTTCCTGATCTTATGAAGCTTTTTATTGTGAGAGTAAAAGGTGAGCCGATTGCAGGGTCACTTTTATTCCTTGCGAATTCACGAGTAGCAATTGTTTTCTATCACATGCTTAAGTATTCGTTCGAAAATTATAAACCGATCTATCTTTTGATGGATCAAGTTACTCGGTGGGCACAAAAAAATAATTATTCATTCGTAGATATAGGTGTATCACAAGATACAAGTGATGCGAATCCAATGACTCCTGCATTATCATTGATCCTCTTTAAAGAAAAATTTGATTCGCGCGGAGTACTGCGCTCGACAATGTCGAAATCTTATCCGGACTCAGAGTGAATAAGACTCCAAACCCAATTGCACGACTGCTTTTTTTGGATGATCCCCGAACAGATCGTCGGATTAAAAATTTTCTCAGTCTTTTTATAAAACTTGGATACGATGTTGAATTTATCTTTGCTACTCCGGGTAAAGCAGGTCCAGATTCAAAAATAGATTTCATATTCAACGGTATAAAGGCAAAACAACTCATTCTGCAGCATACTCACGGAGCGAGAATGTTTTTACAATTTGATAAAATATTAAGCGTTGAACTTCAAAAATCAGAAGATTGTGATTTACTATTCGCCGGTGATCTGTATTCCTTGAAAACCGCCGTTTATATAAAAAATCTCGGAAAGGCAAAGCAAGTATTCTATGATGCGCGCGAGTTATATACTGAACTTCCGAAAGTGGCACGATCTCCGCTCAAGAAATGGTTCTGGAAAAGATGGGAAAGAATTGGATTGCGTAGCTGCGACCTCGTGATTGTTACAGCTCCCGATGATGCCCCTGCAATAAGGGATGTTCATAATTTCCTTCCTCCCAGTATTGTTGTCAGAAATTTCCCTGAACAGCAAGATTTGAAGCACGACAATTATCTCAGACAGCATTTTTCTATACCACCGGATAAAAAGATTATTATATATATCGGTGGTTTACAGCGAGAGCGGGGATTGGAGAAAATGGTGGAAGCGATGTCATTATTGAAAGACGATGCGGTTTTTGTAATGATTGGTGATGATGAATTGGATAAAAAATTGCATATTCGAATTACGGAATTGGATCTTGAGAAAAGTGTATTTTTCCATTCGTCAATTGATTCTGAAAAAGTTATTGAGATATTATCTTCAGCAGATGTAGGTATATCTCTTATTGAGCAACACTCGAAAAGCTATGAACTCGCGCTTCCGTCGAAGATATTTGAATATATGCTTGCAGGACTTCCTGTTGTTTCAAGTCCGCTAAAACAAGTTAATGATCTTTTATCTAATACTGAAGGAGTAATTTTCGCTGATCCGGATAACTCTCGTGATCTGCCGGGTAAATTGCGAGAAGCACTTCTGGATTCTGAAGATAATGAACTTCGTAAACGGATCCATGTAAACGCATGGAATAACTATACATTCGAAACAGATGCTGAAATATTCAAAGAATTCTTGAACCGAAATACCAAAGTTTCTTAGATGATCTACTTTCTTCTTTTCATTCAACAGTCAATTGCCAGCATGACGCATATCGTCGGTAAAGATGCCGTCGAGACGCTATCACCATCTCTCGTTTTAACTTTCAGAGCAGTGATCGCTTCAATCGCATTACTTGGATTTGTAATGGTCAAGGAGAAACGATTCAACTTGCTGTACGATGTTGATCGAAAAGATATTCTTAGACTAATTCTCGTAGGTCTCCTGAATATTCCGTTTAATCAATATCTTTATTTATACGGGCTGAAATTTACAACTCCGGCTAATAGCGCTTTGCTTTATGCAATGACTCCGGCAATAGTTTTTCTTTTGGCGATCAGGGTGCATTGGGAAAAGATGAACTGGAAAAAAATATCCGGTATAGTTATAGCATTCGTTGGAGTTGCACTTATCATGTTCGAACACGGTATTTCATTTGATTCGGCAAATACAAAAGGGAATATTCTGATATTCCTTGCGGTGATCTCGTGGTCGCTCTTTACTTTGCTCGGCAAGCCACTCGTGCCGAAATATGGCGCACTGCGAGTAACTGCCCTGCATATGTTCTTTGGCACACTATTATTCCTTCCTATTGGATTATCCAACTTTGAAATGAAGGAAGTTGCGACGATTACCGGTAATCTTTGGCTTGAAATTGTTTATCTCGGACTTCTTGCCTCATGCGTCAATTATGCACTTTGGTATTACGCGCTTGGGAAGTTGGAGACAAGCAAGGTTGCGATCTTTCAGAATTTGCAACCAGTCTTGACAACGATTATCGCTCTTTGTCTTGGCAAAGTATTCTTGACACCGGAGTTATTTGGTGGTGGAGCAATGGCACTTATCGGAGTGCTGCTCGTTGAAAAGGGGTAGTTTATTTTACGTTTAAAGAATCGGCGATTGCTCGAAAAACTATTCCTGCACGGTCAGACTCTTTCGCCATCTCCACCGTTTGTTTTGTAAAACCTTCTTTACTTGTTCCAAATTTCTTATAGACTGAATCAAGTTTTGCAACCAGCTGAATAGAATCACGAGATGCAATACGCGCTTTTGTGATCGCCAGAGTTGTGTTGACATAGTGCATCTCATCACCATCAAGTTTCTCAGACTTTGCGCAGGCAGTAAAAAGAAGTAATGCAAATAATAGAAAATAATTAGATCGCATCAAGACCTCTTTTTATATCTGCAAGCAGATCATCAATATCTTCAATACCAACGCTGAGGCGAATAAGCCCCTCGGTAATGCCAAGCTCCGCGCGGCGCTCAGGCGGCACAGAACCATGTGTCATTGTAACGGGATGGCAGACGAGTGATTCCACACCACCAAGACTTTCGCCGAGTGTAAATATCTCTAATACGCTTGTAAAACGCTTTGCATTTTCCTGACTACCTGTCTCAATAGAGATGATTCCGCCAAAGCCACGCATCTGCTTTTTTGCAAGTTCATGCTGCGGATGAGTTGGCAAGCCCGGGTAGAAAATCTTTTTTACCTTTGGTTCTTTCGAAAGATGTTCGGCAATGATCATTGCATTTGCGTTGTGTGCTTCCATTCGGATGACAAGAGTCTTTACGCTGCGAAGGAGAAGCCATACATCCCACGGACCAGGAACACCGCCGGCTGAATTCTGATAAAATTTAATTTTTTCCGCAAGATTGGAATTTGCTGTTATCACTGCTCCGCCGATCACATCGGAATGCCCGCCAATATACTTTGTTGTTGAATGAAGAACTATGTCAATTCCCAGGTCAAGTGGGTTCTGAAAATACGGAGACATGAAAGTATTATCGACGACGGAAATAATATTTGTTGATTTTGCGATCTTACTTACAGCAGCAAGATCAACAAGATTCATCATCGGGTTTGTCGGAGTTTCACAATAGATAAGTTTAGTATTCGCTTTGATTGCAGTTTCGATATTTTTCGGCTCTCGCATATCGACATAGCTGAACTCTACTCCGTTTTCAGAAAGAATCCGAGAAAAATATCGATAGGAACCGCCATACATATCACTTCCTGCGATAACATGATCGCCACTTTTTACGAGTGAAAGTGTTGCAGCGATAGCAGCCATGCCGCTTGCAAAGCAATATCCGAATTTCCCGTTCTCAAGAGTTGCGAGATTTTTTTCAAGAGCAAGTCTGGTCGGGTTGATTGTCCGCGCGTAATCAAAAGTAACGTCTCCACCAAGCTCCTTTTGAGCATACGTAGATGTTTGGAAAACAGGTACTGCAACGGCACCCGTTACTTGCTCCGGTTCTTGACCTGCGTGAATTGCTTTTGTTTTGAAGCCTGCCATGTTTATTCTATATAATTCTTAAAAAGGTGAAGCCCCTTACGTGCTACAAGCCATTAGGGGATTGCTTCGTCATCGCTATGCGATTCCTCGCAATGACACAATTCTTACAAAAATTCTAAGATGTCATGTCGTGTGACGATACCGACAATTTTCCCATACTCTTCGATAAGGACTGCAGGCGCATCTTTCAAGATAGCAACTGCTTTTTTTGCGTCGTCGGATTCTTCAAGAACAGGAAGCGATGCTTCCATGAATTCGATGATCGGTTTATCAAGTACGTCACGCGATTCCAACGCTCGTGCCATTAACCTTGATTCACGCACAGAGCCGATAGATTTACCTTCGGAATCTATCACGGGCAATTGCGAAACCGAATATTCATCCATTTTCAATATTGCATCACGCATCGTATCATGCGGCGCGACAAAGAGAAGCGGCGCTATAGTCTTCCGTTTAAGTTGTGCGACTAAGCCAACAGTCATTTTCGCTGCTTCCAAAAGTCTCTTCTCTTTCAGCCATTCATCAGAATGATGCTTTGATAAATATCTTTCGCCTGTATCACAGATGATCGTAACGATGACACTATCAGTTGGGGCTTTCTCTGCGATCTTTAATGCAACCCACACATTCATCCCACTTGAACCGCCGCAGAAAAGAGACTCTTCTCTGGCAAGTCTTCGCGCAGTAATAAACGCATCTTTATCGCTGACGTTTATGATCTCATCAACATACTTCAATTCCAAATTTTTCGGAATGCGTTCCTGCCCGACTCCTTCGATCAAATAGGGAAGTGCTTCGACAAGACGATTCGTTTCGAAATATGTTTTAATAGATGAGCCAACCGGATCAGCAGCGATCACTTTTATTTTAGGATTCTTTTCTTTCAAATATCTCGCTGTCCCGCTGATCGTACCACCGGTGCCGATTCCTGCAATGAAATGAGTGATCTTTCCTTCGGTTGCTTCCCATATTTCAGGACCTGTTGTTGCATAATGTGCGCCAGGATTTGCGGGGTTATCATATTGATTAAGCATGATGGCATTCGGAAGCTCTGCTGCCAAGCGCTGTGCAGTATTATAATAATATTCAGGAGAGTTTGGCTTTGCCGCACTTGACACGACGACGACTTCTGCACCAAGAGCACGTAAATACCGTCCCCGTTCTATTGAAGCTTTATCGGTCATAACAAAGATGCACTTATACCCCTTCTGCGCTGCGGCGAGAGCAAGTCCTATTCCTGTGTTGCCGCTCGTAGGCTCGATGATCGTGCCACCGGGTTTGATCTTGCCTGTTCTCTCAGCATCTTCCAGCATTCTGATTCCGATACGGTCTTTGACCGATCCGCCGGGATTAAATTCTTCAAGCTTTCCGAGGATGAGCGGTTTCGTTGAGGCAGGCTTAATGCGTTTGATCTCCAAAAGGGGAGTGTTGCCTATGAGATCAAGAATAGATTTAGCGTAAGTCATGGTGATCGTTTATTAGTCAGTCGTCTTGTTTTATCCGACGATCTGACAACTATAAACACCTTTAAAATCAAAACGGCTCCGAAGAATTTCTTCGGAGCCGTTTGAAATTATTGTGAAAGCTTAATTTACTTCACAACACTCATCTTGCCGACGAGCTTGGTTTCCCCTGCTTCAAGAGTGTATGTATAGATACCATTCGAAAGCTTTGTAGCATTGAATGGGATGCTGTGTGAACCGGCTTCAAGATTCTCAGTGATTATCTTGCTGATCTCACGTCCGAGTTCATCACGAACTAAAAGTGTTACTGAGCCGCTCTTTGGCATTTCAAACTTGATCGTTGTCTCGCCGCTGAATGGATTCGGATAGTTAGAGATTGAATATCCATTTACAGAATTCTCTGCAACTCCTGCAGCAGCTCCGACTGTGAATGGTCCGTATTGAGCGCTCGCTGATTGTTTATCAGCGTCAAGGCTGATCACACGAATGTATGCAGTCGGCACATTAACCGGCGGCGTTGTCCATGCCAGCGAGGTGGCAGTCGGTAAGACGGAGCCATTTGTGACAGTGTTCCAAACATAATTATCAGATGAATACTGAACAAGAAGTCCGGCTCCGACATCTCCTACAGCAGTCCAGGAAATGGTGGTTGACATACTGCTTGGTATATTCTTGTTTGCATCAACATCTTTTACTTTGACAGCACTGAGCACACCGACTGCTCCTTTGTTGATCGTAAATACTCCGCTCTTTCCGGTAACTCCATTGTTATCCGAAACGCGAATGATAGCATTCGTAGTAGCGTCCGTATTCTCAACAGTCCATTTAAAAGTGCTTCCTTCGATTGAAAGTGGTGTTCCTGCGCTCGTCCAGGTTATGCCGCCATCAATTGAATAGTCGAACTTGATAGGAGTAACTAAATTTGATTCGGTCAGGGTAATTGTATAGACCGTTCCACCAGTGAGCACCTCACCAGCCGCCGGTTTAATAACGGCGAGACTTCCAACGATCGGAGCTGCGGGAATCTTGAATGATTCTGAAACGCCGCTTGTACCGGCATTTGCTGCATCGGAAATACGAATCTTTGCTGTTTTACCAAATGCATCCTGAGGGATCGTCCATGCGAAAGGCGATTTATTGGTGCTCGCTGTGACCAAAGACCATGTGCTACCTCCATCTATTGAGTACTCCAGCTTTGCATTCGGACTTGCAGCGCCTGCACTTGCCCAAACGATATTGATAGGAGCAGTTGCCTTTAATGTGCTTGCAGCATTTGGAAGAACAACCCATTCTGCATCAGTAGCAGTCTGCGGAAGTGACGTAACGTACCCGGTCTGCTTTGCGTCTAAAACATCAAGGCTGATGCTTTTTCCATTCTTTGGAAAGAGAGCCTGTGGGAAAGTTTTTGCGCGAATCATATCGGCATTCCAGTTGGCGTTCACTTTCATTGAATAATGAACACGGATAGGAAGAGTCTGAGTAGTCGGAGTCTTTGTTCCGAGTACGAATGTATTCCCGATTACAGCACCACCGCCAACGATGCGAACGACATTCATTTCATGGAAATCTTCAAGATCGCCAGCTGGTACTTTATCCCAATCACCATAATTTGCCTGTGTTTCAAGTACATTATCCTCTGTGAGAAGGGCGATCGTCGAATACGTTGTCGTATCATCCGAGCGCATCTTTGTCATATCATAAGGCGTAACATCGACATCGAAAGCAACTATACGTGTACCCGGATCGTATGTTAAGTTCACCATTCGGAAATCAACGACTGGCTTTGCGTTTAGCACACTTTCCATCAATCCCGGATTATTTGCACCAACTACCCACACTGGATAATCACCATATTGAGGTAGTGTGATTCCAAAACCACCTTTGTATGCTCTATTGTAGAGACCGGTAGGCCATCCGTTGGCTCCGAAAAAGGAATAAAGTGTATCATGAGGTCTTAACCAAAGTGGGTCATATCCTAAGCTGCCTGGGACAGACGGACCACCATGCCATGCAATCTCGACAAGGTTATCGCCATATTTTTCTTGCAACGTGTCAAGTGCCCAAGCGCCCGGAGGGCAATGTGGACACCAAATGCCTGTAAACTCCTCAAAAATTGCGCCGCGTTTATATGTGGTTTGTGCTCGCAACTCTAAAGTAGATATGAAAAGAAATGCAATTGCCGCAACCGCAATGATCGCGCGCTTTAAGGAAGTAGAATGATCCATAGTAGTAATTATGGTTATGAAAAAAGTTTTATCGTGACAACACGTAATTCTGCCTTATTTCAACACCTACAAAGGCAATAAGTTTCACAAAATAACCCACTTTTTCTAAGATTTCTAGATTTATTATTTTTCTGATTCTTGCGTTTTTTTGACTTTTTCATCAGTAATTTCGTTATGATAGCCGAATAATAATTCTAACCCCTTCTCTATTTACATGACTAACGCCATTTCGACTCTCGCCGAAGCAAAAAAAATAGGACTTGAACTTGGACTTATCGAAGAAGAATTCGATAAGATCGTCAGCATTCTCGGCGGACGAATCCCAACCTATACTGAACTCGGCATTGTATCTGTCATGTGGAGTGAGCACTGTTCTTATAAGAATAGCATCACTCAACTCAAGACTCTTCCTCGTAAAGGTAAACGCCTCCTCGTCGAAGCCGGAGAAGAAAATGCCGGACTTGTTGATATTGGCGATGGGCTTGCCGTTGCATTCAAGATAGAATCCCATAACCATCCATCTGCTATTGAACCATATCAAGGTGCTGCAACAGGAGTTGGTGGAATCCTCAGAGATATTTTTACAATGGGTGCCCGTCCAATAGCAGCGCTGAATTCACTTCGTTTCGGATCACTTGATCATGAACGGACAAAATTTTTACTTCGCGGAGTTGTTCATGGAATTGCCGACTACGGAAATTCCTTCGGAGTGCCAACTGTCGCAGGGGAAGTTTATTTCGATAAATGTTATCAGGGCAATCCTCTTGTCAATGCTATGGCTGTCGGAATTGTGGAGCATGGAAAAACCGTCAGCGCTTCTGCTGAAGGTATCGGCAATATAGTAATGATCGTCGGTTCAAGCACAGGACGCGACGGCATTCATGGAGCAAGTCTTTTGGCAAGTGCTGTTTTTAGTGAGGCGGCTGAAGAATTACGTCCGACAGTTCAAGTTGGTGATCCATTCACTGAAAAACTTTTGCTTGAAGCCACTCTTGAGGCGATCGACAAAAAGCTTGTTGTCGGAATGCAGGATATGGGCGCTGCAGGAATTTCCTGTTGCACTTCAGAAATGAGCGCGAAAGCCGGAACAGGAATGAAGATTGATCTGAGTAAAGTGCCACTGCGTGAATCAACAATGTCGTCATACGAGATCATGCTTTCAGAATCTCAGGAAAGAATGCTCGTCGTTGTCGAGCCGAAAAATGTCGATGCCATTAAATCTGTTTTTACGAAATGGGACCTACAAGCTGAAGTGATCGGTAGCGTCACCGATACCGGCAATGTCGAGATCAGCTATCACGGCGAAGTCGTTTCGAATCTTCCATCAAAAGCATTAGCTCTCGGCGGTGATATGACGCCTGTCTATCAACGCGAAACCCGCGAGCCATCTTATCTCGCAGCGACAAGAGCTTTTGACCCGTCTTCAATTAGCGATGTTGTTGATGCAAACCAAATGCTTAAAGAACTTCTTTCTTCACCAAATATCGCTTCGAAGAGTTGGGTGTATGAGCAATATGATTCTATGGTTCGCACCAACACTCTTGATCTTGAAGGAAGCGATGCAGCGATCATTCGCGTTAAAGGAACAACGAAAGGGCTTGCAGTAAAAACCGATTGCAATTCTCGCTACGTTTATCTCAACCCCTATCGCGGCGCGATGATCGCAGTGTGCGAAGCAGCACGAAATGTCGCTTGTACCGGAGCAAGACCTTTGGCAATTACTAATTGCCTCAATTTCGGAAATCCGTACGACCCTGAGGTTTATTTTCAATTCACCGAAGCCATTCGCGGAATGGGGGATGCCTGCCGTACGCTCGAAACTCCCGTCACCGGAGGAAATGTCAGCTTCTATAATGAAAGCCCCGACGGAGCGATCTACCCAACACCGACGATCGGAATGCTTGGCGTTATTGATGATGTTGCTAATGTTGTAAGCGCCGGATTCAAATCTGAAGGGGATGCAATCCTTCTTCTCTCAGCTTATGAACCCGATACAGAATTCGAAGGATTAGGCGGCAGTGAATATCTTGCAATTCGTAATGACGGCAAAGCATTTGGCAATGCGCCGAATATAGATCCGGGCGGCGAAGCACGACTTATCGAACTGCTCATCTCGCTTGCAGAGAAAAAGATCATTAAGAGTGCGCATGATATTAGTGAAGGCGGACTTGCAGTAACCATTGCAGAATGCTCTTTTGCAAATATGATCGGAGCATCTATTTCTGCTCCATCATCAAAACGAAACGATCATTCGCTTTTCGGTGAAATGCAGGGACGTGTTATTCTCAGTGTTGCGCCGGAATTGGTTGAAGAAGTTTCGATGCTTGCAAAATCACAGAATATCAAAGTTGAAGTTCTTGGTACAACGGGCGGCAAGAAAATTATCGCCGAAGGTTTGATCGATGCCGATCTTGCTGAACTTTTCGAATGTTATTCAACGGCAATCCCGAATGCTGTTGAAGCTGTTTTGGAAATGTAATTATACTCTTGATAATTAAGAAATTCCACTATGCAAAAACATGAAGTAAGTATTCCGCTTCTATTTGTCTGTCTCATCCTGATCATTCTTTTCGGCATCCTTTCATTTATGAAAAGGGATACGAAGAACTGGTATCTCTACGTGCTGATCTTTGCGGCTGTTGAAGCGATCTCGATACTTTACCTTGCTTTTTTATGAAATTCTCTGCGAGACAAATCTTCCCCTTTACTTGTTAAGCCTCTCTGCCACGCGAAAAACATAGAACATTATATCATAGAATGCCAGATACACTGAATATACTTTTTATCGGAGACATCGTCGGCTTGAATGGCTTGGCGATGGTTACGAAATTTCTCAAATCCCTGATCGAAAAGCACGATGCCGAAGCCGTTATCGTCAATGGTGAAAATATTTATGACGGCAAAGCGCTGACGAAAAAACACGCTGAAGAGCTTTTTGCTGCCGGAGCGCATATCATCACGACAGGAAATCACATCTGGGAACGATGGGAAACACGCCCATTGCTTCGTGAAGAGCGTCGCATTCTTCGTCCGCTGAACTATCCAAGAGAAAATGGCGGTTCGGGATATGCCATCTTCGAAACAAAAAAAGGGACGAAGGTTGGAGTATTAAATATTCAAGGTAGAGTTTTTCTACCGCCTATTGACGATCCATTCAAGACAGCCGAATGGGCGGTGCAGAATATGCTCGAAGAAACGCCGAACATTATTGTTGATATGCACGCTGAAGCATCTGCCGAAAAACAGGCGATGGGATTTTTTCTTGATGGAAGAGTCAGCGCTGTTCTCGGAACGCATACTCATGTGCAAACAGCCGATGAGCGCATCTTGGAGCACGGAACGGCATACATCACCGATGTCGGAATGACCGGTCCGTATGATAGCTGCGTCGGAATGCGGACCGATATTGCGATCAAACGCTTCATGCTCGGCACACCACATAAATACGAAACTGCAACAGGCGACGTGAAGATCGCCGGAGTTATCTTGCAAGTTGATCGCGCAACAGGTCATGCACTTTCGATCGAAAGAATTATCTTTCCGGAATTCGAAACAAAAGCCAGCGTGCCGGTTGCTGAAGTAAAAGAACAAGCTGCAGTTGTTGCTGAGTAATATACTCAACGTCATTGCGAGACCGGCACCAGCCGGTCGTGGCAATCTAAAATATTTAACGTTTCTCAACACTTCAAGTTTTTCTGGTCGCCTTGTCGGGCTATCGCCCTCCTCGCGATGACATTAATGTAATCGTTCTACATCATTGAATACTTCTGAATCCCATATCGCCCGCAACATTGATGGCAAAGCCATCGCAGTCGCACTTCGCGCTGAAGTGAAGGTGGGCGCTGAAGCATTTACGAAAATTCACGGAATCAAGCCTCGCATCGTATTCTTGCTTGTCGGCAATAATCCTGCAAGTGAAATATATGTGCGCAATAAAGGTATTGCATCCGAAGAAGCAGGGTTCTCCGGTGAAACATTGCGTCTTCCTGCGACGATCACAGAAAGCGATATGCTGAAGAAGATCGCTGAGTTAAATGCTGATCCCTTGACTCATGCTATTCTCTGCCAGCTTCCATTGCCAAAGCATATATCTGAAGAGAAAGTCCTTGAAGCGATTGCACCCGAAAAAGATATTGATGGATTCCATCCACAGAATGTTGGCAGACTCTCTATCGGCAAAGGCGATTATTTTGCGCCATGCACTCCTGCAGGAGTGGTGGAGATGATGATGCGCGATAACATCGAAGTTTCCGGTAAGCACGTTGTTATTGTCGGACGTTCAAATATCGTTGGCAAACCTCTTGCCGCGCTTCTTGTACAAAAAGCAAAAGGCGCAAATGCCGTCGTTACCCTTGCTCATACCGGAGCAGGGAATAGGCTTAGCGAATTCACCAGATCGGCCGATATTCTTATCGCCGCAATGGGCGTGCCGTTTGCGATCACAATAGATATGGTTCGCGAAGGAGCCGTTGTGATTGATGTTGGTCAGAATGTGATTCCCGATGCGTCGAAGAAATCCGGAACGCGGCTTGTCGGCGATGTAGATTTTGAGAATGTCAAACTCGTAGCCTCAGCCATCACACCCGTCCCGGGCGGAGTAGGTCCGATGACAATTGCCATGGTACTGCGCAATACGCTAACAGCGGCGGAGCGGCAAGCAAGTCATTAATCTTTAGCAAATTATTGTGTTATGAATTTCCCTTTTGCTAAAGGCGAAAGACTTCCCAAAAAAATATTCTGTAACCTTTTCCACTCTCAAGTGTCTTTTAAAGATATGAGAGTATTCCTTATAAGTGCGATTGTTATTTTTGTGGGGATTATCTCCGCAAAGGAAATCTATGCCCAAAGCGCTTATGACTCTGCTTGCTACTTCCCACACTTGGGAAATCCGACGGAGTTCGATACGATTTATGGTGGTACTCCTGATCAGAACTTGGGTAGTATTCTTAAAACTATCCCTCCATTGAAGGGAGAAACTTATGATCGACTTGTGATACAAGGAGTAGCGGATAATATCCCTTTCTTAACTTCTGTCGAAACAGGACATTCCTTTAATCTTCACAAATTAAATGTTATTAAGAAGTATCCTTATATTTTCGAAGGTTTTCCAAGAGTAAAATTCGGGCATTTTCATTCCCCTCTATTTACTGATATGGTAGTTGCCTATCCATACGATAATCTTTCAAGTTTTAATATCTTCATCTATTGGGGTGATGAAAACGGGGATTATGATACGAGTAGATATACGCGACTATTTCCACATAGAATTGGAAATTATGGATTTTACTCCGGTAACGAATTGGCACCTTATTTCGGAAAGTTTACAAATGACACAGTAGATGATATTATTGTCAATACTGGTTATGGTAATATAGTAAATCCTGATTCGATGTTTGTCGCACTTATTAAAGGGGGGCAGCATCTATACGATCAAGGTAAGCAAGCAATGTGGGATGATACCGTTTTCTGGAGCGACGGTCCATTTACGTCAGGTGCAGACGTTGCACATCGTTTTCAGTCTCAGGGCGATTGGAGAGGTGTGGGAAGAGAAGATCTGATTACATTAGATGACTGGGGGAATTTGTTTTATTACAAGAATGATCCACCGTTTGATCTTCGCGAATTTGTTAAATCATTGCGAAAAGATACCCTTTTAGTAGCGAAGGAGTGGCCATTATACAAAGATCATTTCCATTATCATGGCTCTCCATTTCCGATGATAGTTTTCCCGAAGTCTATTACTGATAAGTCCCTTGATATGCTTGTCCCTCTTCCAATAAGTATTTCAGATGATGTATTTAATGCAAATGGAATTTGTATTTTTAGGGGTGGGGCTGGGTTTGGAAGTAAAAGACTTAGATATGATTCATCTGATTTCTTTATTCATTGCCCTGGATATTATAGTGGAAATTTTTCTGAGACAGAATGGCCTACTCTCTTCGATGGAGGTGATTTAACTGGCACTGGGAATAATGTATTAATCACTTCAGGCGGTGGCGGCATAGGCTATAGTTTCGATGCAATGTATGTCTTAGGCAAAGCTATGGACGATAAAATTGATGTTTTTGCCAGCTATCACTATGCGGGCGGTGGCGAGAAAGAAACAATTCGAGCAACTAACAAAGATGCCCTAACTTATATTTTCAGCGCACCGGCATACGAATCACCGGATGATCAAAATAATGGTATACATGGGAAGGGTAGCATTCGAATACTTTATGGTACTGAAAAAATACCTGTTCATTTAAATCCAAAATTTGCAGTTTCTGAAATGAAATCCTTCGAGAATTCTGCGGAGCATCTTCTTGCTTATCCTAATCCCTGCGATCAAAGCACGGTACTGACTTTTGATAATTGCACCGGAGGAAAGATGACCGTTGATGTGATAAGCAGTAATGGCAAGTATTGCCAGCATGAAGAGACTCCGGGCGGATATGGGATCCAACAATACGGTCTTTCGATGACAGATCTTGCAGCTGGAAATTATATCATCAGGCTATCGTGCATCTCCGATGGTTGGAGCACAACGACGCATGTCGTTAAAACAGGTGCGGCGTTAGCTCCGTGGAAACTTGATCTACATAAGATGATAGTGCGATAGAGGTAGCGCTGAGGTGTGAGCTATGAGTGCTGAGTGGGGGAAGGATTTTAGCCCCTCCTTTTGAAGGAGGGGTTGGGGTGGTTGATCCTGAGTTTAGAAACGGCATGGGGTCAACCGCCCCAATCCCCGGCGGAGGATGTGGGGAGCTTTTTTTTCGCATAGGTGCCCGCAATATTAAATTTTTTAAAAGCACTTGACAAATGGATTTCTTTACCGTATATTATCTCCAGTATGATGAGCACCTATACCCTTACAGATTTTAGATTGCCACGACCGGCTGGTGCCGGTCTCGCAATGACGTTGTTACTTCACGTTAGCTATAAAGCAGTGAACAATAGAAATGTGCATAACGATGTTATTGAATTATAAAGAGTTACAGTCGCTCACCCGGAGGTTTTGGGAAAGGAGGAATGATGAAGGATGAAGGTGGAAATGGGGGGTAGAGATTTGGTGTGGCTTTCTGCTAAAGACTAATAACTAAAGACTAAAGACTTTGCTATGTGCAGAGCGATATTGATGAATTATAAGGAGTTGCGGGGCAACTTCTGAAAATGACTCAA
>JBBQWV010000005.1:0-189436 GCA_038210275.1 Kapaibacterium sp. (SeqCode) | reverse complement strand
ATGGCAAAAAGATTCGTTCGTTCCAAATAAGCTACCTGATAGTACGTACATTCAACTCGGCGGAGTAAGAGGGAATAGCGGAACAGATTTTTGGAGCGCGGCAGCATATCTTGGTTGGACTGCACATTGGAATGGGAAAACATGGCAAAGATATGATATACTCTATGACCCAAATAACACTCAATATTATTCGCAATGTTTATCAGCGAAAGGAAATACATTCTGTATAGCTGGTCAAAAAAATGGTAATAGCTGGGTAGCGATCGGAACTCGGAAGTAGTGAAGAATATTCTACCCATCATCCCTGCGATACCTGCAATTCATAGTGCACTTGATTATTTTAGGTGATATATACCAAATGGTATATATACGAATAAGCATTAAAGGCTCCGATACATTCATTCTTTATTGAAGAGGGTTATAGAGGTAAAGCGGAAAAATAAATCTTCCTGAGATTTGAATTAGGGTTGGGACATTTTCGAAATGTTTCTTGTTTCAAATGCAGTATGAGTAATTACAGAGTAAACGCGAATTTTAAGGAGAAAGGTGTTCCGATCGAAACGAACCTTAACCTTATCAGTTTCCAGGAGGATGGCACCCATATCGTCTATTCTGCGGCATTGGATATGTCCGGTTATGGCAAAACGGAATTAGAGGCAATCGAATCATTTAAATTGGCTCTTGAAGAATTTGTACGCTATACGATGGCGAAGAATACAATGTTCAAAGAACTTACCCGCCTCGGATGGAATATCAGAGGCAAAGATCAGAAAACAGCCCACCCTCCATCATTTGAAACACTTCAAGAAAAGAATCCTCAATTTCAACACATGATCGAATCTGTCCCTCATACTATCATCCGCCAACCAATGCGCATACCTCAATATGCCTGATGTCCACACGAAAGCTCAAAAATATTTCCCCGAGTGAGTTGAGAGTTTTCCTGAAGAAACATGAATGCAAATGCACACGCACTAAGGGCGGGCATGAGCATTGGACACGAAGCGATCTGAACCGTCCACTTACATTCTCAAGCCATACAGATCCCGTCCCCGAATTTGTCGTGAAGAATTTACTTCGCCTTATGGGCTTAGAAAAAGAAGATTTTTTTAATTAACAGGTGCTCACTACATCTTCCGAATAGGGAAATAAGGCGGCTAAGGTTTCCTTGAAAATAAATGTCGATGGGCACCTTGACAAAACGGTTTTTATTCCGTATATTGTCTTTAATATGACGAGCACCTATAGCCTTAGAATTTTTAGATTGCCACGACCGGCTGGTGCCGGTCTCGCAATGACGTTGTATTTACTGTCAGCTATGAACTGTAAACATCATAATTTTCTGCGCGTGCGAAATGTTATAATGTTGATTTATAAAGAACTTACAGGGGCTTCCCCCGTCGGGAAAAGGATGAAGGCAGAAGGATGAAGGATGAAAAAAAAAGGAAGGGGAAAAGTGAAAATGTGCACAACGATATACATGAATTATATGGAGTTACAGTCGCTCACCCGGGAAATTGGTGTCGGGTTTCAGGGGGTCGGGCAGTCAAGAGTTTTGTTTTACTGCAAGCTATTAAATTATCGCTGTGTGCAGAGCGATGTTGATGAATTATAAGAAGTTACAGGGCAACTTTCGGAAAAGGCTGAAAGGGGATTGGCGGATTAGAAGTCAAAATTCAAAACTTTAAAGTCAAAATGAAGAGTGGTATTTCTTTTAACTTTAAAGTTTTGACTTTTGACTTAAACGGGCTTATCGCCCCAAATCCAGGTTCAGACAAAAAGGGGATTGTCGCTTACTGCGTTTCTATCACATGATAATAGAAGATTTGATCTTCGCCATCACCACCGGGAGCAGTTGCAAAAGCAATTGTAAAATCGGTAGTTGTGACAGATGATATATATGGCCCGTTAACAAAGGTCACAAAAGCGCCAGGTGTTACTACAACGATCGGAGCAGTGGCAAATGGTTTATTAAATGTTACCTTCACTTGTGCTCCAACTACCCGACCTGTACCTTTTGTAGTGAGTAAAAGTTTCCCGGCAATATCGGTACAACCTGTCGTTGTTACAGTTGCAGTGCTTCCGGCACCTGCTTGTTTTGCGGCTGTCACTGTCGTCGTTTGTTTCGATTGCAGATGACCGTCGGTTAGGACTAAGCCGACTCTGTTCGTGCCGCCGACGCAGGTGATATCTAATCCTTTCGATGTTCCCGTTCCGGTTGCGTTCGCTGTTACTACGATGCCTGTCGAGGAAATATTTGTGCCGGAAGTATTACCGCCGGTGATGACGATTCCTTTATTGAGCGATGTGCTGCCGCCATCGGCGGTGATCGTTAAGGCAGTGCCGCTGTTATTTGCTCCTGATGCTACCGAGTTAATAATTGCGCCTGCTGCATTCGCTGCGGCTGCACTGCCGGAGTAGGCAACATTAAAAAGATAATCGGTTGATGTGGTGATCGTTGCCTGAGATGTTGTTACATCGTAATTCATTCCGCCGCCGCTGCCACCGGATGGGACTTGCCACGTGCCATCTTCGCGCAGAAATTTGGTTGTGCCTGCCGACGAACCCGGATCAGGAACAGCACCGGCAGCATGCGAGGCGCCGGAAGCAACCATCACCGGAATATCAGATGCTGCAATCGTTGCCCATGACGGTATTGCAGAAATTGTGCCGTTGCCTGTTTGCGTTAAGAATTTTTTTGTTGAAGAAATATTTCCGCCAAGCACTGCAAGAGTATTCGATCCGCTTCCATAGAGAAGATCACCGAGAGTATATGTCGTTAGTCCGGTGCCGCCTTTTGTCGGAGCGATCAGGGTGCCATTCCAAGTGCCTGAGGTGATCGTGCCGAGCGTGGTAATATTTGCCGAGCCTGCCCAAGTGGATAGCGCAGTATTCTCGACATTATTCAATGAGAGCATCGTCTTTACTTGCGAAGTCGAAAGTGCCGTGATATTTCCCGGTGAGCCGCTGATATTACCGAGAAGAGTATTCAAGCTGATCTGCGCAATGCGGTCAAGCGCAATGCCGTTCGTTGAAATTCCGACGCTAAGCGTACCGCTCGAAGTAACCGGTCCGCCGGAGATGGTGATTCCATTCGTGCCTGTTCCGTCAAGACTTGTTACTGTTCCGGTAGTCGGTGATGCCCATGATGGCAAGCCACCGCTTAATGTCAGCACTTTCGTATTCGCATCAGGAGCAAGAACTGTCCATACTCCTGCGCTCATATAGAGAATGCTTCCGTTTGCCGCAGAAGATGTATTCGCACCTATTCCCCCATGTGCTGCATCAAGAATTCCATTTAAGTTTTCTAAATTTGGAAGTTGCGATGCAGTTGCAGAACCTGAAATTTGTGAAAAACCATAATCATTCGCAGCTGCAACGACAACTCCTGTTCTACCGAACACAGATGTAATAGGTGAAGAAGGTATAGATACCCAACTTGCATTCGTACCATCGGTTTGCAAAATTGAATTTGCATTTCCTGATTGAGATGGAAGCAATGCGTTCAATGCATCATTCGCAGTACTCTGCCCTGTTCCTCCATGCGCAATATCGAGAAGACCATTCAAGTTTTCTAAATTCGGAAGTTGCGAAGCAGTTGCCGAACCCGAAATCTGGGCAAAGCTATAATCATTATTTTGTGCAGTAATTGATCCGGTTCTTCCAAACACTGATGTTACCCCACCTGCTGAAATCGTAACCCACGTTGCATTCGTACCATCAGTTTGCAAAATTGAATTTGCATTTCCTGATTGAGATGGAAGCAATGCGTTCAATGCATCATTCGCGGTATTCTGCCCTGTTCCTCCATGCGCAATATCAAGCAGTCCATTCAAGTTTTCTAAATTCGGAAGTTGCGAAGCAACTGCTGAGCCTGATATTTGTGAAAAGTTATAATCATTTGTTGCAGAAGTTATTATTCCCGTTCTTCCAAAGACTGATGTTACAGGAGCCGAGAGAATATCAATCCATTGCGTGCTCGATCCATTTGACTGTAGAACTCTATTTGCATTTCCACTTTGAGATGGAAGTAGTGCATTTAATGCGGCGTCTCCAGAACTTTGTCCCGTCCCTCCGTGAGCAATATCAAGAAGCCCATTCAAGTTTTCTAAATTGGGAAGCTGCGATGCAGTTGCGCTGCCTGATATTTGTGCAAAGCTATAATCATTTGATGCAGAGACGATTATTCCCGTTCTTCCAAAGACTGATGTAATTGATGAAGCCGGAATTGCAACCCAGCTTGTATTTGATCCATCAGTCTGTAGAAATTTTGTCGCACTACTTGTTTGCGCCGGAAGCAACGCATTGAGTGATGCATTCGCCGTTATCTGTCCGGTGCCTCCGTGTGCTATATCTAATATGCCGTTCAAGTTTTGCAAGTTCGGAAGTTGCGATGCAACTGCGCTACCAGAAATTTGTGCGAAGCTATAATCATTTGAAGCAGAGATTATTATTCCGGTTCTTCCAAAGACTGAAGTGATAGGCGATGCAGGAATTCCAACCCAATTTGTATTCGATCCATCGGTCTGCAGAAATTTTGTTGCACTACTTGTTTGTGTCGGAAGCAACGCATTGAGTGATGCATTCGCAGTTATCTGTCCGGTGCCACCATGAGCAATATCCAAAAGACCATTCATGTTTTGCAAATTCGGAAGTTGCGATGCAGTTGCTGCACCTGAAATTTGTGAGAAGCTATAATCATTTGATGCAGAGACGATTATTCCCGTTCTTCCAAATACTGATGTAATAGATGAAGCAGGAATTCCAACCCAGCTTGTATTCGATCCATCGGTCTGCAGAAATTTTGCTGCACTACTTGTTTGCGAAGGAAGCAACGCATTGAGTGATGCATTGGCAGTTATCTGTCCGGTGCCACCATGTCCTATATCTAAAAGTCCGTTCAAGTTTTCTAAACTTGGAAGCTGTGAAGCTATCGCTGACCCTGAGATTTGTGAGAAGCTATAATCATTTGAAGCAGAGATTATTACTCCGGTTCTTCCAAAGACTGAAGTTATAGGTGAAGCAGGTATTGCAACCCAGCTTGTATTCGATCCATCAGTCTGAAGAAATTTTGTTCCGTTTCCCGTTTGTGTCGGAAGCAACCCATTGAGTGATGCATTGGAAGTGATTTGTCCGGTGCCACCATGAGCAATATCCAAAAGACCATTCATGTTTTGCAAGTTCGGAAGCTGCGATGCAGTTGCCGAGCCTGATATTTGTGAGAAGCTATAATCATTCGAAGCAGAGATGATTATTCCTGTTCTTCCAAATACCGAAGTGATAGGCGATGCTGGTATTGCAACCCAGCTTGTATTCGATCCATCGGTTTGAAGAAATTTTGTAGCGTTGCTCGTTTGTGTAGGAAGCAATGCATTGAGTGATGCATTCGCAGTTATTTGTCCTGTGCCTCCGTGCGCTATATCTAATATGCCATTCAAGTTTTGCAAGTTCGGAAGCTGCGATGCAACTGCGCTGCCTGAAATTTGTGAGAAGCTGTAATCATTTGTTGCAGAAATTATTATTCCTGTTCTTCCAAAGACTGATGTTATAGGTGATCCCGGAATTGCAACCCAACTTGTATTCGTACCATCGGTCTGTAGAAATTTTGTAGCGTTGCTCGTTTGAGTCGGAAGTAGTGCATTGAGTGAAGCATTGGCAGTTATTTGTCCTGTGCCTCCGTGCGCTATATCTAATATGCCATTCAAGTTTTGCAAATTCGGAAGTTGCGATGCAGTTGCAGAGCCTGATATCTGTGAAAAATTGTAATCGCCTGTTGTTGCCACGACAGCACCTATTCTGCCAAACACCGAAGCAACTGGTGCAGATGCTTGCAAAACCCAGTTAGTATTTATGCCATCTGTTTGCAACACTTTATTTGCATTGCCCGACTGACCCGGCAGAAATGCATTCAGCGCTGAGTTCGGCGTACTCTGCCCTGTACCTCCTTGAGCAATATCAAGGACTCCATTCATGTTTTGTAAATTGGGCAGTTGTGTAGGAGATGCACTTCCTGCTATTTGCGTGAAATTGTAATCGCCTGTTTGGGGCGTTACGATTCCTGTTCTACCGAATACGGAGATCGCTCCTCCGGCTGAAATCGCTGTCCATCCGGTATTCGTGCCATCGGTAAATAATACTCTTCCTGCATTCCCTCCTTGACTTGGCAGAAGTGCATTGAGCGCAGCATTCGAATTGACGGGCATCCATGCCATCAGCGCATTATCCCATATCGCAAGCTGTCCGCTCACAGAGCCTGCGGAAATAAATCCAGCGGGCATTGGCACGGTCGGCGGAGTAGGAAAAGTGAGAATATGCACACCACTACTCAATCCGGCAGGCGGTGCAAGCAGCAACGTACTCCCGAATCCGTCATCGATCTGGATAAGATGCTGGGCATAGGAAATATTACTGAGGCATAGTAATGCCACAAAGATTGATATGATTTTCATAATGTAGTTATATTCTGATAGACCTTCCAGAGCTTGTTCCAATTATAAAGCTCTGCCCAAGGCGTATCCCGTAATCAGTTAATGTGAAGTTGGCAAATATAAGGATATTTTCAGAGATTTCCAAATTATTTCTTTCAACCCCTCAAAATTGCTTCATTTTAAGCAATTTTGATTATGCATTCGAAGGTCTTCCTCGAACGGTCATTCCATTTAGGTAAAATCAGGCTTCTCAGAATAGACTAATTTTATACCCAATTCTTGCAAGAGAAATCAACTAGAGCGAATGATCATTCTGTAAGAATATTGACAGATTAGAAATCTAACTTCTAATCCGTCGAATTCGACATCAACCAAAAGAGACGTTTTTGAACATTTTTGAATTCCCAGCCACACTGCAACCTATTATAAAACAATGAATTAAGCGCTATCTTGACAGAATAGAAATGGGATTTCTAATTTGTCAGTAATTTATTTCGTATATTTGTAGCCATGAATATCATACGCAACATACAACCGAAACTCTTGGCAATGGCAAAGAAAATGCCGGTAATCGCGATCAACGGACCGCGGCAATCGGGCAAGACTTATACTGCGAAGCAGGCATTTCCGAAATATCCATATGTCACATTAGAGGACAGGGATATTCGTGCATTTGCCGAGGCAGATCCACGCCGCTTTCTTGATCAATATAAAAGCGGTGTAATACTTGATGAGGTGCAGAGGATGCCGGATCTTTTCAGCTACATCCAAACGATCGTTGATGCTTCAGGAAAACCGGGCAGATTTATCCTAACGGGTTCGATGAATTTTCTTCTGCTTGAGAGTATTTCACAATCACTTGCCGGACGAGTTGCAATGCTTAAGCTATTGCCGCTCTCTATTTCGGAGCTTGTTCAGGCTGGAATAAAGATCGGAAAACCCGAGGACGCAATGTTCCGAGGGTTCTATCCGCGTATTTATTCTGCCAAACTCGCGCCGGGTGATTGGTATCCGAGTTACACGGAGACGTATATCGAGCGCGATGTCCGACAGATCAAGAACATCAGCGATCTCGGAGTATTTCGTAAATTCTTGCGGATGTGCGCAGGACGTGTAGGGCAGCTTCTGAATCTGACGGAGTTGGGAAATCAATTGGGCATTACGTATCACACCGTTCGTTCATGGATCGGAATACTCGAGACTTCATTTACAGTGTTCTTACTCGAGCCGCATTACACAAATTTCAGTAAGCGGTTAGTGAAGATGCCGAAGCTGTATTTTTACGATACAGGGCTTGCTTCATCTCTGCTCGGGATCCAGGATGCGAAGCAACTGCAGACGCATTATCTGCGAGGTGCATTATTCGAGAATATGGTGATAGCCGATATCATGAAAGCACGGTATAACGACGGCAGGCAGCCGAATCTTTATTTCTGGCGTGATCGAAGCGGCAACGAAGTCGATTGCCTGATCGATGACGGCACACGGCAGATTCCGATCGAGATCAAATCTGCGACAACCATTGCAGCCGATTTCTTCAAAGGACTGAATTACTGGAATAAACTTTCCGGAGGTGATCCGAAGAATTCATTGCTGGTCTATGGTGGCGATACGAATTCAATTCGAACAAATGGCTCTGTCGTTAGTTGGAAGGATGCGGCTGCGAAGGTGTAAAGATTACTTAAAATTCTTTACTGATCTTCGTAGCCCCATCCACAATTTTTGGTTGAAATTACGAACTCGACGAGTCAAAGACATAGGTTAACGTGTTATGTTATTATGAAACGAAATATATTTTTTATTCTATTCTTTCTAACCATCTTCTATAGCATGGCGTATGCACAGGAAGAACTTCTTGGCAAGAGCCAAGCGGAGGTTATGAAGATGATCGCAGATAAGAAATACGAATTAACAACTCCGAATTGCTGTGCGAAGGTGGAGATATTAATCAAATCCGGCATTACGAAATGGAAAACAAATGCGTATGAAACGATTCGAATTGATACTGCTGGATTTGTTGATCATGTATCCTATCTTTTAGGTGTTGCGCCGGGCGATACAGATAGCGTTATTGGAATGACATTTACAAACCGCGTAAATGCGCTGATCGAAATGACCAAAAAATATGGCGAGCCGAAGATCGTCAACCCGGAAGGTGACGCCATCTATACTTGGGAAGATAGCAAAGCCCTCTATCAATTCATCGGCTTGAACCCAACCGATATGAATAATACACGCTGTTTTTATGAATGCATAAGGAAGAGATAATTTTAGAGAATGTATGAAAACCATAGAAGTTAAAACAGATATTTTAATCAATGCTAACAGTGAGAAGTTGCTCAATACGCTGCCAATCCTGACCATGCTCCAAAGTGGTATAACAATATTTCTTCTGTTGAATGGAAAAGCCCGAAGCCGCTTATCCTTGGCTCTCACATCGCCTTCATCGCTCATTTCTTGGGTCGAACACTTTCTTATACGTATGCCATCATAGAATATACTCAGGGGAAAAAGCTCGTGATGCAAACATCAGATGGACCTTTTGAAATGCAGACAACATATCTTTGGGAAGCAATAGATGAAAACACCACTCAAATGACACTTATCAACAAAGGTAATCCTCAAGGATTCTCTGCAATATTTTCTCCTTTCATGAAAATAGCAATGCGAAAAGCAAATGAGAAAGACCTGAAGAAATTAAAAGGGATACTTGAAAATTCTTAATTCACTAAAATACATATCCAAATCCTAATCCCCCTGAGAAGACAAATGTGCCGCTACCTACATAGAATGGTGTGATGGCGGCTTCGATCATGAAACCTTCGCCTTTTGGTTGGCGGCGGTAACCGATGCTGGCTGTCGGGAAGATGCCGGAATTGCCGATGGCGCTTCCGCCGAGAGCAAAGGTGTTGGAGCTTCCGGTAAACAGTGAGGCGCCAACTCCGATCTGAATATTATTTCTGCCCCCGAAATTAATAAAATAATTTACCAGCAGAGGCACAGTAACATATTTTGCTACGGTCTGATAATATACATTCTCGCCGATATGCAGATACTCTGCATCAGTGAAATATCCTAAGCCCAATCGTAATGAGAATTTTCGATCAAACCGCCATTCATAATTTACAGATACTGCTCCGCCATTGCCTGCGATCTCAAGATAGACGATGTTCGTTGCTATGGTATCCTGCGTTTTAGAAGAAGCCTTTACAGCAAAGCAGAACAAAAAAACAATGAGGCAGTACTTCACGGAAATAGTTGGTGTTCGTTAATTGCACTGCAAATTAACGGAGAAAGTGGTAGTTATGTTACTACAACTCTATGGATTCATCCCGAATACGCGGAAGACTAAAAGCACTGCACCTACTGCAGCGATTACACGCGAGACTTCTTGGATGATCTGCTTTTCTTTGCCGTACTTGCGCACAAGCCACATCAATGGGAAGACTATGCAGATGACAGTGATCTGCCCTGCTTCGATGCCGACATTAAATCCTAAAAGCGGTGTCCAGATATTTCCCATCTCAAGCATACCTTTCAAAATATCTGTGAGATGTCCGGAAAATCCTGCGCCGTGAATTAATCCGAATGCTCCAGCAACGATCCAGCGATTCTTCGTTTCCGATCTGACTACATTTTCTATTCCGACATAGACAATAGAAAGTGCGATTAGTGATTCAGTAATTACCGGAGGCAATGAGAGAATGCCAAGCGCTGAAAGAACAAGCGTCGTTGAATGTGCAACAGTAAATGCGGAGATGACAGAGAAGAGCGACTTGAAATCTTTCGTAACAATTATAAGCCCTAAGAGAAAGAGCAAATGATCGTAGCCTTCTAATATATGAAAATATCCGATCTTAAAAAACGCTTCGAATTGCTGCTCCATTTATTGCTTGATCAGATAGGTGGGTTTTGCTGGCGTGAAGATATGATTATCTTCTTTTGAAAATGCTTTGATGAAAAAGATATTCATCTGCTCAGAAAATTCTTTGAAGAGCACACGCTGATCAATAATAAGAGAAGTGAGCGACGCGCAAGAATATTTCAGTTCGAAGATAATTGATGTCCCGTCATCACTTTGTTTCACAAGCGTTGGCATCACCGGCTGGTTATAATCGGCATTCGCCCAGACTCGGAAATAATTTTTTACGTATTCAAATTCTGCAGATTGCAATTCCTGTGGCGACATATTATCTGCTTTGCCCTGATACCAATTCTTCACAGCCTTCGTGTAATCATCTTTATAATACGAGACTTTTATAAAGAGATCATTGCCTTTCAGCTCTGCCTGCGAATAGCTGATATGAATATCATGAGCCTGCGCTGCAGGCAAAGCTAAGAGCGTAAAGCTAAAAGCTAAAAGAAGAGAGAAAATTACTGCTCTATTCCTCACTTTGCGTCTGAAGTTTTTCCGTCAAGTGATCCAAGGGTCGTATGTGCATCTTGCATAGTTAGCGGTGTGAGATATTGATTCTCGTTGATAGCATACTTTAATTCGCTGATCGCCTTTTCTTTATTTCCGGCTTTTGCATAGATCATTCCTGCATGATAGTGCAAATTCGGATTGAGCGTCTTCATGCGCATTGCCTGTTCGATCAATGGGATTGCATCGTTTGCTGAACCCGTCTTATAGAGCGCCCACGCGTACGTATCAAGCGCATCAACATTTGCCGGGCGCATTTTGTATTGCTTTTCGGCGCGAGTCTTTGCTTCAGGTAAATTAATATCGTGGTTCAGACAGAAGGCAGCATATTCGCGGTCGATATTCCATCCGTCTTTCTCATGCAAGGCAAAAGCATCGAGCGCTTTCTTTTCCATTTGCTCGGCTCCTTCTTTTTGTCCCATCGCTTTATACAGATCGGCAAGCTGCTCGACAAAAATATGTTCAGGTAATGTCTGCGAAGCTTTGACCAGCATTTCAACAGCAACAGGATAATCTTTCCGTGCTGCGTGAACCATTGATAATCCGCTCATTGCAAATGCGTAATTCGGACGTTCTTCGAGAATGCCTTTATAAATAAATTCTGCCGTATCGAGTTTGCCCTGATTAAGAAAAATATTCCCAAGATTAAACAGCGCCCATTCACGATTCTCCTGACCCGATGCTCCGGCATCGGCAGCAAGTTTCATAGCTTCGATAGCTCCGGTGCGGTCACCATGAAGTTCGCGAAGGTAAGATGCGCGAGCATACGAACGAAGATCCGGACGAGTCGACATCATCTTATCCACTGCCGTAACCGCTTCATCATATTTGCCAAGTTCAACATTGGCATCGCAAAGCACTCCGTATGCTCCGCTATTATAGGGGTTTTTTGCAATGGCTTTATCGATGGTTTCTTTTGCACTTACAAAATCATGTCGCGTCATCATCATTCCTGATTTCAGAACATTCGCTTCGAAATTCTCAGGCGATCTGCGCAGAACTTCTGCGATAACGCCATCGCCTATCGGAAAATAATCGTGATGTCTGCCCGATACTCGTGCTTCTTGAATATAGACTTGTGCAAGTTCGATATAGTTCTTCATCTCATCGGGATGCTTGGTGATCTCATCACGAAGATGACGAACCATCGCCTGTGCTTTCATGAATTCAGCCGAAGTGCTATCTCCCGAGCGAGGAAAAAGATCGGGCATCTTCATAGACATATCTTCCTTCTTACAGGAAGAAATACCGATAAGCAGAGCCATAACAAATGCGGCTGATAAAAGCTGTTTTACACGAAAGATCATAGTAAATGCGAGTTTTGTGGTGATTACGAAATTCATGCCCCTAATACACGAAAGAACAAGGTTTGGATTCATAAATACTTCCTAAGTCCATTTCCCATTCTATAGCGTTTATAGAATGGGGGTATAGATTTTAAGTATTTAGTTGATAGCCGTTGATGCGAGCACCACCAACTTAATGCAATAATAGCAAGATTGTAGTATGTCAGAGTACCAATGTATAGGGAAATGGCATACTGACATACTTCACTTACCCAATGCAATAATAGCAAGATTGAAGTGTATCAGAGTATCAATGTATAGGGAAATGATACTCTGATACACTTCACTCATAGCAAAAATAATAAACGTTTTTAGTTGATAGGTGGAAGTTGATTAGCTTAGAGTATTTGTTATGGGTTCTATAGAATGTGTGACTAAACTACCAGCTATCAACTACCGACTAACTCTATGCAGCATCACATCATTTGCGTTACAGGCGGAACAGGATTTGTCGGGCAAGCCGTTGTTGCTGCTCTTCTTGAAAACGGCTATCGCGTCCGCGCACTTATTCGTAATAATAATTCTGCGAAGAAATTAGCTGCAGTTAAAGCTCAATATCCTCAGCAGCTTGAATTCATCACCGGCGATGCAACCGACGCAAACGATGTTCGCCGTGCATTAGAGGGATCGGATGCAATGGTGCATCTGGTCGGCATCAGACGCGAAGAGACGAAGCGAACGGGGCTGGGTTATGCTGAGGTTGATCTTGGTTCTGCGGTTGCAACGACTGTTGCTATGGAGCAGAGTGGCATCAAACGCATACTTTTTCTATCTGCCGGAGCGATTGGCAAAAGCGAGTACGTGAAGGTTAAAGCGCAAGCCGAGCAAACCATCATTAATGCAAAGCTCGATTGGACGATCTTCCGTCCGGCATTTATTACCGGACCGGGGCAGCAGTGGCCCCTTCTGATGAGTCCCATCTTAAACCTCTTGCGCTATGCTCCCGGAAATATAGGCAGCGTTGCCCGTCTCGCCGGAAACATCAGCCGCAAACAGCTTGCCCATGCCTTCGTAGCTGCCCTTGAAAATGACCAAACCATCGGAGAAATACTGGAAGTACCGGAGTTGAGGAAGATGTTAAAGACGTGGTAAGACCATTCCCTATTCAAGGCAATCAGGCCTTTCGAACATTGAGTACGGGGTGAAGTGTATCAGAGTATCATTTCCCTATACATTGATACTCTGATATACTTCAATCGTGTTCGGAATGACAGTCAATCCTTGTAATTTTTTTAATAAGAGAAGTGTGTCAATATCACGAATGCCTATACATTGATAGAATGATATACTACAATCGTATTCGGAATTACAGTCTATCCTTGTAGTTTTTTTTTGTAATTTTTTTATTAAGAGAACTGTATCAGTATCACGTATGCCTACGCATTTGGGTAGTGATATACTATGATCGTGCTTATTGGAGGTGCCGGAGTTGATGATTGAGTATTTAATCACGTTATCTTTCTCTGACACATTTTAATAATGTCATCGCGAGGAGTCCCCTGCAGCGGAATAGCCCGACGTGGTTCGGCGGAGTGAAGTGTATCAGAGTATCATTTCCCTATACATTGATACTCTGATATACTTCAATCGTATGCGAAATGACAGCCTATCCTCGTAATTTCTTTATTAAGAGAGGTATGTCAGTATGTCATTTCCCTATACATTGGTACTCTGACATACTACAATCGTGCTTATTGGGGGTGGGGCGGAGCTGAGGGAGATGTGAGAAGTAATTGCCATTACTATGGCAGTTTTAGCCCCCATCTGAACTCTTATCCCAAGCCCACTGTTGTAAGCGTCCCGAATTTTTAGGGGCTTTTTACAAGAAATTAAGATACTATGCCGCAACATAAAGGCGCTGAACGCCGCGTTCGTCTCTCAGAGAAACGCCGCATTGAGAACAAAGGAAAAAAGATCGATATGCGTAAGCTGCTCAAGGATTTCGATCCTGCCGCTTCAACTGCCGGAGATTCATTAAAGAAGCTTCAGAGCACGCTTGACCGTCTTGCCCGTAAAGGCATCGTCAAGAAGAACTTTGCTGCCAATAAGAAATCCAAGCTTGCCCGCTCTATCAAGAAGGCAGCAGTAGCAGCGTAAATCTTTCTGAAAAGGATTTTGAAAAGGCTTGTTCCGAAAGGAATGAGCCTTTTTTTTTATGTTATAGTGTCATTGCGAGGAGTCGCGTAGCGATGACGAAGCAATCCCCTAATAGATTGTAGCACCTAAGTCTCTACCACGATTTAGGAGATTGCTTCGTCAACCGCAAGCGGTTTCCTCGCAATGACACTTATACATCTATACTCAACCCATCATACCCCAGCCTGACATTCTGCGGCAGTTTCGCCTCAGCTTCAGCATGATGCACATCATGGTTCATGTGCGTCAGGTAGGTCATCTTTGGTTTTAATTCTTTAGCAATGGCAACCGATTCCTCGATAGAGAAATGCGTAGGATGAGGTTCATAACGCAAGCCATCTAAGACAAGAACATCTAAATTTCTGAGTTTTTCTTTGGAGGCAACGCTGATCCTGTTGCAATCGGTTAGATATGCGAAGTTGCCGATGCGATAGCCAAGCGTTGTGAGCTTTCCGTGATCGACAGGTATCGGCTCAACAAGCATATCACCAATCGTGAACGGCATACTATCAATAAGCGTGAATGGAATATTCGGCACTCCGCCGCCATATTGTTTTGCTTCGCCGAAAGCATAAGGGAATGTTCGCTTAATGACATCAAGTGTTTCCTGATTTGCATAGCACATCGGAACAGGAATTTTCAGGAATTGAAATGCACGGAGATCATCAAAGCCTGCAATGTGATCGTAATGATAATGCGTGTAGAGAACGGCATCAAGTTTACCAATATTTCGTGCAAGCATCTGTGCTCTGAAATCCGGACCGGTATCAATGATGATCTTCGTTGTATCTGATTCGATGAGTGCACTGACGCGCTGGCGTTTATCGCGGGGATCGGATGACATACAAGTTTTGCAGGAACAGCCGATCATCGGAACGCCTGTAGAAGTGCCGGTTCCGAGAAGAGTGATGCGCATGGAATGATGAGTTAAGCGGCTTGCCTATTTTCCTGAAGCGCTTTCGCCACTTCATCTTCTATTGCCAGGCGGACTGCAGGCGAGACGAATGTATTATCGAGTCCGTATTCGTATAGACCTAAGGCAAGAGTTTTGTTCTTACGCGGAATAGTTGTGCGGCGGTTTATCACCAACATTTTTTCTTCGCGCAGCAGGCAGTAGCCGCCTTCAAAGTTTCCGGTTTCGAAACGGATCTTCAGACCCATATCAGATGCAAGAGATTTCAGTGATTCAAAAAGTTCTTCGCTTGTCAATGTAGTTGTTCTTCGTTAGTCTTTAGTCGTTAGCCTATTATGCTAATTTACCGGAGGTATCAATGGTGATTCCGCCATGCTCAAGATGGTGGAGCTGCTCGGTGATATGTGCAACGACATCGCTGATCGGCAATGTCTTCGGCGAGAAACGCGCACGCGCTATTTCTACGGCTTCTTCTAAAGAAGCGAGTTCTCCGCGAAGATAGAGCCAGACGTGGTAGCCTAAACGGTTACGGTCATTCGGTTCGACTGTGGGTACTGCTCTTACCGAAGCATAGGCACGTTCGGCAAGTTCGGCATCGCGTGGGGCTGATACGTTAATTGACATGATCTCTTCAGAAATAAAAATTACTTCGTGACGACAAAACTTCCCTTGCCGCCGATGGTCGCTCCATTCAACAAGAGAGTTGCAAAATATGTCCCGCTTGCAAGTGACCCTGTATCGATTGAATAGGAGTAATCACCATTTTGTGGAGAACCGGAGTTATTTCGGTGATCGAGTTTTATCAAAGAGACATTATTCCCATTCGTATCAAAGATCATCAGTTCGGTATTTCCTGCATCAAGCATCACCATTCGAATCGGAATTCCGCTTATAGTCACTGTCATCTTATGCGAATTGGATGGATTCGGATTGAACCGTACCGCGAATATGTCGTTCTCCTGAACAAGATTTGGCGCCGCAATCACTCCGAGCTTTACCGGACCAATGATCTTCTTAATGATCGCTCCGTCGGGATCAATGACAAGTGTATCGGGCACAAAAGAATTTTCGAATTTTATTTCGTTGAATCGAATCGAATCGAGTTGGATCTTATGCCGTTCGGTTTTTCCGCCAGCGGCACGAGCCTCAATGATAAGTGGAAGTCGGAAATACCCGACCTTTATAGAATCCTGAATTTGCTCTATCCGCATTGTGACATTTCCTCCGTTACGTGACCACAGGATATTATAGATCGGATTGCCGATTCCAAAAACCCATTTATTGAAGAACCAGCCGACATCACTATTAGTCACTATGCTTAATCCATCCCCCAGCTCGGCACTTGACATCGTTCCCGTGGGCGACTTCACATATCCCCGCATGACTGCAAAGAACGCAGAGTCACCAAAAATATATCGCATCATTCCAATAACTGCTGCGCCTTTTTGATAAATAGCAGGAGGATAGTTATTGCGCGGAACAGTATAGAACGGTGCACCGTGAAGAGGAATAGTAGAGGCTTGCGTTAAAAGCGATCCGGCGATATTGCTATGCTGACGAGTCCAATATTGTGCTTCACCGGAAAAGCGTTCGAGAAAAAGCGATTCGCAATATGTTGCAAAGCCTTCATTCAGCCAGGCATCATTAAAATCATAACATGTTACTTCATCGCCAAACCACATGTGCGAAAGTTCATGCACGGCTGTGGTACTATTGGTATCAAGGGCTTGATTAACAAGCGTAATCATCGTCTGATGTTCCATCGAGCCGATGGGCGCAACCACATACCCGACTTTTTCGAATGGGTAAGATCCGATAAGCGAATCAAAATATACCAATGCTTCGACAACGCGCTTTTGCATTAGCATCCGAAGCTTTGCGGTATCCTTTGAAAAGCCATATACATCGAATGGAATATTTAAAGGATTGGCAATTGATACTTTTTGAAACGGACCGAAAGCGAAAGTCAAGAGATACGTAGCGATCTTATGGGAAACTGTCCATTCGGTAAAAGTCGTTTTGTTATCCGGTTCAAGAAGATATCCGGTTTGTAATCCATTCGAAACCACTATTCCCGACGTATCGGCAAAAAAACGAAGCGTCACCGAATCGGCTTTATCATCCGGTTCATCATAGCATGGTAGCCAATGACGAGTGCAGGAAATATACGGAGCGGTGAAGCCGACGCCCATAGAAAACATCATTCCGCCCATATTCTGCACACCACCCCAAGCCTTTGCGCCGCCTTCGTTTGTGGCTTTTCCGTGATAATAGGTTCGTACAACAAATTCAGAACCGTTATGATAATTGGCAGGGTATCCGATGATGTTATAAGCGCCTGAAAGAGTATCAATGATTACAGTACTTGCCCGAACACCATCGACAAAAACGCTATCGATCGTTAAATTCTTTGCATGCTGTAGGATTTGCGACAACTGTCCCATCGAAGTTGCTGTCATTTCCACCTTTCCGGAAAGCGAATCTTTCGCACGATCAAGCCACAATGTTGCATTGTAGTAATTCACATCATATCCTTTCGCCGGCATGATCGGAAGCGTTACTTCCTGAGCATCGGAAGCATCTGCAAACAGCGTGAGCGCCAAAAGCGCAACAAAGAATCGTGTAAATCGTAGCATAGATCGCAAAAAAAAGATAATAACAACTAACCGAACTTAGAACTGCCTAAAAGAAGTTCTATACTTTTACAATTTGTATAATGTTGGCAGATACGTTAACACCAGATAGGCTCCGAAAACTTCCGGCGCAGATCGTCGCTGCAAGCGATGAGATGCGGGAGCTGCTTTCTGTTGTGCGCGCAGTAGCTCCGACGCTGATCACCGTATTACTAACAGGAGAAAGCGGTACGGGAAAAGAAGTCTTTGCACGTCTTATCCACGATTGGAGCCAGAGAGAGAGCGGACCATTTGTCACCGTTAATTGCGGAGCGATCCCTGAAGGACTTATCGAAAGTGAATTGTTCGGCCATGAAAAAGGCTCCTTCACCGGCGCAACAGCTGAACGCAAAGGTTTTTTTGAAGCGGCAAAAGGCGGCACAATTTTTCTTGATGAGATCGGGGAGATGCCGCTTTTAGCACAAGTAAAACTTCTCAGAGTTCTTGAAACCGGAAAATTTACAAGAGTCGGTTCTACAACAGAACGCATAAGCGATGCACGGGTGATCGCCGCAACAAATCGCGATCTCGAATTAGAAGTACGCGCCGGAAAATTCCGTGCCGATCTATTCTACCGTTTACGAGCTGTCATGCTGCGCTTGCCGCCACTTCGGAATCGCCGCGATGATATTCCGTATTTAGTTGATAATATTTTGCGCGATCTTGTCACAAGACATTCACTCCCTCACGTTCCGCATATTGAAAGTGAAGCGATCGAAGAACTCACTTCGCATGAATGGCGCGGAAATATCCGCGAACTTCGTAATACGCTTGAGCAACTTTCGGTGATGGCATATAGTCCTGCGAATGATTCATCACATGGAGTGATCTTGGCAAATGACGTACGTAATATTTTGCATGAGCATATCGAGGCAGAGTTAACTTATCCAAACGTTGCTCTTTCTACAATAGCCCAGCCGCAGCAACAGCAATCGGAACTTGCACTGATCTACCGTGCTCTCCTTGAACTACGCAGCGAAATAACCGAGTTAAAAGAGCGGATGCAACAGATTGGACCGCATACACCTCTTGCATTACCTTCGGGAGAATTTTCGACTACAGGTATGAATGGTGAATTGAATCTGGATCATCACGAAGAAGAGCTTATTCATAAAGCACTTCAACGTTTCGAAGGTGACAGAAGACTTGCCGCAGAAGCACTTGGCATCAGCGAGAGAACGTTATATAGAAAATTAAAAGAATTTGAAGAGGAGAAAAAATAACGTAAACTTCAACAACGTCATCGCGAGCAAAGCGGGCCGATCTAAAATCTTGAACGTAATACTAAAGTTAAAATTTTTAGATTGCCACGTCGGGCTGAAGCCCTCCTCACAATGACACGAATACAAATAACAATGAAAAAAAATATTCAAAAAATCTTTTTCTCTTTCTTTATTCTCTTATCAGGCTGTTATTCCTTCACAGGCGCAAGCCTGCCTTCGGGAATCAAGAGCATTGCTATTCCGCTTGCAGCGGATAATTCGGGATTCGGAAAAGCGGAGATGCGCCAGCAGTTGACCGATCAGCTTGTGCAGAAATTTACTCGTGACGGATCGTTGCAAGTTCGCGACCGAGGCGTCGCCGATGCGCTTTTGGAAGT
This sequence comes from Kapaibacterium sp. (SeqCode), assembly GCA_038210275.1. Taxonomy (GTDB): domain Bacteria; phylum Bacteroidota; class Ignavibacteria; order Palsa-1295; family Palsa-1295; genus PALSA-1296. The sequence goes on along the minus strand of JBBQWV010000005.1, from coordinate 169,918 downwards.
AACGATCACCAGCATTACCGATCTTCCGATCGGCGTTGGCAGCAGCGATCAATTAACGAATAAGCGCGTGACTATTTCTGTAGAAGCAACCTATCGCGATCAGAAAAAACAGAAAACATTTTGGGATAAAAATTTTCAGCAAACGGCTGATTATCCGATCTCACAGAATTTAGACGGGCTTAACACCGCTCTGAAAAATGCGGAGGATAAACTTTCCAACGATCTGCTGCTTGGTGTGATCTCGAATTGGTAAGGATACTTGTTTTTTTCCCAAGTCCTTCTTCCACCCGTTTATCAACCTGAGTCCAATTTGTTTTAAAGATGATCTGGTATCCGAAATACACACCAAAACCAAGCATTGCAATTCCAGCAAAGCGGTTAATAAGCATCAGCGTTTTCGGTTTTAATGAACTGCTTCGCTTCGCAAAAAACCGGACAAGTGTAAAGAACCATCCGGCTGTGCCCAAGCCCGCTCCGATAGCAAAAGTAATTGCAATAGTAATGTCGCTTGCTATCACCCCTTGATTCCGCCAAAAGGCGCTGATAAAAATCCATTCCGGAACACCTGCAACATTCGAAGCATAGAGCACAATCCCAACTGAAAGCGATGCAAGATAACTTCCCTTCTTGACGTGCAATTTATTCACACGCTGTTCGGCTTTCGCTTCGGTTTTCATATCCTTTGTGCTCGGCTCAATCGGACCCGCCAGAGGTTTCGTCTTAAGCGATTTAACACCAAGAAATATTAGCAGTGCAAATCCGACTACTTGAAAAGAAAGATTGATGATCGGAGAGCGTGCAAGAAATTCGTTGATCTGCGTTGCCCCTGCGCAATACAAAAAATCCATCAGGGCTGCGCCCAAGCCGACGACAAATCCGTGCTTAAAATTATAATGAAGCGTGCGCGTTATCGCCGCAGCATTCACCGGACCGATAGGCATAGAGATCGCCCATCCCGAAATAAACCCTACTATGAGTGCTAAGATCATAATAAAAAAACTGTTTAATTAAATAAATGTATAAGATTCGCAGTGGCGAACAAAATTAAAAATTGGGGAGAAAGCTTTTTAATTTTTCACTTGGTTTACTGTTCTTTCTAATTGCCTTAAATGCTGTACATCGTGATCTGCTATGATATCAAGAATGCGGGGAGTATCCATCTCGCCATAGCGGGAATGGATTCCAACGAGATGAGCCTGTTCATCGTTCATCGAACTGACAAGTTGAATCGTCTTCTCGCGTGCAGTTTTCCACTTTACAATTCCTTCTTCATACGATTGCTCATTATAATTGTGTTCTTTCGCTAATGCATCAGGATCGATCTGCTGAAATTTATTATCGCTGGTATGAAGCAGTTGATGCAACCGTCTTTGCCATAACTCCTCCACTTCCAATAAATGATAAATAATTTCTTTCACGCTGAATGCCACGGCGCTCGGCTTCAATGTGACAAGCCCTGCCGGAATATATTCAGCGAAGTGCGTTACTTGCTTGACGGTGTCTTTCAGTCTTTGAAGTTTATCTGTCATACGATCCTATTCCTCATCCTCCACTGTGCGCAGTTTCTCTAACACCGAAAAATCTTCGAGCGTTGTCGTATCGCCTTTGACGTTTCCGGTCGAGGCAAGTTCTCTGAGCAGTCTGCGCATGATCTTCCCGCTGCGCGTTTTCGGAAGTGCATCCGAGAAATGAATGTCATCTGGCTTTGCAAAAGAGCCGATCTCCTTTGCCACATGATCGCGTAATTGCATCTTGATTTCATCGCTGCCGAACGATCCGGATTTCAGTGTCACGAATGCGACTAGTGCAGAGCCTTTGATCTCATCGGGTCTGCCGACAACAGCAGCTTCGGCAACGCTTTCGAAAGCGACAAGCGCGCTTTCCACTTCCATCGTGCCGATGCGATGACCGCTGACATTGATCACATCGTCAACTCTGCCCATGATCCAAAAATATCCGTCTTTATCTTTTCGCGCTCCGTCGCCGGTGAAATAAATGCCGGGAAATTCGGTGAAATATTGTTTTTCGAATCTTTCAGGATCTTTATAAATTCCGCGAAGCATCCAGGGCCAAGGTTTTCTGAGTATAAGAAATCCGCCTTCGTTTGGTTTGACGGGTTTGCCTTCTTTGGTGACGACTTCGGGTTCAATTCCGAAAAATGGTTTTGTTGCCGAGCCGGGTTTTGTCGCGATCGCTCCCGGAATAGGTGCGATCATGATCGCTCCTGTTTCAGTCTGCCACCACGTATCGGTGATCGGGCATTTACTGCCACCGATCATTTTATGATACCACATCCATGCTTCAGGATTGATCGGCTCGCCGACGGTACCAAGCAATCGCAACGAAGAAAGATCATGACGTTTTGGAAATTCATCGCCTGCGCGAATGAATGCACGGATCGCCGTCGGAGCTGTATAGAAAATACTGATTTTTCTGCGCTCGATAATATCCCAAAATCTTCCGAAGTCCGGAAAGTTCGGTGCACCTTCATACATCATCACTGTTGCGCCATTCGATAACGGACCGTAGATCACATAACTATGTCCCGTCACCCAGCCAACATCTGCTGTACACCAAAAAATATCATCGTCTTTAATATCAAAAATATATTTCGTTGTCAGATATGCGCCGAGCAAATATCCACCTGTCGAATGCACAATGCCTTTCGGTTTGCCTGTCGTGCCGGATGTATAAAGAATGTAGAGCGGATGTTCGCTATCAAGCGGAACGGCTTCGTGTTTTGCGCTTGCAGAATTCATTAATTCCTGCCACCAGAAATCTCTGCCTTCTTGCATTTGTACTTCTGTGCCGGTGCGCTTTAACACGACAACTTTTTCAACAGTCGGGCAGCCGCTCTGCCCTTCACCTGATGACGAGCGCAATGCATTATCAACATTTTTTTTCAGTTCGACTACTGCGCCTCTTCGGAATGTACCATCGGCGGTGATAATAACTTTCACTTCAGCATCATTGACGCGGTCGCGAATTGCCTCTGCAGAAAATCCGCCGAAGATCACCGAGTGCGTTGCGCCGATCCTTGCGCAGGCAAGCACGGCAATAGTCAACTCCGGCGTCATTCCCATATAGATGGCGATGCGATCGCCGGTTTTTACGCCGAGCGAAGTGAGCATATTCGCAGCTTTGCAAACTTCGCGATGAAGCTGCTGATAGGTCAGTGTGCGTTCATCGCCGAACTCGCCTTCGAAAATGATCGCCGCTTTATTGCGCCGCGCAGAATCAAGATGCCTATCAAGGCAATTATAACTTGCATTGATCTTCCCGCCGATGAACCACTCGGCAAACGGCGCTTTCCATTGCATCACCTTCCGCCATTTTTTGAACCAATGAAGTTCTTCTGCCTGCTTCGCAAAAAATTTCTGCGGATCTTTAATGCTTGCCGCATACAACTTTTCGTATTCGGCAAGCGAGCCGATACGCGCCGCGTCGCTGAATTTCTTCGAAGGCTTAAAAACCCGTTTCTCGCTAAGCGCCGATTCAATATCGGCAGATGCTGTTTTTTTTGGTGGCATGTCGTCAAATTGGTAAGATGTCCGAACCACAAAAATACCACATACAAGGAGCACTCCAATAAATTATATTCAACTCCGAAAGGGCGGAGTTCAGTCGTCAGTCTTTAGCAACATTACAATAAAGGGCCATTTCCAAACCAATAACCCTAAACACGTAATATATTACTTCCCTGTTATGATGTTGAAAACATAAAATTTACAGGTATTTCAAAGGGAATCCGGTGTCAGGTGTCAGACGATCGGGCATCAGGAGGATTTACTTGCGGCTCCCTTTTGACTTTAAAGTTTTGACTTTTGACTTCCATCCCGATAGGATGGTGGAATTCTTTTTGAGCAGGTTTGTTCTAAAATCCCCGATTTTGTCGGAGATAATAAATTTTTAGATAAGCTTATATAATGTTTACAATTTTAGTCGTTCTGATCATCATTTTAGCGATTGTTCTCACAATAGTAGTTCTTGCTCAGGCAGCGAAGGGCAACGGTCTTGCTGGCGGTCTTGGAGCACCCGGATCGGTCGGGACGATGTTCGGTGTGCGCCGTGCTTCAGATTTTTTGATGAATATGACGATCGGCGTCGCAGCGGCATTCATGCTTCTGACGCTTGTGATTAACGTTCTGTTCCTTCCCTCAACCGGCTCCCAAATCCAAAACGTCGTCCGTGAAGGCACTGCGCCGGTGTCGCAGTCTCCGGTGTCGCGCGGTCCGCAATCTGCTCCTCCGGATCAGGCTCAGCCGACTCCTGCGAAATAAGATTTTCTGCGGTTCGATATTTCCTGGGGTATTTATTTGCAGGAAATGTAAACGTGACTTCCTTCGGTTGTGTTGGTTATAGTGAATCTCTCTCACATCGCCACCGTACACAGTAGTATGTTTCGTAAAATTTAAGGAGGATATCGTCATGCGAAAATCTTTTTTACTCGTTGCCGCAGCATTTCTTTTTGCCGCAAGTTCAGGGTATGCCACCCGTTTGAAAGTCTATTCATTTCCGAAGCAAATCGCCGCAGGGCAGCTTGCCACGATAATCTTTGAAAACCCAACGCCGGATCATCCGATCTCCCGCGGAAAATGCACGGCAGATAAACTCATCGCCTGGGTAAAATCTGATGTGCCGATCTTGCGTATCGAACAAAGCGGCAAGCAAGTTTATATGTCACTTGGCTCGTACCTCTCGGTCGGCGATAGCGTCATCGCAACGTACATGGTGCCTATCAGTCTCGTTCCGGGCGATGCAACGCTTTTTCTTCTTAATGACCGCGATGCAAGTGTGCCGTATAAATTTACAGTCGTTGCAAAAATGGAGACTTCGCTGAAGTCCATTGCAGCAGCATATATATCAGGTCTTGGAAAGATCACCGTGATCGGCGAAGGGTTTTTGCCGACGGAAATTTTAGATCCTACCAATGCGATCAAAGAGCTTCAGATGAATGTCGGCTATGATAAGATGAGTCTCGGCGATCAATATATCGCACTCCATAGACGTATGGCAAATGATTGGGCACGAGTTGGGATGAGCGATTTTCTCGAACTCGAACAAGGCGACAGGAAGTGGGAGCTATTTGTTGAATCGTGCGGACTCCTTCGAGAAGGCTTAACGCTAGATTTCATCGCTCCGCCTGATATTAAGCCCGGTCCTGCGACAGTGACGATGATGCTTCGCAAAGATAAGGCTACTGCAGCGACGAGCGCTCCGCTAACGGTGACGGTTCAGTAATTATCTTTCTGTTAAAAGACGCGGTGTAGTCGTATCTCGTTATTAATCGAGAAACGTCTGGCTGGCTGTTTCTGTTTATCTGCTCCAATTCTATTATTATTTCTCACTCAAAAATTAAATACTACTATGCCTACTGTCGGATTATTATTCGGAATGGAAGAGACGTTTCCTCCTGCTCTTATTGAGCGCATTAATCAACTCGGAGAGAAGCAGAAAGTCACCGCTGAAGCCTGCTCCATTGATATTTGGAAAAGCGATGAGCCAAAGCACTACGATGCCGTGCTCGATCGTATTTCACAGGATGTGCCATTCTACCGCGCCGTGTTGAAGAACATGGCGCTTGCCGGTACGAAGGTTGTCAATAATCCCTTCTGGATGAATGCCGATGAGAAGTTTTTCTCGTACTCAATCTGCGCCAAAGCCGGGATTACCGTTCCGAAGACCGTTCTCGTTCCAAGTAAGAATATGCCTCCCGATACTTCAGAGCAATCTTTTCGCAATCTGAAATTTCCGCTTTCATGGGAAGACATGCTGAATTATATCGGCTTTCCCGCCTACTTCAAACCACATGCCGGCGGCGGTTGGAAGAGCGTTTATAAAGTTGAAAGCATCGAAGATTTCTTCGAGGCATATACTGAATCAGATCAACTGGTGATGACGCTTCAGGAGAATATCGAATTCACCGAATACTATCGCTGCTATTGTATCGGGAAAGAGAAAGTACATATCATGCCTTATGAGCCCCGCAATCCGCATCATCTTCGCTATCAGGCAGATTTCAAACCCGATGAAAAGCTCCGTGCGAAAATGGAAAAGGATTGCATCACCATCTGCGAAACTTTGGGTTATGATTTCAATACAATTGAGTTTGCGATCAAAGACGGAATTCCCTACGCAATTGATTTCACCAATCCCGCACCCGATGCCGAAAAAGCATCCATCGGCGAAGAAAATTTCGAGTGGATCTTAAATGCCTCTGCCGAGTTTCTCATCAGCTGCGCCAAAGAATCAGCGAAGAAAAAGAAAGCTACAAAAAAGACCAGCAACTGGAAAGAGTTGATTATGGCCTGAGACCTGGATTAAAACGGATCTTAGAAATATAACATTAAAAAACCTCTCGCTATGAGAGGTTTTTTATAAATTTTGAAAATTAAAGCATTCTTTAATGTAACTTTGTAGGGGGCAGAGGGTTATTCTACTATACTTACATCATCATTATGAAACATCTTCTGGTTTTACTCATCCTGCTTGCAACGATCAGCGAGGCAACTGCACAGCAGCCATATCGTTGGACGCAGTTGAAGGGACCGAATGTCGGAAGCACTTATTACCAACTTGTTTGGGGTGCAAAGGGAGAAATTATTGCTGTCGCCCAAACCGGTTATTATGTAAGCTTTGATGAAGGAAATACTTGGGATTTCCGGACGATTATTAATGGAAATGTAATAAACCCTCAATACTTCGGTTTAGTCATTTCTCCTGCCGGAGAATATTATTTCTATCTTGGATCCAGCATTGTGGCCGACGCAAGTCTTATCGGGATTTATAAGTCAACAGATTTTGGAGTTAGCTGGAATCATGTATTAAAAAACATCAATGTTTCCCAGCTAATCGTAGGAACAGATAATTCATTGGTTCTGCAGGATTTTCCGGAAGGGAATAATTATGAATCCATAGATAGAGGAAACTCATGGGTACAATTACCGAAGCTTGGGAGTCAGCTTGTTGCATGTAACAGCAAATATATATATATTCTCAACTTTAATATCTACCCGTACAGATTTTCAAATAGCTCAAAACAAAGCACTTTATTTAATACAGGAAATGCAGGAATTCCAACTTACTTCGCAGGATATACATTGATCAATGATACGTTACTTCTTGGCTACAACGATCCATATATTTATGCGTCAAATGGTGAGCAGAATTGGGATACAGTTAGTAAACTTCCCGGCGTTCGAAATATTATCAAGGGAAATGGCAACGCAATCTTAGCCAACGTACTCTCTTCTTCACGTCAGGGTTATTATATTGCCTCGTCAACGAATAATGGTAAGACCTGGGATTCTGTTTTGAATATTTCTCAAGTTAATCAAGGTGTTGCATATACTTCTTTAAATTTTACTGACCTGAATAATTTTCTTTATGAAGATACAAAAGCAATATATTTATCAAAAGATAGGGGCGGTTCATGGAAAGAAGTTGGATTTCCTCAAGCAACAATTCCAACCATAATCATATCTAATGATGGAAGAATTTTTGCAGATGATCGTGATAATATGTATCTTACTATTGACATTAAGAAATCTACAGATAATGGTGCAAGCTGGCAAAGTACACGCCCTCCGAGTATTTCGATGTACCAATTTGGGAAAGGATCAAATCAAAATACATTGTGTATTGCAGCAGATTCCTCAAATATTGTTAATGTTTGGGAATTCGATCTCACATCTCCATCACTCTGGAGAAAAAAATCTTCTATTAATAATCTTTTTCAAATGTATTATTCATCCCCGACTTTTATTGTTTCAGATGGGTCAAAATATACTTATATTGCGAGCGGCGCTAAAATTTATCGTTCAGATGACGATGCATTTTCCTGGATAAATGTTAAAGCTCCTGATGATGGATCAGCAATCTATTCCATAGAAGCAAGCTCTGACGGCACTCTCTATTTTGGCACATATCCTATAATGTACCGCTCAGATGATCATGGATCAACATGGATAAAACTTGAGCCGGTGCATGATGTGGTTAGATTGAGCTACATCAAAACCTTCGGTACAAATAACGTCTTACTGGGCACTGAAGGTGATGGCTTGCTTCTCTCAAGTGATAAAGGAAATTCGTGGTCGCGATTTGATGGAAATAATTTTGATACGGTTACCTGTATAGCCATTAACAGCAAAGGCGTGATTGCTGCCGCCACAAGTCGCGGTCTTTGGATATATGAACCTCTCCAGCAAAGTTGGACGAAAGTTACACTCGGTCAAGATGCAAATCTTCAAATCGGCGGAATTGATGTTGCCAAGAACGATGATTTCTATGTTGGGACGTATGGCTCAAGCGTTTGGGTTGGCAGCACTCATTACAATTCGGTAAAATATATTTCAGCGGTTCATTCGGTCATGAGCTTATCGCCCAACCCGACTTTCGGTAATGCAACTATCTCTCTTGATCTCCCTCTTGGTAGTAAGATCAAACTCGAACTCTACGATGTGCTCGGAAGAAGAATAAATATTTTAGCCGATGGAGTGTACTCCGGAGAAAATCAGATTCCGTTTAACTCATTGAATCTTCCCAACGGAATATATACGATCATACTTTCAGGTGATAAGAATGAAACGCTGAAATTAGTTGTGAATCGCTAATGTAATCAGCGACGTCACTTTATGACTACAATTTTTTTCAATGCTGTGCCTGTTCCATCTGTCAGTATCACAAAATACGTCCCTTGAGGAATTCCCGATACATCAACCTGGTATGATATCGTCGGCTGAAGGTTTTCCATTGTTTTTACAGTGTTGCCCGAAAGGTCGGTGATGTACATCTTTACATTATTGTGCTCTGATGGCTCAATGAAAATGTTGATATAATTTGCCGCAGGATTCGGATAGACTGAATATTGCACAACTTCATTCAAATCTTTCACTCCGCTTGTGATGTATGTTGTCACTGTTTCAGTGTTAGGTATGGTATTATGTCCGCTATTTGGTCCGGTATTTCCTGCCGGAATCGTCCCGTAATACGTTAGCCCAAGAGTATAGGGATACGCCGCTGTGCCTATGCTATCAAGGGTTACGAAATAGGCGTATGTTCCATTTGGATATTCCGGTGTAACGCAAAATCTTCCGTTATGCTCATCGAGATCGCCGGAGCCTTTTATGAATTCAAAATCCTCAATATAATATCCAAGCACATAAGGCGCAGCTATTGCAGGACCGTAGTCTGAAGCAGCAAGCACTGTGCCATCAGAAAGCGTCGTTCTATCCTTGATATTTCTCATCGAGTAACTGCTTTGCATTCTGCGAATGTTACCTGATCCATCAGTCTTTGAAAATCCATACGCTCCGTAAACAGGAAATCCGTCGAATGCAAAACCGATGATCGGTGAATGCTTCATACTATCTTTATCATTATACAGGCAGCGTGGATTCAAGTGATGATGATATTCACCATTCGGCGCAGGATGTCCGAGACAGTTATCGAAGCTTGCCCCTTCAACTAAGATAGCATTCTGATTCCACTTTCCAAGATTATTATAGGAACGAGCATCCTTCGCATTAAAAATACTGACGCCATTGGTCCAGACTCCGATATGCCCAAGAGGCGTGGCAACAGCCGTACCAGAATTTGCTGTCGGATGACGGGTGATCTTATAAACGAAGTTCTGATTCTTCGGAGTATTCGGATTTCCGGGCCACGGTCCGATATCATATCCCGGAATGCAGGAAGCGCTTACATAAACATTATCGGCGGAGTATTGCACTTGCTGAATATTCGTAACCAATCCGCCATAGCCGGTTTGTCCAGAAGAATTAATAACCCAAGACGTTACCTCCGGAGTAAGTTGAGCATTGGCGTTAGAAATACAAAGAATTAATATTATTGAATAGAAAAATTTCATTACTATTGGGGATTGATTTCTGTTAATAAAATACTATCTAAGAACTACGTTATCAAACAAACGATTCATCTCCTAAGAAAGATTATGACACTATTCTTCGGTTTCTTTCGTATTTTAGTGGTAATCTATTGCAGCACAAAATCATTATGGCAAAAGCACCGACTCTTACTATCGGAATTGAAGAGGAATTCCAGCTTATTGATCCCGTTACTCGGGATCTGAAATCGCATATCCTTCAGATATTGGAGGAGAACAAGACGATCCTTGCCGAGCGCATAAAGCCGGAAATCCATCAGTCCGTTGCCGAAGTTGGCACCGGGATTTGCAAAACAATTCAAGATGCCGAGCGCGAAGTGATCGGGTTGCGCCGCTTCCTTCGAGAGCTTGCTGATAAGCAAGGCTTACGTATTGCCGCTGCGGGTACTCATCCATTTGCAGATTGGCGCGACCAGCATATTTTCCCGAATGCGCATTATGATAAGCTCGTCGAAGAGATGCAGCTTATTGCCCGAGCAAATCTGATCTTCGGCTTGCACGTTCATATCGGAATCGAAGATCGCGATCTGCAAATTCAGATCATGAATGAGTATCGGTATTTTCTGCCGCATCTTTTGGCGTTAAGTACCAATTCTCCGTTCTGGCTTGGCACCAATACCGGATTAAAAAGTTTTCGCACAAAAGTTTTTGATCGGTATCCCCGCACGAATATTCCTGACACGTACTCAGATTATAGTGAGTTCGATAATTTTGTGAAACTGCTTATCAAGACGGGCTGCATTGATACAGGCAAAAAAATATGGTGGGACATTCGCCCACATCCGCTCTTTCCAACGCTTGAAGTCAGGGTCTGCGACATTCCCATGCGAGCTGAAGAAACCGTTACTCTTGCGGCTTTGATGCAGGCAATAGCGCTGAAGCTATACAAACTTCGTTCAAAAAATCTTGGTTACCGAACGTATCGCCGCGCTTTGCTAATGGAAAACAAATGGCGCGCATCGCGTTATGGAATCAGAGGTAAACTCGTTGATTTCGGAATGGAGATGGAAAAAGATGAAACACTTCTTATTGAAGAGCTTGTCGAATTCGTTGATGATGTGGTTGATGATCTCGGATCAAGAAAACATATCGAAGAAGGTATCGCGAAAATATTGAAGAACGGAACCGGCGCGGACAGGCAGCTTGATGTTTGGAACAAGACTCAGGATATCCGTAAAGTAGTAGATTATATCTGCGACGAAACAGTGACAGGGTTATGAAATAACTAAATATGAAATTTATTCTAAAATATTTTCTTTTTTCGGTCTTGCTTGTATCGCATCTATCGTTCAGCCAAACACCGGAAGCAAAGCCGAAGAAGAAACATAAGAGTACCGATACAGTCGGAGTTGTCAATGGCACCGTAATTCGGCTCTATGATTTTAAGGAACAGCTAAAGCAAACGATTCGGGAGAATCGAAATGATTTTAAGGATAGCGTCAGTGATACGGCATATTCGCGCTTTGTGAATATGGCATGGGATAAACTCAGTGGCGATATTATTATTGAACAAGAATTAGAAAAACGAAAACTATCCCTGAATACGGAAAAAACTATTGCAAAGATTTTAAAACATATTCCCAAAGAACTAAAAGAAACATTCACCGATTCTACCGGAACATGCGACGAAAAAGCATTAAAAGCTTATCTGAAAAATCCAAATCCTGACCCACAGCGTACAAAGATATTAGATTATTATCAGATACTATTTGAGCAAGAACGACTTAGTGCGGCAGTTGCCCCTTCAGCAAAAAACGAATCTGAGCGGATGAAACTGCTCGGTTCGTGGTTACACCAGAAGTTAGCGAAGGCAACAATAGACGACCGTCGCACAAGTTTCGGCTATTACTAAGTTTAGCACCTGATGTCAAAAGAAAAGCACGTTAAGCATATCTCCAATGAAGGACCTATCTTGACGATTGATACTGATGAGTTATTTGAAAATAATCCTGAGCGGGATAATAAACTCTCGCAGCGTCGTCTGGCGCGCGAACGGGTTTTGCAGCTTTTGTTCTCTCATTCGATGAATGAAAGAGATACCGACGCGCTATTTCTTGAACTCATAAAATCGGATGAACAGCTCGAAGAGCAAGCCCTGGAATTTGCTCGTCAGCTTCTTGTTTATCACAGCCTCCATAAAAACGGAATAGATGCCATCATCACCGAACGACTCAGCAATTGGGATTTTTCTCGCGTTGCATTAGTTGATAAAATTCTGATCCAACTCGGTATTATTGAGTTTATGTATTTCCCCGAGATCCCACCAAAAGCAACGATCAACGAACTCATTGAAATTGCGAAGGATTTTTCTACTGAAGAAAGCGGCAAGTTTATCAATGGCATTCTCCATGCCGTCAAAGAAGATCTGCAAGCAAAGGGCGAACTCAACAAAGAGGGCAGAGGACTGATCGATCAAAGCACCGGAGTATAGAAAGAGAAAATAGTTTTTAAAAATATTTATGCCGCTTTCGGAATATCTGTCCCTTACCTTTGTTACCTCAATTGAATTCGAAGAAGTCCTTAAAGGATTTTTTCTGATGAATCATGATGTCCAGGGATTTGAAGAATCTTCAACAGGACTCCTGACCGCTTTTTTACTTCGTAATGAATGGGGCTTAGTAGAGCAGACTTCATTAAAAGAATTTCTCGCAACTCTGCCCGAAAAAGAAATTCGCCTTATCGAATCAGAAGAGATCGAGGAAAAAGATTGGAATGCTGCTTGGGAAGCCGAGATACAACCTGTTAAAATTTCCGGTGAACTGGTAATCAGCCCCAGTTGGAAATTAGATGATGCAAAAAAGCTTGGTACTAAGTATTTACTCACGATTGATCCGAAGATGAGCTTCGGTACTGGTCATCACGAAACAACACGTCTTTGTCTGAAGGAAATTGAAGCTCTTGATTGTAAAGATAAATCCGTACTGGATATTGGAACAGGTACCGGAGCGCTTGCAATGTATGCGCTGCAGCGAGGTGCGAAGTGCGCTGTCGGAATAGATACGGACGAATGGTCATATAAAAACGTCGTCGAGAATCGAGAGCGAAATTTATTTACTGAAAAGCAATTTGATGTACGTCACGGTGATCTTGCCACAACCGTAAAGCTTTCCGAACAATACGATATTATCCTCGCCAATATTCACAGGAATATTCTTCTTGCCATTGCAGATCAGATCAAAGCTCATCATAAACTTGGAGGCAGACTTATTCTCTCTGGCATTTTAGAATATGATACCGAAGAAGTTCTCGAAGCATATAATAAAGCCGGCTATTCGCTAGTCAAACAAATGCAGGAAAATGAATGGATGGCGTTAGATCTTGAGTTGCTCACAAAATGAAACTGGCAGTAATTGATATCGGCACCAATACTTGCTTGCTTCTGATTGCTGAATCGGAGAGACCCGGTGAGATGAAAGTAATAAGCGATACCCATTCAATTGCAAGACTCGGTGCCGGAGTTGATAGTTCAAAACTCATTCAACCGGAATCCTACGAACGGCTTCAAAAAATCCTTCACTCTTTCAAAAATATTCTTGATGAATCAAAAGTAGATTATATTTGTGCAACAGGAACAAGTGTATTACGTGATGCTGCAAACTATGATGAAATTGTTGAGAAAGTTAAGAATGAATTTGATATAAGTATAGAAATTTTAAGCGGCATTGATGAATCAAAGTGGAGCTATCAAGGCGCTGTTTGTGGATTGAAAAGCGATGAATTGCAAGGCGCAATTACAGCGCTTGATATAGGAGGCGGAAGTACGGAATTATCAATCGGCAAGAATGGAAAATATGTTAGCGGCAAAAGTATTAACATCGGAGCAGTTCGTATAAAGGAGCGATTTCTTTCGACAATTAATGAAGCTTCAATAAAATCTGCGAGAGAATTTATTCGTTCCGAATTACAAAAGACATTTACTGATCCTCTCCAAGCGAAAAGACTTATTGCTGTTGCGGGAACACCGACTGCTCTTGCTGCGATGAAATTACAACTCAAGACCTTTGATGCTGAGAAAGTGAATGGCTTGGTACTAACAACACCTGATCTGATACGACTTTGTGAAGAAGTGTTATCTTTATCTAATCAAGAATTAACAGAAAAATATCCCGCTATCCATCCTTCTCGTGCAGATATACTTCCTGCCGGTGCTATTATTTTGGAAGAGGTAATTACATTTTTAGGATTGTCTGAAATTCACGTTAGCACCTACGGCTTACGCTATGGCATTATGATCAGAGAGTTTGAGCGTAGCATGAAATCATCTTCGAATGAGTGGCTTGTTACTCGCGAATAATTTTTAGCAGAACTTCGATAAACCGATCTAACTCCTCTATTTTTGTAAGACGCGAAAAAGAAATTCGTAATGATTTTGAAGCGATCTCTTCGCCCTTACCCATTTCCAAGAGAACATGAGAAGGCTGGATACTACCCGATGTGCAGGCAGAGCCATTACTCAAAGCTATTCTTTCAAGATCAAATCGGATAAGTAACGCTTCTCCATCCAGCCTTTGTAATACTTTGGGAATAAATGAAATATTAATTATTCCATCAACTCCTTTTCCATCCCGAGGTGAATTATAGATCACTTCAGAAATAGATGACAACTTCGAATCTGCATATTCGCGAAGTTGCTTCAGATGTTTTCTGCTTCCTTCTTTCTTTTGCTGCATCTGCTTTACGGCTTCACCAAATCCAACGGCAAGAGCAACGCTTTCGGTACCGCCGCGTCTGTTCCGCTCCTGTGATCCACCATGAAGGAGCGGTTCGATCTTTATTCCCCGCCTAATAAAAAGTGCTCCTATACCTTTCGGACCGTGAATCTTATGTGAAGAAATCGAGAGTAGATCAACTCCTAAATCGTGTGCATCAATATCGATCTTCCCTAAAGCTTGCACTGCATCGCTATGAATTATTGCATCAGAAGAAATCGTGCGAATTGTTGTGGCAAGTTCTTTGAGAGGATTGATAGTCCCGACTTCATTATTGACAAGCATAAATGAAGCGAGAGTCAGATCTTTCCCGATACCATTTTTAATTGAATCAGAACTAACCGAGCCATCAGCATTTACTTTAGCTCGAATTGCTTTTACTCCGAGATTTTCTAAAAAAGCAACAGGCTCTAAGATCGCATGGTGTTCAACTGGCGAAGTAAGAATTGATAATTCATTAAACCGTTTGCCTTTCTTAATAGCTTCGAAGACCGAGCCTTTCACAGCATGATTATTGGCTTCTGTACCACCGGAAGTAAAAATGATCTCGGAAGGATCGGCGCCGATTGCCGATGCAATAATAGTCCGTGCATCTTCGAGAGCGATATGTGCCTCTCTGCCAAGTGAATATATTGCCGAAGAATTGCCAAACTTCGCCCCGAGATACGGAGCCATTGCTTCGGCAACATTCCCGTCGAGTGGCGTAGTGGCGCTATTATCAAGATAGATCATTCTAATCAGGAGAACGCCTCAGGAGGCATTGCCGCTCCCGAAAAAAAAAGATCCCGGAAAGAATTTTTCGGGATCTCGTCTTCTTTGGATATATATTTTTATTTTGTCCCCGGTCGTACCGCACCATTTCCGCCGCCTCGTAATGGGCGTCTTCCCGGATGATTTGCTCTCCACTCCTGACGTTTCTCGCGAATTTTGTCGCGGACTCTGCGGTTGAATTCTTTTTCAAATACCAAGAGTTTTGCGCGTTGACGCGGTGTGACAACTGATTTTAGATTATCATCTAATTTTCCATACCGGTCCTGTATCTGCTGATTAAGGGCTTTAATACTTTGCATCGTCGGATCAACATCGCCATCTTTGTAATCGCCGCGAGTAAGTTGAAGAAGTTTTAACTCCTGCTCCTGGCGCTGTTTGACAAGACCGATCAGATCTTTCTCCGCCGGATCATACTCTGCAAAGAATTTCTTTGCTGTCGCATCATCAAGATTGAGCACGGTACGCAGTTTTTCATGCTTCACTTCATCAATCTTTTGCAGATACTGCTTCACTTTCTCCGGATCAACCTGACGGCGATGCTGAGGCGGCGGAGTTGTTGTAGCGGCATCCTGAGCAAGGAGTGAAGTAGCCCCAAGTAAAAGCATTGCTATGAATACCGTTATACTTGTGGTGATCGCTCTACGTTTTGTTAATTTTTGTGACATATCATTATCCCGTTTCTAATATCGTTCTTACTTCATACTTTGTGCAATCGCTACTACCGATTGAAGTTCGGATTCCGAAAGATTTTCGTAATTCACCGGATCATCCGATTCCCCTACGGTAAGCGATTCATCCATCGCCGCAAAATCACTTGCGCCGTTTGCTGCATCCTGAAATTTATTCGTCTTCACTGCAACAGCCAACTCTGAATTCTTCACGGCTTTCAGTTTTGTGATCACTTTCGGAATAGCTGCAACATCTTTTTGCAATGTAGGTGCAATTGGTGTTGGTGTGATTACAGCCGGTTGTTCAACTACTGTTTTCTGAATCGGCTGAATTTGAGCGATCTCCGTCTTCGGACTTTGACCAAGCATCAGAGCTGCAACAATAACTGCGGCAAACGCTGTGCCAATCGAAATAGTCCGAATAGCTGATCCCGAAATCCATGACCAAGCCTGAGAAAAGACACTTTGCTTTTCTTCTTTAGCATCAATGCGCTCCATCAAGTGGACGCGGAAGTTCGCAAAGTAGCGGTCATCAGGTTCGTTCTTGGTATAAGGAATTCCGTAGGAGCGAATTTCTTCCTCCAATGCTTTCAATTCCGTTTCGTTATAGATCTCTTCTTTCATATTATTCTCCTGCTTTTGCAAGAGCCTCTAATTTTATATTTCCTTTTCGCTGTACATATTCGCTGATCTTTTTAGCGGCATGAAAGTAATTGGCTTTCAATCCGCCGACGCTGGTGCCAAGAATCTGCGACATTTCTTCGTACGGCATCTCGTCATAAAACCGAAGCAGAAAAACTTCCCGCTGTTTTGGCGGCACCGTTGCAATCGCTTCTTCGATCAGCGCCGTCATCTCTGTTCGCTCCATCGCCTCTTGCGGTGAATGCTCTTCGGTCTCCAGCGTATTCTCGACTTCTTCAAGCCCGACATTATTGCGGACTTTCTTCCGGCGGCTTTTATAGATCACGGCATTCATCATAATGCGGTAGATCCATGTATAAAGTTTTGCCTCGCCTCTGAAGCTATCAAGTGCTTCATATACTTTAACGAAAGTCTCCTGCGCTATCTCATCGGCTTCATCGTGATCGCCGTTGACAAGTTTTCGCGCCGAATAATAAATGCGTTTCTGATACCGCTCGACGATCATTGTGAAACTAACCCGCCGTTCGCCATCGCGAAATCTGGCTGCAAGTTCTTCGTCGCTTAGTAGCGCATATTCTTTTCGTAGATCCATCCGGGGGTCATCCTCTTTCCTGGTCACTGCGCTTCAAAACGCTTTCCATACTTTAATAGAGCTAAAAATGGGGATAAAGTTTAAATGCCAAAGACGATTATCCATGAATTGATTCTCATAAATGCAAATGAGCCATAGGTAACTCGTTATAAATCAACAATCTAATATTCTAACCTGCAGTAAAAATCCCCATCTCCTTTTCATCCTTCATCCTTCCGCCTTCATCCTTTACCCGACTGGGGGAAGCCCCTGTAAGTCCTTTATAAAACAACACTATAACATTTCGCACACGCAGAAAAGTATGACGTTTATAGTTCATAGCTGAGAGTAAAAACAATGTCATTGCGAGACCGGCACCAGCCGGTCGTGGCAATCTAAAATCTGTAAGGGTATAGGTGCTCATCATACTGCAGATAATATACGACATAAAATGGCTTTTGTCAAGTGCTTTCAAAAGATTTAATATTACGGGCACCTATGCTCTCAGTGCACTACCAATTTACCTTTGAATGGTGAACGAGCCTGTTTGCTTATTTGAGCCTGCCGTGATCGAAAAGTGGTATGCTCCGTTTGCAAGTGACGAACAGTCAAATACTACTTGATGAGAACCAACACCCTGTATCCCGGAATTTATAACACCAACTGTATTGCCCAATATATCGTAAAAATTAAATGATACTTGGGACACAGAAGGCAGTTGATACTGAATTGTTACCGAGGTTGATGAAGGGTTTGGATAAACTTGCAGTTGAAAATTATAACTTTGATTAGTTACAGAAGAAAAATTACCACCAGTCGTTGTTCGGTAGATATTTCCAAGTCCGCATATTATTGCAACACTATCGTTAAGCATCGCCACACCCGTTAACCAAGGAACGTTCGATAGATATTGCCGCTGCCATGCATTTCCTCCATCATTAGTCGCAAGGACTATGCCAGAAGTTGTAGTCGCTGCTCCGACAATAAGTCCATGGAGAGAATCACAAAAAGAAACGGCTTCATACAAAGAATGTTTGTCTCCAATAAATAGAGAATCCCATGTAACTCCGCCATCGGTTGTTCTACCAATCACACGATTCGAACCAGCCACAACGACGGTGTTGACATTTAATACCTGACAACATTGAAGATCTGATGGCAATGCTGTATACATCTGCCCCCATGTCGCACCTGCATCAGTTGTTTTTTGGCAGTAGCCGGCAGCTAACCGATCGGGATGCCCAGCAATCCCTGTCAGGTCCCCCACAACATAGCCTGTTTTAGAATCTGCAAATGCACCCCCATTTTTTGTAACGTCATTTGGCGGGAAAAGCAGATTCCAGCTCTTGGCGCCATCTACAGTTCGCGCATATCGTCCACTCGTTATTGTTAAAATCGTATCGTTGCTTGGAAATAGTAAAAAACCATCGAGACCCACGCTCGTCGGAAATGCTTGCCAATCCATTCCTCCATTAGTTGTTCTATACAGAATATTACTCCCTTCGGTATATGCAGTGAGACTTGTGATAAACTTTGGGTCTCCTGGCGGCAAAATGTATGGCAGACTATCCCAACTTATTCCGCCATTTGTAGTTCTCAGCAATATAATACGTGATCCATTCGATGCCTCAGCATACCCCGTATCTTTAGATGGAAATTGTAAATTCCCAATAGTGTGATTATTAGTGGAATAGTTTGGATTTGAAAACACCAACTGCCATCCGCTCGTCGTATCGGCTTGCGGTAGCTGTTTATGAATTTGATCTTGCGCAACGCTTACGCCGACCAGAACTACTATAAAAAAGTATGCGAAGAGTGATTTTATGATTTTGTTCTCCTAATAGATTATCTATCCTACTCAAACATATCCTCAGCCTCTTCCATAGCTTCTTCATGGTCTTTGCCGAGCAATGCGTTTTGGAAGCGCTCGAATGTTTTTTGAGATTCCGTATCTTTGTTCTCGCCAAAAAGAACGATCAGGTTTCGTATCATCCGCAGTAATATCATTCTCTGCGAAGCCGGGCGGATAAACGATTCGTAATACGGTAAACCAGAAGTATTAAGAAATTTTTTAATATCTCTTTCACGAAGAATGATGCCATTATTATACGCATCAATAAAAAGCGGTTCGCCTTGAATGCCGTCGTAGCGTATGAGAAAATGTCCCGGCGTTGAGACTCCCGTAAATGGCAACCCTAACCGATGACCGGCTACAAGAACGTAGAGCACTGCAAGCGAAATAGGGATACCGGTTCTGCGATCAAGGACTTGATTGATATAACTATTATCAGGCTCAAGAAAATGTTCGTGATTGCCTTTGAAGCCGCGCACCGAAAAAAAGAAATCATTCACTGCTGCAAGAACATCCGATGGAGCCATGATGCCTTTGATTCTATCATGCATCATTCCGGCAAGCGCATCGAGTTCTGCTTTATAATATTCCGTATCAAGCCTCGGATAGCCATATCTTGCAATAAGAAAAACACCTTCTTCAAGAGCGCCGCGTTTTTTTTCTTCGAGCTTATGACGCAGCGAAATGAATTCCTCGATCAATATTTTTTCGTTAAATTCGCGGGCAATAGTTGTTGCGCGTCGTTTAGCAAGATGATCAGATGAGATGTCAATAAAATCAAGCAGAGGATGAAGAATAGATGCGCCGCGCTGACGAAGCCTTGCTTCGACTGCCGAGGCAACGCGAACATCAGGATCATCAAGCAATGAAACAAGCGAGAGAAATTCGCCGTCAGCTTGTGGCTCATGAATCGTCGCAGTCGATTCCGATTCCATTAATTTCATAGTGATAAATTGTACAACACGTAAAAGAAACTCATCTCATGAAATTCAACGCAAGCAAGGGGATAAATGACTCCCACGAATTAAAACTCAAGATTCCTGTCACATTTCCTCCTTTAAAAGAGTCATTATAGTAGAGATTCATACTCTTAACTATTATATAGGCGAAAATAGCCTGATTTCGGGCAATTTTTGCTTGCAACTTTGACTAATTGGACGTGTTATTCTAATATAGAGATTTTCTCTTTCGGGCGAGAGCCTACGAACACCAATGGCTGAACTTTTAGAGCCGATGCAAATGGACCCTGATTTCATAAGCGACAAGGACCGCGAACGCGCTTATGAGATCGAGCTATTTCGCGCCTTTATGGCGGGAAAGCGCGAGGCGTTCACTGAGTTGTATCTGCGGTTTCGCCAGAGGGTTTATAGCTATTGTCTGAGGATGCTTGGCAATGGCGCGGAAGCAGAAGATCTTTATCAGGAAGTATTCATCAGAGTCTATCAACGTGCGCATCAGTTTGCCGAAGATAAAAGCCTTGCCGGCTGGATCTTCACCATCGCACATAATCTCTGCCTCAATAGGATCAGAGATAGAAAGACATTCGATAATATTGACGACATGCGTTATATCGCTGCGCCGAGCGTTGAATTTGGCGACGACTGGGCGGCGAGAATACAAAACGCGCTTGAGCAAGTGCCTCCGGAAAACCGCGAGCCATTTTTGCTCTTCGAATATCAGGGGCTGAGTTATCAGGAGATCGCAAGCGTGATGAAGCTCACCGTTCCGGCAGTCAAAAGCAGAATTTACCGTTCACGCGAACAGCTTCGTCTGATCCTTGAGCCATATTATAAAGAAAATTAAGAAAATAGTTATATCGTTATGAGTATGAACACCCAACTCCTTCAATTTTTGGATGGCACACTGCATCCGGAGCAGGAAGCGGAGCTATTGCACCGCCTCTCTGTTTCCCCGGAGCGGCGCGAACTCCTGCGCAGCTTCTTCAATCAGCAAGCGCTATTCCAGCGCGACCGGAATTCTATTGCCGTTCCGTTTACTGCCGAGCAAAATCTTTGGGCACGCCTTGGCGAGATCATGCCTCCGGTCATTCAGAATGCCGCAGCACCAGCTGCCGCCGTCATTGAGACTGCCGCAACAACAGCTTCGCATACCGGATTTTTCAGTTCTGTTTTTTCCGTTGCATCAGTTGCAATAGTGTGTTTGCTTATCGGACTCGGTTCGGGGTTCTTTGTTGGGAAGAATTCGAATGCTGAAAATCTTGTCGCAATGAATTCAGCACAATCTCCTATCGGGTCAAATCCTATTGGACAATCTTTTGTAGGACAATCTCCAGTGGGACGGACTCTCAGTCCGTCCGTCCATTCTTCAGAGCGCATTGCAAATATAAATCACTCTTCGAATCAAAGTCATTCTCCGAATGCGGCGCAAAACTTAACACCACTTAATTCCGAAGCGCCCCTGAGTAATGATATTCGATCAAATGGCGACGTGAATATTACAAATGCGGATATAAATAATAGTAAAGTAAATGCTGAGGCAATCACAAATTCTGCTTTGCCGGAAATAGCTATTGTTACTCCGAAGCTGATCGACGCAGGTAATTTGAATCCAATTTATTTCCGCGATCCATCACAGTTCTATCCACATTCACCATTTGATCCTGAAGAATCGAATCTTCCTCAAAAGACTATCCTTCAGCGATTCGAATTTTATTTTAATGAAGGCATCGGCAAGCAATTCCCAAATAATGCTGCGACAAATGTTTCCGTACCTGTTGTGACGAATTCATCTATCTCCACATTATTCCAACTCTTTCCGAGATCACAAAATCTTTGGGGCGGCGCAACATTTGGAACGGCAAATGTAACCATGAAGAAATTCCGTATTTCGCAGAAGAATCCGCTTGACCCGAAAGCCGGTTATGAAATGGTCGGTGACCTCGTCCACGTTCAAACTACTTACGGCGGACCCATGTTACAATTTAGAGTACCGGAAGTTTTGAAGAAGACGGCTTTAACAATAATGGGAACAGCCGCTGCTTCATCTGCCGGATTGATACTTGGCGGTGAAATTGGCGTCCATGTTGATGCAACAAGTGATGTCGGCTTCTCTGTTGGACTGCGCGGAACGCACTTGAGTTATAATGTTGATGTTCAGCAACAGCAAGTAATTACACAAGGAGTTTCATCCTTCGGAGTTCCGGCTGCGGAAATTACGACACAGCCGAGTTATAATCTCGAAGGCAGTATGGGTATATACTTTCATTTTAATTAAGGAGGGTGTGATATGAAATATTTAGCTTCTTTCGTTCTTGCTTCAGTGCTTTCAGCACTGTTAGCGGCTTGCAGTATGCCCACCACCTCGGCTCCCCTTTCTGCAGATGCAAAGGATTATTTTTTCCAGTCGAATACAACCTTCCAATATACCTATTCGCAAGATGATACGATATCGAATTCTACTACTGCAACCTATCAAGCAAAGTTAGTCGATAACACTTACGGGAGCTACCTTCAGCTTGTCAACAATCAATCCACTGCGACGAATAATGTTCTTTATTATTTTAAGAACCAGTCAACTGCCGATGGATCGATCTGTATCCTTTCAAATTCGGTAAGCGGTAAGGGCTTCGTTGCTCTAAAAGGAACATTGGAAATGGGGGCTTCATGGTATGCCGATTCAGCGCAGAATATTCAAGCTATTGTTGTGGGAAAATATGCCGAGTATTATTTACCGGGAAGACAATTGCATTATAACGATGTCGTCGTTGTCAAATATGCTGATAAGAACGCCTCGAGCGATAATTACCTTGTCCGCTATTTTGCCAGAGATTTCGGTTTGATCCTTGAGCGTAAGGTCACGGGACCAAGTTCGGAGATCGTCAACTTACAGCTTCTTTCACGGCAGGGCAGCTCTTCGAGTTCAAATCCTGATCTTCAGCACGACCGCTGGTATAATCAGAACGGCAGATATACGGCGCACATGAAGACCGACGACGAACTTGATAAATAGACTTCTCCCGTAAAGCAATGTGTTAACTCTCAAAAACGTCATTGCGAGCGTAGCGAAGCAATCTACGCTGTAAATTTTGCAGAATATTCGAGATTTTAGATCGCCACGACCGGCTAAAGCCGGTCTCGCAATGACAAAGTATTCAGATTAAGCCTCTCCCCAGTCTGACTCCCTCGCACTAAATCTTCCTAAAATTTGTAATACTATATAGCCCCAGAAGGGCGCTACACTATTTTTAGTACTGATATGATGAAAAGTAAACGTCCGATATTTTTTGCGAGTTTTTTCCTGGTGACGGGTATTGCGATATTCCTGTTCGCAAAACCAAAAGTTGAGGATTTGAAACATGCCGAATTTTCCGATCTGCAAGCCGCTCCGGATTTTGTGCTCAAAGATGTGAACGGAAACGACGTAAAGCTTTCCGATTTCAAAGGGAAAATTATTGTCCTGAATTTTTGGGCAACATGGTGTGGTCCATGCAAAAAAGAAATGCCCGATTTTGTTCAATTGCAGGAAGAATATGGCAAACAGGGTTTGCAGTTCATCGGTATCGCTCTCGATCAAGATGGTCTTGCTCCGGTTAAAAAATATTTAGCAAAGAATGCTATTAATTATCCGATTCTCATCGGCAATAATGAAATTTCAGATAAATACGGCGGGATGAATGCGATCCCTGTTACATTTCTTATAGACCGTAAAGGGATGATCCGCGAGCATTATATCGGCATGCGCCAAAAAGCAGATCTCGAATCCATGACACTTGCCCTGCTGCGGGAAAAATAAAAATAGCATCATTCTTTCTAAACAGAATGATCCGAGAGTAAATGAAATTTAGCAGCAAGACTTTTTTTGAACGCTCGGTTACCGCCATTCGCAGCAGCGGCTGGCGCAAATCAAAAGCTGCACGGTTAATTATTGCCGTTGCTCTCACCCTTCTTCTCGCCGTTCTTTTTCCTCAGGCTCAATCTCCTCAAAATGTTACCGGATATTCTGTCGGTGCTCTTTGGACAAATGCCGACGTCAATGCGCCGTTCTCTTTTCGTTTACTCAAAGATAACGGTCGTTACCGTCAGGACGTAAACAAGGCGCTTGAAAATTTTTATCCGATTTTTGTTGTCGATTCAAATGCCAAACGAGCGTCATTGGATTCACTTGGATATACCCTCATCAAATTATCCGATCTTGCCGAAAGGTCAAAAGATCTAAATTCCAAAGCTGTCGATTCACTTGATAAACTTTCTTCGTCACTTGGAATTTCTTCTGAAGAAAGCATTTCACTCACATCATATTTACTCTCGCAGGAAAAAACCGTAACGGCAAAGCAAAGTATATTACCAATCATTGTTCAGCTTGAATTTACGATCTCGAAATTATTATCCCAATCAAATATTGTAGCCTCAATTCCTTCGGCATACTCTGGAAATGCCGAACAAAAGATCGCAATCCGTAAACGATCAAGCGAAGAACAGATAATCTCGGCGCGTGATCTTCTTAGTATTGATGGTGCAAAGAATATCTTACTTCAAGCGATCGAGCATGACATCCATGCGTCGCAGCAAATAAAGAGTGCGTTAGCAAAGATCGCTGCGGCAACACTTGTACCGAATGTTTCCTACAGCCCCGAACAAACCGATGAAAGCAAGAAGTCGATCATTGATCGTGTGCCTAAAACAGACGGCGTAATCCTTGAAGGTCAGAAGATCATCGCAAAAGGTGAAGTTATTACTCCTGCGGCAAAAGCAGGACTAGAAAGTTTGGCGCAGGCACGTATTGATCTCGGAGGTACGGGCGCTATTGCTGCAAGAGCGCTTGGTACGGTCGGTCACGTTGCAATTATTGTGCTGCTCTTTGTTCTTTATGTTAAATTTATCCGTCGGAAGATCTATCGGGATAATGCACAACTTTTACTCATTTCACTCATCCTGATTTTTCCGGCATTTCTTGCATATCTCAGCGTTGGAATTCGCACTTCGTTTCCCTTAGAATATCTTATTCTAATACCCGTCACATCAATGCTTCTCACCGTGCTCTTTGATTCTCGGACAGGATTTTACGGCACGGTAATTGTTGCATTGCTCGTTGCAGGTATCAGAGGGAATGATTACAACGTCGCACTTGCAGGACTTTCGGCAGGAGCTTTTGCTGCCTACACTGTGCGCGATCTCCGCAGCCGCTCGCAGTTATTTCAGAGCATCGGATATATTTTCCTCGGATATTTTATTGCTATCACCGCTCTTGCTTTTGAGCGCGGAGCGCCGCTGAAAGATATAGGTTTGGAACTTGCCGCCGCAGCCGGCAATGCGCTCATCTCACCGGTGCTTACTCTTGCTTTAGTGTTTATCATTGAAAGAATTTTTGATACGATGAGCGATCTGCGTCTTGCCGATCTCAGTGACATCAATCATCCCCTTCTTCGCAGACTTTCTTTAGAAGCACCGGGTACATATCATCACACGATGCTTGTCGCACAGCTTGCGGAGAATGCCGCGCTTGCCATTGGCGCAAATGCTATGCTTGCGAAAGTTGGTGCAATGTTTCATGATATCGGGAAGATCGCAAACCCTACAGATTTTATCGAGAATCAATCTCATGATAATATCCATGATGCGATCTCCGCCTCCGAAAGCGCAGCACGGATTCGGGCTCATGTTACTCGCGGCATTTCACTTGCCCGTGAAGAAAATTTACCGGAGAAGATCGTTGATTTTATTCCGATGCATCACGGCAAACTTCGCATTTCATTCTTCTACCAAAAGGCTCTCGGGCTTTTGGCAGCGGGCGGCACGATTGATGATGAACTTTATCGCTATCCCGGTCCGAAGCCGAATACGAAAGAAACAGCGATCGTCATGCTTGCTGACGCTTCCGAAGCCGTGGCACGGACTCTCGCAATCCATGTCGAAGAGCCGACCGTTGAAATGATCGAGCGCGATCTGGCAACACTTTTCCGTGACCGTATTGCAGATGGGCAGCTCGATGAATGCGATCTGACGTTGCATGATCTGGTGATCGTACGAAGTGTTTTTGCAAGACTGCTCATCGGTTCTTTCCATACGCGAATTGTATATCCGCAAGTACAGCCTCAGCCTACGAATTACCGTGAAGGAATCCAAACTGCAAGCGCCTCTTGAACGAAATTATCTTAGCTACCTGCGATTAGAGCGCGGATTAAGCGACAACTCCCTCGAAGCATATAAGAGAGATATCGAAAAGCTTTTGTCATTTCTTGCTTCAAAAAATAGCTCCATTCAAATTGCAAAGACGACCGACCTTCAGCAATTTATCAAAGAGCTTTCTGAAGCTGGGCTGGAAAGATCAAGCATTGCACGGATCATTTCTGCGATTCGAGGCTTTTATAAATTCCTTCTTGTTGAACGGATACTGAATTTTGATCCGACTGAATCTCTTGAGTTAAAAACACCCCGCCGTCAGCCCCCGGAAATTCTTACCGTCGCTGAGATAGAGAAAATTCTTTCACAACCGGATATTTCTACGAAAAAAGGATTGCGAGATAAAGCAATTTTGGAATTTCTTTACGCAACCGGGGCGCGAGTTTCCGAATTAACAACACTTACTGTCTCGCAATTATTTTTGAAAGACGGTTTAGTCAGACTCTTTGGAAAAGGAAAAAAAGAACGTATCGTGCCAATCGGCAAAACGGCGATAAAAGTTTTGGATCAATATCTCGGAAAAGTCAGACCTCTTTTTATTAAGTCAAGTAAGATTACCGATGCGATATTCTTAAATCAAGAGCGAGGAACAGCGCTATCAAGAATGGCGATCTGGAATATTATTCAGGAATATACGAGCGCTGCAAAAATTGAAAAACGTATCACGCCGCATACTTTTCGGCACTCCTTCGCAACGCATTTACTCGAAGGCGGAGCTGATCTGCGCATTGTGCAAGAACTTCTAGGTCATGCTGATATTTCGACAACGGAAATTTATACGCATATAGATAGAAGCTATCTCGTAGAAGTACACCGGAGATTTCATCCGCGAGGATAACTATTATTTTATTGCCAACCCAACTGTTTGCTTTGGAGAAAGCTTGCCGATAACAAGTCTGAACTTCGCAGTGCCATGATCTGCTATTATTGCAGTCGTATCAACAAGTGATTTTGCGAAAGCTCCGAATGCCGAAGAAAATGCAGCGCCCTCAGGCAACGCTGCCAACACTCTGAAATGCCTTTCAAAATACTGTTCGGGATTTGCAAATACTACTGGTTTTGCAGGACTTAAACCGTTTGTAGTTTTCTCTGATCTTTCCAAAATACCTGCTTCTGGTTGATAGACCGACGGAGTTGAAATAAGGTTTTCAGTGCCGTAAATATACATCGGAGTTGTCATCGAATAAGAAAAACTTCCTACCGGTGAATTACTCATTTGCTCAACGAGAGCAGAATCTAAAACAAACCTGATCGCAAGAGAATCGGTACCAGCATCTACTTTTGCCCCATTAATCTCTCCTCGAACAAGTCTGATAGAAGATTCACGAACATCGGAGGCAGCTTCGGAACCTCTGTTCGTGCTCACTCCATTATAAATTCCTGCTGCAAGCATTGCAATGAATCCAATTGTTCGAAGTAATCTATCTATTGCTCCGCGCCGTTCTGCAGGACCTCGTGAATATGATCCTGCAACCAGAAGAAATGCTGCAAGCCATAAAAACCCGGATGTCTCGATGCCCAGAGGAGTTAGTACAAATCCAAGTAGAGCGAGAACAATGAGAATGCTCCCCGCTCCTTTAGCTGATCGAGATTGCCATGAAACTTCTTCCATCGGAAGCATAAATGCTCTGGCAAGAGAGGCAATAACAAGTAAGATCACGGTGATAGTAATTGCGATCGCAATAATATCAGATCCGGGAAATCCGGCTTCCCGAACAAGAGGCGAAGCTGTGAGTGCAAACATAAAATGCGAGAAACCGCCGTGTGGGATAAAGCCGCTTGTGCTCAGCATAAATACCGGAGCGAGATAAAAAATTCGAAGCGCGATAACGATTATCCCCGGTATTACAAGGCTTGCAACACTACTAAGATTTGAAAGCCATCCCTGACTCAGATGCACACTACGACGCTGTTCATTCGCAACACAAAGGACAAGAGCTATCACGATCAGGAATGCAAGAGCATGGCTCCAGGCAACAAATGCAAATCCGATTGCAAGCACCCAATACGTTCCGCTCCGTGGCTGATCCTGCTTGAGGAGATGAGTAATAAGGACAATTGCAAGTGTTTCAGCAACAAGATATGGAAGTGAGCCGAGAAAAAAGACGCCTCCCCACACAAAAACCGGAACAAGAAAATATACCAGATCTTCGCGTACTTTCATCACACGAAGCAGTGAAAGCATTGCAAAGCCACGAAGCAAAATTCCTATAAACACCATCAGAATTCTTGTCACGACTTCACCGCTCAGAAGAAAACTCAAGATTCCCGAAACAAGCGGGACAAAGGTATTGGCAGCAGGGATAGGAATCATCGAAAGTCCGTCATTACCCCTTCCGGCAAGATGTTCACGGACGGTATCGCTTTGCATTGCCCAAAGTGATGCATCAAGGGGAAGATATTTATGAAAGAAAATCCACAGCGCTTCAATAACGAGCACCACCATCACCAGCGCTCGCGCCTGCCGCTCTCCACGTCCTATTGAATCGTCCATCATGGTCTGTTTTTCCTCATAACTAAAGTTTGGAATTCAAAAATACGGGATTCTCAAAGCAACCCTTACGAATGTGAAGAATAATTTTCTTCGTAAATTTGTAAGATATGATAGAAAGCTTCCTATTACCGTTTCAATTTGATATCGCTAAAGTCTGTAATGACCTCGATAAATTCGCTGAAGCCGAGTGGCTTCCGCATTTTAATACGAGCTATTATAGCGGTAACTGGAATGGCTTATCTCTTCGCAGTCCCGGTGGAAATCCGAATAGTCTTTACCCAGCTCCGAATATTAACAGCGAATATAACGATACACCTTTGAT
Organism: Kapaibacterium sp. (SeqCode); assembly: GCA_038210275.1. Taxonomy (GTDB): domain Bacteria; phylum Bacteroidota; class Ignavibacteria; order Palsa-1295; family Palsa-1295; genus PALSA-1296. Next base: position 140,846 of record JBBQWV010000005.1, on the reverse strand, counting down.
GCCGCATTTCAATTCTGTCGGGAATATCCTTGCGAGATTCGAATGTCCGCTTCATTCCGTTCGCTTTCTTCGATTAGAAAAAGGTGCGATCATCAGAGAACACTCAGATAATGCTCTTTCATTCGAAGATGGTGAAGTTAGGTTGCACATTCCTATCATCACGAATGATCAAATCGAATTTATCAGCAATGGAAAGCAACTTCAACTTCGTGCGGGGCAATGTTGGTATATCAACGCTGGTCTTCCGCATAGTGTTGCCAACCATAGTGAAACCGACCGTATCCATTTAGTGATCGATTGCAGAGTCAACGATTGGCTTCGGTCATATTTTCCAAAAATAGATTATGAAGAAACAAATCGCGGAATGTCTTCTGTAAGATCTGAAAAAGATATTGCATTAATGATCGAGCTATTAGAAAACATGGGCACACAAACTTCATTACAAATGGCGGAGGAATTAAAGAAGAACAAATTATTGAACACTCAATTATAAAAACTTATGGACGATATAGCATCTACTATAATAAAATTTGTGCGCTCGATAGGAATTCCGGTCACAGTTGGACTGGTGCCTGATGATACTGTGCTTCCCGGAATGATTATCCAAAATGGGGGCTTAGTTATTGATCCGGAACAACTTCTTTACCCAGGTGATATTTTACATGAAGCAGGGCATCTTGCAGTAACAACTCCCGAGAATAGGCCGATGATGGGTGGGGCACTCGATTCAAACTCAGATACTGCTGCCTCCGAAGAAATGATGGCAATCCCGTGGTCGTATGCAGCTTGCCTACATTTAGGAATGGACCCTAAAGTTGTTTTTCATCCGAACGGTTATCACGGAGGAGGGGATTCCATTATTGAAAATTTCTCACAAGGTCGATACTTCGGAGTACCGATGCTTCAATGGATTGGTTTAACGGTTGATGAAAAAAATGCTAAGGAAAAGGGGATGCTTCCTTTTCCAGAGATGATTAAATGGATTAGAGAATAATTCTTTATTCCCCGTTCCTATCAGCCTTTAATCGGTCTTCGCGGTTCGCAATTTCCCAAGCAGTATAATACGCAAGCCGTGCACGCTTCTCCATGATCTGAAAATTTATCTTCTCAATTGTATCCGAAGGCTGGTGATAATCTTTATGCACACCATCAAAATAAAAAATGATCGGAATATGTTTTTGTGCAAATTCGTAATGATCGGAGCGATAATAAAATTTGTTGGGATCGTCGGGATCATTGTATTTATAATCGAGTGTAAGTTTCGTATGCTCGTTGTTATTATGCTCGTCAATGCCTCGTAATTCCGAACTTAATTTTTCATCGCCGATCACATAGATATAATTCGAATCTTTATTCTCGTGATCGAAATCAGAGCGTCCGATCATGTCGGTATTAATATCAACCACAGTTTGCTCAAGCGGGAAAGCAGGATGCGCAACATAGTTCTTCGAACCAAAGAGTCCTTTTTCTTCACCTGTTACTGAAAGAAATATGACTGAGCGGCGCGGTCGCTTTCCGGCGGCGGCGGCTTTGGAGAATGCTTCTGCGATCCCTAATAACCCGCACGTTCCTGAGCCGTTATCATCGGCTCCATGATAGATCTCTCCTCCATGCACTCCGAGATGATCATAGTGCGCCGAGACGATCACGTACTCATTTTTCTTATCCGTACCTTCAACATAACCAATAACATTATTTACTGTTTTGTAAATCATTGTCTTCGATAAAGTGATGCCGATAGGAGTATGGTTAACAAAATTCTCCAATGGAGACCTCTTCTTTTGTAAATTCGATACTTCATCAAATCGCAGCCCAAGAATTGCTTTGGTCAACGACTTTGTGAGAGTAAATGAAGTAATGGCATTATTATTTTCCCCATTCGGTCGGAATTGTCCGGCACCTCGTATTCTAGATTTATGATCTGGAAGAGTGTCAATATCATTATTCAAAAACAAAATTGCTTTTGCACCTTTTTGTTTTGCGAGTGCAAGTCGTTTTAAAAACTGAGCAGAGCCAACTGACCAATCTGATCTTTTTGAGTTACCAGAAATTATGTAATGAGATGTATCTGTCATCGGCTCCCCAAGATAACATGCAACGATCTGACCTGCAGCATTAACTGCGTTATAGTCACTATAATTTTTATCCTCAATGCCATACCCGACAAAAATAATATTCTCTGAGTGAATATCAACCACCGAGTCCGGTGAATGAACGCTGAGAGCAAAATATTCTAAAGGATAAAGCTGACCTGCGAGTTGAATCGATCCATTAATAAATGAATCCTTCACTACTTCAAATCCCTGATAATAGCCACCCAATGAAGGCGCTTGTTGCAAACCAAAACTTTTAAATTCTCCCGCAATAAACGATGAAGCTTTCCGTTCACCATCGGTAGCCATCTCTCTTCCTTCCATGCTATCACTTGCAATGACGAGAAGATGCTTCTTCAAACTTTCGGCGGAGATATACTTTGCGAAAGTATTAACATCGGGTCCGCAAGAACTGATCGAAAAGATGAACAGTAAAGAACAGAGTAAGAAAAAACTTTTCATCAATATTATTATAGAATATTTCATTGCGCCATTGGTATATTAACTCCATTCTTTGCTGCCATCTCTTCAGCCTTTTCATATCCGGCGTCGGCATGTCGTAGAATACCCATTGTTGGATCATAAGTTAAACAGCGTTGCAGTTTGATTGCTGCTTCAGATGTTCCGTCAGCGACGATGACCATTCCGGCATGAATTGAATTACCAATCCCAACTCCTCCGCCATGATGCAGCGAAACCCAAGTAGCGCCGCCGATTGCATTCATCGCAAAATTCAAAATAGGCCAATCGGCAATTGCATCGGAGCCATCTTTCATTGCCTCGGTCTCACGGTTCGGGCTTGCAACAGAGCCGCAATCAAGATGATCGCGACCAATAACTATTGGCGCTTTTATTTTTCCTTTCGCGACTAATTGATTAAATAGTAATCCGGCTTTTGCTCTATCACCCATTCCAAGCCAGCAAATTCTTGCCGGTAATCCTTGAAACTGAATATGTTTTTGCGCAAGTGGTATCCAACGATGCAAAATTTTATCGTCCGGAAAAAGTTTGAGGAGTTCACGATCAGTAGTAAGAATATCTTCCGGGTCACCGCTAAGTGCTACCCAACGAAACGGTCCCTTGCCTTCGCAGAAAAGCGGACGAATATATTCTGGTACAAACCCCTTAATATCAAATGCATTGCTTACTCCATTCGCCTTCGCTTCGCCGCGAATATTATTTCCATAATCAAAAGCAATCGCTCCTCGCTTCTGCATCGTCAGCATTGCCTTCATATGATCGGAGATCGAATTCCTGGAATACTTCAAATATTTTTCAGGATTACTTTCACGAAGGTTATCGGCTTCTTCTTTCGTATATCCGGCAGGATAATATCCTCGTAGAGGATCATGGGCACTGGTTTGATCGGTGACAATATCGGGAATCCAATCACGCCGCACAAGCTCGGGAAGAACTTCGGCAGCATTACCAAGAAGTGCTACAGATAAGGCTTCTTTTTTTTCTTTCGCATCATCCATCCACCGAAGCGCTTGATCGAGACTATCAGTCCATTTATCGCAATATCCGGTATCAATTCGTTTTTGTATTCGCGACATATCTACTTCGACACAGAGAATCGCCGCACCTGCCATTTTCGCCGCAAGAGGTTGAGCGCCACCCATACCACCAAGACCTGCGGTGAGGACTGTATGCCCTGCCAGAGAACCGCCGAAGTGTTGGCGGGCACATTCCATCAGCGTCTCGTACGTGCCCTGCACGATGCCTTGAGAGCCAATGTAGATCCAACTTCCTGCCGTCATCTGTCCGAACATCGTCAAGCCCTTTGCTTCCAGGCGTCTGAATTCATCCCAATTTGCCCAAGCCGGGACGATTTGTGAATTCGAGATCACCACTCGCGGGGCATCAGGATAGGTTTTCATAATGCCAACCGGTTTTCCCGATTGGACAAGAAGCGTTTCATCATTCTCCAACTCTTTCAATAACTTCACAATAGCATCGAAGCATTCCCAATTCCGAGCAGCTTTGCCGGAGCCGCCATAGACTACAAGTTCTTCGGGGCGTTCTGCAACATCGGGATCAAGATTATTATACAGCATTCGTAAAGCCGCTTCTTGCTGCCAGCCTTTGCACGATAATTCAATTCCCTTTGCTGCATGAAGCTCACCGCTTCTTTTTAATGTTGGCATTCTTGCAATGACAAAATTCGTAATTCCTAATTGATTAAAGATCTCCGCCAATTGGTCGGAGCACAATTTCCTCCACCATTGCTCTCTGCGGCATATTAAGTATATCAACGATTGCCTGCGCAATATCTTCAGGCTGCATCATCCTATCGTGGTATTCAATTGCTTCATCACCCCATGCAGGAGTCTCGACTGCGCCAGGCATAACAGAGACAACTTTAATCCCTTTATCCCGAACTTCTTCGCGGAGTGCATTGGTAAAACCAAGCGCTCCGAATTTACTCGCTCCATACGCTGTGCCGCCGGCAAAAGCTTTGGTACTGGCGATGGAAAGCATCTGGATAATCGTCCCGCTTCCTTTGCGGATCATTTCCGGAAGTACGGCTTTGGCACAAAGGAAATTACCGGTAAGGTTTGTTGAAATTACTTTATCAAATATTTCCGGAGTCATCTCTTCGATATCATGGTAGGGTGAGATGCCGGCATTGTTGATGAGGATATCAGGTCCTTCGCCGTAGGTTTTAATAATACTCTTGATTGCCCACTCGACATCTTCTTCTGTAGTTACATCGCATTGAACGGCAGTAGCATTACCACCATCAGCACGAATCTCGTTAACGAGTCTGACCAGTTCCGGTCTATTTCGTGAACTCATCACAATCACTCTGCCAGTTGCTGCCAGAGCTTTGGCGCAAGCCAAGCCGATACCGCTTGAAGCGCCGGTGATCCATACGATTTGATTTCCGTCTTCCATAGATTAAATAATGATGGAAATAAATCACTAATAAGGGGTTAAAGGTTCGGGGGATATAAAAATAAAGCGCACCACTTGCGTGACGTGCTTATTCCCTTGATCATTATGAACATTATTTCAAGGAGTACCAAAGATTATAATGAGAGAGAAAATAGCTAACACTTACCCTCCCTCTGATAATAAAACACGAAATCCGGGAAAGAGTTACATGGGAACCCATATTTCTTCTAAATATCGGCACGTCACTAATGACGCAACGTTTCCATTGATCATTATGAACATTATTACTTCGTGAGAACCAAGTCTTTTGACAATTTTGTATTGCCGGATTCAAGTGTATAGACGTATGTTCCGCTTGAGAGTTGTGAAGCATCGAAGGTGACACTATGATCGCCTTGTGATACTCTGCCGCTAACAAGCTCCTTCACGATCTTGCCCGTCATATCACTCAGTGTGATCCTGATCGCAGCATCGGTCGGAAGCGTGTAGTTGAACGTCGTGGAGTTCACGAACGGGTTCGGATAATTCTGATCCAACGAGAAGCCGTTTGCAGTAATAGTTTGCTTCACTGAATTAGTAATGCCCTCACCGGTGAAATCAACTTTCACTGCAGACTCTTCACAAGGTCCGGCATTCGGGAAAGTCAATTCAGCAGTAATGAGTCCCATCGCCTTCGGCGAGAACTGTACCTTCACATCACCCGTCATTCCGGCAGGTATAGTTGTCGGAGTAACAGAGAGAACTGCAAAGACGCCTGAAGGGGTGATGGTACCTATGCCTGGAGTCCAATCGAAGTTACCAGCGTTGGTGATCGTCACATCAAATGTGCTTGAACCGTTGACTCCGGTTTTCGGTACCTCTTGTGACTGCACAGAAAGTGTAGCACATGCGCCCTCACCCGAAAGTGGAACATTAATGTTTGACACATCAGGTGATGTGATGAGCAAGTTACCAGTCTTCAATCCGGTTGTTGTTGGGTTGAAAATTATTTGGTATAAAGTCGTAGCTCCCGGTGCAATAGATCCGGACACTCCGCCCGCTGGGCTGAGAATGGTGTAGCCATCTCCGGAAATTGTTGCTGTATAAGTTGAAGCGATATCACCGCAATTCTTTACGACAACACTTGCAGTGTCACTATTTCCCTTGAGAACTTTTACTCCGTCAAAGAGAGTCGTTGGTGTTGCTGCGTCGCAGCCAATTTCACCAAAAACTGCAAGCGGAATTGAAGCCGTCAAAGGCTTCTCAGCCGAATTTCCTTTCAGTGTCAGCATTCCCTGACGCAAACCTCTCGCTGATGGAGTTGCGCATATATTAACAGCAATTGAACGCTGTGCCGGAATAGTTACGGGAAGCGTTACGCCGCTAATGGTAAAATCAGAAGCCCCGTTACCACTGATCGTAGCGCTTGTTACGGTAAGATCCGCATTCCCGGTATTATCAATCGTTGCCTGATGGCAAACCGGAGATCCGACAAGAGCAGAGTCAAGCGTTGATGCACCACCAAGAGTGATAGAAAGTTGACCGAATGGAACACCTGTACCTGTAATATCTATTGTAGCTGTTCCGGTATCACGACGCTGATTCTCGAACGTCATCGGAATATTGGTGATGATCGTCAATCGTGCCTGACGAGCACCTCTCTGCTTTGGCGTGAAGCAAAGTGATACATCGCGTGATGTTTCCGGAGGAATGATTGATTGTTCACGTGAAAGTCCGCTATAAACAAAATCACCGTCGTTGCTCGACAAATAATTTTCTTTAATAATAAGAGTATCGCTTCCAGGATTTGAGATCGTAATCGTCTTGCAGACTTTATCGCCTACGATGACTGAATCAAAATTTACGACCGACGGCATAACTAAGATCTTCGGAAGTTTGCCGATGCCAAAGAGATCGACTATTGATATTCCGTTTGCAGCATTGCTTTGAATAAATAACTTTGCCGGATGTGATCCTTCCATCGTCGGATGGTAGGCGATACTTACCGTATCGGTTTGGTTTGGTGCAATCGGACTGACAGGGAGTTTCGTGATTGTATATTCACCCGGAAAGCTTCCGCCCAAATTTGTTGCAGGATCGATGATCAAATTGCCTTGTCCGATATTTTTGATGAGCAACGATTGCATCAGTGTTCCGCCCAGTTTTGTGAAAGTCTTCTTAAACATCTTCGTGGAAGTATTCACCGAGCCGATTGGATCAATTTCGATAATCGGAGCGGCGCCGATTCCCGTTAAAGGAATATCAATAGATGGATTATTATCCGAATTATTGTTGATTATGAGATCTGCTAAACGTGCACCGCTATTTTGCGGAGCAAATATTACGCAAACATCAGCCGTGCCATTTGCTGGGATGACTGTAGGAACTGCTCCAGAGAGAGGATAATCCGGGTACTGAGCGCCAGTAACTTGTATAGACGAGATCTGAACATCAGCCGAGCTTGAGTTTGTCAGTGTTACACATTGCGCTCCTGTTTGTTGACCAATTAAAATCGAACCGAATGTAAGCGTTACCGGACTAAAAGAAATATTCTGCGGAAGGATACCCGTTACGATTACATTATCAATTCCAAAATTACCACCATTGCATGTATAATATGCTTCTCCGAAAAAACTAAAAGACATTGTCGAAGTGCAATAACTGGCTGGGATCGTATATTTCCTATGTGCCCAATAGCTCGGGTCGGTAAGTGGATCAGGGTAGTCGTTATTATAATCTCCGCTGTTATCGAATGTATAGTTCTGATTCGTCCAAAGCTCTTCTAACTGCTGCTGATTTCCTTGACCGTCATTCACATAAATAACGAGGTGATTGCCGCCGTTATAATAATCGTTGGCATTCTGCTCCATATAGTAATCCAGATCAAGCGTCACACTCGAACCCGTCGTATTATAGGAGGAAGCATCGATTTGCGGCGTGTAAAGATTTTCAGAGCCGGAATAATCACATGCATTATACATATCAAACATAGCAGAGCCATTGAAGCCCCCATCTTCGCCGGATTGTTTACCATACGAAGATTGATGCCAATTGCCGAAGCCATCGGTGTACCAACCACCAGGAGGAAATCCGCCACTGCTGAAATCTTCACCTAACAAAACGGATGTTACTTTCGCGGGAGCCGTACCGGCTGCCATGAGAAGCGACAAGAAAAGTAGACAGCTTAATACTGTCTTCGAACCAAACTGAATCAAGGTTTTCATATTTTTTTTTAATAAATAGCTAAAACACATACAATTTCTGACAGAAGAGATTTACCGGGAAAGGCGGATACTCTTCACACTTTTACGGAGCAAGACGATGAACCGACTGAGGGAGAAGAGAACATTTCGCCTTGATTATGACGTAATGAGTATCCTCTTCTTCTTTTGTTTCAGTCGAACAAAATTTTGCTCGTGCAAAAAAAAATTAAAGTATTTACCGGTTTGCATAAAAAAGAGAGATGTCAGGGGGCTTCTGTAAATCTCTCAAAATTTTGTTGTGATCTAGCAGACACATTCCACCGGCAAAAAACCAAGCAAACACTGTAAATAGCTAACTACAGCTAACTGCCTATAGATGATCCAATAACAGAAGAAGTTTAAAGGGGCGTTTAAATTTCTCTGCAAAAAGGGGCGACCCGGAAACATCATTGGCAAACACCGAATTATGAACTAATGCAAAAAACTCCTCAAATTGACCTTTTTCCACAATACACGTAATTCTCACTACAAATATAACACATTTTTGGAAGGGTAGTTACAAGGGAGCCCATATTTATTTTTTCGCCACATTTCACCTTCTCCCCTTGTCGATTATTTCTTCCGTTCGTTGTACCTGAAACCCATTCAGTTCGACTGCTTCAAATAGATACCAAAAACCAGCTGAAGCCCTCGTAACCTCTTAATAATTCAACACTATAACATTTCGCACAAACATATTTTTTTTGCTCTACTAAAGACTGATGACAAATGACTAATGACTGTCCTGCAAATATACGAAATAAAAGCCTCTTTGTCAAGGTGCCCATCCAAAATAAATAGGTGCCTTTTTGATGAATAATTATTCATAATCCTCATGAGGTTAATGTGTCTTTTGGAATTTTGGGTGCATAAAGTAGATTAGTCCGCCCCAATAGAGAAATTTATCTCCCACTACTAACGACCTCCCCTCAATCTTCATCGGTTTTGCTGACGCTCTCGGGGATGTGATGCTTCATCATTTTTGCTTCTACGATGAAGACGACATCTTCTGCAATGTTGGTGGCATGATCTGCAAGTCGCTCGATGTGACGAAGCAGCGCCATCGCATGAGCTGCGGGTTCGATCTGAATGGGATCGCCTCTCATGACGACGATCAGTTCGTTGAACGCATCGCGGGCAACCCGGTCAACAAATTCATCACGGTCGAAGATCGTTCTCGCAAGCTCGGCATCGTTATTGATAAAGGCATCGAAGGCATCACGAAACATCTTCATTGCTTCGGCAAGCATTTCTTTAATGCCGACGCGTTCTAAGATGGCAATAGAACCTGAGAGCGGCTCAACCCGCTCGGCAAAATTCACAGCGATATCACCGATGCGTTCGAACTCGCTATCAATGCGCATCGCGGCGATGAGCATTCGCAGATCAATTGCAACAGGTTGTTCAAGCGCAAGAATGCGCTGGCATAAGCCATCAACCATCAGATCGTATTCATTCACACGCGCTTCGCGCTTGATCACGAAGCGTGCTGTTTCCATATCGGAATTCAGCACTGCACGCGATGCGAGTTCGACCTGTTCATCAACAAGCGAACCCATGCGGATAAGCAAGGACCGAAGCTTCTCCAGCTCATCTTCGAAATGACGCCGAACACGGGAAGTATTTACTGCTGTTGTCATGGTAGGTAACTTCTGAATTTATATAAGATTTTCTTTTCTGCAATAGCTGAAATGTCAGATAGGAACTATGAAATCTGAATTTTTTATTTCATAGTTCATAGTTCCGATTTCATATTTTCCCCATCATCCAAATCTTCCGGTAATATAATCTTCCGTTTGTTTTTTTGCAGGATTGGTGAACATATCGCGTGTATGCCCGACTTCTATCAACTCGCCAAGATAGAAAAATGCCGTTATATCGCTGACACGCGCAGCTTGCTGCATATTATGCGTGACGATGACGATCGTATAGTCTTTCTTCAATTCGAAAATCAACTCTTCGATCTTTGCCGTCGAGATCGGATCAAGTGCGCTTGCCGGTTCATCCATCAAAATAACTTCGGGATTTGTTGCCAGTGCGCGGGCAATGCAAAGCCTCTGCTGCTGACCGCCGGAAAAGCCAAGAGCGGAGTGATGCAATCTATCTTTTGCTTCATCCCAGATCGCAGCCTGACGCAAACTTTTTTCGACGATCTCATTTAAAGTCGCTTTATTTCTTTCGCCGAGAATTTTTGGCCCGTATGCAACATTCTCCCAAATTGATTTTGGAAACGGATTTGACTTTTGAAATACCATCCCGACGCGTTTGCGAAGTTCGACAACATCAAGACGTGGATCATAAATATCCACTCCATCAATAATCACTTCGCCGGTGATCTTACATCCGACGATCGTATCGTTCATGCGGTTCAGCGTTCGGAGATATGTTGATTTGCCGCAGCCCGAAGGTCCGATAAAAGCAGTGACACGTTTCTCATGGATCTCCAGCGTCACCCCTTTAAGCGCTTGCTTGGCTCCGTAAAAGAGATCGAGATTCTTTGTCGAGACTTTTACAGGACGGGCTTTATTGGAAACATCAGTGCTGCCGCCAATCGTCGTCCGCATTTGCGGAGAAAGAATCTCTTCGTTTTGCTCAGTCATCATTGTCGTACTCATAATTTCTTTTATGCGGCTTTGAGTTTGCTGCGAACCCGTGAGCGCAACACTACGGCCGAAATATTTAAAGTGAATGTCAGAAGCAACAACACCATCGTCGTTGTGTATTGCAACGGAATGGTTTTATCAACATTCGCAGATTGCGTCGAGAGCACATAGATATGATATCCTAAGTGCATGAACTGGCTTGTGAGAGCATGAGGAATCTGCGGAAGAAAGAACGCTGCTCCGGTAAAAAGAATTGGTGCCACTTCGCCGGCTCCGCGACTGATGGCAAGAATCATACCTGTCAGAATACCCGAAAGCGATCCGGGAATAATAATTTTCCTGATGGTTTGCAAACGTGTCGCTCCTAATGCAAGTGAAGCGTCAACCAGATCGCGTGGCACGGTGCGTATAGCTTCTTCAACCGAGACGATAACAACAGGCAGCGTGAGCAGCCCCATCGTCATCGAAGCCCATAAAATATTTGGCTGACCCCAGACAAGATTGCCGGGCGTCATAATATCATCCATCCCTTTGCCGACAAACTGCACAAAAAATCCTAATCCAAAAAGTCCAAAAACGATTGATGGAATACTTGCAAGCGTATTGACTGCGAATCTGATCGTCCTCGCAAACGCTGAATTAGCTTTTGCAAATTCGGAAAGATAAATTGCCGTCACCGTTCCAAGCGGAACAGCCATGACGGACATCAGCAGCGTCATGATCACCGTACCAATGATGGCAGGGTATATTCCGCCTGCTGTCATACCTTCGGTTGGCTCTTGCGTAAGAAATTCCCACGTGAAGTTTTTATAGCCGCCGATGAAGATCGAAGAAATGACGACGACAACTATTGCCACAATGACAAGCGCAGCAAAGCCGCTGACTCCACTGGCAACATTGCCGTAGAGTCTGCGCTTGAACGTTGCGCCTTCAGTGCCTGCGAAACTAAATTGTGCCATTACTTTCCTTGTAACCTTTTAAGTAATTTCTTTCTCACATAAAACTCAACGAGCATGTTCAACGAAAATGTGAAGACAAACAGCATGGCTCCGATCAAGAACAACACATTATAGTGTTGATCTCCGAAAACAACTTCTGCCATTTCCGCACCGATCGTTGCAGCAAATGTGCGGACAGGTTCTAAAATATTCGCACTTGTCAGAGGTGCATTTCCTGTTGCCATTAATGCGATCATCGTTTCACCGAATGCTCTGCCGAAGCCAAGAATGATCGCCGCAAAAACACCGGGTATTGCTGCTGGCAAGACGATCTTAAATGCCGTCTGCCACCGAGTTGCGCCAAGCGCCGTACTTGCATCACGAAGCGTATTTGGCACTGCCGTCAGTGCATCTTCAGAGATCGTATAGATGATCGGAATGATGGCGAAGCTCATGGCAATACCTCCGACGAATGAATTCAGCCGATATTGATAATGAAAAATATCCTGGAAGATCGTTGCCATGACGATGAGTGCGAAGAATCCGATCACGACACTGGGAAAACCTGCGAGTAATTCAATAATAGGCTTGATCGTTTCACGTGCCCATTTCGGCGCAAACATACTGGTAAAGAGTGCGGCAAGTATTGCCAGGGGCGCTCCGAAGAGAAGTGAAATAAGTGTAACCTTCAGCGTCCCGATAATCAGTGGAAGCATTCCGAACTTTGGCACAGTCGAGACCGGCTGCCACGTATCACCGATAAGCATTTTTCCAAAATTGGAATTGCCTTTGCTTTCCTCAGCATTGCGTTTTTCTTTTGCTGCCGCGCTATCAGCTTCTGCTTTGTCTTTTGCATCGACTAAAGATTTTGCTGCAATTGCGGCTGCGATGCTATCTTTTGCCTTCGCTGTCTGAAGTGCAAGATTCTGCACATTCTTTATAGAGTCCTGAATATCCTTTTTCGATTTCGCAATTTCTTTTTTCGGATCAGGTGCTGGCTTTACAGGTGATACCTTTACCGGAGCTACTGTATTATCAGGTTTTTTTTCAGTATCGTCAGGCTTCGTATCGTCAGCAAAAGGATCATATTCTTCCTGCTCAATCTTTCCACCATTGGTCGTCACTTTTTTCTTATGACCATTTGCATCAACTTTAACAATAACATCAGTACCCTTTAGCGCCCCTTTTCCTTTTATGACAGCTTCAACTTTTTCAGTGCCGACTGTGGTATCTGCTTTTGAACTTGATTGCAAGTTAATAACCGAAGCCATCGAATCTTTAGTCGAAGCTTTTTCGGCTTCACTTTTTCCGAAAAATACTGGAGAGGCTTCTTTGAAAACAAAAACAAAAATGAGGATGATCGCAGCAAAAGAAATAAAAGAGAGCGTGCGGATGCCGGACTCTACGAGCCACTCAATAAAACGAAATTTTTTCCCAAGCGTCAGGGGCGGGCGCTCGGAGGGTTTTTGCTGCATACCAGATTTACAATTTATTTCGTAAACAATCCCGAAGAGCATGCCGGATGTTTACGGAGTGCTCCTCGGGAAGTTCTTATGTCCCTACCAAAACTTACTTTACGGGAAAGAATCCCTCGTTCTTTACGATCTCTTGTCCTTCAGATCCTAAAACCCACTTAAGAAATTCCTTCGTTTCAGCATCAGGTGCTTGACGAAGATAGAAGTACAGATAACGTGTGATCGGATAATTTCCACTTGCAACATTTTCTGCTGATGGGTTATATGCCTGATCAGAAGATCCTTTGCGAACTGAGATTTCCTTTACACCTTTTGCATATCCTGCACCGCCGAATCCGACTCCATTCGGATCGCGCTTCACAGCATTCACAACAGCAGCAGTCCCGGGCATTGCCTGCATCGCATTTGCGTAATCGTCGTTCTCTAAAACAACTTCCTTCAAGAAAGCATAGGTACCTGATGAGTTCTCTCTGCCATAAAGAATAATGTCAGCATCTTTTCCGCCAACATCTTTCCAGTTTTTGATCTTCCCGGTATAAATACCTTTGATCTGATCGAAACTGAGTTCACTAACACCATTTGCTTCATTTACATAGATCGTCAGTCCGTCTTTTGCTGTGCGAATTTCTTTACCTGTAGATCCGTAACGATCACGAAGTTTTAACTTTTCAGCATCCTTCATTGGACGTGATGCAGTACAAATATCTGTCGTCCCATTAATGAGAGCACTGATACCTGTACCTGATCCACCGCCAGTGACTTGGATATTTACGCCCGAATTTGACTTCATGTACTTCTCAGCCCAACGTTGAGCGAGTTGCACCATTGTATCCGAACCTTTGATCGTAATGGTCGTTGCAGGTGCGAAGACAAATCCGACAAGCGCTGCGAAGACTGCTGATGCAGCCAGAAGCGTTTGTACTTTTTTCATTGACATAATCTTTTTCATATTTTTTATTTCTTTACTTAGTCATTAATTAAAATTTAACTTGCATACGTGCGGTGAATTTATCAAGATTCGGCGAACCTTGAGTCACCAATGTACCAGCAACTGTCTTTGTAAATTCCTCTTGCTTCGCATGATCGTAATCTAACATAATACGAAGATTACCTTGAACGAAGAAATTAAGACCAATCGTCAGAGTGTTCAACGCCAAATCGCCGCCGAAATTATTTGCTGCCTTCAAGTAGCTTACGCCATTTACAGTTGGTCCGCTTGCGCTTGTTGCAGTCGAAAAGTCTGTCCCCTTGACATTCGTATTCGGATCAAATGCATCGTAACGCACTGAGAGCTGCAGCCAATCGGTAACATTTTGCACCAACATGGCATAAAAACCGAATACATTCTTTTTCACAAGAACAGGAGTTGCATACCCGAATGCAGCCGTATCTCCTGAACCAATTAAAGCAGGTGATCCGTAGAATGGAACTGTGCCGGTGTACATTTCACCTTTGATAATCGTACCGCCGATCGGAAGTACCGAAAGATATAATTGCAAATCCGCGCCGATGACCGAACGGTTCGAAAGGAAAAGGCCTTTTGGCTCCCAGCCTGTTTTTTGACTAAAGGTATGCGGTGCTCCGCTGGTGGATTTTGCTAAGACTAATTTCCCGCCATCGGCATAGGTGGCTTCGACATCAGAAGGCGGCGTAATTCCACCGACTGACCATGAGCCGCCGATATCAAAAGAAAATTCGTCGCTTAGTAAGAATGGTAATCTGAGATGTCCCATAAATTCTTTTGCATTTTGCTTCCATCCGTTTGCGACCACTAATGGTGCACCGGAAGCAACCGATCCGGTAATTGCCGGATTAACCTTATTGAGAATATAGAGTGAATCGGCGCCCTTTGGCGTGATCTTCGTTATATCCGTTTGTCCCTGAATCGCACCAGTTCCGAAGAACGACAAGTTTCCTGAACTGAGATCAGTATTTGCATTGCTGTTACCAACATCGCTGATAGGACCTGCACCGAAATTATCAGATCCGTTGAATAAGCCTAATTCCAAGACGGGCTTCAGACTTCCAAATGAAGGAGTATAGGCAATCTGTACTCCGAGATCGCGCTCACCGTTGAAAAGCCTGTTTTCAGATGTTGAACGTTCAACAACTTCACGGGCGCTTGATGAGTACGCAATTTCATACCCAAACGGTCTGTTCATTGCTCCTAAAGCAAGTTGCAGCATGGTCATTCCTTTGTCATGGGCGAAATCCCATGTTGCATAGACTTCCTTGAGAATGACACCCTGTTCGGTAATATCAGGATAGACAATAGCTCCGATATCACCTGATTTGTAACTAAATTTTACACGTCCGCGGCGAATCTGAAAAAAGCTTCTGGTGAACTGAGGGTTTACCAGAGTATCAATTCCTACCCATACCCATTGAGGGTGCACGTAACCGGTGATTTTGAGCTTTGTCAATCCCGAAACTGTACTTTCGAGGGTCGATGTACGCTCTTCGAGTCCGTCCACTTTTCCTTTGATGGTTGCATCATCTGTTTGGGCAACTCCCAAATTTGGGCGTAAACAGAGTAAGACAATAATAACTGCGAATAACTTTAGAGAGAAACGGTTCATTGGGGTCTTCATATTTTGTTATGTTTTCGAATAAAAAGGTCGTGAATCTTCAGCCACAAAAATACCAGACAGACATTCCTATACTATTACGTCAATGTTATTAAATCATTATGAAACCTAGTCACACGCTAAATCTATTGTTTTTTATCAACTTGTAATAGGAGTCATTGCTTTATTGTCAGAAACTATGGTCATTTGTGTGACTTCATGAACCTGTATTGTCCTTTTTGCATGACTGAGAAGATCATACCCTTCCCATAATTGTGATCCGAGAATACTCTCATCCCCAGAAATAATAATGCTCTGAAGGTAGAATCTATATAGATCGCCATAGATTGACTTTACTTCGATCTTAGTTTTTGAAGTAACAGCAAGACGAAAGATATTACCTTCACCATCGACAACCGGAATGCTAGTAATCATCGAGCCAGCATACCCCCAACGCAATGAATCCTTCGGAAAATGCTTCTGCTCCGATTCATTTGGAAGGCGATAAGAATAAAGCGTCTGGCATGAGGAGAATGCCAAAGCTATAATAAATAAAAGATAGAGATTTTTTTTCTTCATTAGCATAAAATATCTGATTGCTCTTAAAGAAATTCAAGGGAGAGGAGTTCCTACGAAACAGATTGGTAATGATTTAATAATATTGGAATTGGCATAAGAATAAAAAAGTCCTTCAAACAAGTGAAATTATCCCATAGAGAACTGGTGTTTTCAGGGGCTTCATTTGAATAGAAATGCCAAAAACAAATCCGACTTTTACTTTAGACTGGAAAAACGTTGCGCGCACAGTGCTGACTTCACGCGCAATTGATAAGATCGAAGAGACAGAGCTTGTCCCGAAAGGGCTTGTGACGTATCAATTTTCCGCACGCGGTCATGATATGATCCAGGCGATTCTCTCAGAATGCATCAGTCATGTCCATGACGGCGCAACCGTTTATTATAGATCACGTCCGTTTGTTTTGGGTCAAGGACTCAGCGCTGAAGAATCAATGTCTGCTTCGATGGCACGGAGCGGTGGCGTTCATGGCGGACGTGATATAGGCGTTGTGCATTTTCTTCGTCCGCGTTTGCGAGGCACGGTTCTTCCGGCTTCTGGCGATGTAGGTGCGCAATATTCTCCGGCTATCGGCTGGGCGCAATCTGTTCAGTATTATGCGAATGTTTTAAAAGATGATTCCTATAAAGGTGCAATTTCAGTCGCTCTTGGAGGCGACGGCTCCGTTGCAGCAAATGGATTTTGGGCAGCACTGAATGCTTCGACAACGCAAAAACTTCCACTTCTTTTTTTCATTGAAGATAACGGTTACGGAATTTCCGTTACCGGAGATTTCCAAACTCCGGGCGCAAATATTGCGAAAAATCTTGCTTCATTCGGCAACTTAAAAATATGGGATTGCGACGGCACCGATCCGGAAATTGCATCGAAGAATATTTTAGAAGCTGTTGAGTATATTCGTTCATGGGCTGGTCCGGGACTTATCCGTTTAAAAATACCGCGACTGGAAGGGCATTCATTTGTTGATACGCAAAGTTATAAATCGCCTGAGCTATTAAAAACTGAGCGTGTGAACGATCCACTTCCAAAACTTGAGAAGTTCATGATCGCAAATAAGATTCTTTCGAAAAAAGAATGGGATAAACTTGTCAGCGATATTGAAGCTGAAGTCAATGCAGCAAGAGATCGCGCAATAGATTCACCTCAGCCGGATAAAGCTTCTGTTCTTGAACACGTTTTCTCTGCAAAGCCGATTGAAATAAATTCTTCTAAGGATGAAGGAATTCGGATGAACTTACAAGATGCTGTTCGCAAAACATTGGAAGTAGAACTTGCAAGAAATCCAAAGCTGCTTATTTTCGGAGAAGATGTTGGCGCTAAAGGTGGAGTGCATGGCGCGACAGTTGATCTCCAAGTAAAATTCGGGAAAGAGAGAGTCTTCGATACTTCACTATCCGAAGAAGGAATTATCGGAAGATCGGTCGGAATGGCATTCGCTGGACTTATGCCTGTGCCCGAAATTCAATTTAGAAAATACGCTGATCCTGCAACAGAGCAGATCAATGATTGCGGCACAGCACGATGGAGATCGAAGTCGCAATTTACTGCGCCTATGGTTGTGCGTATTCCTCTTGGCTTTGCAAAAAAGACAGGCGATCCCTGGCATTCAGTTTCCAGCGAATCAACATTCGCGCATCAGATCGGCTGGCGTATTGCATTCCCATCCAATGCTGAAGATGCCGTCGGCTTGCTGCGCACTGCATTACGCGGCGACGACCCAACTTTTTTCTTCGAGCATCGCGCTCTACTTGATACTCCTCCCGGCAGAAAAAATTATCCCGGTGATGAATTCATGCTTCCTTTCGGCAAAGCAAAAATTGTGCAAGAAGGAAGTGATCTCACCATTGTAACCTGGGGAGCAATGGTTGAACGGGCAATGCAAGCAGCAGAAAAATCAAATTCTTCAATTGAAATTGTTGACCTTCGAACGATCATCCCTTGGGATAAAGAAGCGGTCTTAGAATCCATCAGAAAAACAAACCGTGCCATTATTCTCTGCGAAGATAACTGGACATGCAACTTCGCCGCCGAGATCTGCGCAACCATCACGCAAGAAGCCTTCGAATATCTTGATGCACCAATTGAGCGCCTTTCAACACCCGACTGCCCGATACCATATAATGTAGGATTGATGGATGCAGTACTGCCGGGAGTGGAGGAGATACATACTACAATTCAAAATGTACTTGCCTATTAATAATCAGACCCAAATCGCTATTTTTACTGTCTCACAATCATTTGCCTTTCAATTCCATCCACTGTCCGGATAAAACAAAAATAAATTCCTGTGGTTAAATGAGAGCCATCTAATTCATAATAATGATCTCCGGCTTCAAGTTCACCGGAATATAGATGAGTACATTCCTTTCCAAGAAGATCAATAATTTTCACATCCATAAATTGTTTTTTGGAAGTAGAAAATACTATTGTTGTTTGCGAAGAAAATGGATTTGGATAATTAGGATATATCGTTAGTACTTTATTTCGATATTCATTTTGTTCTACTGTACTTAATAAGGAGAGTGGGAGGTGCCAAATCCCCGATGAACTGGTTGCGGCAAAAAGATTTGAATTGTTCACAGAAAGAGCGCCAACATAGCGATTTGTTAAACCGTTATTCACCGGCACCCAATTTCTATTTTTGTTTGAAGTTTTAAAGACACCGTATCCATAAATACCGGCAAAAAGATCTGACCTGTTAATAGCTAAAGCAACAATAGCAGTATCGGTTAATCCACTTTTGACTGGTATCCAAGTTGAACCAGTGTCACTGGAAAAAAATATGCCGCCGCCAGTACCAACCCAGATATTCGAATCATTTGCGGCAAAAGAATAAACATGAGTATTTGTTAAACCATTATTTATCTGTTCCCAGTTTGTGCCATTATCAGTAGAACGAAAGACACCGTAAGTATCTGTACCGAGAAAAAGAATAGTGTCTACTAAGGCAAATGCGTTAATATTATCTGTTAAGCCTTTTATTAGCCCCGTCCAATTTACGCCATTATCTATTGAGCGCCATACGCCGTTATTATCTATTCCGACGAAAAGATTTGCACCATTTACTGCAATTGCACGAATATTTTTGCCTGTGAAACTAGACGAATTTACTATCCAAGTTTTACCAGTATCAGTTGAATAGTAAGTATTTCCAAAATCTCCTCCAGCAAAAAAAATATTCTTACTTATTGATAATGTATTAATATTATCATCTACTTGCAGAACAGGATCCCAGCCATAATTCTGTGTTGATCGAAAGATGCCACCATCAGTGCCAGCAAATACGGTTGAATCTCTTGTTATCAATGCTGACGTTTGCGCAAATGTCAAACCATGCGTAATATCAACCCATTGTTGTCCCTTTTCTCTTGAAAAATAAAGTGACCGATTCGTCCCTACAAACAGATTCGTAGCACTTTTTACTAAAGCAGTGACTTTGTGGGATTCTATTACATCCATAGGTGACCATTGCATTCCATTATCAATAGAACGAAAGAGTCCGCTATTTTTTGTCGCAGCTAAGAGAGTTGAATCAGGTGCAACAATGATAGAATTAACAGTGGTATCTAGCAAGCCATTATTGATCTGCTTCCACTGAATACCTTCATCTGATGAACGATATATACCATGGTACGTACTGGCATACATAAATGAATCACTAAACGTAATTGAAGTCACTCCAAACTTCATTCCATTCAACAGCATCTCTGACCAATTTATACCCTTATCAGTTGAACTATAGATTCCTGTTGCAGATGCGGCGAAAAGTCTTGTACC
Organism: Kapaibacterium sp. (SeqCode); assembly: GCA_038210275.1. GTDB lineage: Bacteria > Bacteroidota > Ignavibacteria > Palsa-1295 > Palsa-1295 > PALSA-1296. Next base: position 120,697 of record JBBQWV010000005.1, on the reverse strand, counting down.
CTTACTCAAAATTGTATATACACGGGTATTAGTTAAACCTGTATCGGTTTCATTCCAAGTCTCTCCAAAATCAATAGAACGGAAAATGCCACCAAACTGAGATAGGGCATAGAGTATAGAATCGCTGACTGAAAGTCCCCAAATATATTTGTTTTTCAACATGGTATTTGCCCTGCTCCAACTCTCACCATTATCAGAAGATCGATAAACACCTTGACCATCCGTTCCTGCAAAAATGAATGTATCAATAATGGCAAGAGCATATACTTGAGCACTGGGCAAACCATTATTTACTAACTTCCAATCAGATCCATTATTTGTTGAGCGAAATATCCCGCTATTACAACTAACAAATAAACCGGTTTTCCCAATTGCTACAGACCGAATATTGGCTGCATACGGACCATCAGTTTGAACCCACTGTGCGAAACTACTTCCGTTATAAAAAAGTAGAATAAGAAAAACTTTGTACATATAATGCTTCATAGACAGATAACGCTTTGCATATATCAAAGTTACAACAAAGCTGATAATATGTTGGATGTTCATATTATCCTCGTATTTTTGCCTCCTGAACTTCATACCATCTATGACTATAAAAGCCCGAATCTTTCCGATCATCCTTGCTGTGACTCTTTTCGCTGCTTCGAATGTGTTTGCTCAGCCCTTCGAAGGGACGATCTATATGGAGATCAGTAGTTCAAAGACAAGCAAGATGGATTCGGTGCTTGGCGTAAAACCAGGCGACTCGAAAACTTTGATGGACATCAGTTTCAAAAACGAGAAATTCGTTGTGCATTCGAAATGGTCTTCCGGAAAAATGGATGTTTATGGTGACGAGTCATCACATAGAGTCATCATCAGGATGAACGAGGCAGATAAAGCAATGGAATTGCCTTTAAAAAAACCTAACTATATTTCAAAGGCAAATCGTGATGATCCGACAACAGTAATCGCAACTGGTCAAAAGAAAACTATCAGTGGGCATGATTGCGAACTCTATACCATTAAATCGGATAAGAGTGGAGAGAGCGATTGGTGGATGTCGCATGATCTGCCGAAAATTTTATCCGAAGCTGTCAAAGGTGCTTTTGATCAAAGCGGCGGATCTGCAAAAACTCCGAGCCGAAATAATTATTACGGGAGTGATGCCGTGGAAGCCTTATTCGATAAAGGGTTGCTCCCTCTTCGTATGGAAACTAAACGCGATGGGAAAACCGAAAGCACTATTACCTTCGTGAAATACGAAGAGAAAAAAATTGATGATGTGTTTTTGATCATTCCTTCCAAGGTGGAAGTTGTATCAATGGGAGGAAAATAATATCCTTATATTTTTGCAGCCATAAAATATTTATGGCTGCAAAAAAAATATAGAATTATCGTTTAGCTCTTGAAGGCTTTACTGCTGCTTTCACCGTTTTAGCGGCGGCTTTAGTTACAGTTTTTTTTACCGGTTTTGAAACGGTCTTAATAGTCTTCTTTAATTTATTGGTGGATTTCAGAAGTGAAGTGACACCATCAGAAGCATCCTTTATCATCTTCTTGCCTTTTTTGGTTGAATAAAGTGCGGCAGCACCTGCTGCTACTGCGCCAACTGCTGTTGCAACGATCTTTGCGGTATTAGATTTTTTCTTTTTAAAGATACTCATAATTGTATTGTGAATTATTTAACTCACTGTATTATACGATCTTAACGGAAAAACAGATTCCTTTTCTATAAAATATTTCTCGCTTCAGCTCTCACACTATACTCCTTACGCATGTCAACTTACAAGCTTTTCTAATTATTTAGTGGACGCAGGCTGTCCGCTGTCGTATTTTTGTACCCTATGACTCTAAAAACTGGCATCTTTATAATCGTTCTTCTGGTCGCTTTTGGCGGTATTATTTATAATAGCCGCAGGCTGCTGGATTTCTTGCGCGTTGGCAAGTGGGTTAACCGCTTCGACAATATACCGGAGCGGCTCTACCGGACGTTCGTTATTGCCATCGGGCAATCGAAGATCATGCGCGATCCGATCGCAGGACCTATCCATGCCTTCATTTTCTGGGGATTTATGGTTCTGCTTTTTGCTGTGATCGAGTCTATCGGTGAGGGGTTGTTCGGTCGTTTCTCTCTTTCCTTTCTTGGTGGTCTTTATTCCGCCATTACTGTTTCACAGGATATTTTTATCGGGCTGATCATTATCTCAGTCGTTATTGCTCTTTGGAGAAGATTTATCACCAAGATCAAACGTCTCCAAGGTGATAAGCATGAGCGAATGGATGCGCAACTTGTGCTTTATACTATTGCAGTCATCGTCATTGCGCTTCTTATCACCAATGCAACCCGCATAGCAACGGGAGGCATTTATGCAAATGAAGTTCGTCCGCTTGCAAGCTTCATGGCTGGCTTCATGTGCAACTGCAATAAAACACTTGCCTGGAATGAAGGCTTCTGGTGGTTGCATGTTATCGGAGTTCTTGGCTTCATGAATTATCTACCTTACTCAAAACATTTGCATGTTATCACGTCTGTGCCGAATGTGTATCTCTCTGATCTCAAGCGCAAAAATTATTTGAAGCCGATCAACTTTGAAGATGAAACGCTAACACAATACGGCGCAAAAGATATTGAAGATCTGACATGGAAGCAATTACTTGACGGTGATACATGCACACATTGCGGAAGATGTACAGCCGTTTGTCCCGCAAATATCACGGGCAAAGTTCTTGATCCGAGATATATCATCATCGCAACGCGCCAGCGCATGGTTGATAAAGCTCCCTATCAAATTGCTCAAGGAGCATTTGGATTTGAATCGTGGGAAGATGCAATCGGTGGCAAAATCACTCAGGACTCAGCACTCAATGCTCAGCACTCCACTCCCGGCACACTTCTCGGAACACGTCCGAATCTTACGCAAGAAGAAGTATCAAGTAAGAATTTCATTGGCGATTATATTCCCCAAGAAATGCTTTGGCAATGCACAACGTGTCAAGCATGTATGACTGAATGTCCCGTAATGATCGAACACGTAGATGAGATCGTTGATCTGCGCAGAAATCTTGTAATGATGGAAGCAAACTTCCCGCCGGAATTACAATCGGCATTCAGCTCGATGGAAAACAATTATTCACCGTGGGCTTTCAGTCCAAGTGAGCGAGCCGATTGGTCAGATGGTATGGGCATTGAAACGATGGCAGAATATGTAGCAAAACCTGAGAAAGAAGATATGATCCTCTTCTGGGTTGGCTGCGCAGGTTCTTTCGATGCTCGTGCAAAATCTATTACAAAAGCATTTGCAGAATTAATGCAAATTGCAAGGATCAATTTTAAAATTCTCGGCACAGAAGAAAAATGCACGGGCGATCCAGCAAGAAGAATGGGAAATGAGTATCTTGCACAAACACTTATTAAAGAAAATGTTGAGACGCTGAATCGTTATAACATTAAGAAAATTGTAACGACGTGCCCGCATTGCTTTAATGCGATCAAAAATGAGTGGGGAGATTTCGGTGGCAATTATGATGTCGTTCACCATACGGATTATGTTGCCGAACTTCTTGCGAAGGGTGATCTTGTTATTGCAAATGATCTGAAAGAGCGAGTTACCTACCATGATTCCTGTTACCTTGGAAGATCAAATGGAATTTATGATTCTCCTCGTGCTACTCTTGAATCAATCCCGGGACTGGAGATCATTGAGATGGATCGCAGTAAATCCAAAGGTCTCTGCTGCGGTGCCGGCGGCGGACAGATGTGGATGGAAGAAACGCAAGGGAAGCGCATCAACATCGAGCGTACCGAAGAAGCCCTTGCTACCGAAGCAACCACCATCGCCAGCGCCTGCCCATTCTGCATGACAATGATGACCGATGGCGTGAAGACGAAAGAGCAAGCTGATAATGTGCGTGTGAGAGATATTGCGGAAATCCTATTGGAGGCAGTGAGATAGAAACATATTTATCGAGGTCACGATGGCAAAAGCAAAACTCAAAACGCAGAACACTGAAAAAAGCGTCGCATCTTTTCTTGGAAGTATTACTGATAAAAATAAGCGGAGTGATAGCGAAATAATTGTGAAACTGATGACTGAGGTAACGAAGCACGAGCCAAAGATGTGGGGTTCGGCAATTATCGGATTCGGTGATCGGCACATGGTTTACGAGAGTGGGCGCGAACTTGATTGGTTTCATATCGGCTTTTCTCCCCGAAAGCAAAACCTCACACTTTATCTCCCTGGTGCAGTTAGGAATATTGAAGTGATTGAGAAATTGGGGAAGTATAAAACAGGTAAAGGATGCCTGTATATTAACTCTGTTGAGGATATAGATCTCAAAGTTTTAAAGAAGCTTATCATACAGTCTTTCAAAGACGCTCACAATCAAGTTCAGGGTAAATAAGGGTAACACTTCTGGATGAAATATTTCTCATCAAGTTTTATTAAACATTTCTCCCGGATTTTACGTCTTACTATAGTTGGAAGCTAATATAATAAAACAAATGAAGACAAAATATTTTTCATTCGCGATAATTTTACTTGCTTTTGCATTGAGTAGCTGCGGACCTTCTGATGCCGAGCGTCGCGAGGAAATAGAAAAGGGTATGAAAAGCTGGATCGGAAAATCCGAAACTGAACTTGTTGCAAAATGGGGAGCGCCAAGCAAAAGTTACAAAACAATGGATGGCTCACGCGAGCTAACTTATATCTACAGCCATACTTCAAGCTCACCCGGATATGCATGGTATGACTCTTGGGGATATGTCCATATGTCTCGTCCGCGCCGCCATCAATCAAAGGCTCAACGGAGCTTTACTATTGACCAAAATGGAACGGTAATGGCATATCACTGGGAGGGATTTTAAGCTATAACTTTTCTTTAGATTTGGAAGTTATTAGAGGAGAGTTTTACTCTCCTTTTTTTATTTTATGGATTCATCAATTTCCAAAGAAGATCTTCGCAAGCGGCTCACCCCAGAGCAATTTCATGTTACTCAAGAAAAAGGCACGGAGCGTGCTTTTACCGGCGAGTATTGGGATACTCACGAAAAGGGAATGTATCACTGCATTGTCTGCGATACACCGCTATTTGCATCCGAGACTAAATTCGATTCCGGCTGCGGCTGGCCCAGTTTTTATCAGCCGACTAAAGCTGTCGTCCTGAAAGAATCGGTTGACGATAAATTTTTTATGCGTCGCACTGAGATCACCTGTGCCAATTGCGACGCGCACTTAGGTCATGTTTTCGAAGACGGGCCGGAGCCGACGGGACTTCGTTATTGCATCAATTCTGCATCATTAAAATTTGTAAGCGATGGCAACTGAACAAACAGTAAACACCGAACTCAGCAATCTTAAAAAGCAGCCTGAGACTACGCCGGAGTTTGGTTATGGAACCCGCGCAAGCAAATCTCATCAGCGGCTTGTTAATCCTGATGGTTCGTTCAATGTCCGTCGCAAAGGGGATAGGAAACTCACGCTTGCGGATGCCTATCATACGCTCATCATGCTGGGCTGGTGGAAATTTTTTGCAATAATTTTTCTCGGATTTATCGTTGTCAATATTATCTTTGGCTCGATTTATTATTTACTTGGTACTGAGCATCTCATGGGAATGATCGGAGATTCCACATCCGATAAATTTTGGGAATCGTTTTTCTTTAGCTCTCAAACCCTCACGACTGTTGGGTATGGACGAATGAGTCCTGTCGGATTTTGGGCAAGCGCTTTTGCCGCGATCGAATCGGCAGTCGGCTTGCTTTCCTTCGCTCTTTCAACAAGCCTTTTATGGGGGCGCTTCTCACGTCCGACAGCAAAGATCATCTACTCGAATAATATTCTCGTCTCGCCTTATCGAGAGGGAAAAGGAGTAATGTTCCGTGCAATTAATGGCGGCAGGTCACGGCTGATCGAGATCGAAGCCGATGTGACAATGGCAAGAACGGAGATACTTGATGGCAAAGAGCAGCGAAGATTTTATAGATTAAAACTCGAACTCAGCCGCGTTAGCGTTCTTCCGACAAACTGGACTCTCGTACACCACATCACCGCAGAAAGTCCATTCTATGGTAGATCACGAGATGACGTGGAACGTGAAGAGACCGAAGTTTTAGTTATGCTGAAAGCATTCGATGAAACCTACTCGCAAACGGTTTACTCTCGCACATCCTACAAGTCTCATCAAATCGTTACGGGCGCAAAATTTATTCCGATGATCGAAGATGGCGAAGATGGCACGATCATTCTTGATATGGATAAACTCAATGTGTATGAGACGGTAGAACTGCCTCAATAAGATAAGTAACTCCCGCTTACTATTTTTCTTTTCACTATTCCTTAGATTACTCAGAGTAAACTTATGTTTTTAATGGGGTTCCGCTGATATTGTCGTATTTTAGTACGTGAGTAGTGTTGTCTCGTGAAGCCGCAATTATCAATACACAGTTTTTAAATCATTTCCCCACGAAAATGAAAAACTCACTATTCATATTTGCATTCGTCCTTTTTTGTATTTTGGTTTCTCAGAGTCTCTTTGCTCAGACCGGCAACTTACCGGAATATTGAGCGAAGAAGGCTCCAATGAACCTTTGGCAGGCGTTTCGATAAGAATAGTAAACGCTGAAGATTACGCTAAATCGTTACATGGATTCAGTCGCTTTAGTTGCAGGGGTTACACAGCTTTTGCCCGTCGGCGTAGTCTCTCCGAATGAAAGCGCTGACCCGACAGCCATATTGCAATCTGCTGTTCCTGCAACTGGAAATTTGTATGTGACGATGGGTGCTGATCTATATGCATCATATCAACTCAGCAAACAATTTACTGTTCTGGGTTCATACTCATATCTTTCAAAACCGTTAACAAGTTATGTTGGGCAATTCCAGAATTATTATCCCTATCACAAAACAAATCTCGCGCTGAGATTCAACGATCCGCCAAGCGGTATTTTTGCTGAAGTGCGTCATAGATGGACAGATGCATATTCTTCTTCAGACGTTCCGCCATTTTTTACCAGCGTTCCGGCTGCAAGTTTGGTTGATCTGACATTCGGATATACGATTCCGAGTTATTCAAAACTGAGACTCACTCTTTCGGTATCGAATCTGCTTGATCATAGATACCAATCTATTGCTGGTACTCCTGCTGTCGGAAGGCTTACGACATTGCAAGCACATTATACATTATAGGGTAGCATCTGTAAAAATTGTCATATCGAACGGATATTTTTTCGCAAAGAGAAAAAATATCCGTTCGGAATGACACATTAATTCAAATTGAAATGTTATCTGTATGCTTATTAATTTATAAATATACCCGTTCAATACATGACACCCCAACAAGAACAATTTTTACAGAAGCTTATCGAATGCCCGGGTCCTTCAAATTATGAAGAGAATGTCCAGAAACTTTGGCGCAGCGAAGTCTCGCCGGTTGTACCGGATATCACCATTGATCCGCACGGCAATAATATCGCAACACTCAAGGGCACGGAAGATATTTCTATCCTCATCGTCGGTCATGCTGATGAGATCGGGCTTATTATCCGCTATATTAATAGCGAAGGATTTATTTATGTCTCTCGTGTTGGAGGAGTTGATCCGGCAATTTTGCCATCGCATCGCGTTCGTATTCTTTCATCAAAAACAAACAGCACTATTCATGGCGTGATCGGCAAAACTGCGCCGCATCAAACAGGCGCTGATGAAAAAGACAAGAAGATCACCTATTCCGATATTTTTATCGATATTGGCGCAAAAGATAAAGCTGAAGCTGAATCACTCGTTGCGATCGGCGATGTCGTCATCTACGGTGAAGGCTATCAGCGCTTAACCGACACAACAGCTACGGCACGTTGCTTCGATAATAGGATCGGAATTTATATCGTTGCAGAAGTTTTAAAAAATCTTGTCAAAAGAAAAAGCGAATTGAAAGCGACCGTTTACGGAGTCAGTTCGATCCAAGAAGAAACCGGCGTATGGGGCGCAGGCAGAGCGGGATACTCGATCAATCCGACGCTTGCCGTTGCGATTGACGTAACACCTTCAACCGATTCTCCCGGAATTTCCAAAGTGCTTTGGGGTGAAGTGAATGTATCGAAAGGCGCTGTGATCTCGAAAGGAATTAGAAATAACAGAAAGATGAGTCAGCTTTTTATCGACACTGCGGAGAAATTTAAGATACCATATCAGATCGAAGTTGATAACGGTCATACTTCGACTGATGCCGATCCTATCAGTCAGCAACGCGGCGGAATTCCTATCGGAGTGCTCAGCCCTGCAACGCGCTACTTGCATTCATCCTGCGAAGTTCTCGACTTGAATGATCTTGATCACTGCGTGAATCTCCTAACAGAATTTATTCTGAGCTTGAATGCAAAGATGGATTTTAGATCAGGAATTTAGTGAGTCCAGTGGGTCGGACTCTTAGTCCGACCTAACTATCATCCAACTAATGTCATTTCGAACGGACTCTGGCGCGATAGCGACAGAGGTAGTGAGAAATCTATTAATAAAGATAAATACCATATTCTTCCTTAAGGGGGAAATAAGGATTTTATTCTTATTTATAGATTTCTCTCTTCGGCTACGCCTCCATTCGAAATGACAAGCTAAACTTACTTCTCCACATCCACTCTCTGCATTTTCCGCACGGTCGGAGTTTGCATCATCAGAAAATAACTTCCGGCGGAGAGTGTATTTGTATTCAACTCAAATGAATGTGCGCCAGGTTTTAACTCTCCATCGGATATTTTTGCTACCGTTGCGCCCAGAAGATTTACCAATGAAACCTGAGTCCTTCCAACTTCAGTAGTTTGAATATCAATGTGCATTATCCCGTTCGTTGGATTTGGTGTGATATGCGCCATGCTCACTTGTCCGTCAGGGTTGTAGAGCCTTGTACCTCCTGCTGGACAAATACCCAGCATATAGAATGTACCGCTTCCCGTTTCAGCATCGAAATCTGCAGGCTGACCTGCTCCATCAAGCCATGCAAAGTCCACGATATTCATCGGTGATGATGTGCTTTCGCCGAGCATTGCTGTGAAGGGGATAAATGCAAGCGTATCGGTTGAGGTCAGTGAACCACTGACTGTCAGCGTATCATATCTATTTCCATGCTGCACTGAGCCGCTGGAATAGAGTACGGTTTTATCATACGCAATTCTTGCTGAGAAATTCGTGGCTGCTGATTGAACGGATGAGATCGGGACTTTCTCCAAGATCATCGGAATATTCTTATGATCTCCGGCATAGCCTGAGTCAGCTTTGATCACGACAAGTCCACCGATTCCTTGACCGAAGAGGCTCAGTATTGCAGGTGAGCTACTGCCATAATCAAATGCAATACGCCCTGAGGTTCTGCCGATATAATGCGGAGAAAACCGAAGTGTCACGGTCTGCGATGCGCCGGAAGCCAGAGTAAAAGGAGCGCTTCCGGATTGAATGGAGAATTGTTTTATATCGGGTCCCAACTGTGATGTCGTCGTGAAATTAACGGGTAGATTTCCGATATTTTTAAGAGCTATTGTTATAATTGTATCCTTCGATGCGCCGATATTCAATTGTCCAAAGTCGATCACGTCAGACATGACTTGCAGCACCGGTGCAATGCCTTCCCCAAGAATTTTTATTGTGTCGGGATAATTTCCATTAGCAGTTCGCAATGTAATTGTTGCCGACATCTTCCCGATCATCATCGGCATAAACGTAAACATTACATCGCGGCACTCTCCGGGCGCAAGCGTGAAATCCCCGGCGCCCGACATGATCATGAATTCCATTGCTGCCCCTCCGGTCATATCCATGCCAAGAACATGTAGAGGCAAATTTCCCAAATTGCATATCGTCGCTTTAACCACAGAATCTTTTTGCTGACCCGTTTGGACCTGTCCCATATCGATAGAGTTCGTAGAGAAGGAAAATGTCGGAGCGATAATTGAAAAGAGAGTATCAGATATATCGGATTGAAGTGGGCTCTGGATGCCAATTTTCCAAATAAATAGGTCTTGAAAGCTGCCAATATGAGTTGATGGTAGTCCGGAGAAATCTGCGTCACCTCTGGTAAACCCGGTGCAATAAATATTTCCGAAGCGGTCAACAGTAATTGCATCTCCCTGGTCATCGCCAGATTGACCTCCGGCTCTTTGTGCCCATTGGAATGTCCCATCAGATGCGTATTTTGCAACAAAAGCATCTAATCCCCCTGCCGTAGTAAGTGTCTGCGTTCCGAAGTCCGCAGTTCCGCTCAATGATCCGGTAACATAAATATTCCCTGAGGCATCGGCACTGATACTTTTGCCGATCGTAGAATTAACACCGCCGGCTTGCCGCACCCAAACGAGTGTTCCATCCGGAAGAAATTTTGCAACAAACATATCATAATTTCCCCCTTTGGTTGACAGGGTTGTTCCGCCAAAATCAACTGTGCCGGAAAATTCGCCGGTAACAATCAAATAACCAGTAGGATCAATGGCAATTCCATTCCCTTCGTCGTTCGTCAAGCCTCCGATGGCTTTAACCCAGCCAATAGATCCATCCGGATTATATTTAGCAATGAAGGCATCTATTTGCCCTGAATTATTAGGCTTTATCCCATCAAAATCTCCCTTATCCTGAAAAGAACCGGCCACATATACAAATCCGGCTTTATCGACAGCGACTGAATTTCCTTTATCAAAATCGATATTTCCGGCACGGTGAGCCCAATCGACTGTTCCATCCGGCAGATACTTTACAATAAAAATATCCCAATAATGGTATCCTTTTAGAAACACATTCCCGATCAAGGCAGAATCCCCATAATATCCTGTTGTGTATACATTGCCTGATCCATCGGTGGTTATACCCTGGCCTTGTCCAAAAACTCCGGATGGTGGTCCTTTTATTACCTGTATCCAGTCAGGCGAACCATCCGCGAATAGTTTTGCTGTAAAAAGATCCACCACACCGAAGGATGTAAACGATATGGTGTCTTGTTTGAAAATGAATGGACCCGATCCTGTAAGGTAACCGGTAAGAAGTATATTCCCATCGGGATCAAGACAAATCCCGTTGCCTACGCAACCTCCACCATTAAAAATTTTAAAAATATATTTTACCCAAAGCAAACTACCACTTGAACTGTATTTCGCTACAAAAGCTTGTTGCCCGACATTAGAGGTAAGTGTGACGCCCCCAAAATCCGTTTGTCCGTCAGCTGCGCCTGTGACATAGATATTCCCTGCATTATCCGTTACGACACTCTTAGCCTCTTCTTCACTTCCCGTTCCTCCACACCGAATAAGGAAATTACTTGCTGACCGTACGAACTGCGTAACAGAGATGAGGCATTTTGTGCTTGTTTTTTGTGGAAGATGCCAAAGGTAGCTACCTCCTGTTGCTTGAGTAGTAATGACATTCCAGCTTTGACCGCTATCAAGACTATATGCCAGACTCACCGTATCCGTCGGCGGTATCCCCGTCCAGGTGATCAGCGTATCGCTTCCGGTCTGATACGTCTCACCTCCGTTCGGTTTGATAAGCTTGATGCTCGGAGTACTTTTCTGAACGATGGTTCCTGGATAACTTGAGCTGGCGTAAAAATATTGAGTACACCTATCCGTGGTTATCGTAAAATCGGTCCATGTATAGCTGCTATCAGGCGGGGTGTAGGTGATCGTCAACTTTTTTGTCTCGCCTTTTGCAAGAGAAAAAGATTTCGGAGAGATATCATACAATGGATTCGAACTTGTAATATTCGAAATAGAAAATGCCGAGCTTATAGCAGTGATCGTAACCGTAGTATCGAATTTTACATTTACGGGCTTTCCGAAAATATATAATGAAATTGGCGAAGTCTGTAATTGCGCTATATTATCTTTCGGAATAGAGTATGAATCATTGGCCGTGACAGAATTCCAGTTAAAGGATACATTGCGTGCCACTGCAACACATGAACCTTCCGATTCCCAGGTGATCTCACACGGGGGGATCGTTCCGAGATCATTGCTTAAGCGAAGAAAGACGTTCTCTGCCTGTGCTTCATTAATAATTTCGAATACAGCGCCACCAGTACTATCAGCTATCTCTTTGAAATATCCATTGTAATCGCTTGCGTTGACCAATACCGTATAAACGTTTATATGTTCTTTTCTGCAATCGGCAAAAAGCTTCGATTTATCCAGATTATACAACGGGCAATGTAGATCGGTAATAAGGACAAGAGCTTTTTTATTCGGTCTGCCGCTCACAAACTTTACGCCTCCGGCAACTTGTCCGTAAAACATTGTTTGCAGATCGGTGGTCATTGAATAAGCGAGATATGAAATCGCATTCAGAAGTTTTGACTTCTTTTGTGTAATATCCTGAAGAATGTAGGCGCCATTATCCATGATTGTCATCCCCGCTTCTGAAGGTGGTAACGGAAGAAAGTTAAGAAATTTCTTCGCTGCGGCTTGTGCAAGATCACGACCGCTATGGGTATCGAACATCAGTCCGAGAGTATAGGCGGGTGAACTTTGCGAAGGGCATGTAATACCCGTCACCTTTCTGGTAACTCCGTCCTCGGAAATAGTAAAATCCGACGGAGACGGATGCTGAAGAACATTGTTTGCATCCACAGCATAGAACTTAGCCTTCATGGTCGGGAAGTTCGTGGAGTCAATATTAAACACAGATAGGCTTTGCGCCGATATATCGGTGGCACAGAGGATGAGGGTGGCGATGATGATTAGGAATCGCATGTATTAGTTTTCTCCAATGCAGGATGATAGTGGAGCGGGCTTCAGTCCGTTCGAGACGGACGGACTAAAGTCCGTCCCACTAAGATCACACTCCCCTCGGTCGGACTAAGAGTCCGACCCACTGGAGATGATGCACTAACCAACACAATTCCCCCAATATCAATCCTGTAAAGTCGGGGTAAAATTAAGTCCCGCTTTACGCCCAACCCCCAACTCCTTTCCGCGAATCAATACTATCTCCATTGCTGTTGAACTTGCTTCACTAATTATCCTATTACCTGTGAAACGTCGAACATTTATTAAGGGTATCGCGCAAGCCGGCATCGTTGCAGCGGCTTCACCAAGTCTCAGAGGATTTTTTGCAAAGTCTTCGCAAGAATCTCATCCTCTTGCTTTCAATGAACTTCGGATTCCACCGGTGATCTCCGGCGGCGATATGAAAGTTGCCTTAACAACGTATGAAATTTATTCAGGCATCCCCAGCAATGTATTTTCTATAAACAATACGTTTGTTGGACCGACGATCAAGTTAAAAAAAGGCGATACCTTCACGGCAAAAGTAATTAATAATCTGACCGAGCCGACGGTCATTCATTGGCATGGCATTCATGCTCCGGCTTTGATGGATGGGCATCCGAAGAATTCTATTTCACCGGGCGGTTCGTATGATATCAGTTATCCTATCATTCAGCGCGCCGGCACATTTTTCTATCATTCCCATGCCGATATGAATACAGCACAGCAATCGTATTTGGGAATGACAGGATGCTTTATTATTGAAGATGATGAAGAGAAAGTGCTCGGACTTCCTTCCGGAGATTTTGATATTCCACTGATGATCCAAGATAAACGATTTGACACGTCGAAGCAATTAGTGTACGATCCCAAAGATCAGGATATGTTTGGCGGATGGCTTGGTGATACGATCCTTATCAACGGCACACCGAATGCTTCGCTTTCTGTTGCGCCTACACTCTATCGGTTCAGACTTATTAACGCATCAAATGCGCGAATGTATAAGATAGGACTTTCCGATAACAGCACTTTTACGATCATCGGTAATGACGGAGGTTTGCTGGATAAACCTGTAGATGTAACCTCAGCAATGCTTGGTCCGGCGGAGCGGTTTGATATTCTGATCGATTTTACTTCGTATGCGCAAGGAAAAACGGTAAACTTACAGAGCTTTGCTTTTTTATTTAGTGGTAGTCCCGGAACGGGAACATTGCAACAAGGAGTAAATTTTGATCTGATGCAATTTCAAGTTGCGAAGACGGGTTTATCAGGCGGCGTGATTCCGAAAGTTCTTCCTGCGATCACCGCTTACAATATTGCTGATATAAAAAATTCTCGGTTATTCCAACTTACCGGACATCAATATATTAACTCGCAAAGTTTCGATATGAACCGTATTGATCAGCACGTACCGTTTGGCGATCTGGAGAAGTGGACATTTACGAATCAGAGCGAAGAGATTCATCCAATGCATATCCATAGTACGCAATTTCAGGTACTTAATCGCGGCAATGGAAATCCGCCTTTGCCCGGTGAGACAGGATGGAAAGATGTGGTCAGGGTCAATCCCGGTGAAACCGTAAATGTTCTCGTTCAATTTTCGGAGTATAAGGGGTTGTACCTTGTCCACTGCCATAATTTAGAGCATGAAGATATGGGCATGATGTCAAATTTCCAAGTTGAGGATCCGAGCGGTGTGAAAGAAGAGGACGCAGTTTCAAATACAATTGAGATCACCCCGAACCCCGCATCCGATCAGACGGTGCTGAAATTTTCGCCGTTATTAACTCAGGAAGAGTTGATCATTACTGATATGAAAGGTGAAATTGTTTTCCGAAAAATGCTTATGGTCGGGTCAAAGAATTTTCGTCTTGAAACGAAGCATTTGCCTATCGGAAATTATCATCTGGTTTTGGGAAATAATGTCTCAAGTCTTGTAGTAATGCGATAATGCACTCCCCTCCTAAATTCCTCGTATATTTGTGATGCCTTAACGATAGACATCCCTATACGAGTATGCAAAAGAAAACTTTTTCTGCTAATCCGATCCTTACAACAGGTGAGGCAGAAGTGATCACCAAATCCTTCGCGCCGCAGACGTGGATCAAAGAGAGTACTGCAATACTAATCGTTCATGGTATCGGGAATCAGAATCCTCTGGAAACGCTCGACCAACTTGGGCGTGGCATAATCGAAACGTATTGGAATGAATTGGGATATGCGAGGACTGATTTTACGATCACGCATAAAGTCGCCATCAAATCCAACGCTGCCGGACATAAGTGGTTCGATAATTTTCTGCGCATTTCAAAAAATGGCGAGACAGCTTATATTGATCTCTATGAATACTACTGGGCGAATTTAACGCAAGGTAAAGTTTCGATGCGCGACATTCAATCATGGATAGCCGATGTCGTCCATCAGGCAAAAAAATTCTATGAAGAGAATGTGACGATGCAGGAAAACTCCGCCGATACGAATTTTACAAAAAAATCAAACGAGAAAGATACTCTGTCGAACGAATCAAAAGTCAAGTTTAAAGGATTTCGATACAAAGCATTTTTGATGGTGGTGAGTTTAGTGATCCCGTTTATCAATTGGCTACTTGGGCTTCCTCGATGGCTTGCAAAAAGCACGATATTTGTATCTCTTGGTGTTGGCGTCATCGCAGAAAAATTTGCAGCACGAATAGAGGATACGCTTTCAACAAAAATGGCAAATGTTATCGGTGATATTGTCGTCTATAATACTGCCGATGAAAAATGCTCGCTCTACGAAATCCGTAAAAATATTCTCGCAGGCGCAGTCGAAGCAGTTCGCTATCTCATTGAGCCACAGGCAACTGCAGAACGTGCGTATGGTCGTGTACTTCTTGCAGGACATTCTCTCGGAACACAGATCGTCTATGATGCGATCAATCGCATCAATCATCTCATAAATTTCGAAGATATCAAAGGCGTTCGCGCTGATGGCTTACTGCTTGATAAAGAGGGAAATCCGGATGCAAGTAATAGGTATATTTCTGATCTCATCAGCGGTTTAGTGACGTTCGGTTCACCACTCGATAAGATCGCATTCTTTTTACGTGAACATGTTGTGCGCGAAAATATTCTGATGCTACAGATCATCAATGACTTTCACTCTTTTCGGCAGCGCGATTGGTTTAACATTGATGAGCTTCAGCAGCAGATACCGGTTCAGCAATCTATTGTGAGACTTTTTGAAAAAATTCCGTGGCACAATTATTTCGATAAGCGTGATTACGTTAGTGGTCCTCTTGATTTTTATGATAACGTTATTAATATCAATTGCGACTTCGCTACAAAATCGCTCAAGAAAAAAGAAAATGGAAAGGAGATCACATTAACAAGCAGATTTTTCTCCTTTACTCATTTATGGTATTGGAGCGATCCCGCGATGTTTAAAGATATAATCGGAAATTTTTTGCGATGAACTAACTGCGAGCAAACTTCACCAAGTCATCATAACTTCCACTATCGGCTTTGCGAAGAGCTGATAGATATTGCTTACGCGCTTCACCGGCTGCGATCAAGCCTTTGCTGCTCCAAGAAAATGCAGAGTGTTTGAAATACTTACTGATCATTATATCACCCATTAACCGCGAGTGTCTTCCGTTGCCATTGGGAAATGGATGGACAACGACAACGCGATGCTTAAATCGCACAGCAATTTCCTCTGCACTGAATGATTTATTCACTATCCAAAATCTGCAATCATCAAACACTTTGCGAAGTTCGATACTAATCTCGAATTTATCGGCTCCGAGGTTTTTATTTGTGCTTCGGTATTTTCCCGCCCATTTCCATACATCACCAAACATTTTCTTATGAACGCGTTTCATGAAATCTTCGGAAAGGATCTCATCGAGATTTGGAGAAATATCAATTACCCATTCACGAGCATTAATAATATTTCCTTGCTCACGTTCATCAAGTTCACTTTGTGATTCAATTGTTTTATCACAAAGTCCTTCCCGTTCGTCTTCATCAAGCGGAGTTTGTCCCTCAATATATGTACGATCTAATTCCATAACGTCCGGGGCATTTCCTGTTTCAATTTTATTGCTAAGTCTTCTATTCCTTCTTCAAGAGCTGCTGAACCCGTCCCTTGATTTTCCAGGTTCATCGTGGTTGACGAAGCCATGACAAGTTGCCGTGCAACTTCATGTGCCCGCTCTTCGATGAGATGATCGAGCGTTCTATCGGCAGGATTTAGTGATTTTGTTTTTGGTATGAACATATAAAAAAGCTCCATGTCCAAAGCATCAGCAGCTTTTCGCAATGTGTTCAATGTAATTGTCCCTTCAATTTCTCTCTGAGCAATTTCTCCGGCACTTGAGGCAGTTATTCCGAGACGTTCAGCGAATTGGCGGTTGGACATATTCAGAGCAACCAAAATCTTTTTGATCCAGCTTTTGGGTTGCGCCAAAGGCGGATTCTTTGTCCATTGGTCGCCATATTGGCGGTCAAGCCATTTTAAGGAAAGTCTATTCTGATTCATATTTTATGGTTATAACCTAAAATGCTATGCCTTATAAGTCTATAACCTTATAAATAATTCCATTATAATAGGCTATAACCTGATTATCTGCTACATAAAAACAGGTTATAGCCTTACAATTTTAACTCACCCAACCTTGCAACCATAAAATCAACACTAATCCACCGAAGATGATACGGTAGATGCCGAATCCTACAAAGCTATGGCGGCGAACGTAGCCGATCAGCCAACGGACGACCACAAGAGCGACAATGAATGAGACAAGGAAACCTAAACCGATCGTGGAGTACATTTCAGAACTGAGGACATCGCGATGCTTAAAGAGATCATATAATGTAGCAGCGATCATCACCGGAAAGCTCAGAAGAAAACTGAATTCCGTTGCTGCCGAGCGCGTCATGCCGCCGGACATACCTCCGATGATCGTAGCGCCTGATCGCGAAACTCCAGGAATAAGAGAGATCACTTGCGAGAAGCCAACGATCAACGCATCCTTCATCGTCATTGTCTTTAGCTCTGTCTTCTGACGATGAACACTAATGAAGCTTTCGACATAGACAATAATTATTCCGCCGATAATTAAGCTGATCGAAACAGTCAGAGGAGAAAAAAGATATTTTGTTATCGTCGAATGAAATAAAAATCCAACGATAGCCACAGGCAAGAATGCCACGAAGAGAAAGGAGCGTAGCCTGCCTGGACCGCTCTTTGTAAAGTCCTTGGCATTCAGCGCCCTCCAAAGATCACGGCGATAGACAAAGCCAATGGCAAGTATCGCGCCAAGTTGAATAACGATCTCGAAAAGCTCTGCCTTCTCAGGGCTTCCGATAGCTTCACGAAATTTAAGAAAATGATCAACAATGATGAGGTGCCCCGTTGAGGAAACAGGGATGAATTCGGTAAGTCCTTCGACAATACCTTGAATAATTGAGAGCAGCCAAAGTGGTAATAGCATTATATCAATGAATAATAAAGTACAAAGTTACGGCAAAGAGGGGATGTCAAAAGTCAAAAAGCAAAAGTCAATATAATTTCTACTTCTTTTTTACTTTTGACTTTAAAGTTTTTGACTTACTTCATCTAAACCTTCTCCCCTACTTCGGCGTTTGTATCGAGCTAAATTTTTTCTCTCATAGTAGAAGCCAAGTACATAACTCAATGAATTCCTCACGTTCGACGACGATCGCTATTGCGCTCATGGTGTTGCTTTTTTTCGGTTGGCTTATCCTGAATCAGCCAAAACCGAATCCGAATGCGCCCAAAAAACCGGCTCCTGCTGCAGTTGATACCTCAGCCAAAACACAGGAAATGGCTACTATTGCTGCCGCTCAAGGCACAAAACCAGCCGATAGGTCAGCTGTTTTTCCGATTGATACTGGGGCAACTTCACAATCCGTCCAAGTTGAAACGCCACTTGTAAAGGCTGTTATTTCCGGAAAAGGTGGCAATATCTCAAGCTGGATACTCAAAGATTATAAGACATTCGATAAAAAACCGCTTGAACTTGTCGATCAGTCCAGAGAAGGCAAAACCGGTGATGTCAATCTCCGCTTCGTAGCTTCTGACGGCAAAAGCGTTAATACGAAAGATCTTGCATTCCATTTTGAAGACATAACTGCCCATACGATTGCTGAAAAAGATTCTTTTACTATCAAAGCGATCTGCAAAGTTGATTCAAATGCCGCAATCGAAAAAACTTTTCATATTCATGGCGATGATTATACCGTCGGCATTGAGTATAAACTTGTCGGCTTGCAATCCAAAGTGTCGGGCTATAAGTATGGGCTTGTCGTTGATAATGCTCTTCCTTATACAGAAGCATCAAGTAATAATGAATCCACAACTGCGAAAGCTTTTGCCGGAATGAAATCCGGTGTTGAGGATATTGATGCAAGCAAGGTTGGCGAACCGGTTCATAAATCATTTAGCGGTGATCCCGACTTTGTTGCTTCGCGCACTCAGTATTTTCTTCAAGCGCTTACCCCCGGTCTGCCTCGTCCGGCAGGTGTGGATATTTCCGGCGCTGCATATTCCGCACCTGATGGCGGACATATTGAGAAATATAATCTTGCCGTATCGGTCCCTATCGGTTCAGCAGGCAATGATTCGATCTCTGCCCGATACTATCTTGGACCGCTTGAATACAGGCGTCTCTCGAATATGCAGCCCAACCTTGATAGGACGATGGATTTTGGCTGGAGCTTCCTTGTACGTCCAATCAGTACGTATTTGATGATGCCGCTCTTTATGTTTTTGCATTCGTTCATTTCGAATTGGGGGCTTGTCATTATCTTGTTCTCGATCGTAGTGAAACTTGTCACGTATCCCTTCTCTCGTGGACAAATGAATTCGATGCGCAAGATGCAGGCTCTCCAGCCGAAGATCACGCAGATGAAAGAAGATTATAAAGACGATAGTAAAAAGCAGCAGGAAGAAACCTTCAAACTGTACCGGACGTATGGTGTCAACCCCGCAGGAGGATGTCTGCCGATGCTCCTGCAAATGCCGATTCTTTTTTCTCTGTATGCTGTACTTCGCAATGTTATCGAGCTTCGTCAGGCTCCGTTTTTCTCTTGGATTCAAGATCTTTCGATACCGGACGGACTATTCAAATTCAGCACAAGTATTCCGATCATCGGAAATCAGCTTTCAGGCTTGACACTACTCATGGGTATTACTATGGTAGTTCAATCGGCGCTGACAACGACCGACCCGCGTCAGAAGAAGATGGCATATATCATGCCGATCATGTTCACATTTCTTTTTAATAATCTTCCGTCAGGTGTAGCACTGTATTATTTCATGTTCAATATTTTTGGTATTGCACAGCAATTCTACAATAAGAAATTCTTACCACCGCTCGATCTCGAACAAATGAAATCCACTGCTGGTACAAAAAAAGGCTTTATGTCACGCTTGCAGGACTTAGAAAAGAATGCGAGAACAACCAGACAAGGCGCGGCAGCTGGTCAGCTTCCGGGGAAAAAGAAAAAGAAATAAGTTTATTCTTAATTCCTCTTCAAGGAAAGGAGAGTCTTTTTTAACAGGCATTAGTACTTAATCGGGGAAGGGTTCTAAATCAGGTCTTTAATTTCATTTGCTTGAAGTTCACGCCATTTGCCAATGGGAAGAGACTCTAATGTGATGTTTTTGATCGCATTACGAATGAGCCGTAAAGTAGGATATCCCACTGAAGCAGTCATGCGCCTGACTTGTCTGTTCTTTCCTTCGATGAGTTTTATTTCGATCCATGACGTGGGAATAGAGCGGCGAATACGAATAGGGGGGTCGCGAGGAGCTACATCCGGCTCACCATCAACCAATTTTACATGGCAACGAAGCGTATGATACCCTTGAATAACAACTCCGCGCTCAAGTTGTGTTAATACCTGTGCCGTCGGAATTCCTTCAACTTGAACAAGGTATGTGCGTTGATGATTATTTTTAGGATCAAGAAGTTTTTTAATGAGCGGACCGTCATTCGTGAGAAAAAGCAAGCCTTCGGAATCGCTATCCAACCTTCCCGCAGCATAAACATCTTCCGGAAGTTCAAACTCGGCAAGTGTTCGTTGACCGGGTATATCAGAGGTGAATTGACTCAAGACTCCGTACGGTTTATTTAAAATGATATATCTTTTAGTATTCAAGCTTATTAATAGGAAACTCTATTGGGTTATCATTTTTTGCTCTTTACATTTCCTGTAAATATTTTCGTACAAATCTTATTGCTAACGCACCTTCGCCGACAGCAGAAGAAATGCCTGCAAGCGCGCCGGAGCGCACATCACCTGAAGCAAAAATACCGGGAATACTTGTTTCAGGGATGTATGGCTCTCTTTCTAATTTCCAAAATGTATTGAATCCTTTTTCTTTTTTCAGATCGCTTCCGCTGATAATAAATCCCTTGTCATCTTTAAGAATAATATCGCTGACCCATTGCGTCCCCGGTTTTACTCCGATATAAATAAACAAGGCTTTTGCAGGCACTGATATTTCCTCATTTGTTTTTGTATTCTTGAGAGTAATATTTTCCAAAACATCTTGACCTGAAACCGAAGTAACCTCTATATTCGGATGAACAATGATATTCGGCGTGTTGCTGATGTTTTGCACTAAATAATTCGCCGCTGCCTGCTTCAATGTGTCCTGCCTGATAAGAATATGCACTTCCTTTGCAAATTTAGACATATACATCGCAGCCTGACATGCTGAATTTCCTCCGCCGACAATATAAATATTTTCATCACGGCAGGCATGTGCTTCGACTGATGCAGCACCATAATAAATACCTGCTCCTGTAAATTTTTCAATTCCGGGAAGTTCAAGTTTGACATACGATGCACCTGTTGCGATTACGATCGTTTTACTATGGACAAGTGAACCATCACTTAATTCGATGATCTTATATCCATCTTTAACAGTAATGTTTTTTACCGATTGCGGCGTGAGTATTTCTGTACCAAAGCGCAGCGTTTGGGAGATAGCTCTTCTGCTTAGCTCAGCACCCGAAAGACCTGTCGGAAAGCCGAGATAGTTTTCAATGCGCGCACTGCTCGATGCCTGTCCGCCAGGATTACTTCGTTCAATGAGAAGTGTTTTTAATCCTTCGCATGAACCATAGACCGATGCCGCAAGCCCTGCAGGACCTGCACCGATAATAACAACATCATACATTTTCTCTGATGCCTGCTGACGAAGCCCAACTTTTGCACCAAGATCAGAAAGCGAAGGGTCAACAAGAAACGATCCATCCTTCAAAACTACAAGCGGCAGAGTAGAGCGGGAAATATTAGAACTGACAAGATATTTTTCTGCATTTTGGTGAGATTCAACATCCATCCAAAGAAACGGCACTAAATTTCCAGAAAGAAATTCTTTTATGTTATGCGATTTTGGCGACCATTGAAAACCGATGATCCTTATCCCATCATGATCGGGTTTAAATATCGCCTGCCAATCATCAAGTATATCATTGATAACGGGATAAAGTTTTTCTTCTGGCGGATCCCAGGGTTTGAGAAGATAGTAATCAAGTTTTACGGTATTAATTGCTTTGATCGCAGCTTCAATATCGGAGTAGGCAGTCAATAATATCTGTTTAGCATCAGGAAAAATTTCTCTTGTCTTTTCCAGAAATTCAACTCCCTCCATTTCCGGCATTCGCTGATCGGAAATAAATAATGCTACGGTTTCATTTTTAAGCTTTAATTCTTTGATAAGTTCAAGCGCCTCAGTTGCTGATTCTGTAGCAACGATACGGTATTCTTCGCGATACTTATTTCGTATATCGCGGCTAATGGCGCGGAGAACTTGTGCGTCATCATCAACGATGACAATAAATGGAAGTTTCATTACTTTTTTTGCTAATACCGAAATTTAAGCTGCATTATGAACTTGTGAAACAGGAATACAGACGACAAATTCCGTTCTACCCGGGACAGAGTTTACACTTATTTCACCATGATGCCTATCGATAATTCTTTTGACAATATCCAGACCAATGCCTGTGCCCTGCCCAACTTTTTTTGTCGTGAAAAATGGATCAAATATGCGAGACTGGATCTCTTTAGGTATTCCCATACCATTATCAATAATTCGAATGGTAACTTGTTTTGGACTACACGATGTTTTCATAATTAACTCGCCGTTTTTTTCAAGAGCATCGATCGCATTATCAATAAGATTTGTCCATACCTGATTGAGTTCACCAACGTAAGCTTCGACCATTGGCATATCCGAACAAAATTCTTTTTTTAGTGAAATATTTTTATCGCGAAGTTTATAACCCATGAGCGTCAGCGTATTTTCCATATCACTATGGATATTCGTACGCTGCGCATCGTTTGTTCTATCCATGTGTACATGGCTTTTGATCGCGCCAACCAATGTGGAGATACGGCTTG
The DNA here is from genome assembly GCA_038210275.1 of Kapaibacterium sp. (SeqCode). Taxonomy (GTDB): domain Bacteria; phylum Bacteroidota; class Ignavibacteria; order Palsa-1295; family Palsa-1295; genus PALSA-1296. Next base: position 97,555 of record JBBQWV010000005.1, on the reverse strand, counting down.
ATGCTTCAGCCAGATCAACGATAAGTCTATCGGAAATGATAATATTTTCGATCCATCGAATAAGATCAGGAAGCGTTTCATTCCGCACATCACGCCGAATATTTTCAAGATCTTTAAGAGAGAACCCAAACTCCGAAAATGTTTCGGCTGCCGCCCTGTTATCAGCAAAACCATTATCGGAAAACCAGTCTCCGATCTCATCCTCTTTTTGCATTCGCTCCAGTGCGCTCAATACTTTTTTAGGCTGTGATTCTTTTTCTTTTGCTAAGGCTCTGATATTTTCTATATGCTTCGAATCAAAATCATCGGCAAGAAGTTTGGAGGTCAGATCGTAATTTGCATTCAGTCTTGTCTTTAATTCTGCAGCGATTCTTGCAATAGCCGAAGCTGGGTTATTGAGTTCATGCGCGATTCCTGCCGATAGTTTTCCGAGTGCACTGACTTTTTCATGCTGAAGCTGTACCGTTGCAAAGGACTTCGCTCGTTCAGTCATATAGCCGATAAGCCGCTGAACGAAATCGGAGTTAAGCTGCTCCAACTCTCCAAAATGATCTTTATGCAAACTAAGCACTCGGAGCTTACCGACACTGATGGATTTTCCCGGAGAAGTTTTCATCCGTGAATGAGGGATCAGGCCTGTAATGCCGCCACAGGAATTGTCGTTCTCAAAACTTATGTAATAGACCATTGTGCCATTCATATCCATGTAGAAATCAAGCTTGCCTTCAAGCAGTATCCACATATAGAGCGCGGGTTCTCCGGTATTGAAGAGCACAGTCCCATCTTCATATTCGTGATACTCGGTACGAGCGATGATCCATTGAAGATGTTCATCCGGCAGATCGCTTAGAGCAATAACATTTTTTACTTCCTGTATCGTAACATTGTGACTCATTGAGGTATAGGCTAAATAGACAGCTTATAAAATACACTTGTGTTCATCTTTCATTGATAACTATTACGATGCAAAGATACGAAGCGGAACAAACACGTAAGAATAGTTTAGTTTCTTCATAAAACTACTGGGAGTATCAAGAGCACATCATTTGTTTGTATAAACCAATTTTATGTCACTTGCAACACTTCACGATACGATCTGCGCACTATCAACGCCTCCGGGAAAGAGTGCGATCGCTGTTATGCGTATTACCGGAGTAGAAGCAATTAAAATTGCTGCGAAAACTCTTAGCGATCCGGATAAACTTTTTACAACTCGTGGTGCTGATTCGTTCTATACAAATCTCATAGATGAACATGGCGCAACAATTGATGATGTTATAGTAACTGTTTTTCGCATGCCCTCATCTTTTACCGGCGAAGATCTTGTGGAGATCCATACGCATGGCTCAATACTAATTATTGACCTCTTGCAGCACCTTCTCCAGTCAAGCGGTGCGCGGCTTGCAGAGGCGGGAGAGTTTTCCCGCCGTGCTTTTATGTACGGTAAAATTTCGCTTGAACATCTCGAAACTGTATCGCTTCGGATTGATGCAGCGAGTGAGCGCTCACTTTCAAAAGTAGAATCTCTTGTTGCAAAGAAGTATTCAAAACTTCGATCAATTTATGAATTATTAATTTCCCTTCTTGCTCAAGTTAATGCCCAAATTGATTTTGGTGAATCTGATTTTGTACAAATTGATGGCTTAGAAAACCGTCTAAATGATATTCGCATTTCATTAAAGGAGTATATTGAACAGGCTTCTACTAAGGCTGCAAACAAAGGATATTATTCTGTTGCACTTGTTGGTCCACCCAATGTTGGCAAGAGCAGTCTCTTTAATGCGCTCTTGAAATATGAGCGCAGTATTGTCAGCGATATTCCCGGTACTACTCGTGATTATCTTGAAGCATTTATCATCATTGATGGCTTTCGGATAAAACTTATTGATACCGCCGGACTTCGCGAAGCAAGTGAAGAGATCGAATCGAAAGGCATTGCTCTTGGTAGATCGGCAACCGAAGAATCCGATCTTACCCTTCGCATCACATCCCCTGAAAGCCGCCCCACTATTGCTTCTGAAGGAGAATTCCTTGTGCATAATAAATCTGATATTGATCGTTTTTCAAATCCTTTATCAATTTCTGCAACAACTGGTGAAGGCCTTAACAATCTCATTGATTTTTTACGCGAGAGATTACTGAGTTTTGACTCTCAATTCTCCGGCTATTCCATTTCTGATTCTGAACGAAGCCTCGTTAAAGAAGTGTTAATAAAGCTGGATAAGATACTATCTCTTGAAGATATTGCACTTGTTGCTGAAGATTTCAAAGACTCTGCTGAAATAATTGCCTCATTACTGGGATTAGGTACTGGCGAAGATAGCCTTGGCTATATATTTCAGAAAATGTGCATAGGAAAATAGCTAATTTGATTTTATTTTATATTATTTATATTAACGTTCCACGTGGAACATTTCGCTGATATAATTGTCGTTGGTGGAGGTCATGCAGGTATCGAAGCTGCTGCCGCTGCTCAGAGAATGGGGCTGAAAGTTCGCCTCCTATCTCTTCACGCCGATAAAGTTGGTGAGCTATCCTGTAATCCTGCAATTGGTGGAACAGCGAAAGGTCAAGTTGTCAAAGAAATAGATGCGCTTGGTGGTTTAATGGGTGAAATTACCGATGAATGCACTTTGCATTTTCGGATGCTCAATAAGTCTAAAGGTCCGGCAATATGGTCTCCAAGAGCCCAGGTTTCAAGAAGCCAGTATCCAAAGATCGCGCAAAGAAAGCTTCGTGAATTAGATCCTGATATTATCTTTGAGGCACGAGTCGAAAAAGTTTGGATAGATAGTGGTATTGTTAAAGGTGTAGTCTTAGCGGATGGTACTCGACTTTCCTCAAGGGCAGTAATTATCTCAGCAGGCACATTCCTTAATGGGGTGATGCACACAGGAATGAATCAGACCATTGGGGGTAGGTTCGGCGAAGAACCTACTTCATTAAAGACTGAACCAGATGGTGCTTTATCTTTACAAACCTATAGGTTAAAAACCGGCACTCCACCAAGAGTATCACTTAAGAGTATCAATACTGAGAATCTCGAAGTTCAAGCAGGAGATGAAGATCTTACTCCATTCTCTTCGCGTTCTAAAGTCAAGACTTCAAATAAGATCCATTGCTATATTACTTATACTTCGGAGATCACTCATGCTGAGCTTGCAAAAGGCTTCGAAGAGTCTCCAATGTTTTCGGGGAGGATTCAAGGCAAGGGTCCCAGATATTGCCCATCTATAGAAGATAAGATCACTCGCTTCCCCGAAAAGACTCAGCATCATATTTTCTTAGAACCCGAAGAAGAAGATGGTGACGTTGTCTATGTTAATGGATTCTCAACAAGCCTTCCGGCAGATGTTCAGTTAACGGCGCTTCGGACAATACCCGGTTTAGAGAATGTAGAAATGCTTCGCCCGGGTTATGCAGTGGAATACGATTACTTCCCTGCCTTCCAGCTTTACCATACTTTGGAAAGCAAGTTTGTCGAAGGGCTTTATTTTGCCGGTCAAGTAAATGGCACTTCCGGTTATGAAGAAGCCGCTGCCCAAGGTCTGGTTGCCGGAGTAAATGCTGCTTCCAAGATCAAAGGAATTCCCGACTTTATCATTGGCAGAGATGAAGCATATATTGGAGTTCTTATAGATGATCTTATTAATAAGATCCAAGAAGAACCTTACAGACTCTTTACTTCCAGTGCTGAATATAGGTTAATCTTAAGACAGGATAATGCCGATCTAAGGCTATCGGAGAAAGCAAAAGAATACGGACTGATAAGTGATGAGAATTACCAAAAAGTCCAGAAGAAAAAATTACTACTCGATCAGCTTCTTGCCTGGACAGATTCTGAAAGGGTGGTTACCTCTGTTACTCCTTTAGTTAGGCAATCGGCGCGTTCCTATATGATATCACAAGGAAATGGAATTGAAGAGCTTCTGCGCAAGACTTCGAATCCAACGGACTTTACTAATACTATACTTGCCAATCCTGAACTCCTTCAACTTGCCGATACGGAGATCAAGTACGAAGGGTATGTGAAACAGCATCGCCTGCAGATCGCACGATTTAAGCTTAGTGAAGAACGACCAATTCCAAGAAATTTTGTTTTCAAGAATCTTCAGGCACTCAGTACTGAAGCACGAGAAGTTTTCGAGAAAGTCCGACCTGAGACTATAGGACAGGCATCAAGGCTTCCGGGAGTTGCTCCGACAGATATTTCAATTCTGATGGGAGCGTTGAATTAGAGTAATGTGCCACGTGGAAACTACAACTTTCAACCTGCACATATGAATAGATATATTAACTATAAACTTCCATATATATTGTGAGTATTGATCTTTTTAATGAATTAAATAACCTTGCAACAGAGCAAAGAAACGCTAACTCTATGAATTTAGATGAGTTAAGCATTGCTCAAATTCTTCAACTCATTAATGACGAAGATGCGAAGGTTGCCGGAGCGGTAAAAGCTGAAATTCCCCATATCGAAAAAGTCTGTGAGAAGCTTACCGAACTTCTGCGAAATGGCGGCAGACTATTTTATGTAGGAGCTGGAACAAGCGGACGCATGGGTGTGATTGATGCCGCTGAATGTCCTCCGACTTTCGGAACGCCGGTGGCAATGGTTCAGGCAATTATTGCCGGAGGAAATGAAGCAGTATTCCGCTCACAAGAAGGCGCGGAAGATAAGGACGATCGAGGTGCGTTGGAAGTTGCCTTGCAGCGCGTCGGACCAAAAGATATGGTTATCGGAATTGCAGCAAGTAAGCGCACTCCCTTCGTTCTCGGAGCATTAAAAAAAGCGTTCGAATTAAAATCCACTGCTGTTCTTCTCACAACTAATCCCAGAGAATCCGTCGATCACAGCTATCTCTTCGAATCTATTTGTCCCGTCGTCGGACCGGAAGTGCTGATGGGTTCGACGCGCATGAAATCCGCCGTTGCTCAAAAAATGGTGCTTACTATGATCACCACAACAACGATGATACGCCTCGGCAAAGCCTACGAAAATATGATGGTTGATCTCCAACTCACTAACCAAAAGCTCACCGAGCGCGCAAAAAAAATAATTATGATGGCAACAGGCTGCACTTACGAAGAAGCCGCCGAAGTCCTCAAATCCAGTGGCAATCATGTGAAGACGGCGATCATTATGAAAAAACTCAGCCTAAGCGCAACAGATGCAAAAAAGAAATTGCAAGATGCCGGAGGATTTGTGAAGAGAGCTTTATAATAGAACTTTGTGAAAAAAATGAGTCTACATTTAGCCAAGGAATTCGCAAGATTAATAGACCAACAAGGGTTTGATGAGGTCTCATCGCTTATTGAAGAAGATTGCAAATACAAATATTCAGAAGGAAAATATCAGGGTAGAAACTCTATAGTTGCTATCTATCGGCAAAACTATCTTCAATCTCAAAAGCTTTTCGATGAAGTCCTTTGCTCTTCAACAGTTGAAGAAACCGGTGAGAATACCTATCAAATAAACTTCACTGATACTATCAGAAAAGGACCTCTTCAGCATACATATCATTTTTATGAGATCATTGTGTTCAAAGATAATCTTATCGTCGATATTCAGAATTGTGCAATCCACGAGGAAGATGAATCGCTCAGAACATTTTTTATGAAATTCCGGAATCTTAAAAATAGTATTACGTAATTCATAGATTATGACTTCTAAAAAACGGTGCCTTTGTATCCTGACTTTGTCACGTAACAAGAGAAATACAACAACAATTAGTTAATGACATTTCACTTGGCGCTATTTATAACTGGTGTAAAAACTCTACAGCAATGAATCCCTTCCTCTGAAAACATTGTTCCTTTATTTACGTAAGATATATATAATAATTTAAGGAAAAGAAAACGTATGTATGATCCAATGATGGTGCAGCCGATGAGGGATGAAGTGACTCGGTTAGGAATGAAAGAGATGCGAACGGCTGAGGAAGTTGATAAAGAGCTTGCCGCTTCGGGCACAGCTTTTGTATTTATTAATTCTGTTTGCGGCTGTGCAGCCGGCGGAGCAAGACCTGCATTAAAGCTTGCCTTAGCGCATGAGAAAAAACCTGATCGCATTACTACTGCTTTTGCAGGTAATGATGTTGAGGCAGTTGCGAAAGCTCGTTCGTATTTCACAGGCTTTCCGCCATCGTCTCCGCAATTTGCAATCATTAAAGACGGCAAACTTGCATGGATCATGGAGCGCTGGCAGATCGAAGGCAGAGCGCCGGAAGCCATCGCTGCGGAATTAGTGAAAGTGTTTGATGCGATGTGAGGAATTTTTGTGTCATTGCGAGGAGTCACAAAGTGACGACGAAGCAATCTCTTAAATCTTGGTAGAACATAACAAGCTGCTATTACTTTAGGAGATTGCTTCGTCGGGCTGAAGCCCTCCTCGCAATGACACAAGTCAGTAAAAAAAATCCCCGCGAGTTCTCTCGCGGAATTTTTTTCTTTTTTCTTGCATAGGTATTGGTACGATTTTTGTATAGTAAAATAAAATCCTGAATGCTTCAGCTTCGGCAGAAAATGGGTATGCATCAGAAAATGACACCTCAGCAGGTGCAATATCTGAAGTTACTCCAAACTCCCGCCGCCGAACTCGAAGCAAAGATCAAAGAAGAATTAGATGAGAATCCTTTGCTTGAAGAAGTCCCGGATGAAGAGCAGCAGCAAGTTGAGAATGAAATAACCGGTCCAATCGCGCAGTCATCTGTTCAAGCAGCGACAGAGACAGATTCAATAGCTTCCGAGCAACCTGAACGCAACGATTATACACTCGAAGATTTCATAAACGACGAGACCGAGGGCTTTAAAGCTCCGCGCATCTCGCGTTCCGATGATGATGACGAAAATTCCGAGCGTTATCAGCAAGCCGCCGAGGAAAGTTTTACCGAATCACTTTCCACACAGCTTTCTCTTCTTGGTCTTTCGCCGCATCTAAAAGTATTGGCAGAAGAAATTATCGGCTCACTTGATGAAGACGGATATTTGCGCGAGCCGCTTGATCAGATCGTCCATGATACGAGTATTTATTTCGGCGAGGAATATACCGAGACGGAAAGCGAACGATTACTCAAACGCATTCAGAAGCTTGATCCGGTTGGTGTGGCGGCACGGAATCTTCAGGAGTGTTTGCTGATCCAGCTCGAAGCGCTGCATGAGCAATCTCCGTCGCGTGAGCTTGCACTGGAAATTCTGCGCAATCATTACGAGCATTTCATTAAGAAGAATTATCAGGTTCTTTCAAAAATACTACAGATGCAGGTTCATGACTTAAAACCTGCTATTGATATGATCCAGCGGCTCAATCCTAAGCCCGGCGCTCCTTCACGCCCGGCTTCGGAAAGCACACGTTACATCACTCCGGATTTTTATATTGAGAAAACCCCGAACGGAAAAGACTTTGTGATTACGCTCAATGAGCGAGGCATTCCGACACTTCGCGTGAATGCTGCCTATAAAGAGCTTGCAAAAAAGAAAGGCGCTGACGGAGCAAAGCCCTTGCCCGATGATGCGCGTGAATTCATCAACAAGAAATTCGAAGCTGCAAAACTTTTCCTGATGGCGATCTATCAACGTCGCGATACGCTGATGCGTGTGATGACGGCTATTGTGCATCGCCAACATGAGTTTTTTGTGAACGGCGAGAAATACCTGAAACCGATGATCTACAAGATGATCGCCGAAGATATCGGGATGGATATCTCAACAGTCTGTCGCGTAGTCAACGGAAAATATTGCCAAAGCGATTTCGGTGTTTTCGAATTAAAATATTTTTTTAGCGAAGCGATACCGCTCGAAGGCGGAGAAGGAGAATCGGTTTCGAATAAAGTTGTCAAAGCTCGGATTAAGGAATTGATCGAATCCGAAAATCCAGGCAAGCCACTTAATGACGATAAACTTGTCGAGCTTCTTCGCGCTGATAGCTACGAACTCGCCCGCCGCACTGTCGCCAAATACCGCGAGCAAATGCATATTCCGGTTGCGAGGATGCGGAAGAAAATAATGTAAAACGAGCTAAGAAAAAAGATTGCTGAAGGAGAGAAAAGTTTTCATTATTGTGAATCATGTTTTGGATTAGCAAATATTTTTTCCATCTTGGAATATGCAGTTGGATCAAAATCATCTAGTGTAAGAGATCCAATTAAAATATTCTTGGAATCATAAATCGCAAGACGAGTGTCCGTTGGTAACCCCAATTTTTCTTTTATAGAGCCATCGTCTCTGAATACTCCATAATCCCAACCACTGTTTTGCTTAAAAACCTTCAATTCAATATCCCTATTACAGGGTACTACAGCTGTAATACATACGGCTGTATCGTGTTCCTTAAATAGAACGCTATCAATAGTAGCCTTTATACCGATATTACATTTAATACACTCCCCGATATTAATAAATATTAAAATAACTTTTGTATCCTTCGAGCACTTCGAAGAAGTTTTAATTATTTTTATAGTTTTCATCGTCTTAGATAAACGTACATGACCCATTAGAACTGGTTGCATGGCGAACAAGTATAAAATGAATAGTCCCCTTATTTTTTCTTTCATAAACAATTTACTCAGTCATTGAAAAATAGTCTGCGACCCAATTTTTCTTTTTTAGAAGACCAATAGCGACTATTTTATTGATTTCCTTTGAGTAGAAAGCATATTTATACTCAACCTCTTTGGTATCTTTCGTTGTGATCGAATTCACATACTGCCACGAGGAGTCATATTTTTGAATAAGATATATTATATGCCAAGGTTTTTCTGATGTTCGAAGAATTGATGTTATAAAATGATTATCATTAGAATCAACTGTAATACTTGACAGCCAGTACGGTCTTAATGAATAAAGTGAATCCCATGGCATCATAGTACCACGCGGATGCGTTTGAATGAAGTTTCTAATAGCAATAAAGAAAGGCTCGTTGTTGGAAGGAATATTTGATAGCTCTATAGAGTTACCTATACTTAGATTATATACTCTTGGAACAGCCTCATAACCTAGAAGAAGCTCTTTGTTTTTGTTGAAAGTTACGAGGGGATTCATTGATGAGCTACCCACATAATATTTCTTGCACTCATCTGGTAAAGTAAGTTTGGTGTTCCTAATCCATTTTCCATAAAAGTCAAAAGTGGATAGACAGATTGAAGAATCAAAGTGATGTCTCGACAGTGCACCCGAACTGTTTATGTTAGTATTTACCATTAGGGACGCGCCATTAGGATTCAACACTAAGCAATCACTCTGAGCCGCAAAATCAGATTTGTCCCATTCGAGCGGATAAACTTGTACACTTTTATTTTTCACATTTACATAATAGAGAGAAGTATGAGAAAAGAAATTGAATTTATTACTTCCTTCGATTGTACTCCAAAGTGACCCTGTTCCCAAGAACACCGAATCATTAAGAAAAACAGCATTTATAATTGTATTCTTTATGAAAGGATTACTGGCTGTTGCTTGAGTAGAAGGAACATAATTTGTCCCTTCAAGCGGGCATTTTCCTTTAATTGCAAGAGTGTCGGAAAAAGTAGAATCAGGTGCAAACTCATGTACCAGTTTACCATCATCTGTTGCAAAAACACACGCCTTGCTTCCGCGTTGATCTACGATTAATAAAAAATTTCCACTCCCGTTAACAGAAGCTTTACTAATTTCAATTAATGGACTTTCAGGATTCTCACGCAATACAACCCTTCTCTCATATTTTTGCTCATGATGCGAAAAGTTCAATGCGGATATCAGACGGAGTAAAAGTATTAATAGTTGGAGCATTTTAAAAGTAGTTCATTTGCTATAAACCGACTGCCTCAAAATATTTGAGGCAGTCGGTTGTTAATTAGTTCATAGGGACAACTTCCACTTTGACGTCAGAGGGACTTTCAGGGGGTTGGGATGCAGTTGGCCAATAGACATCAATACCTCCACCGCCTGAAACGAAGCATGTGTTGGTTGAGGGTTTACAGTTGATAAGAGCATGGCCCGTTTCGGTATTTATTCCATACTTTGTGCAATCACCTGGAACGGTGTTTGCTGGGTAAACCCACCCACTACCGATGTGATCGGTGCCTGCAAAGCTTTTGATTGGATTTATTATCAAAGCAACTATGATCAGGCTTGCGGATATTGTTAGTTTAAGGTGTTTCATTATCGTTATTATTTTTAGTTAAATACAGTTGATTATATGGGGATAATAGTAAATGTATTTTTAACCCAAAAAACTGACAAAAAAAAGGAATATTTTAAATAATTGTCAAAATCGTGGTTTTCTCTTCGTTTTTGGCTGTTGGCTGTTGGCTGTTGGCTGTTGGCTGTAAACTGGCAGCTTTTTACATTAGTTCCTTCGATATCTTTTCTTGCAATCAGCGATAATTTTTCGATGATTCTTTTATGCCGCTGTTCCAAAGTATTCTTTTTCACTCCGGTTATTATAGCAATTTCTTTAAAGGGAATGTCATCTAGACGCATTTGAACTAAATCTTTTTCCTTTTCCTTTAGCTCAAGCATCAGTTGGCTCAGCGTTTCGGATATGGTAAATTCTAATTCTAGATCATCCGGTGAAGCAAAGTCAATTCCCTTCGCAGTAAAGCCTTCAATACTTGAAGTTTTTTTCTTCTTTGGGTCACTCGTCTTATGATACAGATTTCTATAGGCAATGGTGTAAAGGAGCCCTGTCGTTTGCTCTTCTTTAGGATATTTCAGGCACACTTCTATAGCATCGGAAAGCGCATCATAAATAAATTCCGAATCAACGGAGCTGTATTTTCTGTGTAAAGCAAAATATAGCTTCCGAAGAATGCGGTCGGTGGATGCAGGTTCTTTAAATATCATATCCTCACGGGTAGATCTGATAATAGCTAATACGAGCACTAAGTCACTTCTGCAATATAAGCATATTTTGGGATTCTCCTTACAATTCGCTTCGTTCAACAGGACATTTTATTAGCACTTAATGCACTTCAATCGAATACTATCTGTTCTTTTTTCCTGCCTCCTCATTTCCGTAGCAAGCAGCCAAGTCCGAACCGGGCTTGATAATCTTGTTGCTGATAATTATGCGCCCCTGCAAGGAAAAAACATTGGCTTCATTGCCAATAAAACTTCCGTTACTTCAAGCGGCGACTTTGCTCCTAAACTTTTTGCAAAGCAGAAAGTATGCAAGCTTGTCGCGTTATTTTCACCGGAGCATGGTTTCCTTGGCGAACGCAAAGCTGGGGTGAAAAGCGATGCCGTAGAGAAGTACGAAGGTGTTCCTGTCTATTCTCTTTATGGTACAACTCGCAAGCCGACGAAGAAGATGCTGGCAGGCATCACTACATTGGTCTTTGATATTCAAGATATTGGTGTACGTCCTTACACCTATCTTTCGACGATGATCTATGCGATGGAAGCGGCAGCGGAAAATAATATAGAGTTCGTTGTGCTTGATAGACCGAATCCACTATCAGGTGAACGCATTGAAGGAAATATTATTGATTCATCACTTATTTCTTTTGTCGGAGTGATTCCTGTCCCGTATCTCCATGGCATGACACTTGGTGAGTTGGCGCAGATGGCAAAAGGACAGAAGTGGTTTCATGGAGCCGAGAAGTTAAAACTTTCCGTCATTCACATGACAGATTGGAAACGCAAAATGTATTGGAATGAGACAGGCTTGAAGTGGATTCCACCAAGCCCGAATATCCCGACATTCGAAAGTGCAATCGGATGTGCTATGTTTGGCGCCATCGGTGAATTGGGAAACATTTCTGTCGGCATCGGCTCCGATCTTCCTTTTCTGCGCATTGGCTCGAAGCTCGTGCAGCCACAATTTTTAGAACAAGCCGTCCAATCATCTTTGCCGAAAGGGGTAACGGCAAAGAGAGATGACTATACCGTACCTTTTGGTGATAGTAGTAAAACGTTTTTAGGTATGAAGATCGAATTACCCAAAAATATTTCCTCTATCGAAAGTCTTTATGGTTTTGAATTTTTGGTTTTGAAAAAACTTCTTCGCGATTCAGTTTTTGCAAAGTCTTTCAAAGCGTTACCCTTTACGACTCAAAAAATGTTTGATAAAGTCACCGGAGTCCGCAATTTTGCTCAGCTTTTTTTATCTGATAAAGTTACACACGTACTTTCCATGGACGGCTCTGATACTATGAAAAGCGAAGTTGAAGCCGAGAGCGCTTACTGGTTTATGGATGCGAATATGTTCCGCTCAACAAGAAAAAAATATTTGATTTATAATTAGTATGCCAGGAGAACAATATACCTACCAACCGGGAATTTGCAACATTGATGACACCGGCGTCAAATGGAGAAAACGGCTTGCTTACGCAGCGCTTATCGGGGGAATAATTTCGATGGCTGCGTTATACTATTTTCACTATGGAATGCTCTTTCGGATTATCATTGGATTCGGGTTTGGATATTCAACTGCGCTGAACTTTATTCAAGCAAAGGAGCATTTTTGTGTGATGAATGCGGCGAAGAGGACGTATGAAAAGGATCTGATGAAGACGAAAATAATAGATGATCTCTATAAAGATCTGGATAAAAAGAAAATGCGCGGGATGATTGCAAAATCGCTTCTCTTTGCTGCGCTCGGAGGATGCCTCGGTCTGCTTCCGTTATGATTTATTCGCAGCTTTCTTTTTATCTGCCCATACATCTTTGTAGCAGATATAAATGAGTCCAGCCATTCCGGCAACCATTCCAAAAAAGAAAATAAGCATAGTAGTTCGTGATAGTTAGTTATCGGGTGAAGATAACGGATTATGCGAGAAATTAGTTTTCGTATATCACCTCCGCCAAATCCCCCCAATGATATATGTTGATGCAAAGAACAGAGCCATTGCAATAACCCGGTAGATCCACATCCACGTTAAAACGCTTGTGCCTTTATCGCCAAGTGATGCGGCATGGTCGCGCATATAGATACTTTCGATATAGGCGAAGATAGCTCCGGTTAAGAAGATGATAACGATAACAATTCGCGGTAGCAATTCTCTTGCTGTCAAACCGTAATTAGCGCGATGTGATCTTCAACGGATTTCCGATCGGCTTGCCGTTCAGATAAAGCCAAACGAAATAAAATCCGGGTGTCTTGATTGCAAGTGGAATTTCATGCATTCCGTTTTCTTGGTATCCTGCGATCACACGGTCAGTCTCTCGTCCGAGACCGTCAACGATAGCAAGCTGGACTTCACCTTCAGTTTGAAGCTCAAACCTGATCGTCGTATTCGAGATGAAAGGGTTCGGATATGATATGAAAGAACTTACGAGAATGGGAGCGGACGGGACGGAGGATGGTGCGGTTGTATCTTGAAGAAGCGCAATTGCGTCCACGAGATAGCTTTTTGAATGATTCATTGATCCCTGATCAACAGGATCAGCAAGGCTTAATTCAATGTACACAAAATCTTGGTTTGGAACAGGAATAATATTCAGTCCGTCTCCGAGAATAAATCGTTTTGAACTAACTAAGTTACCGCTAAGATCAAACTTATTAAAAACTACTTGACCCGCAGAACTATCAACGGACTTATCAGTTTGTCCCCAAATCAGAAGAGTTGAATTTGCCTTGATGGGGATAATATCGGTATGTTTGCTATTCTTGAATACAAGATCAAGCAAAGCTCCATTGCTAAATGTGACGAACTGCTTATCGGACTTTCCTAAAGAGGCTTGAGCGGCAGCATCTGTAATTGCATAAACCTGATAAACTGAATCTGCATACACCGAGTCAATCTTCGGTGCCATTGCATTAGCATCTTTCGAAGCAAAAAATAAAGGAGTAAGAAGAACAAGCACTATCAAATATTTCATGGGCACAAAAAAGTTAAGTGAATCTCTAACTAAATAACCCCCGATACCCTTCAAAAGTTACGCCTTGGTATGTAGATTTCTTGAAAAAAATGCATGAAGGGCTTCCCATTGCCGCTCCATGTCCTCTGAGACCATCTTAATATCGGCGAGAACGGGCATAAAATTCGTATCTCCGTTCCATCTCGGGACAATATGCCAATGGAGATGATCGTCAATTCCGGCACCTCCGGCTTTACCAAGATTCATACCGATATTGAATCCATGAGGATGCGATAATTCTTCGAGTGCGATCTGAGCATCTTGCAGGAGTTTTGTGCATTCGGCAAGTTCATCGGGAGTAAGTGAGGCAAACTCAGCAGTGTGCCGCTTCGGAACGACCATCATGTGGCCGCTATTATAAGGATAGAGATTCATGATAACGAAAACAAGCTTGCCGCGATGGATGACGAGTCGCTCTTTGTCTTCATCAACTTTTAACGCAGTACAAAAAACGCATTCGGATTCTTTTTTCGGACCTGTGCCTTTGAAGGTCTCGATATATTTACTTCTCCAAGGTGAGTATAGCCGGTCCATAATTTTTCTTTAATTAGCAGTAGCTCCGGCTTTTCGTTTTGCCATAAACTTCTTCAGTGATGCATTCCCAAAGAGTCCTTGCGGACGCGAGATCATCAGCACGATAAGAAGCAGCGAATAAATGATCATGCGGTATTCAGAGAATTCGCGCAACGCTTCAGGCAAAATTGTTAGCAGTATTGCAGCAAGAATAACGCCATACGTCGAACCCATTCCGCCTAAAATTACCATGACGACGATCTCAATGGATTTCAGGAATGTAAAATTATCCGGCGTGATGTATTGGATGTAATGCGAGAAAAGTCCGCCGCCGATTCCGGCAAAGAACGCACCGATGACAAATGCTTTTACTTTGAAGTTTGTCGTATTAATTCCCATTGCCTCTGCTGCAACTTCATCGTCGCGCACAGCAAGAAAGCCTCTGCCATAGGTGGAGTTAATGACATTTTCTACAAAATAAATGACAACAAGCGCAATTCCGTAAACCCATAAGAACGTTGTGAGCTGCGGCACAGCAAAACCTCGTGCGCCATTGACGTACCCTGTTCCGGCAATCTTAAAATCGACATTCTGAATAATAACGCGGATGATCTCATTAAAGCCAAGCGTAACGATAGCAAGGTAATCGCCCTTTAGTCGTAAACTCGGGATACCAACTGCAAGCCCGGTCAGTGCAGCAAAAAAACCGCCGCCAAGCAATGCCATTGCAAGAACCATCACACCGGATACGCCTTCAGCCGACCAACCATGCGTTGTGAGATAGGTAGAAATGATCGCTCCAACATAAGCGCCGACTCCCATAAATCCTGCATGACCAAGCGAGAACTGCCCGGTGAATCCATTGATCAGATTCAGGCTCGTCGCCATTGTAATATTGATGCCGATGAAGATGATCACCGTCAGGTAATAAGGATCCATGTGCCCCATCACTTGCGATAGCGCGACGAGTACTGCAAAGACAAGAAGAAATGTAAATTGCGGTTTCATTATACTTTCTCAGCCTCGTTCTTTCCCATAATGCCGCTTGGTTTGAAGATTAAGATGCCGATCAGGATTGCAAAGACGATAGCATCGCGATAGGTCGAAAGAAATGTGCCGGAGATGAACGTCTCAACCGTGCCGATTATAAATCCGCCGATCGCTGCACCGGGAATATTTCCAATGCCGCCAAGCACTGCCGCTACGAATGCTTTCAAGCCCGGCATAATTCCCATCAGCGGATCAATGCTCGGATACTGCGCCGCATATAACACTCCGCCTGCCGCAGCAAGAGCCGAGCCAATCATAAATGTGAACGTGATAACACTTGAAATATTTATGCCCATCAAACTCGCTGCCTGCTGATTGTAACTGACAGCGCGCATTGCCGTGCCGATCTTCGTCTTCATCACGACGATACGAAGAATGCTCATCAGCGAAAGCGAGGTGATGATGACGACAACCTGTACAGTATTGATCGTGATCAGGTGCGATTTAAAAAGTGGAGCAGAAGAGATGATCGCCGGAAATCCGCGTGGCGTAGCGCCAAAAAGAAGCTGCGAAAGATATTCCAGAAAAAGCGAGACACCGATGGCAGTGATAAGAACGGCAAGTTTCGGGCGGGTGCGCAGCGGACGGTAAGCAAGGAATTCGATCGTCGCACCGAGTATCGCGCAAAACGTCATCGAAACAAGAAAGATAATGATCACTGCCGGTACGCTGCCGATAGGAAAGAACTTGCTAACCGTATTCGCCGTATAGTACGCCACGAACGAGCCGACCATAAACACATCGCCATGCGCAAAATTAATAAAGCGCAGCACGCCATAGATCATCGTATAGCCAAGCGCGATCAGCGCATAAATTGCGCCAAGCGAGATGCCGTTAACAAGTTGTTGTAGTATTTCTCCCATTAAGTGACAAAAGTCTGAATGCAAAGATACGAAGGAGGAGGACGTAGAAGAACTAATGAAGAAAATAATAGAGGAGATGATTCTTTCGTATATTTGTACATATAGCTTCTATAACAAATTGCCCCCTCAGAAATTATTATGACTGACATGACACCGACTTACTTTTCAATTTCATTAGCTCATTCTTCCTCAACAACATCTTTAGGAAAAAAAACAGACAATTCTTATTTACAAATTTTTCCGAACCCTGCGAACAGTAGCTTTAGTCTTTCTTGGAAAGGTGCAGCAAGATCAGTAAAGGTAAGGAATGTTTTAGGTATAGAAACTCTTTCAAAATTAGTAGGGTCGGATAATCTTAGCTGTTCATTAAGTATATCCGGGTTAGCTTCAGGTGCTTATCAAATTAATATCATTTTTTTAGACGGACATGAAGAAAATGGAAATGTGGTTATACAAAAGTAGAGTTTTGTTGATTTTATTTATTTGTTTTTTTTGTGCATCCGGCTGTAAGGACGGTGGTTCAGCCTCGTTAAATGGTGCAATCCAAGATATTTATCCTATGAAGGTTGGTTACCACTGGTTCTACAAAACCACTAATTATACAACTTCAGGAATGATAAAATCATCTGAGCTATTTGATCTTCTGATCCGCGGAAACCAATCATATCAAGGATCATCAGGTTTTCTTTATTCAGCAAATGGCGATACTACTAAATATGCAATCCTCTACTATTCCGGGTCAAGAGATGTTTATTCTGTACAAAATGGCGGCGTACCTACTCTTGGCTTACGTTACCCAATGGCTGTAGGAGAAACCTATGTGCTTGTTGATACTACTTATCCTGGTGGTAGTCTGAATAAAGCAGTATTGGTATTTAGAGGAAATAATGAAACGATTACTGCACCCGCAGGTACTTTTTCCTGTGCACATTTTGATAGGATTATCTTAGGCGGAACTCCTGCAAACCAAGATACAAATGGTATTACAAAGGAATATTACGCCAATGGCGTAGGGCTAGTTCAAAAAAATAGTTATGGTTATGATTCTAATAAAAAATTATATCTTAACTATTCTTCGGTCTTGCAAAGTTATAGTTTAAAATAATTTTATATTTAATTCTTATCCCTTATTCTCATACCCTCCCCTCAGCAGCCATACAAAATAAAACCCTACTCCAGCAGCGAGTGTGAGTACTATGATACCAATGATGGTATTTCCACTATCGCGCAAAATTTCTCGGATTCCGAAGAACAGGAAGAAGGCAAGAGCAAAGACGATCAGAATTTTATGTAGTGTCAGTAATTTCATATATGAATAATGTTATAAGCTTCTCCACACAAAACTACAAACTTCTTGGTAACATCGGGGTAAAAAAAACTTATTCATCCCAGAGTGTGGATGAAGCAAATAGTTTTGTTAGCAACTTTTACTCCGTGCGGATAGCCTG
This sequence comes from Kapaibacterium sp. (SeqCode), assembly GCA_038210275.1. Classification (GTDB taxonomy): domain Bacteria; phylum Bacteroidota; class Ignavibacteria; order Palsa-1295; family Palsa-1295; genus PALSA-1296. The sequence continues at coordinate 79,836 of JBBQWV010000005.1, read as the reverse complement.
TAGATTATAACTTTCAGTGTGGATTAATTCTTACCCATCCACATACGAACAATATACTGGATAACTTGTTATATTGACTTTTTATATGAGAAATAAGCGATTATTGCTTCTTTTAAAATCTTATTGACATTTCAACAGCCTTTAAAATAACCTGTATTTAAAAGTATTTAAAACAGTAGTTTAAAGAATTAAGAGGATTGGGGAAAAGAAATAAGGCTCAGATTAAATCAGAAAGAACAGAACAAAGTAACGGGTTCGGAAGTTGTATGAACTCAAGTTCGAAGATACTGACAAAGATATAAAAAGCCGTAGTAAATAATATTAGCGAATGAACGTAGCGATAATTGGAACAGGGTATGTCGGATTAGTCACCGGTGCGGGATTTGCCGAAACAGGCAATAACGTTATCTGTATGGATATTGCCCAGGAAAAAATAGATGCGCTCAAGAACGGTGTTATTCCGATCTACGAACCTGGGCTTGAGGAGATCGTGCGTTTTAATGTATCCGAAGGCAGACTTCGATTCACCACAGATATCAACGAAGCAATTGCCAATGCAAAAGTAATTTTCCTTGCGCTCCCTACTCCACAAGGAGCCGATGGCGCGGCAGATCTTTCGCGTGTGATGGCAGTCGCAAAACAATTAGCGGAGATCATCACTGAGCCAAAAGTGATCGTGAATAAATCTACTGTTCCGGTTGGCACAGCAGAAAAAGTAAAAGCGATCTTTGAGAAAGAAACAAAAATAAAAGTTGAAGTTGTTTCGAATCCGGAATTTTTGAAAGAAGGCGCAGCAGTTCAAGATTTTTTAAAGCCGGATCGAATCGTTATCGGCTCTTCGAGTCCCGAAGCGATCGAAGTAATGCAAGAACTTTACGAGCCATTTGTCCGCACCGGCAACCCGATCTACATCATGGATGAGAAGAGCGCCGAGATCACAAAATATGCGGCGAATGCAATGCTTGCAGTTAGGATTTCTTTCATGAACGAGATCGCAAATATCTGCGACCGCGTCGGCGCGGATGTTGATAGCGTTCGCAGAGGGATTGGCTCTGATGGACGCATTGGTCAGCAATTTCTTTTTCCCGGTGTCGGCTTTGGCGGAAGCTGCTTTCCGAAAGATGTAAGTGCAATTATTAAAACTGCCGAAGAAAATGGCTACGAATTTAAGACACTGAAAGCTGTTCAGGAAGTAAATTACAAACAGAAAAAAGTTTTAGTAGAAAAAATCCTTGCGCATTATAATGGTAATATTTCCGGAAAAATATTTGCCGTATGGGGACTTTCATTCAAACCAAAAACCGATGACATCCGCGATGCACCGGCTGTCGAAATTATTTCTTCGCTATTAGAACATGGGGCTAAAGTACAGGCAAGCGACCCTGTTGCAATTCCCGGAATGATGAAAGTGTTGCCGGAATCGGATAAACTTCAATACCACCGCAAGAACATGAACGCGCTCGAAGGAGCTGATGCTCTTGTGATCGTCACAGAATGGAATGAATTCCGCAATCCGGATTTTGATATGCTTACGAAAACTCTAAAAGACAAAGTGATCTTTGACGGAAGAAATATTTACGATCCGGAAAAAGTACGAGAGCATGGGTTTGTTTATTTCGGAATTGGTAGAAGGTAGCACTCTTTTGGTGTAAATTTGTTTTCTAAATCATGGGATTACAATTTCATACAACTATAAGAGACGGCTCTATTGAGTTACCTGAGAGTGTGAGGCTTGCTATTCACGGTGAGACGGATTTTGTTGTTACTTTAGAATCCGAAAAACAGCAGATTGAAGCCGTCGATACTTTGCAGTATTTATCCAAACATCCTCTAAAAATGAACTCACCCAGATTTCTAACTCGCGAAGAAGCCCACGAGCGCCGCTGATGCAGGAGAACATTTTTTTTGACACGAATATCTTACTGTATATTTTTCTTGATGCCCAAGATCAAGTGAAACATAACACTGCAGCAATTTTTTTTTGGAACACCTCCGGCATTATTAGTACTCAAATTATCAACGAAGTTTGCGTGAATATATTAAGAAAAACTAGCGCCGATGAAAACTTAATAAAAAAAATTATTTCTGAATTGTTCTTGAAATGTAAAGTTATTTATCCTTCCGAGTCGATTCTCATAAAAGCTTCCCATCTTCGAGTGAAATATAAATTTTCATTTTGGGATAGTCTGATTGTAGCAAGCGCATTAGAAGCTCAAGCGAACATTCTTTATTCCGAAGATATGCAACATAACTTGATTATCGAAAAGACTCTTACCATTATCAATCCTTTTATCAATTAAATACTATGCCTCGTACTCTTATCACCGGCGGAGCCGGATTTCTCGGAAGTCATCTCTGTGACCGCTTTGTCGCTGAAGGACATGAGGTGATCTGCATGGATAATCTTGTCACCGGTTCGACGAATAACATCGGCCACTTGATCGGCAAACCGAATTTTTCATTCGTGCATTATGACGTGACGAATTTTATTCACGTTAATGGTCCGCTTGATTACGTTTTACATTTTGCTTCTCCGGCATCACCTATTGATTATTTGAAACTACCGATCCAGACAATGAAGGTTGGGTCACTTGGCACTCATAAAGCTCTTGGATTAGCGAAAGCAAAGAATGCTCGCTTCTTTCTCGCTTCAACCAGCGAAACTTACGGCGATCCATCAATCCACCCTCAGCCGGAAACTTACTGGGGCAATGTCAATCCAATCGGTATTCGCGGAGTCTATGACGAAGCAAAGCGTTTCGCCGAAGCATTGACAATGGCGTATCATCGCTATCATGGACTTGAGACTCGCATCATCCGTATATTCAATACGTATGGCGAACGGATGCGCATCGAGGACGGCAGAGCTATTCCTGCTTTTATTACTCAAGCACTGCGTAATGATCCGATCACGGTATTCGGTGATGGCTCACAAACGCGAAGCGTCTGCTACGTCAGCGATCTTGTTGATGGAATTTATAAGTTGCTATTGTCGGATTATTCTAATCCGGTGAATATTGGTAATCCCGATGAAGTGACCATGCTCGAACTTGCAAAAGAGATCAAAGCTATGATCTCCGAATCAAAAAGCGAGACGATCTTCAAACCTCTTCCACAAGATGATCCTCAAGTTCGTCAACCTGATATCACTCTTGCCAAATCCCTATTAGGATGGCAGCCGAAAGTTGATCGCAAAGAAGGACTTAAGAAGACGATTGCGTATTTTCGTGAGGCGCTTAAATAAAGGGGGTAGTTGCGGAGTTAGCTCCGATCTGTTACGTTGAAGCCTATTTTGGTTTAATTGCAAAAACGATTCGAAGAAGTCGAATAGTCTGAATAGGTATTCATAAAAGTTATATACCGTACTGCACCAGAAGTCTTCTTATTTTGAGACGGATAATTCCCGATTCCGGTGGATTTGCTGAGTTCATTCAGAGATCCTTTGACTTGTGACTGCGACGGAATTTCTATTTTAGTAGTTTGAATTAACATGGTCGTATTGTGTTTTTAAGTAAGTATTAAAAAATTTATTTGTTTATTCTTTCTTAGCTAACAGCCAAAAAGAGATCGCAAAGAAGGATTGAAGAAGACATTTGAGTATTTTCGTCAGGCATTGGAGTGACGATCTTGTCCGCCTGGCAAATCATTGCTGATTTTCCGCTCTGGGCAAAAGAAGTTGTTGATGCACAATTGACAATTGCAAAGAGCGAGATCGTTGTGAGTATTTTGATTGCGTTTTTCATGATGTTGTTTAGTAAAGTAAGTGTTAAAAAAAGTTTGTTTTGTGATTGTTTCCACAATCATCGTACATCAAACTTACGCTCTGCCATATTTTTTGGTACTACGTAATAACTACTTAGAGGCGCTAACTTATTACAGTAAAGAAGTTAGAGGCTAATTTGATTTTGAATTGGACAGGAAAATTTTAACCGACGAGATTTGAAGCCGTAAAAATGGTACCCGAAACACAAGGCGAGATTGCCGGATTGGTAAAAGAGCTTGGAAAAACGACACAGAATCGCAAACGCCTGCGGCTATTATCCGAGCTTTGCGAAAAATTCTATTTATCCGATACAGTCGTTGCTCTTGACTATGCTGAACAGGCAGCAAAGATCGCTGTTAAAATAAATGACTCAGAGATTTCTGGAAAAATAAAGATGCTTCTGGGTCGTTGCCAATACCGGACATCGGATTTTCAAAGAGCTCGAGAAAATTTTATAGAAGCATTACGCATCCAGCAGCAACTTCATAATGACAGTGAGGTGGTAAAGCTTTATTATTTGATGGGAAATATTCATCTTTCCCAGGCTGAATATTCTCAGGCAATTCAACTCTACAACGATTCACTCGATTTAGCAGAACGATTGGAAGATAAATCGAGCAAGGAGATAGCGCTGAATAATCTTGGTCTTGCTTACCGCGCCATTGGTGATCTTTATAAGAGTTTCGATTACCATTCTCGAAGCCTTGAGCTTAGTCTCGAATTAGAATTAGAGGGGATTGGTCCCGGATTTCTCAACATCGCCATCCTCTACTATGAAATGCATCAGTATGATAAAGCAAGCGAATATTTCGATAAAGCGTACGAAGAAGGAAAAAAGAATGGAGATATACTTTGCGTTGTCAAGGCGTTAATCAATAAAGGAGAGATGCTCGTTATTGGTGACAATGTAACCGATGCCCTCACATTATACAACGAAGCTCTTACGATCACCAAAGACCATGATTTTCATTCCGAACGCGCCAGAACGCTTGAGCATTTGGGATTTGCCAATGCCAAAAACGGCGAAAAGAAAAAGGCGCTTGAGAGCTACAATGATGCGCTTACCTTTTGCGAACAACATACGTTAGTCAGTAAGGTTGCCGGTATCCTTATGCTTAAAGCTCAGCTTCTCTTTGATATGAAGGAGCCTGATGCAGCACGGGAATTCGCGAAGGAGGCAATTGTGATCGCTACAGCAAGTGGCGAATTAATCACACAGGCGAATATGTACTTGCTCTTAGCGCAATGTGATAAGCACGACTTACGATTTGAAGAAGCGCTTGGAAATTATGAAAAATACAATGAACTTCTGAAGCAAACGCATCATGACAATGAGACCAGTCTTATGCGAGAAGCTCATATCCGTCTTGAAGTGGAAGCTGCATTACGCGAGCACGTTCAATTGAAATTACAAAAAGAGATCCTTGTACAGGATCTCCATACAAAACGACAAGAGCTAACGGCGCTTGCTTTGCAGTTGGCAAAACAAAATGAGGCGCTCGGGAAAGTAACTTCGCAATTAAAAGACACGTTGCATTCTCCCGGACAAAAAGCAAATCTTCCGGTGAGCAGCGTGATCTCCGATATCGAACGTTTGCGTAGCTCCGAATCTGAATGGGAGTTTTTCAGAACACAGTTCGATGAAATTCACGCGGATTTCGGAACAAGACTCTTGGAAAAATATCCTGCACTCTCTCCGAAAGAAGTAAAAGTCTGTTTATTAATGAAACTCAACCTTGCCACAAAAGATATTGCAAACTCCCTCTGCCTATCTCATCGCACCATCGAAGTTCACCGCTATCAGATACGAAAAAAACTTGGACTTTCCGGGGATGATAATCTGCAAACGTTTCTGATGTCACTGACATAGTGCTCGCTATTCTTCAGAAAGAGAAAGAATCAATATAATTTTTTTTTAATACTTCAGTAATTTTTCAGAAGCATGGGTTGACCCATTTTCATATTCAAGTAGATATAAGCCCGACGGGATTTTACTGATATCAATATCTTTCTCATGACTCGTTAACACTTGCCTTCCTGTTATATCAACGATAGTAATCTTGCCTTGTATGTAGCTACCAATATGAAGAACATCCGAGCATGGATTTGGATAGAAGCTGATAGAAGAGGGAATATTTTTTTCTGCTTTAATACCGGCGGTTTGATTCTGATATTTGTTAAAAAATTGCCAAATCGCTGCCGAGGCGCTGAAGTCCCCATTGTTTCCAGCACCCGTCGCACCGGGCCAATCAACATGAGCACCATTAATAATTTTATAAAGCTCGCACGTTGTGTTTGCTAACTCTGCAGACCACTGGTAATGAATAACTGTTGTACCATCGGTTTTATCTATATCAGGAAGATTGGTTACTCCCGGCAAGGGTATGCAATGATCGTTCAGAACCCAAAAATTCATTAGCGTATCAATATCAGTATTGAGAACTGACCCGGTGTATGGCACAGTTTGATCTGCTGTTCCATGAATTTCCATGATCGGAACAGCCTGAGTAGGTTTGCATTTTGCAAATTCAAGCGGAGCCATACTGCCGGAAACAGATGCAATTGCCGCAATCCTATTGGGCAGCTTCCATGCAAGCTGATAGCACATATAACCACCGTTGCTTAAACCCGATGCATAAATGCGCGTAGTGTTTACATTATAATGAGTGTGCAATGTATCAATGAGCGCGGATAAAAAAGCAACATCATCCAGTGTTGTTGGCAGAGTCGGAATTCCGGCAGTCCAATACTGATAGCCATTGCCATCTTTTGTGCCTTCAGGATAGACAACAAGAAATCCCGCAGTATCGGCTATCGGCATATAGTTTGTATAATTTTGCTCAATCTGAGCATTCGAGCCATAACCATGAAGATGAATAATGAGCGGACGAGAACTGCCCACAATAAAATTTTTTGGAATATAGACATGATAATACCTCATACTGCCACCAGAGACGAGACTATCAGTTATAGTTTTCTGTGCTACCACGGTTTGAAGCGGTAAGGACAAGAACAGAATAAAGAGAATGAGCTTTTTCATCAGTTTTGCAGAAAATTGAGCAAGATAAATAAACCTCACGTTCGAATCAAAAGTTACCATAAGCCGTTAAATACCCAAATTATCTAAGACCATCTATTGAAGCAATTACTCCAATCAATGCGCTCCGGCGCGATCACTGTTCGTGATGTCGATGCACCAAATGCACCGAAGCGCGCAGGCGTTATTGTGCGAAATTATGCAAGTCTCATTTCTGCCGGTACGGAGAAGATGTCCGTCGAGCTTGCCCGTGCCTCGCTTCTTGATAAAGCAAAGAGCCGCCCTGATGATGTGAAAAAAGTCCTTGCAGAAATTAAGCAGCTTGGATTTTGGAAGACCTATAGCCGCGTCATGAATAAGCTTGACTCCGAAAAAGCGATGGGCTATTCTTGCGCCGGAGAAGTGATCGCCGTCAGCGAAGATGTTGATGATATTAAACCCGGTGACCGCGTTGCCTGTGGCGGACAAGGTGCAAGTCACAGCGAAGTTGTCAGCGTGCTGAAAAATCTTTGCGTAAAAATTCCTGACAGCGTAAGCTATGAAGATGCCTGCTATACAACCCTTGGCGCTATTGCTATGCAAGGTGTTCGTCAAGCAGAGATTCGTTTTGGTGAATCTGTTGCTGTGATCGGTTTAGGACTCGTCGGACAGCTTACCTGCGCGATCGCAAAAGCTGCCGGATGTTTTGTTATCGGCATTGATCTTGATGATGATAATGTGATGCTTGCAAATGCGCATCATGCAGATTTTGCATTTAGTCGAAAAGCGGATAACCTTGTTGATAAGATCAAGTCATTAACGCATGGCTTCGGAGTTGATAGCATAATTATCACAGCAGCGACAAGCTCGAACGATCCAATAGAATTTGCCGCGCAGATCGCCCGTGACCGAGGCAAGGTAGTGATGGTCGGCGTAACGAAGATGGATATTCCGCGTGACCAATATTATTTGAAAGAACTTGATTTTCGCTTTTCGCGCTCCTACGGTCCGGGAAGATATGAAGGCGACTACGAAGAAAAAGGAATTGATTATCCGATAGGATATGTGCGTTGGACTGAACGCCGTAATATGCAGGAGTTCGTAAGACTTCTTGCAGAGAAAAAAGTTGAACCTGCAAAGATTACCACGCACGTTATTCCCATCACCGAAGCGAAGCGCGCTTATGATATGATCGCAGGCGAAGCGAAGGAAAGATATCTCGGAATCGTACTTACTTATCCAAAAGAAAATCAGAAGTCCAAAGTCCGTAATCCAAAATCAACAAACTCAGCACTCATCGCTCAGCACTCATCGCTAACCCCCAAGATCGGTTTTATTGGCGCCGGAAATTTTGCACAGGGATTTCTGCTTCCGACGCTGAAAGATAATGCCGAGCTAATCATCGTTGCAAATGAATCCGGATCGAGCGCACAGGACGCAGAAAAAAAATTCGGTTTTAAAGCATCGGCAACAAATCCCGACGAAGTTATTTCTTCGGTGGATGTTAATACGGTTTTTATTGCAACAAGACATAATTTACATGCAGACTTAATTTGTAAAGCATTAGAATCCGGCAAAAATGTTTTCTGCGAAAAACCTCTTGCACTAAATTTTGAAGATGCTGCAAAAGTTGCCAAGACATACTCAGCGCTCAGTCCTCAGCGCTCAGCACTACTACTCATCGGGTTCAACCGCCGTTTCTCACCCCTTGTTGTAAAGACCAAAAAATTTTTCGGTGAGCCGAACGAACCGAAATTAATTTTTTATCGTGTCAATGCCGGAGCAGTCAAAGCATCCGATTGGACGCAGGATGAAGAGATCGGTGGAGGGCGAATTATAGGAGAAGTCTGCCACTTCATTGATACCGCCGCATATCTCACAGGCGATGCACTTCCGAAAAGCGTGGTTGCAAAATCTCTTTCATCGGGAAGAAGTGACGTCATAGATAATGATAATATTTCCATTACTATCGAGTACGATGATGGTACCGTAGCCACGATTCTCTATATTGCAAATGGCGATAAAACTCTTCCCAAAGAAGAGATGCAGGTGTTCTCTGCAGGAAAAACTGCTATCATGAAAAATTTTACCGAGCTAGAATTGTGGTCCGGTTCAGGTAAACCAAAAATTATTTCCGGTCAAGGCAAGGGACATAAAGAAGAGGTTGAAGCATTTTTGAATGCGATCAAATCCGGCAGCGCTTCTCCAATTCCATTTGATTCGATACTTGCAACAACGCTCGTCACGTTTGCAATAAGAGAATCACTTTCGACCGGAGAAGTGGTGAGGTTTTAATTTCCAATCGGTGTATGAATCTCCACATCAACCGTTCGTGTATAAAGTCTTCCCTCAGGCAATGAGGCATCATAAAGATCTGTCGGTCCAAGACCTTTTGATGTAACGTGTTTTGCCCCCAGCGCTCCTGCAACAGTTGCGGCGCGGCGTTCGGATAGCTGCTGATTGTAAGCGGCTTCTCCAAGACGGTCGGTATAGCCCGTAACGCTCACTTGAGACAGGGGCTGCACATAACTTTTTATCAATGGAAGAATATCGGGCGATGTGATCGCTGATGATCCGACATCAAAAAGAATAAGACTGAAACGATTGATCACCGTATCGCCGCGGCGCTCTTCGCGTTTTTTTCGAACGGTGATCGTTTCGAATGGAAGCGAATGCTCCGAAGTTGCCATCATCCCCACCGAATCTTTTACGGCGAGCATATACTTGATCTCTCCACCGGTGCGCGGCATTGATGAGCCGTCAATGTTCCAAGCAATATTTGCAGGTATATTTCCCGCGCCATCAAAACGTTTAAGTAATCTATTATCTTGCATCGCCGTCACCTTCCATGTTTGCACACCTGCTTCGCTTGTTGCCTGCGGATCGAAACGAATCGTCGGCGGATTTGCTGTGCGTAGGGTATCATCTGTGATCACCGGAAATAAAATTTTCGGGTCGGTGCTGGTGATTTCCACTCGTCTGTTTTCCTGTGCGCCATCGGCTGTTTCAGAATTTGCAGCTTTCGCAGAAAGATTGCGCGCACCGGTCTTGATTCTATCAGCAGCAATATGCCATGTATCTGTCAAATATGATTTGACTGCCTCTGCTCGTGCGAGAGAAAGCTCTGCATTTCCTTTTTCTTCACGAATATCCTGATTGCATCCGGTGAGAGCGATAGTTGCATTGGGGTTCTGAATTAATCGTCGCGCAATGATATTGAGCAGATGATGATACGTTGCAAGTTTATTTGATGAATGAATATGCTCGATAGTAAACGTATCAATATTATAATTATACTGACGGATATATCGCTGCGGAATATCGGATGAATTTTCTTCGAAGAAAACATAATTCAAAAGCGGCGTCATGATCGTTGAAGAAAATTCTTCGATCTTCAATTGTGCAACGGGGAGATTAGCTGAGATCGAAGCTTGAAGGATCTGAAATTTCGGAACGAAGAGCGTATCGGTTCTTGTATAGGATTCCGTAATATATTTTCTTCCGTCTCTGTCACTTTGATTCTGCGAAATATTCTCTTTGCCGCGAATGTATCGCGTTGCATTAATACCTTTTTTATCAATCCGTACTGTATCAATATGTTCTTCACGCTCATGCTCGGGTAATGGTTTCGGTGAGAATGTCAGCGCGACTCCGAAGCGAATTGAATTGACATTCCATGTAAGCGCCGATGCGATTCTTGTGATCCCCAAAGAATAAAGGATCTCAGGAACAAGAAATATTGTCCTGTCAGCATTGAGAGGAAGAGGATAGGAAAAACCACCGAGTGCAGAAACTTGGATCGCCGATGCATCCGGAATCGTCCCCGTAAGTTGATTGCGAATTCTGCTATGCGTATCATTACCGAGTGAATCAAGAAAAGTCCCAGCGCCATCGGGTTGGACGATTTCTTCCTGCTGCGAATAACTCTTGGCAAGAAGTATTCCCGCACTGAAACCGAGATTCACACGAAGATCGCCGATAACTTTCATGCCAAGCATTGGCTCGATGCCGACGGTAGAAATTCCGCTGGCAAGCGTATGCTTGAACGCCCCTTTAACCGGTGCGCCATTTTGCAAAACTGTTATCTGCTCAGTTTCCGATAATGTGCCGCTTAAAGAGCGATAGGCAACTCGAAATTGAAGATCAAAAAGCGAAGTAAGGGGCAATTGATAAAGCCCGCCGAATGCCGGACCTGTTCCAGAACCAGTTTCATATCGCGGGCAGCAACTCGGCACACCCGGCAATCCCTGAAAATTAGCATTATGCTGATTCAAAGAAAAATCGCCAAAGACACCGTATGTCGCCTTATCAATTCCTTCATCGCTTCCCTGTGCTAAAAGCGCAGGTGCAAAAAAAAGAACCATCGCAGAAAAAAATATGGGGAAAGAGCGAAAAGTCATTCGGAAAAATAGATCAAAAATAATGCCGAGACATTATTACAATGCTTCCGCCGAGAAGATTCAATTATCTAACCTTGGTAGAAATAAAAAAGGCAGTCTTTGCAGACTGCCTTAAAACTCAAAATTCAGGACTGACGCATTACCACCAACCGTTGCGGTTGCCGTAGCTTCTGCCTGAGGTATCTGTTCCCGATGGGTCGTTATACTCGGCACGGTGTCCTCTTGGCTGCCAGCCACCGCCGCCGCCTGAGTTACCGCCGCCATCACGTCCGCCGCCGCCGCGCTTATCCATATTCGGCTTTGCTTCGCGAACACTTAATGGACGTCCTTCGGTCTCTTTGCCGTTTAGGGCTTCCATTGCTTTCTTGGCTGATTCTTCAGTATCCATTTCGACGAATCCGAACCCCTTGGATTTGCGGGTTACCTGATCGCTGACGATTGCTGTGCTCGACACTCTGCCGAACGGGGTGAAGAGCGCCTCAAGCTGCTCAACAGTCCAACTATAAGGAAGGCTGCCAACATAGAGCTTTTTATTGACCGCTGCTGTTGTCGCCGGAGCTTCTTTTACTTCTACTTCTGCCATCGAATTTCTGTCCTTCTTGAAATGTGATAGATGCTATTTAGATACTTTTTTTATTGGGAAGCAGTAAACGAGGAAGCCGGGGAAGAAGTTCGCGGGGATTTTGATAAGGCGCGAGCTATCGTGTCATTGCGAGGAGGGCTTTAGCCCGACGAAGCAATCCCCTAAAAGTATTTGGTAAGGGAAAAGGACTGGCACGATTAAGGGGTTTGCTTCGTCATCCGCAAGCCGATTCCTCGCAATGACACTATGATCCCCTACTTCAATATCGGCAGCTTCACCCTTCCCTGCATCTCCGCTTCTTCGAGCTTCGGGAATAGCTCCCGCTCTTCGGAACGGATATGTGATTCGAGAATCAGACCGAAAGAAGCCAGCTCTTTTTTTAATCTATCGTCATCGCCGGTGATTTGAAAAAGATTATTAATAAGATATCTCATCTGCTGATGCTGATCGAGGAGGGTTTTTATTAAAGGCTGAATCTCTTCTATAGTTGCGGCAACGGGAAAGAGTATTTCTTCTTCCAGCTTGAAATGAGGAAGCAATTCACGCTCGAAAAATAATTGAAGCGAGTGAAGCTGTTTGGGAAGCTCGGTTGACCATAAGTGATCGTGCTGAGAAGTCGGTCCTCCTTTTTTCAAACGAAGCGCGATAAGCAGCGCCTCGTGATGATCGTGAGAAAGAGGGATGAGGGTTGTATGACGTGGCATTGGCTATGAAGCTTTATCTTTCGTTCTGTCTGGAAAAACAAGCGAAGCCAAGATGCTCACGAGAAGAATACCAAGAATGACAATAAGAGAGATCAAGGTGCCGATCTCAAAATCTTTCCAAAATAGCGGCGCGATCATTTTGCCGCCGACAAATAAGAGAATGATAGCAACGCCTTTCTGCACAAATCTGAACGCCGATTGCATCCGCTCTAAAAGAAAATATAAAGAGCGCAAGCCCAAAACGGCAAGAATATTCGAGCCGTAAATAATCAGCGGCTCTCTGGTGACGGCAAAGATCGCCGGAATGCTATCAAGCGCAAAGAGCAGGTCGGTGAACTCGACGACGATAAGCACGATGAAGAGCGGCGTCGCGATCCACTTCCCTGCCTGACGAATAAAAAATTTGTCACCATGAAATTCCTTGCTGACCGAAAAGAATTTCCGAGTCCATTTAATGATGAGGCTTTTTTCGGAATCGAACTCCTTATCCGATTCGAAGAAGATTTTGAAGGCAGTATAGAGCACGATCGCCCCGAAAATATACATCAGGAATCCGAAACGGTTCACCAGCTCTATTCCGGCAAAGATCATTATTCCGCGCAGGACGATGACGCCGATAATTCCATAGTTCAAGACTCTGCGCTGCTGCCTCGGTGCGATCTTGAAATAGGTGAAGAGCATCAGGAAGACAAAAAGATTATCTACCGAAAGCGACTCTTCAATAATATATCCCGCAAGAAAAGCCAAGGCATGTTCATGACCGTTTGGGACTGCCAGCCAGATAATGAGGGCGGTGATAAGGGCGATGCCTATCCAAAATAAACTCCACAGCACGGCACGCTTAAAAGCGTTGGGGACCTGATTCTGTGGTATATCGTGAGTCATTTATTTTTGATCGAATGGCAGAAAACAATCGGTATTGCCCATTTGTCCCATTGAATCTGGATTCCAATCATACGTTTAGGGTTCAAAAGAAGCAATACTATCATTTTCTGTGCGAAAAGGGTATTTTCAGGTGTAACAGAATAAAAAAACCTGAGTTTATAGTGTACGGGCAAAATATTCCGTATATTTGTAAAACGGGGTTGATGTATAACCCCGACATTTAGTGCCAACAGAGTCGGGAAATCCGAGAGTGCCCCCTCGAGACCGACTATAGGGAAATCATGGACAAATGGACTTTTGCACTATCACCGCAAATTTCTTCGTATATTTGTTCTAAGAACTTTTGAAAAAATGTGAATAAGTCGTTTTTCCACAGGAAAAAGGACGTCACCTTTTTTTCACGATTTTTTGTATTTCTACCTGCGAGGGTATTTTTGTTGTATATTTGTACTTCCTGATTGGAAACGCATTGCCATTGGCATGCAATTTCAGCTCAGGAAAAAAGATTTTTCTAAATAACGTTCGTTCAATTTAATCATTTACTAATAAGGAGATGAAGGGTATGACTTCACGTCGTTCAATGTTGCTAACACTTGTGCTTGGGGCTTTCCTGAGTTGCATGTGCATCAGCACAGCCAGTGCTCAAGTCCCACGAAGCATTTCGTATCAGGGACTTCTAGTGAAAAACAACCAGCCGGTAAACGGTCCGGTTGATATTCACATCAAAATCTATGATGCTGCCGGGCAGATGCTCTATGAAGAGCCTGCTGCTAATACTAGCCAGGTGCAGATCACTAACGGTATCTTTAACGTACTTCTCGGAGGTCTCTCCGGAGTATTGCCATCAAGCTTAAAGTTTGACGAGCAGTACTACCTCGGTATAGAGGTAAACGGTACGGGCGAGGTTTTACCACGTACTCCTTTCGTCGCTGCTCCTTATGCGCTCAATTCGCAGACGGTAGGCGGTATCGGCGTTTCGGTAACTCCGACACCTGGTATGTTGCTTCCATTGGATGCTACCGGAAAATTACCGAAATCGGTATTGCCGGCTTCAGCCTTAGTACCTAATATCCAGACAATTAATTCTGTCAATCCTGATGCTAATGGAAATTTCCAGATAGTACCGGTGGCAGGAAGCGGAATTACAGTGCTTGCTGATCAGGCTAACAATAAGATCTCGATTGGCTTTGCAGGCGCAAATGGTGGCGGAGTTCCTCTCAACCATTTCCGTGCAGGTCCGGGATTACAGAATATCACTAACCCTGCTGACACAAGTGTCACGTATCAGATCGCACCGTTTGGTGTGACTAATAATATGCTCGGAACGAGTGCTGTATCAGGACGTAATCTTGATCAGAACGTTCCTCAGTATGGTTTATACCAGGATGCGCTCGGTCAGTTGAATGTCGGAATTGATCCTTCATTCAAGTACTACCAGTTTGGTACTTCGACCGGAAGTCCATTAATACCTCTTCGTAATATTGGTTTAGATCTTAATCATACCAATACTTGGACAGCAATCCAGAACTTCAATGGCGGCTTAAGCGGCACCTTTGGAACGATCGGAACACTTGGCACCAATGCTACAGTATTCACGATTAACGGACTTGCTGAGCCGACTGCTCCAGTTAATGGCGCAATCTATGAACTTCAGGTCAATGGTGATGCAAGAGTAACAGGATCAACAACCATTCAGGGTAATACCTTTATCGGTGCCGGTCCAACGAATACTCAGAATCAGATTGGTAATGTTACCAGCCAGCCGACAAACACTGTCGTTGGTTTGACAAATAACGTTACTGCAACTTCTGCAGGTGTCGGCGCTTCGACCAATAACATTACAGCTAACGGATCAGGTACCAATAATGCGAATAACATTTCTGCTACAGGTACTGGAAGTTCGAACAGCATTCAGTCTAATACGAACAATGTTGGTACTACCCAAGCAATTGGCGGAGTCAACAATCTCGGTACTGCTGGTATCAGTGTTAACACAATTACTGGTGCTACTAATTTGACAACGGGTTCTGTTTCCAATAGTAGTCAGGCTCCGACTGTCAATGTCGGTACTACACAGGTTGCTGGTAATACAGTAAACATTGGAACACTTGGAAATACCACAAATAGTGTTAACGGCTCGACAAATACAGTAACTGGAACAATAGCAAATAATGTTCAAGCTCCGACAAATAATGTTGGTACAACACAGGTTGCTGGCGGATCGAACAATATCGGAACAGCTGGTATTTCCACAAATAATATTACTGGTACGACTAACACAACTACAGGTACTGTTGCTAATAACAGTCAGGCTCCGGCAGTAAATATCGGAACAACTCAGGTTGCAGGTGGTACAGTATCGACCGGTACTTTGGGAGTAACAACGAATACCAGAAACGGTTTAGTGAATAATAGTTTCGCTCAGACGATCAATGAAGGTACAACGCAGACTGCAGGTGGAGCGAACAATATCGGTACTGCTGGTATCTCAACCAATACCATTTCCGGTTTGACCAACAACGTGAATGCAACGACTAATAATGTCGGTACATCACCTGCTGGCTCGATCAATAACATTGGTAATGCTACAAGCGTTAACACTGTTAACGGAACAACAACTTTCAATGGAACGCATATTGTAAATGGAAACAGCACATTTAATGGCAACATTACTCAGGCTGCTCCTGGTACAACAGCTTCGTTCCTTAACACCACAGTAACGGGTACATTCACACAGTCTGGCGGTAACGCGCAGATCGGTGGTGGAACAACCAATAATTTTGGTACTGTTGCAGGTGCGACGAACACGATCGGTGGTACTGTAACGACGATCAATAATCTTGCCGGTGGTACAAATAACCTTACCGGTACGACAAACAATGTGAATGCGGCAACGAATAACATTGGAACGACAACTGGTCAAGCGAATAACATTGGTACAGGTGGTTCTTCAACGAACACCATTGGTGTAGGTGGATCAGGTACGAATAGCATTCAGGCAGGTACGAATAATATCGGTACTGTCGGTGCATCTGCCAATACGATCGGTACTGCATCAAGCACAAATGTTATTACCGGATCGAGCAATACAATTAACGGACCGCTGCAGGTCAATGGAACATTGGGTAGCACTGGAAACCTTACTATAGGTTCAGCAAGCACATCGAACATCTACGGTGCTTCTGGAAGCTCTAACCTCTTCAACGGAATATCAAACTTCGGTTCGGTACCGTTTACCAATGGTAATAAAGTCATCGTTAATGGCGTAGCAAATCTGAATCCTCCGATCGGACCGAGCGGAGTACCAGCTGGATTTGTTGTTCCTGCTGACTTTGAAGAGATCATCAATGGTGACTTCCAAGTAACAGGATGGTCGAACCTTAATAATGCTACGGTTAATAATCTTTGGGTTAATAGCTCATTGACTATTCCTGCCTCAGCAACCTTCTGCGCAAGCAATATACAGGTTCAGACTCTTAGCCCTTGGTGTGCCAACAATACATTGGCTATCACTGTGGCTGATGCTTTGACTCAGACAACTTTGAATGGCTTTGCTTCCAACACATTGCTCTCTTCAGCAATCACAGGAACATTGAGCTCAACTGGTAATACGACGCTTGCTTCGTCACCGGGTTCAACATTCACTGCCGGCAACACAACAGGTGCTGCTTCGATTACGGGAAATGCAGTGACGATCAACGGACCAACCACGATCAATGGTTCTACTGCTCATGTCGGAAGCATTACACAGACATTGGGTACAGCCCAGTTCTTGAATACACAGGTTAACGGTACACTTGGTTCAACAGGTAATACACAGCTTGGTACATCTGCAGCTGCTACTAATAATAGCTTAGGTAATGCAGGAACAAGTGCCAACGTTATTCAGGGTTTCACAAACTCCTTGAATGTAACCGGTAACGGATCTACGAATGCACTTTCTGCTATCGGCACAAATGCCACCAACACCATCACGGCAGTTGGCGCAGGTTCGAGCAATACATTGACCGCACCGAATAACAACTTGACCGGCATTCTTACACAGACTGGTAATGCTACCTTCACCGGTGGTAATACAACGTTCAATGCTGATAATATCAATGGAAATGCGAATAGCAATATTTCGAACTTCCAAACGATTCAGGCAAACGTTTCGATGACGATCAGCACTGCCGCAAATGCTACAACAATCTCCAGCTCGGCTAGCCCGGCTGCAGTCGCTGTAACATTGCCAAGTGTTAGCGGTTCAGGAAGAATTGGTACGATGCAGGTATGGAAGCTTAACCTCATTCCGGGTACAGGCCCGAATGGCGGTGGCGCTGTCACATTCAATGCAGGTTCAGTTGTACCTAACCCGAACTACGTGTTCTTTGTAAATAACCAGTCAGGAGTTACAGCTACCTACCTTAATCATAATGTAGGAGTTCCGACAGGTCAACTATGGGTAACCATAGCAGGTGCTAATATTACTGTTGAGTCATCCGCAGCACTCGACAATAATCAGGTACAAATCACGATTATGACACCATAATTGAACGACGTTCCACGGCATGAGATCTCGGAGTAACTAATTTTGTCGCTCCGAGAACTCAGCCGGGATATTCTGTTCAATACACAATTTTTTTTTACCGTCAGAGAGAGTTCAGAAAAACCCCTGTCCAATTAGGACAGGGGTTCTTTCGTTTAATGAATTTTGATTTGTAGGGGTCAGGCAATGCCTTTCCCTGGATAATTCAAATTGCCGAAACCAATAAAGGCAATCAGGAGATTAGCACTTTCCAAGCTTCGTGAATATCGTCGTTCTCGATCAATTCTTTGGCTCGGAGATGACGGTCTTCGAAGGTAGAGGGGTCGGTAGTTGGAGAGATTTGAGGGACCAAGTCAACTTCGAGTAGTTTCGCAAGATCATGTCCGCTCAGGTATGGGCTTTTGCGAATCTCGTCAGGCAATTGGTCAAAGCCTGGGAGGACTGTAGAAGGCTGTGGAAGCTCAAAAAGACCCTGAGCCGCTCTTGTGTACCAAATTCCGCCCATTCGTGCAACCTGATCGATCTTACGGGGGTCTATCGAGCCTTTCTCATTTAGGATATCCTCGGAGACACGAATAAGCAAGACCTCACAAACAAGCATATTTGCGCTTCCGGGTTTGCCGCCAAAATCAATATGCTTCAGGAGCTTTGCTTCCATGACAAAGGGACTCTCAGCTACTCCAAAAGGCTTAACCTTTTGGCTTGGCAATTTCGTAAACCCCGCTTTGACGAATTCATCAATCCCTCGTTCAAATGGTGCTGAGGCAAGGCTTGCTTGCCTAACCATATCGTATGTCACGATTGATACGGTGCACTCTTTCGTTTCAAGAATATTTAAGAGGGTGTCTTTCGGCTTACCGGTTCTACCTGCATAAGCGGGACTAAAACAAATAACGGGAGGATTAACGCCAAAAGCATTAAAAAAACTGAAGGGTGAAAGATTCGGATGACCATCCTTATCAACTGTCCCAACAAAAGCTATAGGACGCGGAGCAATCCCGCCAAGGAGTAAGCGATGCGTTTCCTGAGACGGAATTTCCGATGGATCGAATGTGAGCATATAGAAAAATGTAATATAAGGAATTGAACGAATAAATATGCCGTGAAGAATCCCGCCTAATTAAATTCTGGCAATAAAAAAAGGCAAGTTCATCACTTGCCTTTTACACACACTAGGAAATAAAATTACTCTGTAACGACTTCTTCCTTAGTGGTAAGAACCTTCGCAGCGTGCTTCATCAAATCGCGCATTAACGCTTCTTCGAAAGGTGAGCGCATCCCGACAGATTTGAAAATTTCGAGAACGCTCTGAGTACCTCCGATACGGCAAAGATCGATGTAAGTCTGCACAGTCTTTTCATGATTCTCAACATCCATCAAAGCGATCTGCATGGCGCCTGTCTCGGCGATGGCGTAATCAATATAATAAAACGGAGTATTGAAAATATGTCCTTGCGAATACCACTGAGCTTTTTTATATTGCTCACAATCGCTGTAATCAATTCCGGGTTTATAAATATCCCAAATCGTATCCCAAGCTGTATCACGTTCAGGTATTGTCGCATTCGGGTTCTCGTATATCCAATGTTGGAATTCATCGACGACAGCTATGTAGCATACCATCTCAACGGCGTCTTTCCAACGGTTTTGCTTGTATTTTTCTGAAAGTTTAGGATTAAAAAATTCATCAATATAGCGCATCGCAAGAAACTCCATTCCCATCGAATGAATCTCACAGGCATCCGAAGTCGGCCATTGAAGATCAACAGACTCGATCGGCTGGCTTTCCCATCCTTGAAAAGCATGACCCATTTCATGTGTAAGTGTACGAATATCTTCACTACCGCCTGTTGAATTACAAAGGATCGCTACGCGAGCTTCGTCACTGAACGAAGTGCAGTAAGCTCCGGCACGTTTGCCTTTGCGATTTTCAAGATCAATAAGTCCTTCATTTCGCATTCTTACAAAATGGGCTGCAAGAATAGGTGATATTCTCTCAAAGATTTTTTGCGCCTTATCAAGCTGCATATCAATTGGTGCGATATTGCTTGGAAGGGTAAGATCAGGATCATAACCCACATCCCAAGGCTTCAGAGTGGGTGTTCCAAGCTTTTCAGCACGCGCTTTGAAAAGCATTGACTGCACCGGAACGGCATACTTACGGATATTATCGCGGAATTGCTTTGCTTCGGCAACACCATAATCGGTACGACCCATTGACATATACCCAAGTGGGATAAAATTCTTATGACCAAGATTGCGTCCCATCTGGTCGCGAAGTTTCGTAAGCTTATCGTAGATCGCAGCAAGTTCATCGTGATGTGCTAAGAACCAGTTGCGGTTTGCTTCAAAGGCTTCCTTGCGAATAGAAGCATCCTCTGAACTTTGAAAACTACGTACTTTTCCTAAAGTAATAAGTTCGCCGCGAAACATTACTTCACCGGAGGCTACTATCCTATCGTACGTTGTTTTCAACTCACCAACTTTCACACGCAGATCAATATTGATCGGAGCAAGAGGCTCGATCGTCGTTTCTAAAACGCGGAGTAAATGCATTCCGTAATGATTACCAATGGCATCTTTATGCTTTGATGCAAGGAAGGCAAGCAGCAATTGGGAGTTCGCTTCCTCGGCGACGGGCTGAACCTGTTCACGAAAATATTGCTCGCGCTCTCCAAGATCAGCATTGGTCATTTCCTTACTGAGCGCATGAACAATGCGGCTTCCTTCACTATTCAAGAACGAACTTAGCGCATTCCAATCGGCATAAAGTGCCAGCCACAGCTCTGGCGAATCCGAAGCATCGGCAGAGGCGATACGGTCAGTTAATTTCTTGTACTCTTCACGAGTAAATTCAGCCGAGAGTGTTCCCGGTCTTTCAGGGTAATGTTTATATGTCATAGCCACGATTAAAAAAATGAGACAATAAAAGACGAGAATGAAACGAAATTCGGGCAAAAAAGAATCGCTAATTTCGCATGAAATAAATATTCTTCTCGGAAAGTTGCTCTTAGTTGTTAAAAAAATCTCTACTCTATTTTTCAATTATATCAGCTCTACGTTTCGCTCCTTCTCTTTTTTTGTTAAATATGCGACTGCGACGATTATCGTTGTAAGAAAAATAATATTGATGATCGTTGTACTAATACCCAAGCCTCCTTCGGCAGCATCTGCGGTAAGTAGATCGCCCGTTGATGCGCCGAGTGGTCGAGTTAAAATATACGCCAGCCAAAATGCTAACACGCCGCTCAATTTCAGATACAAATGCGCAAGATAGATCACTGCAATTACTGCAATGAACATCAGTCCTGAAAGCGCGTAACCCAAACCGAGACTCTCTGCGATCAGATCGCCAGCTGAAGTGCCGAGAGCAAAAGTGAAGAGGATTGCTGCCCAGTAGAAAAGCTCCCGTCGGGTGGTGACGATCGTATGAACAGATAATGTCTTTTCACTCATATACCAGAGGACGAACGTCAGTATTAGTCCCGCACCGAAAATTATTGAAGTTGTTTCTAAACTCACTCCTAAGTTCTCGACTAAATTATCGGAAATTAGAGTACCGACGACACTGATCAAAACGACAACAAGCCAGTAAATTGACGGGATGTATTTTTTAGAACGCAGTTGAAAAAATAGTGCGACAAGAAACAAAGCAGCCATGATGTAGGACGTTCCGACCAAACCCAGATTCATTGTGGACGATAAAAAATCCGCTCCGGTTTCGCCCACGGTAGTTGCCATGATCTTCACGATCCAGAAAATAATTGTAACTTCCGGGACTTTGTTCAGCATCGAAGCTATTTTTTTATCCATTTTTTTTGGAATATCATTTTGAATTTTCAAAATCGCACATGGGGATAATGCACAAGGATACTATTCTTTGGGGATTGAGCGGGGAAAGCTCTTTAGGGAGTAAAGTAAATCAAGTATATTGATGCGATAAAACAAGTCTCGGTATTATATTGTGCCGCCTTCTCATCTTCAATACTCAATCAGATTATACACTGTTTTTCCTTGCAAGGATTTTCTGCCTTCGAGAAATTTTAGTTCTATTAGGAATGCTAAACCTGTGACGATACCTCCGAGTTGTTCGACAAGGGAAATTGTTGCATGGGCAGTTCCACCGGTTGCAAGAACATCATCAATGATTACAATCCGTTCGCCTTTCGTAATCGAATCACTATGCATCTCAATCGTATTTGTGCCGTATTCGAGATCGTATGTTGCTGATATTTTCTCCCCAGGCAATTTTCCTACTTTGCGTGACATCACAAACCCCACCCCCAAACTCGCGGCAAGCGGCGCTCCGAAAATAAAACCACGAGACTCAACGCCTACTATTTTATCTATATGTGCATCCTTGAGCAGATCGCGAAAACGATGAAGTGATTCTTGAAATGCTTCACCGTTTTCGAGTAATGGCGTAATATCGCGGAAAAGAATTCCTTGGGTAGGAAAATCGGCTACACTACGAATAAAACTTTTGAGATCAAGAGACATTTAAAATATAAATGAATAATTTGTGGCAGTATTTTATTAATATGATCAGCTAATAATGTCATCGCGAGAAGGGCTTTAGCCCGACGTGGCGATCTAAAAGTTCAAACATTGGTACACAGTAAAATTTTAGATTGCTTCGTCATCGCTTCGCGACTCCTCGCAATGACGTAGGTAATTATGAATAACAAAGTATCAAATATCAAATCGTAATCCAAACACCATCGTCTGGTCAAGCTGTCTGCGCAGGGAAATATTTCGATCATAGACAACGTGCAAAGTATAGTCAATAGAGAATATTTTATACTGAATTCCGGTCAAGAGAAGTCCGGCAACACGCGAGTTCTGGATATCTCGGGTAAAACCATTTTTGGTCAAGAGAACAGTTTTCATACTTTCCTTGAATGAAAAATTATTACCGAGTTGCTTCGTAAGGTTTAACTGCAGGATGGCACTATAGCCCTTTTCGACTGTGAACTGATCTTGAATACTCGCTAAAGGATTACCGTCATCAACGACAAATTTTCTGTTCTGCTCAAGAATAAATTTATTCGCAAGTGTCTGCTGATAAGCATATCCTGCGCCGAGAATAAATTCGAATTCGCTATTTCCATCATCAAACGAGATGTGTGTCTTATGCCCCAAGAACAATGTCTCATAAAGAAAGAGCGGATCGAGAAATGTTGTCTCCACGCTATCAATGACTCCTCGCGCCATCTCGGTTTCACCGGTTACTTCGAAGAATAGTCTCAATCCCAATCTTTCCCAAAGTGTGATTGAAGGCACTAATGATAATTGAAAATTATCCTGAATTTTTTTCGGCGGACTTTCCCGCGTTACCTGCTCGCCGAATTGCAAAAAAAGATTGCTGTTGAATTGAAACCGCTCACCCTCATACCCAAGCTTTGCTTGCAATGAACTAAGCCATTGCATATCTTCCGTCTCTTCGCCATCTTTACTGATTCCCTGAAAGGTAAACCCAATATTCGGAGAAGCAGAGAAATGCCATAAGTGTTTGGTCTCTATGGGCGTCGTTACTTCAGCAGCTGAATCTATGATCGTTGCCGCAGCAGAATCAATCAGCTTGGCAGAAGTCGTATCCTGAGCAAAAGATACTCGCGACAATAAGAGTAAAAATGCAAAAATGAAAATGATTGTTCTTTTCATAAATATATTATAATGGTAGATGCAGGATTTTAGTCTTACGCCTACCCGTAAGATAATATAACGACTTCCGCGCAAAAGTCGTGACAAGAAATAATTAACCCCTCAGCGGCATAAGCTTCTGACTCAAAAACTCCTCTGATTTTCCTCTCGGTATTGTCAGCGTTTTCCAATCGGCAACCTTTATTTGCTTTGCAAGCCCGACGATCTGCCCTACATGATAGCCATAATGAGAGACCTGCCGTTGAATAGCTTGGATAACCGAATGAGGTTCATTTCTGATGGTTACGGTTTTTAGAAGATCATCTTCACTGAGTGAATCGAGGCTGTTAAAAAAAACTGAATATCCTCGCTCCCAATATTCATGCAAACCTTTAATATCATTTTCTGAAATAATAAATTCACCATCTCGGTGGCGGTCAGGTTTTTCGCCATCAGTAATAAGAAAATCCGTCCAGCGCGAGATCATATTTCCGGCAAGATGCTTCATGTTGATGGCAATGCTGTTGGTTTCGGTATCCGGTTGCCAAAGCAAATCGGCATCGGTTAATTGCTTGATGGCTTTATCAGCAAGATCTTTCTGCGAGCGAAATACTTTTCGTGATTGATCTAAAAATTCTTCTCCGATTGTCATAATTCCTCCATTGAATAATCTTCTTCAACTTTTGCAATACGTACCGAATATGATTCGTACCACATTTCTTTTCCCATTTTCTGAGCGTACTGATGCTCATTATTTGCTTTCCAATTTTTGATCGCCTCGATGCTATCCCAGTAGCAAACAGTGATACCGAGTCCATCGTCATTTCGGGCGCTATCAATACCAAGGAATCCCGGCTGCTGCATCGTCAGTTCTTTCATCCGGTCGGCAGTGGAGCCATATTCATTCTGATCTGCTTTTCGCTTTGATGTAAAGATAACGGCGTAGTATGGTGGTTTCATATTATTTCTTTTCGTAAAGAATTCGAAATCTGTACCGTGTCGGGTCCTCGCGATCCCAAAATTCTTCGAAGGTGATCTGCGAAAATCCAAGTTTTTGGAATTGCGAAACTTCCTCCTTTTTCAAAGCCCATGGCAAGTTATCATCTTTCTGACCATCAATCCAACCTCTGCAAACAATAAGCAATTCGCCTTTTTCCGCAACTACAGAAGCCACTTTAACAATGACTTCGCTACGTACCGATCGTGGCAATGCTTGGATCGTATAACATTCGAAAACAAAATCAAATGCTCCTAGCCATTCTTTCGGAAGATCAAAAAGGTCAGCGGCATGATATTCGACTTGGGAATCTGGAAATCTTTTTTTTGCCCATTCGATAGCAGTCGGAGAAATATCAAATGCCGTGACTTTGAACCCGCGATGAGCAAGCTCTTGGGCATCATCACCAAGTCCGCAGCCGATGACAATCGCTTTTCTCCCATTCCCCAGAGTAGAATTTTTCTCCAACCATTCGACTAAATAGGGATTTGGTTTATTATCAGCCCAGGGAATAATAGTATTATCGCCGTTCGCACTTTCATAAAGCTCTTCGAACCAACCTGTAATATCACCTTTGGCAATTGATTCAGTGGCAAGTTTTCCGGTATCTGCAATAATTTTATTTTCCATAAAGCGCTAATATACTTTCGATAAAAGGGGTTTTTGCATCGGTATATCCCTCGCGGTCATTTTCGAATTCGTTTGCAAGTTTTCGCTTGAGGTTTTCATATTCAGTTGCTGACTTTGCGTTATTACGCAAATGATCGCGGAAGGTTATAGATCGTTTCCAGAAATCGGTACCGATCTCGACAACATGAATTTGATGAGTCCGTATTCCGCGCGATGTTTTTCGAAAATATCTTCGGTCCGGAAACTCCGTTTCGAATTCCGGAACATACTCATAATCCATTCCTTCGATCGGGAGAATACAATCCTGAGCATCAAGTAATCTGCGCAAACCAACCATGATATCAATAACAGGTTTTGCACAAAGCCCCGGCACAGCAGTACTTCCGATATGCTGAATATCGGCAACGTAATGACCAATAGCTTCCATAAGAACGTCATGCTCTTCTTCGAAAAGCTTCTTCCACTTCGGATCGTATTCTTTAATGATTATTTTATCGTTGCCAATCATCACGGATTATAGAATAAATTTTCATATCACGGAATTCACCTTTAGAGAATATATATTTGCGTAATGTGCCCTCACATTTCATACCGATCTTTTCCATAACGCGAGCACTTGCTGCGTGACGGTGATCACAGAGAGCTTCGATTCTCATTAAATCTGAGCCATTGAACAAGGCTCTGATTAAACCGCTTGCTGCCTCGGTGACAAATCCTTTATTCCAATAATGTTTTGAAAGCGCATAGCCTATCTCCGTTCTCTGATGTTTCTGATTCCAATTGTGATATCCGACAGAGCCTATCAGTTTCTGTTCATCTTTCAAAACGATACCAAGTGGACACGGCTCAGACTTCGCATAATTTTCTAAGGCTACATTGATGAACGTCCTTGTATCCTCAATACTTTTGTGAGTTTCAAATAAGACATATTTCGAAACTTCGGGATCGGAAGCATAAGTAAAGATCGCCTCGTCATCAGCCAGTGTTAAAGGGCGGATGAGAAGTCTTTCTGTTTCAATTATTGGTGGATGTTGTAATATATTCTGCATCTTGTATTTCAAACCCGAAACCCGATCCCCGAAATCCGAGTCGCTGACTCCGAACCCCAAATCACGTAATTCCGTTATAAAGCTTTCTAAATCTACAAACTTAACGCCTTGTACCGTTCCACAACTATACGATTACTTATTCTGACCGCTTTTTGCGGAGTCCTCTTGATTTCCTCAGAGGCTATTTGCCAAAAAAAGAAATCCAAGAAAAAAGATGCCGGGGCGGCAACATTCAATGACATCGGCAAAGGCATACAGCGCAATGATTCGCTTATTGTTGTTGAATGCAAGCTTCCTCTCGTTGATTCTGCAGATGATCGCCCGACCTTTAGTCTTGACGGGAAGATAATGGTCTTTGGTTCACGCCGCCCGCCAATGCCCGGAGAGACATGGCGAACTCAGCAAAATGCGCTTTTTAAATGGGATGGTGATATATATTACCGGGTATTAACTGATACCGGATGGTCTATTCCGATCAATCCCGGTCCGATGATCAATAACGGAGCAGATCAAAACAATCCTACGATCCATCCTCGCGGCGATAGAATGTTTTACGTCAATGGCGGTGGCGGAGCTGTCGTAGAATCAAAATTTGTGGATGGGAAATTTCAACAGCCTACAAGTATAGGTGGGTCGATCCATAATGCGTACTACAATCTTGCGGTCGCTCAGAACCGATTTATTGATTCTGTTTATCGGTTCATTAATACCGTAATAGCAAAGGATTCCGAATTATTCCAACGAGCACCTGAGACCAGAGATATATATTTCAAAGAACAATTATATCGATCGGTTAACGATGACGGAAAAGTAAAATTCTTTAATCACTTCACACGCTTTGAATCTGCATTTACTCCTGACGGAAAGTCAGTCATCTTCAGTGAGAATTTCGGGAAGTCCGGACAATATGGACTTGCGGGCGAAGGAGATGACGATCTATGGTTTACAGAAGTTTCTCCGAACGGAAATATGGATAACGTGAAGAGTCCAAATGGAAATATTAATAGTCCATACTCGGAAAGTTATCCCTTCATCGCAGCCGATGGCATGACAATCTATTTTTCAAGTAACAGACCATGCAATGATTGCCCACCGGGGACTTCAGGCGGTGATGATATATATATGACACAGATAACCCCAACTGGTTTTTCCAAACCCATGCTTCTTCCTCCACCGATCAATTCACCGTATGGCGATTACGGATTTTCCATTGCGCCTGATGGCGAGACGGCATATTTTGTATCGAATAGAACAGGGAAGTCGAAATTTTATCAAGTGCACTTGCGTCCGCAGGATTCTAATTTCTCACCGAAACCGGTTATTGTTTTTCAAGGGATAGTGACCGATCAGGTAACAAAGAAACCACTTGCTGCGGAAATATTTGTTGATGAACTGAGTGAACAAAAAAATACATTTAGTGTATTCACTGATGCCGTGAGCGGGACGTTTGCTCTGGCTATGCAACGCGGTCATCGCTATGGATTGCAGGCAGTCTCGAACGGACATTTGCCGAAATCTGAGCACTTCCAATTTCCTGCTAAAGGAGTTTTTGATAGAACAAAATTGGATATGGAGCTTGCACCGATCGAAGTCGGCTCAATGACGGAATTGAAGAATGTATATTTCGAAACAGGTAAATCGAATTTACTTCCTGAAAGTAAACTTGAGCTTGATCGTGCCGTTGACTTTTTGAAAAAGAATAAGAATGCTTCAGTCGAGATAGACGGACATACCGATGATGTTGGTACTGATGCAGTTAATAATTCTCTCAGCCTTGCTCGTGCAACGAGCGTAATGACTTATTTATCCGGTCATGGAATCCGCGCCGACAGAATGACTGCAAAAGGACTTGGCAAAACAAAGCCTCTGAAAAAAGGAACGGATGAAGAATCCCGGGCAAAAAACCGCCGCGTCGAGATGCTCATCTCTGCTTATTCGCAGTAAATGGAATTACTACAAGCCCGAAATATTCACATCGCTGCCGATACCCTTCGCGGCAAAGGCGATCTTATCATCTTTATTCACGGAGTAGGGGCTGACCGCACATCGTGGAAATACCAACTTCCTTTTTTTCATGAGCAAGGCTATACTGTTGCCGCTCTTGATATGCGTGGCACGGGAGATTCCGATTCACGAGATTCTAACGGAAATATTCTTCCGATCTCGCTTTATGAATTTGCACAAGATGTTAACGCAGTCATTCATGCTTTAGGATATTCGAAAGCCCATTGGGTGGGCAATTCAATGGGCGGTGTTATTATCCTTGAAGCCTTATCTGAGCATCTTGATTCTGTTGATAAAATAGTTTTATGTAATACGTTTGCTTTTCATCCTGA
Source organism: Kapaibacterium sp. (SeqCode) (assembly GCA_038210275.1). Taxonomy (GTDB): domain Bacteria; phylum Bacteroidota; class Ignavibacteria; order Palsa-1295; family Palsa-1295; genus PALSA-1296. The sequence continues at coordinate 51,302 of JBBQWV010000005.1, read as the reverse complement.
TAAAGAAAATATCCTCCCACGAGCTGAGACTGCATTGAAAATAAAAACAATGCCTGAATTTGCTAGTGAAAGAATTCCACTTGTCCTGAGACCTGATATAGATTCTGAGACATTGAACGAAGCAATATATGCAATGGCTCGGAAAGATCCGGAAGCTTATTTGGCATCATGGCAGGCAACATGGAGTCCGGATTATCGGGGTGATCTGCCTAATATTAAAAACCGCACATTGGTAGTATCCGGGTCGCTTGATAAAATTACTCCTGTCGCACTTTCCAACGAATTAGCTTCCGGCATTCCTGAAGCAGAGCATATTCATCTAGAAGGAGCAGGACATATTTCGAACCTCGATATGCCGATAGAATTCAACGAGAAATTATTGGAGTTCTTGAAAAAATAAATAAATTTCATTGTGAAATGAAACTATTTCTCCAGCAAATTCGTAGTTTTATATGAACGAGAGAAAGTGAACTCTCGAAAGCACATACCGAAGCCCTTAATGCCCGCAACAGAGTGAAGATATTCTACTCCGTCGCGGGCTTTAAGTTGGACAGAACTCAATTTAAAAGGAGTGATATGAAATATTGCTGTGAAGACCTGAAAAGATATTCAACTCATATTTGTACTGTTCATGATAAATATAGTTGTCCTGATACGTTAATTGATTTTCATAATAATGGCGATATTGGCATTATCATTCATGATGGAGGGACATCTCATATTTCAATAAAATTCTGTCCTTGGTGTGGTACAAGGTTGTTGAAGGCTTCATTCAGACATAAAAAACAAATATAACGTTGTTTTGTTAAAGTACTCCCTGCACATCCACATCAATTGTCACCGTCACAGAGGAATTCGCGAATTTCTTTTGGTATAAATCCATTGCACCCATAAGAAGTCTTCTGATCTTATCGCCGGAGCCATCATTTGCTCTGAAATCTTTGATGATGAGATGCCAACGGTATTCATTGCGAAGTTTTTTTATCGTTGGCTCCGATGGTCCGAGCATTTCATAGAATGATCCTTTTTTTGGAAGTAAAGTACTAAAAGCAAATGCCGCTTCGCGAACACCTTGCTCTCGCTTGCCGCGGAATTCTATAAGGACTAATCTTGAATATGGAGGATAACCGATCTCCTTACGATGAACAATCTCATCTCTATAAAATGATTCGTAATCATGAGTGATTACTTGCTGAATTGCCGGATGCTCAGGCTGTAATGTTTGTATCAAAACTTCTCCTGCAAGTTCTTCGGTTCGTCCGGCTCGACCCGAGACTTGGGTTAATAATTGAAACGTACGCTCGGCAGAACGGAAATCCGGCAGACATAAACTTGTATCAGCATTGATAACTCCGACAAGTGTGACTCGCGGAAAATCCAGCCCCTTTGCCACCATTTGCGTACCGAGCAAAATATCGGCTTCGCCTCTTGCAAATGTAGTGAGTATCTTTTCGTAAGCTCCTTTTCGTGCAGTAGTATCGAGATCCATTCGTGCGATTCGAATTGCCGGAAATATTTCCTGAAGTTCATCTTCGACGCGCTGAGTGCCAACACCTCCAAGAAATAGCTTCTCACTTCCGCATGTCGGGCAACTTTGATTTTTCGGAGTAGTGAAGCCGCAATAATGGCAACGCATATTATTACCGACGCTATGCCACGTCATTGTCACAGCGCAGTTCGGGCACATCACTACATCACCGCAATCTGAACAGCCGAGATACGTTGAAAAGCCTCGACGGTTTTGCAAGAGGACAACGCCCTGTTTTTTTTGCAGACGCTCTTCGATAGCGGTTTTTAATTCCGGAGAGATCGAGCTTTGCTTTGCGGCTTGCTCTTTTCGCATAGGTCTATGTCGGAGATCTACGGTACGAACAGTTGGAAGCTTTGCATCGAGCGCACGCTTGGTAAGCTTGATAAGAGTATACTTTCCTTGCTCGGCATTATAAAAACTTTCTACTGATGGCGTCGCGCTTCCAAGCACCGCAACTCCGCCAAGCTGATGAGCGCGGACGACGGCTGCATCGCGGGCATTATATCGCGGCGTTTGATCGTATTGTTTATAGGTGATCTCATGCTCTTCATCAACGATAATCATTTTCAGATCGTGGATGGGAGCGAAGACAGCGCTTCGTGCACCGATAGCGATCTTCGTTTCGCCTTTTGCAAGCATCTGCCATGAAGCATAACGTTCTGCAAGAGACATCCGCGAATGCAGTACAGCGATCTTCGTATATTTATCTGTGCTTAAGCGGCGTTCGAATCGTTCGATAAGCTGTGGAGTCAGAGAAATTTCCGGAACAAGAATGAGAACTCCGTGACCGGAATCCAACACTTTTTTCGCTAATGAAATATATACTTCGGTTTTCCCCGAACCGGTAATGCCATGAAGCAGAAATGTTTTTGGTTCAGAATTTTTATAAGCTGTTTCGATCTGCTCAGTTGCCACACGCTGCTCGGAAGTAAACATCAAATTTGCAATATCATCTCCGGCTAAGGGCGCTTTGCGGAGATCCTGCTTTATTTCACGATGATCGAATCGGATAAATCCTCGCTTCTGCAACGCAGTGATCGTTGCCGAAGAAACATCAAGTGCTTTCTTCAAAAGCTCGATTGTATAAGGCTCATCAGGATGAAGCTGTCTTTGCTGCATCAGCTTCAGAAGAACACTTGCTTGCTTCTGAGATCGTTCTAATTCCAGTAATGCATTGGAAAGGGCATCAGTATCGTTCTCAAATTCATACGAAAGCAGAACAACTCGCTGAGTCTTTGCTTTTGTAAGATTGCTGACGGGCTGATCAATGCGAACCAAGCCTTCATCCTGAAGTGCATTGATGTGCGCATAAACTCCTTTTAATTTCGAGCGTTTTGCAAAATGCGAAATGAAAACCCCGTTCGGATATTCGGAAAGTCTCTTTAAAACTTCTGCCCGTTTCGGAGAATATTTTTTTACCAAGGAAAATCTTTCGGCAACAACTTCAGGAAGAACAGTGACTTTACTTTTGGTCTCAGGTCGTAAGCCTTGTGGAAGTGCCGCTTCGAGGACTTCTCCCCAAGATGTAAGATAATACGAAGCGATCCATTTTGTCCACTCCAAAAATTTTTCATCAAAGACCGGAGCTGGATCAAGAATATCAATGATGGGACGAATATTTTCAACTCCTTGCGGAGCCTTTGTACTGAGTGCTACAAGGATGCCGGTTGTTTGACGCTTTCCAAGCGGCACAGAAACTCTGGTGCCGACCAAAGCACGTGATATAAATTCCTCAGGAATAGAATATGTTAAACCCTCAAGTCCGCCGGAATGGTACTTAAAATGAAGTGGAAGAGCAACGGTAGCGAATCCTGAAGGCATGGTGATAGGCGAGAAAATCTATGCCTTCGACTCCTCCAGTTTTGATCCGCCATTTGTAGCCTGTTCTTTTGCAACATGCTCTAAGATCAGCTCTTTCATTTTATTCTCAACCTGTTCATGTGCTGTGCCGTTCACAATTAGCTCCAGCTCCGGGCAAAATGCAGCATAACCCGTCTCGCCTCGGCGACGAATTAAAATCTCGTAATTTTTATCTCCTACTTGCATAATATTTTATTAAGTTCTTTGCTTCTAAACATCCGAAGCAGTGGCTCTGTTCATTCGTCTGAACTCAGATTTTTGATAATAAATCATTAAATGTCATTGCGAGGAGTCCGCCGCGGCGGATTAGTCCGACGTGGCAATCTAAAAACTTAAATAATGATTCACGATTGAACATTTTAGATCGCCACGTCATCGCTTCGGGATTCCTCGCGATGACATTCTTAAAAATAGTTGCTCAATCCAAGTTCAGGCAATCCAGATAAAACTGCGGTGCTCGTGCAGGCTTACCGGTTTTGGCATCAACGAAAACCAAGGTCGTCTCGCCAACTACAATAAGTTCTGAATCACTTGCACGCCTCACTTCATAATGTATCTCAACTCTTGGCGAATGCTTCGGAGTCAGGCTTGCTGTGATCAACAACTCATCATCGTACGCTGCACCTTTGAAATATTTGATCGAAGCACTTGCTACCGGAAGTTCAAAACCTTTTTCTTCGATCTCACGGTAGGGCAATCCCATCGCGCGAAGCATCTCTGTTCTGGCTACTTCGAAATATTCAAGATACTTTGCATAATAGACGATACCCATTTTATCGGTATCGGCATAGCGGACTCGAAGTGTCGTGGTGTGGCTTAACAAGTAATAAAAATCAATAATTTTTCAGAAATCCATCACAATGTCATTGCGAGGAATTCGCGAAGCGAATGACGAAGCAATCCCCTATATAGATTGTAGATACTAAGCGTCTACCACGATTGAGGGGATTGCTTCGTCAGGCTAAAGCCTTCCTCGCAATGACACAATAATAATTTCATTACTCTCTTTAATTTTTCCAGAAACCCATCTTGGCAAATTTTGCTACACGGCGATCAAGCGCCGCGCCGTCGGAGAATTTCTCATTCTTCACAAGTGCAGAAATTTCTTCGATCAAAACATTTCTCATCGTTTCGAACATCGCTTCCGGATTCTGATGCGCTCCGCCGAGTGGTTCGGGAATAATGCGATCAATGACTCCGACACTCAGCAGATCGGGAGCTGTAAGTTTTAAGGCTTCGGCGGCTTGCTCTTTGAAAGCCCAGCTTCGCCAAAGGATTGAAGAGCAGGATTCCGGTGAGATAACGGAGTACCAAGCATTTTCAAGCATCAAGACTCTATCACCGACTCCTATGCCCAGCGCTCCGCCTGATGCACCTTCGCCGATAACGGCGATAATGATCGGCACTTCGAGGCGCGACATCTCAAAAAGATTTTTTGCAATGGCTTCTGCCTGACCACGCTCCTCAGCTTCGATGCCTGGAAAAGCGCCGGGAGTATCAAGCAAGCAAACGATTGGCTTACCGAATTTCTCGGCAAGTTTGAACATCCGCAATGCCTTTCGGTAGCCTTCGGGATTCGGCATGCCGAAATTCCGATAGACATTCTGCTTCGTATCGCGTCCTTTCTGATGCCCAACCCACATCACACTTCCGATGCCATCCAAATTTCCGAAACCTCCAACGATTGCCGGATCGTCGCGGACACCACGATCGCCATGAAGCTCGATAAAATCTGTCGTCAGCGATTGAATATAATCAAGCGTATAAGGACGGTCCGGATGACGGGCAAGCTGCACGCGCTGCCATCTGGTCAGATTCTGAAAGATCTCCATCCGAAGCTCTTCGACCTTTCCTTCCATTGCCTCGATCTCTTTGGAAATATCGACGGATTCGCCAAGGGCGCGCATCTCAGCGATCTTTTCTTCAAGATCGGCAACAGGCTTTTCGAATTCCAGAATAGCTTTTGGCAATATCGTCTTGATCTATAGTTTTATGGCTCGAAAGTAAACAGTGAACCCTTAGGCAATGTTCAATTCTTAACCAGCCGATAGTCTGTAGCAGAATTCATAATGGCAATTTCCTTTCATCCTTCATCTCGCCACTGCGAATCTGCGACCTTCAAACTTCATCCTTTCCCCGGGGGAAGCCCCTGTAAGCCCTTTATAAATCAACACTATAATTGTGCACATTCGCAGGTTTCTCCTTTAAAACCAAAAAGTCCGCCGGTGGCGGACTCTGAGCAATTCTGGATGTGGTTGATTATCACCCTGCAAATATACGAAATAATTTGGCGTTTGTCAAGGTGCCCATCAAAGAAAAATAGGTGCTTCTCGGCTACGATTTTCTGGGAAAGCTTAGTTGGATAGTATTTAATGCAAATTCTTCAGAATGAAAATTCCGAATGCATTTACGAAGCCAGCAGGTTCACTACTAATCGTCGCTGCACAGTAAATTATTTCTTTGTCGTCAGGTGACCATTGCGGGAATTTTATAACCCATATTGATTCATTATCTGGATTTGTATTTATTACTTTCCCTGAAAGAGATGAACGATCAATAATGCCTGTCTCACCTCCATCATAGAGAATTTGCCTTCCATCGTGACTATAGCGTACCCATAATGACGAAGTGCCAAACACCCCATCGAATACTGCGCTATGTAAGGTATCTTTATGTCCGGTTAGCAAATCATATTCAATCAAAAACGGAGAATCCTTTTTTCGAACAACGGGAATAAGCAGCTTTTTTCTGTCCGGGCTTATGTCGAATCCATTTACGTCCTCACTTTTTCCGATCTCTGAGATATAGCTCAGAATAAAAGAAGATTTATCCGTTTTTTTATCGTAGAAATAGTAACCGGCATCAGAGGGAGTTTGATTTGATTGAGAATAACTTGGTCCGTAAGAGTAATAAAGAATACTGTCAGGTGTAAAGTACTGAGCGCTTGAGATATTTGAATCTGTCCCTTTTAAGAAAATTGTATTGTCATTTGTTGTTATATTATATTCCTGAAGATATTTACCAACAACTAAAAAATTATCCCCTCTGTCATCAATACTAAAAATATTATTGCTCGCAATTGTGGGACAATATGCAGAATCTTTCGCTATATGAAATTGATTGTCGATTTGAAAAAACCCGAGAGGGTTTGAAAAATAAATTCTGTTCCCTAGCCAAGTAGCATATCTGTATAGACCAGCTAAGTATTCGTTATAGGTACAAGCCCAGTGTTGGTAAGTGTCAGATGCATCAATTGTTATAACATTGGTATCCTTTTCATAAGAAGAAAAAGTAATGCTGTCAATTGGTCTCGGGCTGAACATACGATATCTTTGCTGTAACCTGATAGTATCGGTTATGATTAGAGTATCTTTAATAAACGTAATAGTATCTGTTACATTTGCAGGTGAGACGCCCTGATATGGAATAAACTGATTCGAAAAAACATTTATAACATTATATTTCCAAGCGGGAGTGTTTTTTATGAATGATATTTTTTCAATGCTGTCTATCGGATATGAAGAAAGTTTTCCGTTACTTTGTCCAATCCACATTCTTGTTTCCTGGGCAGTCACGGTTCGCACTATGAAAAGAAGAAGTAATATAACGATGCTTTTTCTCATCTGACGATCTCCATCTTTTTAATGAGTACTTCGTTCTTGAACCGTATCTCACAAAGATATTCTCCGCTTGGGACTGAGATGGCGTGATCGTCAAGCCCATTCCATTCTATTTTATTTATTCCGGCTTCGCAATTCGATAAAAAGAGGGTTTTAATGAGATCGCCTTTTATTGTATGGATAGCAATGTGTACATTGCCACCTGTTGCCATATTAAAAGAGATGATTGTTCCTCGATTAAGCGGGTTCGGATAAATCGCAGAAACTTCCAAGCTATGAGCACCTATAGGTCTTTCAGATACAGAAGCTGTGAGCGAGTCGAAGGTAATTTTTCTGATCTGCGAGAGGGCAATAGTAACGTGTTTACCGTTCTTAAAATTAATGGTAAGGCTATCTTGCTGTGACCAAATGCGTGTTGGGATAAGTACGAGGAGCGATAGAAAAATCCATTTCTTCATTACTTCAGATTTGTACTTTCCTGAATCGTGGCTCGCCAATCACGAACCACGATTCAGGAAAGGCAAGGTTTACTTCACCAAAAAAGTCACCTTCAACTCCACTCTCTTCTTTATCTCTTTTGGATTGATGGTGCCGGGTCCGCGGCGTTCTTCTTCTTCGCGCCCCATGCCGGGCATTGCTGCGCCGCCTGAGGATTCGGCGTCACTGACTGAGAGAATTTCTCCGAGCGAAGCACCCATTTCTTTTGCTAAGCGTCCGGCAGATTCGCGAGCGTCATTAATAGCTTCTTTCGTTGCCGCTTCTTCAAGTTTTTCTTTATTTGCAACGTCATAGCCTTCGATGGTAAGGTTATTTGCTCCGGCAACTGTTCCTGCATCCAAGACTACGGGAAGTGATTTCAGATTTTTTACTTTCACCTGATACGTTGACATCATGTGATAGCCAACTAAGCGCGGAGGTGCTCCGCCGCCACCGGAATAATCGTAGGTCGGGTTTAAAGCAAAAGTGCGCTGCTGAATATCTTCAGGAGAAACTCCGGCATCACTTAGCGATTTCATCAAGCGCGATGCGTTTTCATCCGATTGCGCAAATACGGTTTGCGCCGTATTGTTCTGGCTTGTCAGCATCAGCGTTACGGTTGCATAATCCGGCTTTGCAGTAACCGATCCGCTCCCTGTGACCGTGATAGAGCGTTGCGCAAAAATAGTCATTGGCATAATGATCAGTGCTATGACCAAAGCGATGAAGAAACGAGATGTGGTTTTCATAATGTAAAACAAAAAATAAATAATACTAAAATTTCTTACTTGAAAAAAATCAATTCTCACGAGAAAATAATTTTCTCAGTAAGATCTCAATATCCATGCCAATCGTATGATGACGCGCATAATAGATATTCATCTGGTCGATATCTTCTGACCGCAAAACTCCATTAAGTTGATTTCCGGTAATATCGGCAAGACTTACAACTCCGATCTTTGCCAACTTAGTGCCCTCTTTTGTTAAGCGGCTGAGTCCGACCAAGGAGCGGTTGCCTCGCAAGACCTGCCCAAGCTCTTTGAGGAGGCTTGAACGCGCTTCAGATCGAGTGACGACATTTAGTAAAGCTACTAAAGGATAAGCAATGAGAGCGCACGTAACATCAAGCACTCGCTTTGCAATTCGGTGACTCATTTTCTGCACGTTGTATTCGAGCGGCATAAGCGCAAGCGATTCCGACGATGATGGCGGTGCGATGAGTTCGATCTTCGAACGCGAAAGCAGAACGTCGCTTGCCTGTGGCACCACATTAAAACTTACTTCCTGTGAAGACACTTCCCCCGAAACTTGCTGCATCGCTTCGAGCATTTCCGAATAACTAAATACATCAGATGGAAAAATAACCTGCGTTACTTTTTCTTGTTGAATAACTTTTGCAAGCATTCGCAGATCGCCTTTGATCGGGATATTACTCAGCAACGGCTTATCAATATTTGCAAGATCTTTATCAATAAATCCAATTAACTGATAGCGCCGTGCAAATCCACTTCCCAAAAGAAGTGAAGCAATGCGAAGAGATTCAATGCCAGTTCCGGCAATAAGTGTTCGGCGAAGAAATGGTTTTGCACTGCCTTCACCACCAAAACGAATACGGTCAATAAACTTAAAGAGCATTCGAACAATAACCATCGCAAAGGCTGAAGCGCCAGTGATCTCAAGCACTAACGAACGACTCGATGCAAATTCCTTGAAGAAATATGTCAGCGATGAAAGAATGATAAGCACTGCCGGCATTGCAAGGATGACGGGCTTCGAGCGTCTGCGATTTTCAGGTTGATACGCTCCGATTATAGAAAGTACGAAGAATGAGATTGCAACAGGAATAATAAACGCCCACGGATAATCGGTATCGGGAAGCGCAAACCATTCGCCAAAAGTCCAGCGAGATAAAAAAAGAATAGTGAGAGTGACAGCAAATGCATCTCCTAAAACGAGACTGATAGCTCCGCGATATTTTTTCAGTAAAGCGATCAGTGATCGGACTGCTATTCCGAAGCGAAGCAGAATGGTGAAGATCGGATTCTTGCCATAATGTTTCTGCACAAAAATGTGCATTGCTTCGTAGAAAACTTTTACTTCATTAAGAACGCTTCGGCGAGTTGATTCACCTTTGAAATGTACCGTCGAAGTTGTATGGACATAAAAAACTCCGAAACCGGATTTTTTAATACGATAGCAAAGATCAATATCTTCACCGTACATAAAATAATCTTCGTCAAAGCCACCAACCTTTTCGTATGCTTCGCGTGACAAGATCATAAACGCTCCGGCAAGTGCGTCGATCTCATAAGTTTGATCAACAGGCAGATACGTAAGATTATACTGTGCAAAGCGCGGAGAGTTCGGGAAGAAAGAAGAGAGTCCGAAAAGCTTTGTAAAACTTGCCCAAGGGGTGGGGAAGCCTCTGCGACAAGAGATTTGGAAGGAGCCATCGGCATTAAGAAGTTTACAACCAGCTAACCCGGCTTTCGGATGCGAGCGCATAAAATCAACCATCACGCGAAGTGTATCTTCACCAAGAATTGTATCGGGATTGAGGATGAGGATCGTCTCACCCTTTGCTTCGCGCATCGCAAGATTATTGGCTCTACCGAAACCGATATTTTCTGTAAGTGCGTGAAGCTTTACTTCCGGAAATTCCTTAGCGACCATCGCAGCGCTTTCATCGCGAGAAGCATTATCAACTACGAAAACTTCGCCCGTCAATCCGCCAGATTTCAGAGACCGTCTGACGCTCTCAAGCGCTCCGCGCAAAAATTCGCGGACGTTATAATTAACGATGACAATTGAAATATCCATTGATTAAAACAGTGGGGTGGACTTCAGTCCGCCCGAACGGACGAAAGTCCGTTCCACTACTCACAACTCACCCGAAAGTGCTTTAAACTTCAGTTTCCAGACTAACCCTACTGCCTCGCGAACTATTGCTTTGCTCATCTTGCTCGTCCCAGCGTGACGGTCAACAAAGACGATCGGAATTTCTTTGATCTTAAATTTTTTGCGCCATGATCTGAAATTCATTTCGATCTGAAATGCGTATCCATTCGAATGAATATCATCAAGATTAATTGCTTCCAATACTTCGCGGCGGAAGCATTTGAATCCGCCCGTCGTATCATATACTTTTATTCCTGTGACGATGCGCGCATACTTATTTGCATAATAGGAAAGTAGTAATCTGCGCAGCGGCCAGTTGGCAACATTTGCTCCTGTGATATATCGTGAGCCGAGAACGAGATCAGCATCTTTTATTTCGCGAAGGAAATTCGGAATTTCCTCGGGATCATGCGAAAAATCTGCATCCATCTCGAAAATATAATCGAAGCCTTTATCAAGTCCATACTTAAAACCTGCAACGTATGCAGTGCCAAGTCCCATTTTCCCTGCACGCGAAAGTAAATGCAATCGCTCTTCGCCGATCGAGGGATCACCTTGCATACGGCGAACAATATCGGCTGTGCCGTCAGGAGAGTTATCATCAACGATCAAGATCGTCAGTGAAACTTCGGGTGTTTTGGATTCTTGAGAAAGGACGGCATGAACGATCCTTTCGGCGTTATCGGCTTCGTTATAGGTTGGGATGATGATGAGGGCACGTTTCATTTTGACTGTGTCCGAATATGATGGATAACTTTTTCTGCAATATACGAGACATCTTCATCTCTCAGTTCGGAATGCATGGGAATCGAAAGGATATGATCGGAGGCGAACTCCGTATTCGGATAATCGCCTTTCTTTCCCCCGAACGAACGATATGCCGGTTGCAAATGCAGAGGAACGGGATAATAAATATTTGTCGGAATTCCATCTGCTTTTAATGAAGCAGCAATTTCATCACGATTTTCATTCACGATGATCGAATACTGATGCCAGATAGGCTCAGCGTCAGGATGAACGAAAGGCGTTTGAATAATATCTGAATGCGAAGAGAATAACGATGTATAAAGTGCTGCAACTTCTCTGCGACGAGCATTCCATTCATCAAGATACTTTAGCTTTACGCTTAAGATCGCAGCTTGCATGGAATCCAGACGGGAGTTCACACCAAGCCCATCATGAAAATACGTCTTTGTTCCTCCGTGATTTGCGATCGAGCGGAGCTTTGCAGCAAGTTCATCAGTGAGTGCCGTCATCATGCCGCCATCGCCAAATGCTCCAAGATTTTTAGACGGATAAAAACTGATCGAAGCAATATCTCCAAAGCCGCATGCATTCTTGCCTTGCCATTTTGCTCCGACAGCTTGAGCCGCATCTTCTATGAGATAGACTTGATGCTCATCGGCGATCTTTTTAATAGCGGTAATATCACACGGCTGACCAAAAAGATGAACAGGTAAAATTGCCTTTGTGCGCGGAGTGATTCGTTCGGCGATCTTTTTCGGATCGATATTAAATGTCTGTGGATCAATATCAACGTAAACAGGTTTTGCGCCGAGCAAAGCAATAGTCTCAGTCGTTGCAACAAATGTGAATGGAGTAGTTAATATCTCATCGCCGGGTTGAACGCCGATAGCCATCAATGCTATCTGCAATGCATCAGTACCTGAAGCACAGGCAATGGCATGAGGGACGTGAAGATACTCAGCCATCTCCGCTTCGAACCGCTTAACGACAGGACCATTAATGAATGCTCCGCTGCGAACGACATCAAGTATCACCTGATCGATCTCATCCTGATACCTCTTATATTGTCCAACAACATCCACCATGTGGATGGGACTTCTCGTTGCTGTAGTATTCGTATTCAACTATTTATTTTCAAAAAAAATTATGCTTGCCCTTTTCCTCTGAACATCATGTATGCTGTGCGAAAAAGTATTTTCAAATCCAAGCGGAATGACATGGATTCAATGTACATTAAATCATATTTCAATTTATTTCTCACATCATCAAGACTTTCATCGTATTTATATACCATCGCCTGAAAGAGCCCCGTGATTCCGGGACGAACCTTCATCCTACGACGATAATATGGTATTTCTCTGCTCAAGTGTTCAACGAAATATTCGCGCTCAGGACGGGGTCCAACAAGAGACATATCTCCTTTGAGGACATTCCAGAACTGCGGGACTTCATCGAGATGTACCTTACGGATAAATTTACCAAAAGTTGTGACTCTTGGGTCATTTTTTTGTGCCCATTTTGGACCGTCTTTTTCCGCATCAATCGTCATTGAGCGGAATTTATATATTTTGAACGGGACACCGTTCTTCCCCATCCGACCTTGAGAGTAAAGGGCTGGCCCATGGGAAGTAATCTTCACTCCGAATGCAACAAGCAGCCATATCGGTATTCCAACGACAAGAATGATTGCGCTCGTAAAAATATCCATTGTTCTTTTCGCCGCTTCCTCCCATGGACGCATGATCTCGGGATTAATATCTATGAGAGGAAAGCCGTATATCTCTCTTGTTCGAGCCTGTCCCGAAATAATATCATAAAGATCAGGGACGATCTTCAGACCAACGTCGGTCGCAGAGAGTCTTCCTATTATATCGAGAAGAGTGATATGCTCGCCTGAGTTGAGTGTAATAAGTACTTCTCGAATTTTTTTTGATTTGATAATATTTTCTAAGTCATCGTATGTTCCTACCACTTGTAGATTGTTCTTAGATCCGGTAGGTATGTTATCTACAACACCGTTTGCAGGAATGTAGCCGATTACATTGTATCCCAATTTTTTTGCCTTTAGCAAATTATACGAAAGTTCATTCGCTTTGATAGTATCACCAATAATTATTGAGATTCTCTGGCCAATTCCTGATTCAAGCAAACGCTGCTGCGCATAACGAACAATTAACCTTGCTGAAACCATAAGTGATGTCAAAACGAGGAAGTAAAGAAGCCCAATAATTCGTGGATCATTGCGAACAGGGGTATAGTCATGTGATTCGAATGGATTCCATAGCTGAACGATCATGAATACGAGTGTTCCGAAGGCGAATGTTTTTACTAATGTAACAATTTCATCAAATATAGGTCGTACATACCATGAGCGGTAAAGTCCGAAGAATAGAAATGCGATCATCCAAAAAAAATAAAAAAGAAGACTTGCCTGAGCAACGTGAGGAAGATCAAATCCTACCGTCGTTTTAGCAAACCATCCCGAATAAAATCTGAGCCAATAAAAAAGAATCCACGCCGCATTAATGGCAATGAAGTCTGAGATAAAAAGCAATAGGAGTTCTTTTTTACGGCTCACTTTGTATGCATCGCCTCCTTTATTGGAATTGAAATACCAGAGTGAACATGACGGCTTGCCGGAGACCACATTCCTTCATCACTATTCGTGAGAAATTTGAACGTACCTACAAAATAGGCAAGATTCATAATTACAAACCAAGTACCTTGACGAATAAGAGGAACGTGAACATTCTTTCTCTCAACAATCCAGCCGATAAAAGTTGTCAGGAATACTACACCAAATCCCGAAAGCAAGAAAGGGTATTGCCAATCACTGTATAAGATAAACCCGATAATATTCAGTGCAATAACACCACAAATAATGAGTGGATTTAGCCAGCGTAGTAACTTATGAGACCATAATAAAAATGCATTCTTCCCACCGGCAAACCCTAACAATTGAGGAAAGAAGGACAAAGTATGGTAGCCGCGTGAAGCCGAACGTGATTTGCGACGAAACTCCTCTTGCAAAGACCTACTATAGACATCAATAGAAATTGATTCGGGCTCATAAAAAACACGTTTCCCCTTCGCCATAATATTATATGCGACATACGTATCATCATGAACTAAAGCATCAGGAAGAGGTCGCCACCATGCGCTGCGAATTGTATAATTGCCACCGAACACTCCTACGGTCGAACTGAAAATAGCCTCATGCAACCGAATGTTTTGTTCGATCGATGCATATTTTTTTTCTGACGAGTATATTGCATCTTTCGTGTTGGTCGAATGTATTTGATAGGCTCCGGCTACAGCTCCGATTTGCGAATCCGCAAAATGTCGAACTTGGGCTTTAAGTGTATTAGGAGAGAGCGTAATATCTGCATCTGCAAAAAATAAAATATTTCCTGTTGCCTTCAAAACCAAGTCATTAAGTACCGGCATTTTTCCACGACGTTCAGGAAAGCAAAATGGTTTGAGGAAATCATATTGGTTACTAAGAGCAATCAGCAATTCATTTGTACTATCGCTTGATCCATCAGAGCCGATGATGATCTCAAGCAGTTCTTTTGGATAATCTAAGGACAGGAGTGATTGTATGCATCGTTCGAGAACAAGTTCTTCGTTATATACTGCAAGAATAATTGATACAGTTGGAAAGAAAGAGTCATCTCGAAGAGAAGGCTTTGGGAAGAATTTTGCAAGTAAACGGATTACGAGGGGATAAAGCACAAGGCTATATCCCACTGTAAGGAGAAGAATAATGATCGCATAGTCAAGTAATCGCATTTATCGTTTTGAAACCACTTCCTCATAGACTCCGCAAAAGCGTCTGCCGATGCTATCCCACGAGTATTCCTGCTCAACTAACGCCCTGGCATTTGCCCCGAGTTTTTTGCGCAGTGCTGCATCTTTCAGAAGCATGACGACTGCTTCAGCGAATGATTCTTTATCATCCCGAAGAAGAAGATGCTCGCCATCAATCGCGGAATTTCCTTCGGCTCCGATACGTGTCGAAACGACAGCTTTCCCGGAAGCGAAGAAGTCCAGTAACTTTAGCCTCATTCCGCCGCCTACCCTTAGGGGGCAGATCATCACTGCTGATCGTGCCATAAATGGGCGGATATCGGGCACTCTTCCATGAAGCCTGATCGCATTAACTCCATTATTTACAAGATGTTGCAGGTGCTCTGTGCTATCTCCTGCAATATCAAATGTTGCTTCAGGGATTGCTTTAACAACAAGGGGTAGAATTTCCTTCGCAAAAAATTCGACGGCGTCACGGTTCGGGCGCCAGTTTACTCCTCCGATCCAAAGTATTGAATTAGGGATTTCAGTTTCAGCGCTTGGCTTATAATACTCAGTATCTACTCCTGCCGGAATTGTATAATAAGTTGCATCCGGAACATCCTGTCGCATGAGTGCTTCATCTTGCGGAGTGATCGGAATTGTCGCATCAAACCCTCTGAAAAACCGCGCTTCTTCTTTGCGGAGTCGCTTACCATGAATTGTCGCAACAAGTTTTTTTAGCGGATTTTTTTCATTTGCCGCAAAGCGTTCATAGAGTAAAGTCTCATAATTATGTTCGCGGAGAACGATGGGAATATTATAACGCTCCTTCATCCAAAGACCGTATTTCCCCATGTGCGCATGATCTACATGAACGATATCATACGTGCTTTCGCTCATGAGCTTTTCGATAAGTGAAAACATTTCCGGCATCATCCGCCTCTCGATCGGATAAGCGCCCTTAAACATTGTTCGCAGTAAGACGCTCTTCATTGATGGTAGCGGCGTAGCAGTCAATTCCATCTGCACAATATCTTTATATGCTTCCAAAGCCTCTTTCGTCATGACAGGATCAGGGTCAGGATAGGTGACGAATGTAACGTGCTGGCCCAGTTTTGCTGTGGCGATCGCGACTTTAAAAACACTGATCACACCGCCATCAAAAAGCGGATAGGGAAGCCGTGGCGAGAGTTGAAGTATGCGCATGGTTATGTCCTAATAGTAGACGAACAAATTATTAGGCAATGAACTTCCCTTAAGATTCGGTGGATGGTAAGGTTTTCTTTCTTCGCAAGACATTATTGATAAAAGATGAAATTTCTTCTATGAGTATTGCTTTTGATAGTACGACAAGAATCAAGAAAATCGTGCAAACCAAACCAGCGATCACGAATTCGTTGAATCCCAAAGAGGAAAGAAAATATCCCGATACCTCTGCTACGAGTACAGTAAGAATGATCTTCCCGATAAATCGCAAGAATGCATTTCTATTGATAACATTCAACGACTTGGAAAACGAAAGTAAGACGAGAGAGCCTACTGTTAATGCGGCACATTTTGCTATTCCTGTACCCAATGCGCCATACAGCGGGATAAGAAGAAAATTTAATGAAATAGATATGACCATGATAATACCGGTATATAAGGTCGGAAGCCAGTATTTCCCTTCTGCAAAAGCTATATCGCTGAGAAATGTCCCAAAACATAAGGGAATGAACATCCATCCAAAGAGGATAATGATCGGTGTTGCATCAATATATTTATCACCTCCGAAAAGCAAATGAATGATCGAAGTTGGAGCAGAAGAAATAGATAAAGCGACGAGGATCGCGATAATCACCAGCAACCGAAAAGCTC
Organism: Kapaibacterium sp. (SeqCode); assembly: GCA_038210275.1. Taxonomy (GTDB): domain Bacteria; phylum Bacteroidota; class Ignavibacteria; order Palsa-1295; family Palsa-1295; genus PALSA-1296. The sequence continues at coordinate 34,520 of JBBQWV010000005.1, read as the reverse complement.
TATCGAGGACAGATCGCATTCTCTGGAAATCATTTTTTACTACAGCTTGCGTCACAAGTGGGCTGATGATCGATCCGAATACCAACGGCAAAAAAATTATTGCCGATAACACTCGCATAGATGCGCCAAATGCAGATACTTGCGCCGGAGTGCTGAGGCGATTGAGTAATAATGGGTCAGCGTAATTATGGATCGTCAGAAAAATAGCGCTTAAGACAAGCGGCATTCCTTCGCGCATCATCGTTCCGATTGCCGCTAAACGAAAACTGAGTTTGAAACCGATAGACCGTGCATTCCGATAGATCATTCCGGCAAGAAGTAAAAAACCGGGAAGGTGGCAGATACTATAGATCCATACTGCGGCTTCGAGATCAAGTATTTTTCCTGAATAGAAAAAGAGCGCTGAAGCAAATACCACAGCGTCAACGGTCATAAAAAGCGCAACGAAATGATATTTATTATGCCCGCGTAGAAATGCCTCACCGACAGATCTGAATACCAATAAGCGCGAAGAAATAAATAATGTGATGAGCATGATCATCATCAGATGCTGCGTGGCTATAGGGTATCCCATAATTGGGCTGATCGTCATCACCAGAACCGATACGACAAGAGCCATGAAAAAACGCAGCCCTAACATTGAGCCAAGCAACTCACCGCGCATATCTTTTTTTCCGATCTTAGCAAGCGCCTCTGCCTCAGCAAATTTTCGGGCAAAGAGCGCTGTCAATCCCAAATCCGCAAAGAGCGCCATTAAAGATACAAAACTTACGACTACGGTAAAGGTGGCATAGTCTTCGCGTGGAAGCTGCCTTGCGATAATCAGTTGACCGAAATAAAGAAATAGATTGGAAACGATATTCAAGGACAAGCCTCGAAGCAAATCCTTAAAAGTCGAAGGAGACACTGTTTTATCTGATGATGCCATTCCTATTGCTTTTGCCAATTTCGTATTAGTGGGGGGTAGCATCTCTTTCAAAAAAAAGATTTATCCCAACCCATGCGCAAAGATGATAGCGCACGGTTTTCATAAATATAACGATTTCCGTTCCAGATATCTCTTCAAGTATTGGTTTGGTATTATCTACTTCGACGACTACAAATTGAGGACAGTATTTTATCCAATTGTTAGAACGAAGAACTTCTAAATTGTGATTTTCTGCATCAACCGTTATAAAATCTATTGATTGACCTTTAGGGAGATGTGTATCAAGTATTTGCTCTAAACGCTGAGTCTTCAAAATAATTTTCTCAGGTTCCTTTCCAAATTTCTTTGCAAATAGCTCCGCATTTTCCGGAGAAAAAGTATTGGTTAACTCATGAACGCCCCAAGTATAGAACGCAAGGTCCTGATTTGTATCAGAAACTGCTGTTTCAATATTTATATCTCGTTTCCTAATCTTATTAAAAATCCTCATCGATCCGGGTGTAGCATCGATGTTGATACCTCGCCAACCCTTTTTATAAAAAAAATACGTATTAGAAAATTGCTTTGGTGCACAGGCGCCTACATCGACATAAAACCCTGTTTTCTTTTCCTTAATTTCTGAAGAAGCAGCTGAATCTAGCCTTCGTTCTTCAAGAAAACTAAAGAGGACTGAATCTTCGCCGAATTGACTATAGAATTCTTTTTTCCAAAGGAAATCTGTTCTCGATTCGAGAAGGTAGCGCAAGCTTTTAATATATTTCTTCGGAAGCTTATTTTTAAGCAGGCTGTGTATCTTCCAAACTGGATTCATATTTTTTTGTATTATTTTACCTTCACAACTGTCGAGAGTTTTTGGTCTGTAAGACCCCAATTAAACATTCTTGCTCGCAGTCTGCCTCGTTCTTTCAAAGCTCTATAACACAATATCTTACCGTAATAATCTTCGCTCCTTAAGCCCCTGCTTTCCTCGGTATCCTTTGAAATAATCTACTATACCATTAAACATTGCCTTTATAGCATTCGTATTACTTACCTTAATGCTGATAAACAGGCGACGAAAAATATGTAAGGGAAAAAAAAGACAAAATCTTAACCTGTTAATCCCGTGAAAATGTCGGGAAGCATAGAAAAGAAAATTACGAAAATGCAGGTAGAGATAAAAAGGAGTTTCCTTCCCGCGAATAGCAGAACGAAAGTTATGATAGATTATTGTTTTCGGCTCGTACCATGAAGAGTAACCAATATCTCTTGCTCTTTGACACCAATCAGCTTCTTCCCAGTAGATAAAATATTCATCTGATAACCCACCAATCTTCTCTATCACTTCTCCGCGCATCAGCATCAAGCATCCGCAAGCATACGCCACCTCTCTTGCAACATCGTATTGTCCAGTGTCTTCTTCGGAATCACCATAGTGGTTAAATGCCATGTGCCATTTCTGATATGAGCCTGCATACCAAATGATCTTTTCCCTGTTACCAATAGCCGGTGGATAGTAATATATTTTCCCGCTGACTGCTCCGATCGTCATATCTGATTCAAGTCGTTCAACCAATGGTTCAAGAAAGGATGGTGTTACGATAGTATCATTATTGAGAAGGAGCACATGAGCACATCCATGTTGAAGTGCGTAAGTGATACCAACATTATTACCGCCTGTAAAACCTTCATTGGTCTGATTACGAAGATGTACTGCTGCAGAAAATTCATTCTGGAGTCTTGCTCCCGAATCGTCCGCTGAACCATTATCCACAACTATTATCTTAACATTTGGATACGTGATACTCGCCAATGATTGCAAGCAACGGGCAGTATGCTCGTACTCATTGAGATTTACAAGAACGATACCAATGAATGGCAGACTTGATTTAGAAATATAGGCTGTCATGAAAAAAATTTACAACAAGTTCGTAGTGCTTCTTGGTGTACGCATTTCGATCTTGCGACCTATGCCTATGCAGTAGCACCAATATAGCGCTATATATAACGATATTTGCCGTTGGAAAAAAATGTTTCCGGTATATCCCAAAATGCTAAGAAAGAATATTGCAGCTACTGCTGCGCGTATATATGCTCTATCTTTTATGGAGAGTACATCGTTTTTAAGATATGTAATTCCTTTAATGATAAATCCAAAATATGTAATAAATAAAAATACAGTTCCAATAAAACCTGCTTTTAATAAAGGACTGAAAAAACTATTGTGCGTAAAACCAGTCATATATTTATAGCCTGCGAACCAATTGTAATTTTGGAATTGCGAACCAAGCCCATATCCGGTTATCGGTGAATTCATAACTGCGATCATAATCTGTCTCCATTCAACATATCTTCCGTACATCGAAGCATCCGAACTTAGGTGAGTAGCGCTCAGAAACTTTGAAGTAAATAATAAGATACCCAGTCGTACTGATGGGATATTAAGAAAACCATATAGAACGGCGGCTATTGCTATCATTAGAATTATAAGGAGAAACTTGTAGCCGCGCTTTCTTTCATCCTTGTTGCCAAAAATAGGAATTACCATAAGCAGTGGTATTACTGTAATCCATCCGGTTCTTCCAAAGGTCAGAAGAAGACTGACAACTGATATAAAGAATCCGCCTAATAAAAAAAGTTTTTTCTTTTTATTATTAACGGTCATCAATATAGAAAGAAAGACGAACATCATTAGCGCTCCGCTCGCAGGATCAATACGTTGGGCGCCGACCTCAAAAAGATATGTGGACTGAACAAGATTCTGTTTGATCTTTACTACCTCAATAATAAAAACCAATACCCACATCGTAAGAAGAGTCCATACAAAAACCTTCTCCGCACCGGAATCATCCTCTATCATCTCAGTATAATAAAAAGGCAATAACAGTAACGGAGTTAATAAGAGAAGTTCGCGATACCAATTCTCAAAAATAACAGGTCCGCCTGTAAATAGACCAAGTATTCCGATCAGCGAGGACCAACAAAGAAATAGTACGAAAGGAATAAATAATGCGCTGCCGGTTATTGAACGTCGCCTGCCAACAATTATACTAAGAATAAGGTAAAGTAATCCTCCCGTAAAAATTGCAGCACCTAAATATCCGAGGACCTTTTGATCCGGATTGACTTGAAGAGCGAAGTGCGTAATGCAGGTGGAAAGGAAGCGAACTCTTGAATCCCGAATGAAGAAAAAAACAAAACTGATTCCTATGATTGCGATGATGAGATACAACAGCAGATCATTAACTACTGCATAAAGGAAAATAAAAGGTACCACACCAAGTAATAGAAGCAGATACCGCTTCTGTACTCTGTCTGGCAAATACATTGCTGGAATGGTATTTACTCCGATAGACATGAATTATTAACGAAATACTTTTTCAATTGCATTTCATTACAACCCTAACATTAATTTATCTTTGCGAAAACGTTGGCGTGCTCGTTGAATATTGGCTGCGGCGATGACTGCTATACAAGATGTAGTAAAACTTCCGATCACTGCAATAAGAAGTATCATTCCACGTTTAGGTCGCGATTTTTTTGAAGGAGGAAGAGCCTTATCAAGTGTTAAATACGAAAGTGACTGTCTGGTTTCATCAAGCTTCGCCTGCTCGTATGATGGAAGCAGAAACGCCTTTAAGTGTGATTGGATCTCTACTTCGCGTGTCAATCGCAAATAATTAAGAGCCACATCGGGCATCAAATTCATCGGCACAAAGTAACTCGAAGCATTCTTATCCATTCCGGTTTTTAGATCGCTAAGTTTTGCCTTTATTTCTGATAGAGTAGAACGCAGAACGTTTGTCTCTGCTGCCTGCGAACCATACAACTGTTCGGCATTACTGAGTTGTACTTCAGTTGCATATTCCTGCTGCTCTAATAAACCAAGTGCTGTGAGTTGTGCCTGTGCCTGAGATTTGAGTTCATACACACCGTATTTCTTTTGGAAGGCGCCTAACGCTTGCTCCGAAGAATCAAGATCACTGAGTAGCTTGTTAAAACGCTGCTCAATAAATGTACGGTTGAATTTGGCTTCTTCAATTGCAAGTTTCGAATTGACAGTATTTAATTCTTCGACCAGTCTGTTAGCAACATTCGCTGCATGAACCGGATCAGTATCTTCGAATGAGATCGAGATATTCCCTTCTTCAAGAATATCGGATGCTGTATGCGAACCGAATTCCTTGATCGCATCTTCCATTGTGGATACTTCGTAGATCTTCATGAAGCCAAATTCTTTCACTAATTTTTCCTGAATTTCGCGGCTGGCAATGAGGGCTAAAGGGCTATATGTTCCATCACTTTTGCTTTTCCCGGCAAGAGAGGTCATGCCCAGATCTTTGATCGTGCTGGATATACCTGAACCTAAACTTTCAAGTAATCCGCCCGGCTTACGTGCTGGGACGACGTTCGCTTCGGCTTTATACCACATCTTCGCAAAACCGAAAAGATACACAACCGAGCCGGCAGTCACGATCAGTGTTATAAGAATAATAAGCCATTTATAGCGTAGAAGCAGCGAGATACTCTCGACCCATGCGCGACGTGCAGGGTCTATCCGTGGTTGTTCAGATTCCGAAGTTATCATTATGATCGTATATAAAAACTTTTATAAAAATTAAAATAGCGCTTTTGCACCGATTCCGAAAAAACTAAACGGTTTCTCTTGCGGATTAATCGGCGTACCGGCAAGGTAGTTTACGCTCTTGGAATATCCGCGTACAAAGAGCTGCAATCCGCGCCAAAGCTCGTAGGTAACAGTTGCATCTATAGTAAAAGTATTGACGCGATTTCCGTCTAATATTTTAAATGCTCTGTCGCGATCACCAGTATTCCCAAGGGAATATTCAAAATCTGCACCTTGATTTCCATCGTAAATAACTTGTCCTGCGCTGTCATAGAATTTTTTGAACGCCCCGGTGCTGTCGTAAATATTTTCTCCGCGTTCTACGAGAGTAAGATCAACTTGAAGCGAAAGTTTTTCCGAAGGAGCCCAGCGAACCCTTCCCCAAAAGCTCATGGAATTCGGTCCGATCGAAGCGCCGAGAAGCTGCCCGCTCGTAGAAAAAGTATTTTGCGGATTGAAATGGGAATACGTAAAGGGTTCGACTCTTGTATGTTCAAATGAAATATCAACATCCTGCAACCCAAATGGCGCTGCCCACATTCCTCCGATTTGCCAAGCAAATTTATTTCCCCAGTAACCGGTTCCGATCTTACTTCCCACAACATCGTCAACAAGTCCCTGACCGCGCAATTCAACTCCATCAGTAACTCGCCAGCGAAAATGTGTGCCAATTGAAGTATTGTCACGGTCATTTAGCGAATGCTCGACAGACTTTGTGAATGTAAATGGATTGACGTATGCAAGGTCAAATCTGCGCGAGAAGATCGTCATATCCGTAAATCCAAACTCAACGTCACTACCGACCATAAATGTCAAGTCATGCAAAGCGAGATATTTTGGATCAATATATGAACCCGGACCAAAAGCGTATCCCGCTCCGGATGTATCGCTCCAGCGTGCCTCGCCGAGAAGGGATGCGACCATTCCTATATATCTGACAGCTCCAATATGCGCACCGATACTTACGAAATCAGGAGTTTGTGAAGTCGGGGATATAATAATATTGTCCCCTTGGTAACTTCCTCCAAATGCAATTGCTTCGCGTGCTATTTTTGCCGTAAACCAATCATTATTATAGACAAGCTCACCGGTCGTAAAATCAAAAAAAGTATGATTTGAATATAATGAGAAATTTTTATTTTTACTGATGATTGGGTCTTGAAGTGCAATTGAGGAGTCAAAGAAATCCTGTCCGTCAGTTGCTTGCATGAAGTATCCAACGTGTCCGGAAAGAGTACCTGAAAACCTTCCGCCGAGAAGACCTAAGACTGTATGAGCTTTCGTCGGAGATACTCTTTCGCGAAATTCCAAACCGGCAATCCCATGTACTTGCAAATCTGAAAGTGTTGAATCATCTTTCCACCGATAAAGGTATTTATCTTTATCGGTCGGAATGCCTTCGAAAAAAAACGGCTCTGCATCCTTTGAAGGAAACATCGTTACAGCATCGTAAGGCTCACGCGAATAGGTGCGAAGAAATTTTCTTCTTAAACTGCGTTCGGCTGACGAGAGTTTTGTCGTATCGACCGATTGAAGAAGCGTAATTACGTCATATTCGGTTATCGGAAACTGCGCTTCGGAAAAACCATTGAGAACTCCTTTGACCGAAAGATGCCGCAAGAACGGATAGACTTCTTCGCCGATCGGTACTTGTGAAATTCCGATATGCGGAGCCGATGTCAGCTGTTGCGCATGCAAGGGGCTGCCAAGGATTGCCAATCCCACAAAAAGTAAAATAACGCAATGTATGCGTACTATCATGGTTTTTTGATCAGGAGGTATAAGGTGATGGCTGTTAACAAAGTACCAACGATTGCCGCTACGATTGAGACTTCTGTCTGCGTAATCCGTAGTGAATAATCATCCGGATACATCTTTTCCCTTTGGACAACGATCTCATCGCCCGGCTCAATAGTTGTCTCTTCAGGTTTTACATAACGTCTGGTACGGGCTTTCATTACTCGGGTTTTTGCTTTTACGGCTCCTTCAGCATAGCCGCCAGCTGCAGCAATATATTCATTCGCAGTGGCACCTTGGCGATACGGTATATATCCTACGCTTCCGACATATCCCCAAACATACACAGTGTTCGGAGTCGGAGGAACAGAGATCACATCTCCGTCGCGCAGAGTAACATCTGCCGATGCATCATTTTTCTCGAAAAGCCTTTGCATATCAGTTGCGACATACCCTTGGCGTACTTCGGTCATTGCACGGAAATTTGCGGTATCTTCGACGTCAAGATTTGCAAGTCTGCTAATGAGCTTTGCCTCATCTTCTGTGGTAATATCTTTATTATCAATATCGAGTTTTGCTCTCGTCACTGTTCCGCCGGCGAGGAAAGCATACGGAGTAAACCCTCCGGCTTGCTTAATAATATCGGATAATTTTGTATTTGTTCGTAATATAGGATATACTCCCGGATGCAAAACTTCTCCTTTAATTATCACTCTTGAAAGTTCGCGAAGGTCAGGATTGTCGCGAATAAAAATTCGGTCTCCGGCTTGTAATTTTTTATCCGGTGCGAGTCCCGATTTTATCGCAGCGCCATCAATGAGTTGTGTAGTGTAGCTATCTCCATTTGCCGACATACTTGTAAGTTCGATACGCGAAATATCAGCTGTCGGAGTCGGTCCGAACGATGCCATGATCATTCCCCAGAGCGAATCGCCTTCTATAAATTCAAAATCCTGTGGAGAGTTGACAGCGCCATACACTCCGATCTGTCCGCCAAGCATTCTCTTGAACGGAACATAGATCTCATCGCCTTCTCGAAGCAACGGACAAAAGCGCGAATCACGCGTTGCATTGAAACGCGGAATATCAATGCGGTCAGATGTGCCATCGCTATGGGTAACAATAATATTTCGCTGACTTGCCGTCATTTCATTTCCTTGGCCGAGATAGGGGCGGAGCCTATCCTGTTCGCGCTTGTGCTTTTCCTGCTCTTTCTGAAAGGCTTCATCGCCAATCACGGCTGAATGCTGAGTCGGTCGATTTGCTACGTTGATAGCGATAACAGCACGCGTCCCGCCGGTATAGGTATAAACTCCCGGGGTTGTTACTTCACCCGACACCGTAACAAAAACTCTTCGAGGCTGTGTGAGTGAAAGTGTAAAAAGATTTTGCGATGAATCTACAGCAGCTTTAGATTTTTTAAACAATGTCATTACGTGCGCACGTACTTCATCTTTTATTTGCTCAAGTGTTTTGCCTTTAACAGAAAACTCACCAATGCGTGGAATAACAAGAAGCTGATCCGCAGAGACCATCAGCATCCTGACATCGTTACTCGTCCATGAGCTATATTGCAGAATATCTCCGGGTCCCATCCGATAATCATGCGGATTTACTGCTCCGTCAAAGATCATCGCCTCCGGCGCTATAGTCGCGGATGTTTTCTCAGGCATAGCAGATGCCGGCGGCAGTCCTATAGTCGAAGACGAAGAAGATGGTGCTGTAAGCTGCGCACTTGCTGCACTATAAAGACAGATAAGCACGAACGCCGTGAGCAGTTGTGAAAGAGATTTGTGAAGCCGTGAGATCATTGAATCGTTATGCTAAAAATAGTTTTAATTTTTCGAGAATGCGTTCGCTTGCTTTGCCATCCCAAAGTTCGGGGATCGATGCCTTCTTCCATTTCTTATCAAAAGCACTTTCAGCAAGCCCAAGAATTTTTATGGTATCAAGCCCCGTCATTTCATTCGTGCCTTCTTCGATGGTGACAGGTCTTTCAGTATTCTCACGAAGCGTGATACATGGCACACCAAGCGCTGTTGTCTCTTCCTGAATACCGCCTGAATCGGTCAAAACAACTGCCGCATTATCCTGCAATGCAAGAAAAGAAAGATAGCCGACTGGATCAATCAGTTCTAATGCAGTGATCGCTTTTACTCTGTCAGTAAGAAAAAATTCATCCAACTTTTTTCGTGTACGCGGATGCACAGGAAAAATAATTTTCGGTGCGAAGCTTTGCATCTTCTCGAATAATCCGACAAGCAGTGTCAAATTAGCTTGGTCATCCACATTGCTCGGTCTGTGCAATGTCACCAGTGCATATTTCTTTGCTTCGATTCCGAATTTCTTCGCAAGCTCAGGAAATACTGTCTTCGCTCGTTCTCTATTTGCAACGACCGAATCGATCATCGTATTCCCAACATAGCATATACGATCTTCCGCTATTCCTTCATGACGTAGATTTGTAATGCCGCTTGACTCTGTTACAAAACAAAGATCAGAAAATTCATCGGCAACGATGCGATTAATTTCTTCCGGCATTCCGCGGTCGAATGAGCGCAAGCCCGATTCGATATGCGCAAGCGGTATTCCTGCTTTCGCTGCAACGATCGCTGTTGCAAGAGTGGAATTCACATCGCCTGCTACCATGACAAGATCGGGCTTCTCTTCAGCAAAGAGTTTTTCCATTTCTATCATCACCCGTGCCGTCTGCTCTGCATGACTTCCGCTGCCGACTCCCAAGAATCTATCGGGCTGCGGCATATCTAAGTCGGCAAAAAATATATCAGACATATTCGCATCGTAATGCTGACCTGTATGGACGAGCATTGTATCGAATCTATCCGAAGCCTTTTCACGAATTGCCCGAAGCACCGGAGCAACCTTCATGAAGTTCGGTCTGGCGCCGACAACGAGAATGATCTTTTTCTTTGTCAATTAAATATCTTACTTATTTTCACCTGCGCCTAAGAGTACGATCTTTTTCCGCAGAGTTTCATCAGTGATCTTCTTCGTTGCATTGCGCGTATCAATAACAACGGCTGCATTCTTCACGATAAAATTATAATCATATTGCGAATGATCGGTCGTAATAATAACAATATCAGTGGCTTTCAGCTCTTTCTCTGATAACACAACCGATGTGAGGTTTTTCCCAGCGATTGCAAGCTTCGGCACGAACGGATCGTTATATGCAATATGATCTAATCCGTCTTTCACAAGAAGCTCAACGACTTTCAGCGCCGGTGAATGGCGCGTATCATCAACATCGCGTTTAAATGCAACACCGAGCACCAGCACACGAACATCCGTAATGCTTTTCGGCAGATGCGCAACTTCATGGATCACCATATCGCGCACATAGAACGGCATGGATTCATTCGTCTCTGCCGCAAGCGTGATAAAATTCGTCTCGAAATCATGGGCACGTGCAAGCCATGATAAATAGAACGGATCAATAAGGATGCAATGCCCGCCGATACCCGGTCCGGGGTAGAACGGCATAAAGCCGAAGGGTTTTGTTGCCGCAGCTTCAACGACTTCCCACATATTAATGCCGCCCATTCTGTCGCAGAGCTTTGCAAGTTCATTGACGAGGGCGATATTCACGGAGCGGAAAATATTTTCCAACAGCTTTTCCATCTCTGCAACTTTCGGACTGCTGACTGGAATAACTTTTGCGATCACCTGCTCATTGGTCAGCACGGCAAGCTTTGTGCAATCTGCAGAAACGCCGCCGACAACGATGGGTGTATTTGCCGTATTAAATTTCTGATTGCCCGGATCAATACGCTCGGGGCTGAACGCTAGAAAAATATCCTTGCCGACTTTCTTTCCTGTTGCTTCTAAGATCGGCTGAACAAGTCCTTCCGTGGTGTTCGGATAGGTTGTCGATTTCAGGATAATAAGCTGACCAGCGCGAAGATTTTTTGCAATCGATTCGGCTGCGCTGCGGATAAAAGAAATATCGGGTTCTTTATTATCAGTAAAGGGGGTCGGGACGCATATATAGATGACATCAAGATCGCCCGATCCTGTATAATCGGATTGCGCGCGAAACATCCCGCTCTTAATGACAGCCGCAACAACATCATCTTGGATATCCTGAATATAATTTTTACCGGCTATCAGTGAATCAGATTTTCGATTATCGAGATCAATTCCGACCGTCTGAAATCCTTTCAGCGCAAACTCCACGCCAAGCGGCAAGCCTACATAGCCTAAGCCGACGATGCCGATCTTCGCCGTTTTCGATCTCAGTTTTGCTTCAAGTGCGACTGCGTACTCGTTCATGCGTATCCGTAAAAATGGAGCTTCACAAAAGGCTATAAAACAGCACTTTCCGCCAAATACTTCCCGATAGCCTGAAATAGCTGTTTTAGGCTAAGTTCTTGATTCTATGTGAGATGAGGAAATTAGGAGAAGGGCAAAAATTTGTGACTGGAAGGAATATCAATAGAACTTAGAATGTTTGTTAACGCTTCCGCAATCCAATATTCAAAGCTTAAGCAAAATCGTGATTAAACAAAGAGCCAACCCATACAACCCTTGTTGCTTTCCTTATCGTTGGAAATAAATGATTCAACATCAATCCATTCGATAGTAATATTTTTAGGTATTTCTTTTGCGAGGCCGGGTGAAAGCTTATTTATAAGTAATGCGTGGGATGGGTTTGCTATTTCATCTGGGTTGGATCCGTCGAGTGGATCTTCTATGATGGAAATTGTAGTCGGATTGTGCGTATACTCAATACAAATCTTCTTCAATAATCCAACTTTGGCTATGCCAAGCCCAATGAGCATATGATTCTTCAGAGGATTATGAATTTGCGAAATGAATCCATGAATTATCTCATTTTTGGAGCAGACACCTTCGCGACACAAAGAAGTTTTTGGTCCTTTAAACAAGGTTGAGTAAAAGCGGTCCGCTTCTTTTTCATAATGCTCTTCGAGAATTCCACGTACGACAATCTCTTTATCCTTACATTCATCTCCCTTCATGCGTTATTGTAGCCTTCTATTTGCTCTTAAGGATCTCCTCAAATTCTTTAATAAATTCTTCAAAAGTATCAGATCCTTCACGCTTTATCGCCTCGAAAGAATATCTAATCTCGTCGTTCGTAAACTCGAGCTCTATATAACCAGCAATGGAATTTTCCCATCCGAGTGCGAGAAAACCATGTTCGCTCAAAAACAAACTTGGTCGAACAGATAATGCTCCGAAATGCACTGCAAACCTATTCAGTAACTCGACTGATTGCTGATTAAGCGGCTCCCCCTTACCAAAATACCACCCCACTTTGTTCTTCCTAAAATTAGCGTATCTCCTAAGGCCTATATCACCCAATACAGATTGAGTTTCTATACTCAGTAAAGTTCTTTTTGCATTGAGAAGCGTATTTCCTACTGGACTTACCGTCATTCCAAAGCCTCTATACATCTGATTATCAGGATCCAAATAAATCTGACTTGTAGAATCACGATAAATAGGAAATTGAGCAAGCAAAGGGTTTCGTCTCCCAAAGGCCAAATCAGAATAGCTTTCGACCACAGTTGCACAATGTGTTCTGAGACTGTCGATTTCTTGATCTGTCTGTTGCGGACTATACGACATATTCCGGGTTAAGTGAATGAATGTACTCCTCAGTCAATGAAGAAAAAAATATTTCCTTCTCAGAAAGGTGAACTATATCTAGATATTCATCAATTCTCTCCTCAAAATCCAATACCGGTGCATTCAACACCGAATCTATATCGATTACAGAAAGCCTATCACCTGCCTTATCTTTCATATCATTCCTGAATCTGAAAGTCGAGGAGACTTGTCCGTCAGTAATAACTGAAGTCATACTCAACGGAAGTTTTGTAAGATCCTTTCCTCCAAGGGAAATAACCCACTTCATCTTGTCGGTGACGTCTCCTTTGATATTATTGATATAACGTAATGCAAAACGGGAATAAGATGAGGCAACGTCTGAAGCCTTAACAAAACCAAATACTCTAACGAATTCATCCTTGAGTGTTTGCCAACCTGGGTATTCACCTGTTGCACTCACGGAGACAACGTTCGGTCCTATTTGAGTAATAAAATTTTCTCTCTTGAGTCTATAGTATGGTTGATAAATTAAGTCTGGATCACTATCCCTTAACTGTTGCGGGAGTTGGAGGATTGCAGTTTTTTCTACAGAATCTGAGTAAGTACCCTTGAGTTTTTGGTAGAGAATTCCGAAAACAGCATCCCTTTCCACTGAGGGTTCAAACCTCAATTCAATAACTGCCTCAGTGATTGGACATGGATTTATTTTAACAGGTAGAGTCATATTTGTTCTTCTGTACGAAAATACGAAGAATTTGTTATGCCTGTCCCAAAACGTGGACTTATGGCAATTATGAGTTCCTTAAAATCGGGATAGGTGCTCACAATATTATCTTTTCAAAAAACTTCAATAGGCACCTTGACAAACAACTTTTTATGTCGTATATTTGCATGGTGAGAATCAAACCCACATTCAGGATTGCTCAGAGCCGGCTAAAGCCGGCTCTACTATTTTAAAGGAGAATCTTGTTCGCGCGAAATGTTGTAGTATTGATTTATAAAGGACTTACAGGGGCTTCAGCCGATTTTTAGGTTTAGATAGTCCTCATTAGGAATGGCAAGCAGTACCCTGTTGTTGAATTAGTAAAATAAGGAAATGGCTCAATTATCGCAGATACAACTCGAATCGTTTCAAGTCGCTTTTTCTAAGGCGCGTATTGCCGTTATCGGCGATATTATGCTTGACCGATATCTTTTCGGAACAGTCTCTCGGTTTTCGCCGGAGGCTCCGGTTCCTATTTTAGATATTACTCGCGATGAACTTCGCTTAGGCGGTGCGGCGAATGTTGGGCATAATATCCATACGCTTTCAGCAACTGCGCTGCTTATCGGAGTTGTCGGCGATGATTCGAAGGGCAGACGAGTTCGACATTTATTGGAGGAGATCGGTTTGCCGAGCAAAGGCATCATCACCGATCCTGACCGTCCGACGACAATTAAGACTCGTGTGATCGCCGGTTCGCAGCAAATGCTTCGTGTTGACCATGAAAAGAAGCATAGCATTTCACCTGAGGTTGAAGAGAAGATATTTGGATTAGTTGAATCGGAGATCAGCGAACTTGATGCAATTATTTTTGAGGATTATAATAAAGGTGTTCTCTCTGCGAAGCTGATCAGAAGAATCACGTCGCTTGCGACGAGCAAACATATTCCGATCTTCGTTGATCCGAAACACGATAATTTTTTCGAGTACAAACACCCTACTGTTTTCAAACCGAACCGCAAAGAAATGGAAGATGCGCTCGGAATGCCGCTCTCATCCGATGAGCAAATTCAAGCAGCAGGATTTAAACTTTTGGAAATGCTTGGAGCGGAAAATATTCTCCTGACACTGAGCGAAAAAGGAATGCTGATTTTTGAGCGCGGTGAAAAAACTCCATACTCGATTCCAACACGAGCACGTGAAGTAGCCGATGTTTCCGGCGCAGGTGATACGGTTATCGCCACGCTTGCCGTTGCAAAAGCCTGTGGCGCAACAGTCCGCGAAGCAGCAACAATGGCAAACCGCGCAGCAGGTTTAGTCATTGAAGAACTCGGCATCGTCCCGATCTTCAGCTATCAGCTTTTTGATGCGTTGCAGGAAGATTTGGAAGAGGCTAGTTAATTTATTCCATCTCCAGCGAAATATCCAATCCTGTTACGGAATGCGTCAACGCACCCACTGAAATATAATCAACTCCTGTTTCGGCAATGCTTCGAACAGTTTTCAGATTGACGCCGCCTGATGCTTCAGTTTCGAAGGCAAAGGAATTCATCACAACTGCTTCGCGTAATTTTTCTAATTCAAAATTATCGAACATGACGCGGTTCACGATATTTTTCCCGTGATCTAAAACGATCCGGAATTGCTCAAGAGAAGTTACTTCGAGTTCAACTGGGATGAGAGGATGAGCGTCGTCCTCGAAATATTTTTTTAGCTTGTCGAGGACTTGGCGAATATCCATTCCGTTGGCTGCAATATGATTATCTTTGACGAGGATCATTTCAGCAAGCGAATAACGATTATTCTTTCCACCGCCGCACACAACGCCATAGCGATCGAACGGACGAAGCAGCGGAGCAGTTTTTCGGGTGTCAATAATTTTTGCCTTTGTGCCTTGCACAGCTTTTACATATTCACTTGTCAGTGTGGCAATGCCGCTCATACGCTGCAAGAGATTCAACGATACACGTTCGGCAGTCAAGAGAATATCAAGTGGCGCAGTGATCTCGGCAAGATGATTACCATGGGAAATGTTCTTTCCATCAGCAATCTTTTTTTCGAAATGAACATCTTTCGCTCGATCTGATTTCGCAGCGTAAAGAGAAAATACTTCGCCAGCAATATCCATTCCGGCAAGAATGCCGTCAGCTTTTGCAAGGAAAAATGCTTTTCCTAAAATGGAAGGATCAATTGTTGCAGCCGTCGTCGGATCGCCGCGACCGGTATCTTCGTCAAGTGCCTGAATGATTAATGAGCGTTCGAGTTCTGTCATAGAAATTTTTACAAGAGTTACTTACAACACTGAAGTAGTGATGGCAATGCCTTCTAATACAAGATGTGGTGCGAAGTGATCAATGATAGGGATTCTTCCTTCAAAGAGTTTCGAAAGTCCGCCTGTTGCAACGACAATTATTTCCTGATCAGGAAAAACTTCTTGTTTCAATTTTGCAACAAGCCCTTCGATCATTGCAACAGCTCCGAAGAGAATTCCGGATTGCATTGATTCGATCGTTGATCGTCCCAAGACATGCTCCGGAAAATTCAGCTCGATCTTTGGAAGCTGCGCTGCGATAGTTGAAAGATGTTTTGCACTTGATTCAACTCCGAGCGCTATGATGCCGCCAATATATTCGCCGTGCGTATTTACGCAATCTATCGTTGTTGCTGTTCCGAAACTGATAACAATAATTGGTTTTTCTGCGACCACCCCCCATTTCGTATAAGCGGCGAAGGATGCGAGAAGTCTGTCGATACCAACTTCATTTGGATGTTGGTATTTATTGACAACAGGAATTTCATTGTTTTGTAAAACAGTGATCTTTGCTTCAGGATGTGCTTTTTGTAAAATTGCACTTAGTGATTGCGTAGCTTCGGGAACAACAGAAGCTATCGCAACAAAAGACAATGTACCAAGCGCAGAAAGTTTTGGGAGGAGATCGTCTTTGATATTCCGATGTGCGGTGATCGAAGCCGTTGGAAAACGGAACGTCATCTCGAATGGCTCGTCTTTCTTAAAAAGTCCGAACTTCGTACCCGTATTACCGATATCAACAGCAAGAAACATCATGAGATATTCACTGTAGCATTCTGATACATTTTCACTCCGCCATCGGAAGTGATAACGCGCAATGCGCCATCATTACTGATGCCATCGTAACGCAATCCTTGGGCTTTCGTGCCATCAGGCTCAATTAGCGAAAAGTTTTTAATGCTGCGCATCCATTCAAGTTCAGTGCGAAGATCATCCATCAGCATTGCAGATGAGGAATAATGACTGAATGCATATTGTAATGTTCCAAGAAGAAGATCTCGTGCACGCTCAAGCTGAATGGAATACTGCAGCACATTTTTTAATCCGATAGCTCGTTTGGAAATATCATCAGAAAAATATTCCTGATTGATATTCATTCCAATTCCAAGCACAACACCTTTGAATGATGCGCCACTCCAAATGGCTTCGCTCAATACACCGGATATTTTTTTTCCGTCAACGAGAATATCATTCGTCCACTTTAATTGAACTCGCTCCGGAGCGAAATCGCGAATCTCTTGAGAAAGCAAAGTTCTGATCGTAGCAAGTGCGCTGAGCGCTGCAACAAATTGCATCTTATCCTGCAAATGTTGTGGAGTGTCGGTCAGCACAATACTCATCAGCAGATTCGAACCCGGCTCATCATGCCAGGTGCGGTCTTCGTATCTGCCTCTGCCGCCTGTCTGATGCAAAGCAACAAAAACATCGCCATGGCGCACTTCGCCTTTGGATAGCAAGTCATACGCAAGACTTTGCGTTGAAGGGAGTTCAGCATATGTTTGGATGTTCCACATAAAAGGAGCAACAGAAATTCAAAGCATGTCATTTCGAACGGAGTCTCGCTGAAGCGTAGCGAAAGCGAGACGGAGAGAGAAATCTATTAATAAAAATAATTACCATATATTTCTGGGGAGTAGCGATCTAATTCATATTAAATAGATTTCTCTCTCCGGCAACGTCTCCTTCAAAATGACATTGTGATGACTTTATAAAACTACTTTTCTCTAACACCAGCGAACTAATTGCCGCTCCATCTTTTTATCATGGTTCGTAAATTATTCTATCATGCTGGTTTATAAATTCGGCGGAGCAACGACTCGGACAGCGAGGGGACTTGAACGGATGTGCGATCTTATTAAGACCGCTCATGCCGATGAACTTCGCAAACTTAAACGCAAAAAATCTTCAGGCGGTATAACGCCGGGAGTCGTCGTCGTTATATCTGCGATCGGACATTCGACGCGCCGGCTTCGCTCCATTGCCGAAGATGCTGAAGCAGGCAGAAGCCTTTTCGCAGGTGGTACCTTGGAGCGCCTGATCGAACGGCATACGCAGCTTGCTCAATCGCTTGACTTATCCGATCGCGTTTTTGAACGCACTATCAATAAATTTCATGCGATCGCAAAAGAAGTTGCAAGTCTTGTCGAAGGTGTGACGATCACGCGGGAGCTTTCGCCGCGCACACTCGATCAATTTCTTGCTAAAGGCGAACAATTTGCTACCATTCTAATCG
Source organism: Kapaibacterium sp. (SeqCode) (assembly GCA_038210275.1). Classification (GTDB taxonomy): domain Bacteria; phylum Bacteroidota; class Ignavibacteria; order Palsa-1295; family Palsa-1295; genus PALSA-1296. The sequence goes on along the minus strand of JBBQWV010000005.1, from coordinate 16,407 downwards.
CTGCTGCACTTGCCGAATCGGGTTTGCGTGTTGAAGTATGCGATGCACGGAAGATGGTAATCACGAATGCAAATTTTAATTCAGCGATCCCCGATACTCATGCTATTGCAGAAAAAGTACCGGAGAAAATTTTGCCGATATTGCTTGAAGGTAAAGTTATCCTGACGCAAGGATTTATCGGCGGCACGCTTGAAGGCGAGACGACGACGATGGGTTCGGAAAGCTCTGATCTCTCGGCAACGCTGATCGGTAAAGCGCTTCGTGCAAAAGAAGTAGTGATCTGGAAATCGGTGCCCGGAATTTTCACTGCTGATCCCGAACTTGTTCCAAAAGCAAAACCCATCCGACATCTGAGTTTCGAAGAAGCCGATGAAATGGGCAGACGCGGAGTGCGAGCGCTCTTTCAAAATGTTGCGCGTCCCTTGCTTGAGCAAAACTCTGACGATCATACAACGCTTCGCGTTACTGCGCCTGCAATAAAACCATTGCGCGGCACAACGATCTCACGCACGACCGGCAATCCTGTTCGCTCGCCGAAGCCTATTGCTCTTGCGCTGGAGCAAAATATTGCAACGATCTATGTTCGGAAATCACAGAATTTAAAATCCAAACGCAAAGCCGATCGCCAAAAAGAATGGCTCCTTAAACAAACTGAAGGTATCCCATCTTTTGCGCTGAACCGTGCATTTTATTATTGGGCATCGGATACGGAGATCACGATCTGCTTTCGCCGTGATGAACGCCGCGCTATTTTGCGTGCGCTCAAAGATGCAGGATTCGAAATTCAGGAAGAGCGTCCGCTTGCCGCGCTATCGTTGCTTATTCGTACACGCGATGCAGCGCAGGATCTATCCGCCATCCGTGAACGCCTGCTGCGCTCGCTCCGTCGCTTTTCCGTCCGCGCATTGCTTCCCGTCGAAAGTAGTTTAGTCGTCTTAATAGATGAGCAAACATCTGCCAGCGCCCTGAAGCAACTGCACCGAGAGTTTTTTGAGTGAGGATATTGCCTTTATTTGAGCAGAATCGAAGGATGGAAGATTTTCAAAAAATAATCTGTAACCTTTCGGGGTCTCAGTTGTCTTTATAATATACCGTGTCTTCACTAATTATTCTGATGGAGCATGATCCGTAGATGTAATTCTATAAAAAATAAACCCTTTTGAGAGCCAGGGGGAGTTGTGAAGTGTTTTTTCTGCAAGCAATTGCTGTTTTAGCAATTTATTTTTGCGTCTCCAATTCTGTAATAGCCCAACCAAATTGGATTCAAGTTAAACAACCGTTACCGGGAAAAAAAATAACTCCCTATTTTATCAGCGAGAATATAGGATTCATTTTCGCACCAAATTTTTTTCCGGTATATCGTACAACCGATGGGGGTAGTAGTTGGTCAGCAAGTACAAACACGATCCTTTGTAATCAAATATATTTTATCAATACTTCCCATGGTTTTTTAGCGAGTTCAACCGGACTTTATGAAACAACAGATACCGGAAGTACCTGGAAAAATATTCATCCGGTAAACTCTTTCTTTTATTCTGTCTATGCTTCCAATGGTACTGTTTTTGCGATTCGGAAAAGCGGACCCGATGTACAATTAGTTTCAACACCTATTGGAAAGCAGATTTGGACTACTATCATAATAGGTTCAGATAAAGTTGGATCTTTATTACAGATGCAACCGTATCTTTTTGGAAATAAAGACAGTGTAGTCCTCGCAGGATTTGACGATCCCACCGGGGTATTTCGTTTATGGTATTCAAAGGATATTGGAGCGCATTGGAACTCGAATGTTTTCTCTCCGCCCGCTATGGGTTTTTTCTGTTTTCCACATTGTAATGATATTCTTGCAACATATCTCCCAACCGGTTCGAATATAGATTACTACCCAATTATCCACACAAGTGATTTCGGAACCTCATGGCAAACATATCTGATGGTACCTGAGATAGGAGCATGGATTGCAGGTACAAATTGTGCAATTTATGTCAGCGATGCTGGTCTACCGCCGACAGGTCTTCGTAGGTCTACTGACCGAGGACTTACTTGGAAACACGTTCTAGGTCCTGATTTCACGGAACTTGACGATCAAGATTTTCATAATCTTTCAGTTGTAGGTAATGGCGCGGTTGTATATGCAGAGGATATTCATGGGGTATTATGGAAAACGACAAATGGGGGAGATGGTTCGTTATCAGCGGCAGATTTGTCGCCAAAATTTTTTCTACAGAAAGACCCTTCTTCAATCTCTGATAGCTCTGCCGGGACAGTGTGCGACACATTTAAGATAAAATATTCCTTGCACAACACCTCATGTAGTTCAATGCATTTGGAGAGTTTTGGGGTAACAGGATTAGACAGTACTGAGTATGGAGTTTCGATTAGCCATCACTCAGGCTGTAGTGGTATTGCAGATTCATTTACTTTTTCGATGACACCCAAAATTTCCGGCTTAAGGAGGGTTGTCCTAAATGAGCATTTCACGAATGACGAAGCATTTACTTTTGATACAAGTCTTTCTTTTGTTTTCCAACTAACATCCCCACCGGATCCCCTGCTTCAGCTTGAGTCAAAAGATTTTCGATCTACCAATGATAAAGTTATTAATTTCGGTACTAAGGCTATATGTCTCGCAGGAAAAATTGATACTATTGATCTGTCAAATGGAAGTTGTTCGGCTTTGCAGATACTGAAGGTCTTTTTGGAAACCGATTCTCTTTCTACGAATGATTTTTCACTATCTGTAAAACTTCCCTATTCACTTGATATCAGAACGTCTCCATCAAAAATACTTCTCCTCTATCACCCTCTTCTGCCAGGAGTAAAAAATGGAAAGCTCATTATTATCACGAGTATTGGCAACGACACAATTACTTTTTCAGGGATCGCGCTTCCCGATACAGCAAAACTAATTGTGGAAAAGAATACTCCGATTATCTTTGAACCACTTCCGCTATGTCTTGCCGGTGGAAGGGATACTATCCTTCTTTCAAATCCAAGTTGCTACGGGATCAATGTTATTAATGTTCGATTTGAATGTGACTCGGTAACGAAATATGATTTCTCGCTAAGCGGAATAGGTCCGGCTATGCTTATTGCGAATGGACTGGCTCGCAAAATTTTACTCAATTTCCATCCAAATACTAATGGAATAAAACAAGGAAAGATTATTATTGAAACGAGCATAGGAAATGACACAATCGACGTATCATCAAATGTAATTCCCGATTCACGAACTCTGTTTATACATTGTGATTTATTGAAATCAAAGATTTGCGATAGTGTGGATGGGAGTCTCCATCTTACTAATTTAAGTTGTAGGACAATGACACTAGATTCGATTTCATTACCAAGTCCATATCAACTTCTTCCGATTCGCTTACCTCTTTTTATCTCATTTGGAGATTCCATAACAGTACCTGTTAGATTTATTGCTTCAAACAGAGGGAGCAATACGATCACTGTCAATGCAAAATTAAGTTTGTATCAGCCTACTGGAGACATCCATTTCGACACCACCCTGACCCTCACCGGTTTCGGACTTCACGGCGCATCAGCTTATTCTCTTTCATCAACTACCACCACCTTCGACACAATCCATCTCTGTGATAGTGCGAATCGGCGCTTAGTGTTGTATGGCAAAGGCTGTGACTCGCTCCCTGTTCGGAATATATCGGTAAGTGGCGATCTTGATTTTCGTGTTTTGGGTATTGGTTCTCGCATATCGGAGGTTGCAACGGGAGATTCTATCGTCTTGAATGTTTCTTTGAATCCGATTTCCATCGGAAATAAATCTGCGACGATCACTATTACACTTGCTGATAGCTCGAAAATAACCGTGCCAATCACTGCAACAGTTATCAGAGAAAAACGAATCCTCACTGATGCTCCGAATGGCATTCTGGATTTCCGAAAGCAACTGACGTGCCAAAATAGTGATACGGTTATCACCTTCACAAATTATGGATGTTCGGCAGATACTATTTTTGATGTAGGTATTTTAGGTCGTGGGTTTGGAGTATCGGATGCGATGCCCATCATTATTCCATCAGGAGAGAGCAGAACAATTACGGTAAGAACTTTACTTGATACAACCGGCGGCGCTGTGATAAATACTGCAACGCTGAATTTTATTTCAAATTCCGATACTACGCTTACTCCGATCACGCTTAGCAGAGAATATATCTATCCCCATCCCGTTCATCTCTGGCTTGATGCTGATAAAATACCTCTCACATCATCCTACATTTGGAAAACAAAACTGAAAGGGCGACAGAGTGAATTATCAGGTCTTACTTCGATTGATCTTACGATAAATTATAATACCGATCTGCTTTTATATCTACCGGATTCAAGTTCGGCGAAAAGCGTTGATGGGAAGATATTTCAAATCGCAGGCTCCTCGATAGTTGCCGGAGCAGATAGCACGATAGCTGATATAACGTTTGAAGTATATCTGACAAAAGATATAAAGACTTCACTGATTCTTAATAATATCACGCTTAACGGCAACGATCCAAATTTCAGAGAATGTGTGGCAACCCCGCAAGCGACGGGATTAGACTTTAATTATTTAAATATATGTGGTGATTCATTGGTCAGAAAGTTTATGACCCGCGTGCTATTGCAACTGAGCATCCATCCTAATCCAGCGCAGGATGAAGTTATCCTCGATCTGCGATCAGCATCGAAGCAGGATGTGAATGTCGAGGTCTTCGATGCGCTTGGCGTGAAAGTATTTTCGGGCATGAAGAATTTGGTGCAGGGTGGGAATGAGATTCATCTTGATACGCGGAGTTTTTCAGGTGGGGTGTATTTAGTTAGAGTTGGTAATGAGTCCGAGAGTTTCGTGAAAGTAAAATAAGATAATGGCACATGGATGATACAGATCTGAAAAATCCAGAAAGTCCATTTAATTCTATAAATTTTGGTTCAGGCAATGGGAAAGACGGACGGACTGAGAGTCCGCCCCACTGGAGAAACCTACTTTCTGACGGATTTGGTGGATGTGGCGTAATTCTTCCTTAATTTTGCCATAATAGTTTCGTAACATTTCCATAATAACGCTATGGGTTTTGCAAATTTTATCCGCAATCTTCTTCCAAAGGAGAATAAATATTTTGTACTTTTTACAGCGAACGTTGGTAATATACTTTCGGCTTCGGGGGATCTACGGCTTTTGCTTGATGCCACTTCTGCTGCCGAGCGGAAGATCCTGATCTCGAAGATCGAAGATGCCGAGCATCGCGGCGATATTATTACGCATGATATTTTCAATGATGTCTCGCAGACCTTCATCACACCGATTGACCGCGAAGATATTTTTGCGCTTGCTTCGATGCTCGATGATATTCTCGATCTGATGGAAGATGTTGCGTTGCGCACAGTGCTTTATGAAGTCACGGTATTTCCGAATGATTTCCGCGACTTGACCGATATGCTTTGCAAAGCCGTAAAAAATCTTGCCGAAGCCGTTCCACTTCTTGGTAATATGAAAAATGTGAAGGAAATTCACAGACTGTGCGAGGAGATCAATACATGCGAAAATGCAGGGGACGATATTTATCATAATGCAATCGCTCGTCTTTTCCGTGAGCAAAAAGATCCGATCCAGCTGATTAAGTTGAAAGAAATTCTCAGTGATATCGAAGAGGCAATTGATAAATGCGAACACGTTGCAAATGTGATCGAAGGCGTTGTCATTAAATATGCATAAGATCCTCACCAACTAATCTTCGGACATGACACTCGTCTATATCGTCATTGGCATTGCGCTCATCTTTGATTACATCAATGGTTTTCATGATGCGGCAAATTCCATAGCAACTGTAGTCTCGACGCGAGTTCTGACTCCGGGGCAGGCAGTGCTTTGGGCGGCGTTTTTTAATTTTGTTGCGGCATTCGGTTTCGGAACAGGCGTTGCAAAGACGATCGGTTCGGGAATGGTGGATATTACTGTTGTGACAACATATGTCATTATGGCAGGTCTTGCCGGTGCGATCGTTTGGGATTTAATTACATGGTGGCTGGGGCTTCCGACCAGTTCATCTCATGCACTGATCGGCGGTTATGCCGGAGCAGCTATTGCAAAGACCGGAGGGTTTAGCGTGATCATCGCTTCCGGTTGGACGAAGACGCTGATTTTTATTGTACTCTCTCCGCTAATCGGAATGGTGCTCGGATTTATTATCATGCTGATCGTTACATGGTCGTCACGGAAGAGCACTCCGTTCGCGGTTGATAAGTGGTTTCGGCGTGGGCAGCTTTTTTCTGCGGCAGCGTATTCTCTCGGTCATGGCACGAACGATGCGCAAAAGACGATGGGAATTATCGCTGGAGTTCTCTTTGCAAATAAATTAATTCCGACATTTGAAATTCCGATGTGGGTTATTCTTATGGCACATGCCGCTATTGCACTTGGTACACTTTCCGGGGGCTGGCGAATCGTGAAGACGATGGGAATGAGAATCACAGCTTTAAAACCGATCGGCGGATTTTCTGCTGAGACAGCAGCAGCAGTTACATTGCTGGGCTCCGCAGCAGCAGGAATTCCGGTTTCGACAACACATACGATCACAGGAGCAATCGTGGGAGTTGGTTCGACGAAACGTCCATCGGCTGTTCGTTGGGGAGTTGCGACGCGAATTGTTTGGGCTTGGTTTTTAACGATTCCTGCAGCGGCGGGAATTTCTGCCGCAACGTATTATCTTATCAGGGCATTGGGAGGGGTATGATCGTTTTTCGTCCTTCGCGAAATGCTCGGATGATGACGACAATTAAGATAATGCCTCCGCCAATAATGGCGTATTCACTTGGCGTTTCATGTACTCCGAAATATACCCAGATAGGATTGAGCACCGGTTCGAGCATTGATAGTAGCAATGCATCAAGCGCCCGTACATGGTGAATCCCTTTTGTGAATAGTGCATAGGGCACGCCGATCTGCATTACTCCGAGAAAAATAAGTTTTCCGATCTCCTCAGAATTTTGTGGCATTGCCAAAGCATTTCCTGATCCGACAAGTACTAACATGATAATGACGATGATCAAATGTCCAACGATCACCGATTGCCAGCGCATTGCCTCAGTGGTTTTTTCATGCTTTAATAATAAGGTATAAGCAGCAAAGCAGACTCCGCTGATAAGTGCAAGGATATTTCCCATCACTGAAGACACATCAAATTTACCAACAAAGAAAAGTCCCATCGCTGCAATGGTGATAAGCACTGCGATTATATCAGCAAGTTTTATTTTTGTTTTGGAAATGATCGGCTCAAAGAACAGAACATAGATCGGCGCGGTGAATTGAAGAAAGATAGCATTCGCGCTCGTCGTAAGTTTTGTTGCCATGACAAAGAGGATAAGCAGGGCTGCATAGACAATCGCAGTCGAAAGAGTACGAAGCGAGTACCAGTCGGACGCAAAATTATTTTTGTTGTTCTTGAAGTTATGCCGGTAAAATAAATAGAGTGTAATTGCGGCAAAACTTGACCTCCACAACGAAATCCCAAATGCATCAAGAGAAACTGATTTAATAAAAAAACCTCCCGTGCTCCAGAAGAGCGCGGCAATAAGGATAAGTATAGAACCTCTACGGGACTGGTTAGACATTAAAAATATGAAATTGGGAATACGAACTATGAAAGCTGAAATCACAACGTCATTGCGAGGAGGGCGTTAGCCCGACGAAGCAATCTAAACCCGAAGGATGAGAAATACTTTGAAATATTAGATTGCTTCGCTAACGCTCGCAATGACTTACTCTTTTCATCGTACATATTTCACATCTCATATTTATTTTTTACTCCAGCCGAGTTTATCGCCTTCTTCCAAGATCGCTTTTAATTCGTCTGTGGTGATCTTCTTTGCTTTATCGAAGGAGTCGATCTGGATTTGCTTAATACCCGGTTTGCGGATGGATTTGAAATCATGAAAGATACTCACAACCTGCCATGCCTCGAAACGATTAAGTAGCGCCTCGTGCTCAGGAGTGCGAAACCGCGCTTGATCTACAAGCAATCCCGATACAGTATCGCGCGGCTGCTGAATTTGCTGCACTGCATCAACATTCATCGGCTTTACGAGAAGTGTGTCATTGCCCTGTAATGGCTTCTCATCCATTTTGGAACAGGAGAGAAGAGACGATGCTATAAAAAATGAGATAAAAAATCGATTCATATAAATGTATCTGAATTAGTATAAATCAAAAGTGCACGGTCAAAATGTATTATTTTTACACTCAGTTCCATGTCCAAGCAAGGAATTCGCGCAGAGATAATTGTTTCAGGCAGGAATGGCCTTCCGAAGCAGATCATCTTTTTTCATTACTTTCTATTTACTTCTATGAGATTTAACCAACTCGTATTCTCTCTTGCCTTCACCGGCATACTTCTTTCATCCTGTGGGAAAAAATCAGATGCCCCAGGCGGAGCGGATTCTACGAAGAAGGCAACTGATTCCGTAAAGACTACATCAGCTACACCTTCAACAGTCAATGCTGCCAAATTCCCAATTAAGTCGGGTATTATTCATGGGGAGACTGAAGCGATGGGAATGAAGTCAACAACAACAAAATATTTCGATGACTTCGGTGCAATGGAGGCGGAGGAATCTATGAGTACTATGAAAATGAGCGGAATTACTATCAATAGTCATAGGATGAAGATCACGAAGAACGGAATGATCTATGATATTGATCTCGAAAAAAAGACCGGTACTCAAATGAAAATTCCGACACAAGGAATGGGCGGAATGGATTTTAAAAATATGGGCGAGCAGATGATGAAGGATATGGGCATCTCGCAGATTGGCAACGAAACGATTGCTGGCAAGGAATGCAAAGTCATGGAAATGAAGGGTGGGTCTAAAGGAATGGGTATGACGGGCAAAGTTTGGATCTGGGGTGCCACCGCACTAAAAATGGATATGGGAAATGGCACGATGAGAATGAAACAGACGACAACGAGCATTGAAGACAATGCAAGTATCTCTGCTGATAAATTCGAAGTCCCCAAAGATATTGTGTTGAAGGAGTTCGACATGACCACGAAAACCTCAAAAGTTGTTCCGAAATAAGCTTGGAATCTAAGGTGAAATAAAAGAGGTGCACATTTTGTGTGCCTCTTTTTTTATCTTTTCATCGTTACACTATATTCATAATTTGTATTTTAGAAAAGATATCCGACTACTATGAAATTTGTTACCTATAAAGGACCAACTCCGCAAGAACCAGACCCGGCTTCTGCAAAACCGATAATCATGAAAATGGGCGAAGCCTTCTTTCGCTCAACTGAAAAAAATGTTCATCATCCTCTTGCACCGATCGGAAGACTTGGTTTCTTTATCAATGGAAATATCATTGATGCTGAAGCCGCGTCAATGAAGTTTGTCATGCGCAGCGATGAGAAGCAATTATTACGTCCGACATTGCCCAGCGATATTCTAACATTTTTAGCGCTTGGAGAAACTGCCTTGAAGCTTGCACGAGATGTTTATGACTGGTGTATGAAAAGAACTTTTGAAGAGCTAAACACCGGGTTTGCAATAGCATGGCCTGTTAGCGAAGTAAAACTTCTCGCCCCCGTTCCACGCCCAACCTCTATGCGCGATGGATATGCATTCAGGCAGCATGTTGAAGCTGCTCGTAGAAATCGCGGAGTAGAGATGATCACAGAGTTTGATGAATTTCCTGTTTTTTATTTTACCAATCATCAAGCCGTCATTGGTCCCGGCGATATGCAAGTAATGCCTGAGCATTTAAAGAAGCTCGATTTTGAACTCGAGGCCGCGATCGTCATCGGCAAAGAAGGAAGAAATATAAAAGCCGAAGATGCTGATGAATATATTTTTGGTTATACGATCATGAATGATTGGAGTGCACGATATTTGCAGATGGAAGAGATGAAGCTTTCACTTGGACCTGCAAAAGGAAAAGATTTTGCAACAGCGATAGGACCATATCTAATCACCCGTGATGAACTTGCTTCGCGCCGAATTCCCGGACCGAAAGGCGAGCGATATGATCTCGTGATGACGTGCAAAGTCCGTAACGAAGAAGTCTCTCGCGGAAATCTCAAAGATATGTCATGGACATTCGCGCAAATCATCGAGCGGGTAAGCTATGGCGTAACGCTTTATCCCGGTGATGTCATCGGTTCAGGCACTGTCGGTACCGGCTGCTTTCTCGAACTCAACGGCTCAAAAGTGTATGACAATCGGTGGCTCGGCATTGGTGATGAAGTGACGTGCTCAATCGAGATGCTTGGAGATCTGACGAATACGGTCGTAGCGATGAACCAGAAACCTGAGTCTCAAGAAAAAGGATAATATTGATGACCTTCAGTTTTTAGAAGAATTTTCCAAACTGGAAATGCGTATGCCAGCCGCTGACTGGTCCGAAGGGGATGTTCGCATCAAAGCCGTAGCCTACGTCAATGCCGATAAGTCCGACTGCCGGGACTTGCACTCTGGCGCCAACGCCTGCCGAACGTTTTAAGGTGAATGGGTCGCTGTCGGAGAATGTCGCCCAAACATTTCCTGCTTCTGCAAATCCTTCGATGAAGATCGGAATTGGTTCGCGGGATATCTGGAAGCGAAGCTCTGCCACGTAACGGTTATAGAAAAGTCCACCTTGTGAATATGTTGCGCCCGGAGCAGTTTGGATGCCGATAGAAGCGTCATTATACCCTCGAAGTGGGACAGTATAAAAACCCGTTGCAAGACCCGAACCTCCCATCGTGAAACGCTCCTGAGGTGGAATAAACGGAGAGCCGCTGATGCCGCCTAACTGTGCAACATCGGCAACCGTTGCAAGCACAAGTTTATTGGTCGCATTAAATTGCGCAATCGTCGTATAAAATTTTAGCGTAAATCCGACTTTATAATAATTTGCCGGTTCATTTGGAGTAACAGATTTCAGAGGAAGATAGGCGATCTTTGTCAAGAAAGAAAGATCCGATCCTGATCCCGGGAAAAGCGGATCATCAGTTGAGTTACGCGTGATCACTTGTTGCAAACTAATTTCATCGTGTCTGCCAGGTGTGTAGATTCCACCGCCATTGGTAATATCTGAATGCTGTCCGAGCAAAGTCCAATCGCCGCGGAAGAAATCATCCGGGACTCTGAAGCGTCTGCCAATAGAGAGTGTCGCGCCCGTGCGAACGATGCTGTAATAAATATTACTCTGCTGATTGAACACAGAAAATCCCAGCGAAGTCGGTTCTTGAAAAAGCCACGGTTCAGTAAAACTAATTGAGAGAGTACGATAACTTTGCTGACCAAACTCCGCAGAGACACTTGCGATCTGCCCTGCGCCACCATGCAGAGGATCAGCAATATCAAAATTATTAAATGATACGCCAACCGAACCCGTCAAGCCAAGAGATCCGCCGTAACCGATAGAAGCATTAAATGTATCGCTTGATTTTTCTTCAACGTTATAGGTAATATCAAATTGTGTTGCATCAGGAACAGGTCTGACATCCGGCACAAGTTTTTCCTGATTAAAATAATTCAGCTGTGCCATCTGACGTAATGAACGTATGATTGCCGAACGGCTGAACGGATCGCCGGGCCGAGTGTAAAGCTCGCGGCGAATAACGTAATCTTTTGTTTTCGTATTACCGGCAATATCAATGTTGCGCAGGAAATTTCTTTTACCTTCTGCAATATGAATCGTCACGTCAAGTGAATCAGGCACGGATCCTGTCGGATCCTGATAGACGATAGTTTCTTCGTGACTGATATTAACGATATATCCGCGATCGTAATAGAGCGAACCCACATCGATAAAATCCGGTGTTGGTCCTTTTAAATTCAGATCAAATCTTTCAGCATTAAAAAGATCACCTTTTCTGAATCCAAGATTTGTACGGACTTCCGCTTCAGAGAAAACTTCATTCCCAACGATGGCGATATTGCGAAGATAATACTGCGGACCTTCATACACGGTGATAAGAATATTTAAGTCTTCTTTATCTGTCCGCCAGATCGAATCGCTTAAGATAGAAGCATCGCGAAAGCCTTTGGTGCGGTAGGAGATAATAATTTTCTGTTTATCCTCAGCATATTTTTTCTCGTCGAATGTGCCGCTATGTAGAAATCCGAAGAAGCCTTTTTTCTGGTGCGTCTCATCCATCGCACCTCGGAGATCATCAGAGGATACTTTCGAATTTCCCTGAAACTCAATATGTCTGATCGTTACTTCGGTGGCTTCATTGATATGAATATACAGTCTGACCTTATCCGATCCATCTCCGACAGGCTTAACCTCTGTAGTAATATCTGCGTACAGATATCCTTCTTTCAGATACACTGCCCTGATCTTCTGTCTGATATTTGCTAATTCCCACGGGCGCACGAAATCGTTTTTATAGAACGTAAAAGATTTTTGAATATCACTTATGCCAATGTGACTATTTCCGTCAATGATGACGGAATCAGCATGTTTAAATTCTTGAACTTTGATCGTCAAATACACTCCGAGCGTTCCGCCATCCTGTGGAATAACTTTCGACGCTTCGATATTCACATCCGAAAAAATATTCTGCTGCCAAAGACGCGTGATAGCGCGGCGAATTTCATCTGAGGGAATCGTGATCTTATCGCCTTTGCGGATCGTACTTTGTCCGATGATCGTCTCAGCATTTCCGGAAACATTGCCTTCAACGGTGATACCAAGAACTGTGTATTCCTCACCACCACCGGGAGCTTGAGCGAATGATAATGTAGTTATGCAAAAAAGCATTAACAACATCACTGCGAACGAAGCGAAGCAATCTAAAATCTTGAAAGTGATTGCACGTTTCGGAATTTTAGATTGCTTCGTCGTATGCTTCGCATACTCCTCGCAATGACGTTGTGAAAATTGTAGGTTCATTAATAATTATTTTTAGATCGTACCTTTGGTGAGGACGCGAACAATATCTTTAACGTATGATGAATGTTTCTGCGGTACATCTTCCGGATTTTTGATCTGCGCGCCCGTCATCCCGAATCGGCGTTCGCGTTTTTGATATTCGCGAATGGCTTCGTAGAGGTGCTCTCTGCGGAAGTCGGGCCAACTTGTTTTTGTCACATAGATTTCACTATAAGCAAGCTCCCAGAGCATAAAATTCGAGAGGCGCACTTCACCTGAAGTTCGAATGAGAAGATCAGGATCAGGAAGCTCGGCAGTGGTGAGATAGGATGCAAGCAAGTCATCATTAATATCTTCCGGCGATACTTTGCCGCGGCGCACATCAAGCGCTAATAGCTGCATAGCACGGACGAGATCCCATCTGCCGGAATAGGAAAGCGCAAGCGTTAGCGTCAATTTCGTATTATCTGCCGTCTTATCAATTGCATCGAAAAGATCATGCTGTACTTCTTTTGGAAGCGCATTCGTCTGCCCGATGGTATTCAGGCGGACTCCGTTCTCGCGCATTTCGGCAAGCTCTTCATGAAGCATTTTCCGAAGCAAGCGCATCAGCATTCCAACTTCGCGGCGCGGACGCTTCCAATTTTCGGTGCTGAAGGCATAAAGCGTTAAGTGCGTCATCCCAAGTTCACGCGCAGCGCGTGTTGCATCTCGCACGCTTGCAATACCTGCCTGATGCCCTGCCGCACGCGGAAAGCCGCGTTCCTCAGCCCATCGTCCGTTGCCATCCATGATAATCGCCACGTGCGCAGGCACAGCTCCGCCGGCACGCAGTTCTTCCTGGACGAGCTTGTCGTCCTCGGTTTGCGTATAAGGATCAGGCTTAAAAAGATGACGAAATAATGATGCCACAGCTATTAAAATATACTATCCCTACGAAAGGGCAGAAGGGATGTTCCCCTCATGCCTCTAAAACTCCAAAAAAACGGGATAGGTTTGGGAAAAATGCGGGGCTGGTGGGTCGTGACTCGTTTATAAGGAATCATATAATTCGCATATTCACAAAGCTCTATGCCTCAAGTTAATTTGAATATCGGTTTTGGGTCTACAAAAGTGTAAGTTGTCGGGAAAAAACCGAAAACTGTGCGAGTGCCTGTAGAATATTTAAATGGCACATCTGTAAAAAGCCCCACATTTGCTGAGTCAAATGTGATTGTAATATTATCAACCCCAGGAAAATTTGGATCATATAACTTTATTATTGTCTTTGACCCTTTGATATTATAACCCCAGGCAAGAACTTGATGGTTACCTCCAATATCGCGCGGATCTAGAGATTTTACAGAAATCAAACCCAAAGGGCAGAGATGACCATTGTCGATGGTTTCTTTAATAATTGGCATTGATTCCATTATTGTCATCCAAGAAATACAAGGATGACGAAATATCACTGCACCATCGAGCTTTGCTGGCACCATCCATGAATAATATTTCCAAGCATCAACGAAACTACTTACAAGTCTTGAATATATAAATTGAAAAGCTTCACAATAAGGCTTGGGATTATGATTATATGGCCAATTATTATCTGGAATGAGGTTGTGCGGGTCGATTGGAGGGGGAGGAAGCATTTTAGCCTCAAATAAATCTCTTACTGCGTAGGCCATTCCCCCACACATTCCATTATGTGCATCAGAAATCGCTAAGTATATTGTCACGTTGGAAATTGTAAGGATTGGCAACATATATGGAACATGTGGCCAATCGTTAGGATAATGAAGTCCATTTACAGATGGTAAAAATCCTGAAATAACACGTGCGTAATTTCCCTCTGGAATTGGAATATTAGGCGACTTTACATAAGTTTTATCCGCAGGGGCATAATTATAACCCTTATCAGGATTAACATATGGACTATACCCATCGCCCTGCTTAGAATAATCTAAATAATCACCCATTTTCTTTTTTCGAGTAAATTAAATATATAGTCTAGTTTACGCATTTTGGTAATGGAAAACAAGGCAAGCACTTTACTTTTCCTCTTAGCCATACAAGCTGTGTTGGTGTGGTGTATTCCCATGCTGCGCCAACGAACAGCGATCCAGTTGACCATTTCAGATTACTGAAATTATCTCCTTCGTACGCCTTATCTATTTGTATTAACCACGTATCGTGGTTCGGCCCTGCAGGAGTTTTGTCCTTTATAGAAATTATTCTATATGGCTTACAATCTATAAAAATTTCTCTGTCGATATCAGAATCTACATTCAATTGATTATTGTAGTAGTAAGCTGTACTATCAGTTAAAGTAATTATATCATTTGGGGCGTTAGGAGTAATCGTATCCTTTGTAAAAGCAATGCTGCCTAACCTATCGGCATTGAAATTGCCCTTCTCTTCTTTGATCTCCTGTGCCATTGATACATAATATGGATCACCGGGTAAAGGAGGAGTATCGTTACCCTGCCATATCTCGCCGAACGCAAGGAAGTACTGAATTTGTGCTTCAAAGCCAGGGCGAACAGGAACTTGCATCTTCGCAAAACCTGCTTGCAAGAATTTTTCAAAAATGAAATCATCAGCCTCTTCTTTCATTTTATCTTCCCACGTACATTTTCTGCCCCAGAAATATGGATAAAAAATGTACGTCATGAGCGGCCACTCAAATGCCTGTTCGAAAAATTGGACCCAACGTCCCTCTCTTTGGGCCTCTTCAAGATCCATCTGAGGAAATCCGCAAGGCTTGACCTTGTTCTTCATCGCATTCATCTCGTCATAGAATTTACACGAGATATAAGAAATAGCCATTTGCTTTAGTTCGATTCTTTCCGTCTCTCGGTTCAAGAATGGATTGCGATTGTGCTTGACCGCTTTTGTTGCGTTAAAATCAGCAAGTGCTTTTGCATAGGCGGCATCGTAATCTTTCTTTTGTTTATTATACGCATCCATGATACTATTATAAAAAGGTAATTGCCATTTGAGCAACCCTTCTGACTTTAACTTGCAATGTAAAGTTAAACGAATGTCATATTTTGTCACATCCCAAGTTTTCAAAAGAATTGCTTGAGAGCCTTCCAACCCTGGGCAATTAACAGTTGTATTATTAGTTGGATGCGCCGGGCTTCTCGAATCTCCGCTTGGGTCTGGAAAATAATTTATGCTTTGATCACCTATTAAAATAGATAAGAACACACCGCCGTATACAGTATATTCATTCCCAGTATCTAGGCCCATACCCCACTGATCTCCAGCTGTATAACTATCATTCCATCTTAAAGTATTCGCTGAAGAATCCATAGATACTGATTCAAAGCCTTCAGGTATCACAATGTTTCCATTATCATCAAAAGACCCAGTTCGAACAGCACCCCCTAATGTAGAACCCCCCGGTGGCGCACCATTCACCCGACCTATATGATGCTCCCCAAAATTAGAACAAGTGTTTAGGGTGGATTGTTACACCACACAACCTACTTGTCAACATGGAAAAAAGAAGCAGGAGAAAATTCAGTTCAGAGTTCAAAGCAAAAGTGGTTTTAGAGGCATTGCGCGAG